>CAIQCB010000019.1 GCA_903870245.1 uncultured Methylocystaceae bacterium
GTAGCGCTGCGCTCGTAAAACTCACGCACGGCCGCGACAACTTGATTGACGCTGCAACGTCGCGCCGCCATCTGCTCGATCATCTTGACCAGTTCCGCCATGTCGCCGCTCGCATGTCGCGCATGTGCGCACGCGTCGCGCTCGCGCGTTTTTTGAAAATTCCGGGTCTGTGGATCCGTACCCAGTCGATCAGGAGTGAATAAATCCATCGGTGTTGCTCGGTGGTGAGGCTTGAGCGAAGGGCAAAGGACGCCAAGCCCTAGCCGCAATGCGACCGGGTGGCGTTCCTTGCCCTTGCAATCTTGCTCGGCGGAGCCGGCCGTCGCTTTGGGCCCGACAGGTGCAAGCGGCGCCCTGTCAGTCGATTGCTACTTGCGACGCCTGCCGTGGCGCCGGTCTCCGGGCTTCAATCTTTCGGACTGCCCTTGGCCTATGGAGACGCCCCGCAGTTGGCCAGAACGCCCCGCCGCTGCCGTCATGATAACCGTCCGGCGGGACCTGCCCGGCGCGGCCGTGAAGCCGCGCCCAGCGCGCTTAGAAGCGGATGACGCCCTTGTGGAATGATCCTCTGGCGTAGAGGTCCGGCCGCGCCTGTTTCAGCGCCCGGTTCTCGGCAAAGCGCCCGGCGATTTCCGCGTCCTCATGTTCGAGTTCGAGGGCGTCGCTGTCTGCAATGCCGGAGTCGTCGTCTTCGGCCGGGGCGTCGTCTTCGTCGCCGTCGTCGCCGTCGAGCTGGTCGAGAATGTCGATCAGGCTTTCCGCCAGCGCCTCGATGCGCTGGCGCAGATTTCCGTCGAGTTCGACGAAGACACGTGTCGTCATGATGCGCCCCCGCTTTTGCCGCGGCGATCAAGCATCAGTTGCAGGCGCTTCTCTTGACTATCGAACCAAGAGTCCAAGCCATCGATGACGGACCACGCATGGTCGAGGCCGGGGCTAGCTGGAATGGCGGCGGCGGAAAGCGCGCCTTTCAGTTCGTAAAGGTCGCGCCACGCGATTTGAACGGCCCGGAGTGACGACTCGATCGATAGGTCGAAACCGTCTTCGTCTTCGTCATCGACCGGCTGGGCCCCATTGCTGACGCGGCCGATAACCGGGATGCGCCCGGCGCCGCCGACGCCAGCGTGAGGCGCCAGAATGATTTCGTCGGGGTCGCGTTTTTCAGATGGCTTGCTCATGGTTTTTGCTTCCTCACGGTGGTGACAATGTTTGCCGTTTCATGGGCGGCGAAGATCAGGGCCAGCGCCAAGAACGGCGCGGCGGCGATCAGGGCGGCGACGCTGTGGTCGCTCATGAGCGGACGCTCACGGCGAAGGGACCAGTCAGCCGGGCGACGAAGCGGTCACGCTGGGCGACGGTCGAGAAGGAAAATTCGGAGAGATTGCCGCTATCGGGGTGACGGAACTGGACGGCGAGACCGGCGGCCCGGTCGGCGTCGCGCTTTCGGCGCGCAAGGGCGATGGCTTCCGGGCTCACGCCCTCCGGCCAGCGCCATTCGTGGTTATGGTCAAACTGCATCGGGCAAGCCTCCGGCGTTCGCAGAAACGGTGGTTTCCGCGTTGGTTTCGATTGATTGGAATTTATTGCCCTGATATAAAACTATCAGCTTGGCAGGTTTGTCAATAGGATTTTATCGTCGTGAGTGAAAAATATCAGATTACGGGCGGACAGATTGCAGCGGCACTGGCGCTGCTTCGTCTTTCTCAGGCCGAATTGGCCAAGGCGGCAAATGTCTCGGTTCCAACCATCGGCCGCATGGTTGCCAGTGACGGGCAGGCCGTCGGAATGGCGAACAATCTCCTCGCCGTCAAAACCGCGCTTGAAAGCGCCGGGGTGGAATTTATCCCGGAAAATGGCGGCGGGGCCGGGGTGAGGCTCGCAAAGGCGAAGGAATAGGACCGAGACGGCGCTACTCGGCGCCGCCGTCTGAATCATCAATTCGGGTATTCGTCACGGGCGTGCGCTGCTTGTGATTTTTCTTTGGTGCCGGTTCGTCTTCGTCGTCGATCAGGTTCGATAGCAGCGTCTTCTCCCTGCTCAGGACGTCGATCATGCGTCCCGTCAGTTCTTCGACGCTCTCGCCACGTTCGGCCGCGATGGCTTCAAGCCGGGCCAGGGTCTTTAGCTCGATGATGACTCGGAAGGCATATTGAAAACGGGTCTTTGGAACCAGGCGGATTCTGTAATCGCTGCATAGCTGATAAACGTATTGTGTCCCGACCCCGATCTCGTCGGCGATCTCCCCGGCGCTGCAACCTTCCCAAGCGGCTTGCGCAATGCGTAGAACGCGACGGACGCTATTCGTATGACGCGGTGACTGTCTGCCCTTCGTGCCCCATACGCGGGTTGCGTTTTGCCCCGGGTTTTCTTCTTTTGGCGGTTCCGGCGTCTTCGGCTTCTTCGGCGCCTTCGGTTTCGCGCTCCATGGTGTCGGCGTCGTCATAGGGCAATCCAATCTCTGGGGAAACGAAGCGGCGACATGCGCAGCGCGCGCGAGATTTCACGTGCAAGGCGGCCGTCCTGCAGGAGAGGTTTAAGCTCAACGTCAAAGACCATGGCCCGCGCCTGTCTCTGGCGCGGGGCGATGGCGCGACGCTCAACAATGAATGGTCGGCTCGCCATCAATGCGTCCCCGGTGATGTCGTAACGGCGTCGTGGTCTGGCGTGGCGAAGATGCGCGATGCCTGATCAAAGGCGGGCGGATAGTGCGCAAGGCGACGTTTCAGCGCCGCCTGAAATTTTGCTTCAAAGGATGGATCTTCTCGCATGAGGTCGATCATGACCATGATCCCGATATGCGCGCCGGCGGCGAGCGGCGCGACTTGATCGGTCATCGTTTCGATTGCCAATTGCGCCGCCCGTGCGACTTTTTCGAGCTTTTCATCCATCATTTAACCGCTCCAGCCGCGCCGCCAGTGTTGTAGTTCGACTGCTGCACTGACGTGATGCTCGGAATTGAAATACCGCTTGTGGCGGCCTTCGCGCGCCCAGCAGCAGCAACAGCAGCGCCAGCGCCGCGTTCAACCTGGCCCAGCAGGCTGACGACTTGTTGCAATTCCGCAATCGCAGAACCGGCGTTGACGTTGACGGTGGTCGAGACATTCGACGGGATCGACTCCGCAGATTGCTTGACGCTATCAATCTGACTTTGCGCGGCGGCGGTGTCCGCCTCGACGTGAATAATCTTCGTTCCGGGAAGATCGGCGCCCGCCATCGAAGATTGCGCGCCGCTCGGCGTGGCGAGACTCGGACCTTCGGCATGAATGCGCTGAAAGGTCGGGATATGGTTAGGGCTTATTCCTCCCTCGACTCCCATGCGTCCTGCGGTGGGGTCATACGCCCATGACGGAACGCCGCGCCCTTCGCGCATGCGCAACGCGTTCTGTAGTTTCTGGAATGTCGGAACCGATTGATTAGCGCCGTCGAGACCTAGACGCGCCTCATAACCCGCAAGCGATCCTGGCCCGGTAGACGGTCCTTTCGGGTGAATAAAGTTCTCGATCTTGTCGATTGCGTCATCAAGCGATCGATTTAACCCGGGAAGCATTGGGCGTGCTAGAACGTCCGCAAGCTCCGATGCGACGACTTTAAGCCGTTCGAATTTTTTCTCGGTCGTGTCAAGATCAATAGAAAATGATCGGTCAAGCGATCCCTTCCAAGCGCCGCTTTCGATTCCTTCAAGATTTTTTACGACTTCGCCGGTCGCGTCGGCCGCTCGAACAAACTCATCAGCCCACTCTTGCCCGCCGGTTTTCAGCGCCGATGACATTTTATTCGGGCTCTTGCTCAGGGCGTCGAGATATTTAATCATCGTCCCTTCGGGATCGATCTTCATGCCCTTTTCTATGTCTTTGGCGTTAAGTCCGATTTCTTTAAAGCCTTGTGCGATTTTCGGTGTCAGGCTCGCTGCAAGAGACAGTCTTTGCGCCAGAACATTCGTAAAGCGCGCGGCGACTTCCTCCTGCATCCCGGTCGACTTGAGAGCGGTCACAAGAGCCAGGGTCGTCGTCGCTTTCAAGCCGCTGGCTTTCGTCGCGGCAAGCGTGCGAGACGCCATCTCCAAGATGTCGGCTTCCGACGCGGCGCCGGTGTCACCGAGGTGATTGATCATGTCCCCCATTTCTTTGAGTTGGGGAATCGTCATGCCGGTCGAGGTTTTCAGCTCGGCGAGTTTTTGCGCGGCTTCCCGGACAGGAACGTCCCAGCCTGCCGCCGCTTTGGAGGTCAGATCCATGAAGCCTGATAGGTCTCTGACTTCGATGCCGGCTTGTCCGGCCGTAGCGGCCAGCGCCGCAACTTCGGTTCTTGCAGTTCCGGTCGAAAGGGCGGTTCGATTTATCATCCGTTCGACGTCGGCGAAGGTCATGCCGTCTGAAAGGTTCGTTTTCTTGCGTACGTCCGCCATCGCCTTATTAAAATCGATTGCTTGCTTGCCGGCGTAGGTCGCCGCGCCGCCGACCATGAGACCGGCCGCAGCCGTCCCGCCAAGCCCGAGCGCCATGCCAGCGGCGCCAGGCAGCGCCATGGACGCGAAGTCCGACGCCTTGCCACCCATCGCGCCCAACCGCCCGCCCCGCGACGCCAGAACCGTCGCCTTGTAGGCAGCCATCTGCTCCTTGCGCGACGCCTTGGCCGCCGCAAGGATCTGCTTCTCCTTGGCCAGCATCACGCCCTGGCCGCGCGTCGCCCATTGCTGCGCGCCCATCGCCTGTTTTTGAGCGCGGGCGTAAAGAAGCCACTCCTTGCGAACGTCCTTCAGTTCGTTCGCCGTGAGCTTCAGGGACGCGAGTTGCCGGCGGAACGGGTCCGACCCGCTCTTGCCCATGCCCTTTGCGACGGCCTCCGCAGCCTTCTCCGCGTCGCGTAACGCCTGCGCGACCGTGCGCGCCGGCTTCGAGACGTCATCAATGAGGCTGACCTTGAGGGTCGATGTCAGGTTCGCCATTGGTCTCTCCTATGCCCGGTCAGGGGGCTCTTTTGAGGATTTCAGAGGCTTTCCGGGCGGTTGAAAGCAAACCAAACTGGAAAAATCGAAAATTTTGATACGCAAACGTATCGGGGGGTCGCGCCGCTTCATGGTGCGATCGATCAAAAGGAACCTTAAGGTCACGGCGGCGGGCTGGGGTGGTGCGCCCCGGCCGATGGGCCAGGGCGCGGCAACAGTGATCGAATGACGCCTCCATTCTTCGGGGCCGGCGTTCGGTCTTTTCTCTTTTGGATGTGTTGCGTCATCCTCAATGGATTGGCCCCAGGATAAAGCGGGCGACGACAAGGAAGCGCCGCCCGGTGGCACCGGGGATCGTGGTCAACCCCTGCGCCAGTTCGATCATAACTGGCCCGCGTTCATCCGCTCGACCAGTTCATCGGTCGAGTATGCGCCGGCCTGTGTCGTCTGCGGCTTCGTCTTTGCGTTGGTCTCGGCGTTAAGCTTGTCGGCGATGGAGCCCCAGCCGTGGGGGTCGTTCGGGTCGAGGGTTGCGCTTGTGGTCGACGACATGCCGATTGGGGTCGTGCGCTCACGGTCGAAGATTTCGACGCCCGAGCGATCTCCTTCCGGTTTCGATGCTTCCCGGTTCAATCGGAAGCCGGCGACGACCGGATCGATGCTGGTTTCCAAAGCCATCTTGATGGCGTCCGCCGGCA
>CAIQCB010000020.1 GCA_903870245.1 uncultured Methylocystaceae bacterium
AACCACGCCAAACATCGGCAAAACTTGCAAAAACCACTACTTCAGCGTGGCACAAAACTATACAACTTCAATGTCTTCCGAGTTCTTCACGGAAGACTAAATACTTGCGCACCATGTTGCTCGACAGTCTGGTTCGTCGCGCAATCTCCAGGATCGAAAAATGCTGCCGGTGTCGTCCGCGTCGGATGACGCTCAATGACTCCATGCTGATCATTGACTCCATGCTGATCATTGACTCCATGCTGATCATTCCCAGGTTCCCCTCGATGGCCGAGAGAAAAAGGTTCGAACATGGGCTCAGTTCTCGGTGGAAAAACTCGAGCCGCTGGGTCAGCTCTCGGTCGAAATCAACACCTATGATTCAAGAGATCACGGGATCTGATTTGAGGCATGTCTTATAACTTGAATGCATTTGCTCAGTTTTCATATTTTTTCTGCAGTTATTACCGCAGATATAGTTAGGTTCCATTGGCGAGCTCTCTTCAGCGATGTGCCCGTAATTGGAAAAAAATCGTGCTCGATAATTTTAAAGCCGCTGGTGGCCACTAAGTCTACCGCTTCCTCGGTGGATCGGAGGAGATAGATATGATCTGGAGCCGGGCTGTTTATGGGAACATTAATCCAAATTCGACCATTTTCAGCCATATGTCTTGAAACTGCTCGCAAAGCTGATACGGGATCTTCCAAATGCTCAAGGACTTCAGACAATACGACACTGTCAAAGCGAGGACTCCTTCCCCCTTCATCAGGTGCGTCGAACAGGTTCTGGAGCACAAGAGTAACTGGTTTGGTCACGCCCAAAGAAGCTAGACACTTCTTGGTTTGCGCGATACTTGCAGCGCTTACATCCCACCCCGTTACGGACGCTACATTTGACGCTTTCGTGGCAATATACAATAGCAGTCCATGTCCGGGCCCAATTTCTAGATGATGCGAACCAAGCCTTATATTTGGGATATAATTTTCCTCAAAGTGAGCCATCGCACGAGCATGATTTGTCCAAAGAACATAACTTAATGCAATAAAGTTCATATAACTATTCATGAATGCCTTGTTCGAGTACACTTCTGCCACTGCGTCTTCGAAATATTTGAGTCTATATGCGCCATGGCGCCGGAAATAGAGTTCTTCGTCCTCCAGCATGTTGCAAAGAGTTCGATAGTCTCTGCAGTATTCCGGAATATTATTTCGCCCAACCATCGCTAGGATTGTCGCCGCCCGTTGCTCTGTCGACGACATTAAGGTTATGTCCCGCTCAGAAAAGCTCTTCTCAAGAAAGCGAGTGTGTTCAGGCCAAATTGAAACGAGTGTGTCAACGATTTCAGCAAGATGGGGGTATGCATCTTTATCGAACATAGAATCTAGCCTTAGTTCTCATTATCGGTGTGGGAGGGGATCTCAATGAGTTCGATCAAGACAAGGCTTGGTAGCGTCAAGAATACAATGTTTGATCGGAAATACGTGGAAAACATGGGCTCCCTTGTAATTACTGCCCCCGAGGCGATCATCTCCGCTACTGCTTCAGACAAATTAGGCGCTAAGTAACCCAAATGATACATTTTAATCTTTCTTTTGAGCCAAGGTGCGAGTGTATTAGAGTCTTGAGTTGCTTCAAGTAGCTCAATGCGCGCCCCTCCGCCGATCATGAACAGACCGCGAATCCCTTGAGTCGAATCAATGAAGACTGAACCCTCTGGCTGATATCCCAGCAATTCCCACTGACTTACTTCTTCATTAATTGAACAACATGCGATGCCGATATGATGAAAATGAAGTTTTTTATTTCTGAGCACCCACCCACCCCTTTATTGAACCTTAAGTGAAAAAAATTTACTTTAAACTTGTCGGTTAGCCACGATAGGCTTAAGAATAATATCAAATCTATGGTGAAGGGGTCAATGATGATCGAAAATATACTCGCGCGTTTGGAGCCCATTATCCGCGATCTTTTCGATGAATATGACGGACCTATTACCGGAAAGCTGTCCGCGAAGGACGTGGAACAGTGGGATAGCCTGGCCAACGTTCAGTTGATCGTGATGGCGGAAAAGGCGTTCGGAGTCCGGTTCACCGCAGGAGAGGTTGACGGGTTGAAGAATCTCGGAGATCTAGCCGCGTGTGTATGCGCCAAGATATCTTGAGGTAAAGTCCGTTATGGTCTTCCAAACCTGCATGTCATGGCGGGAGCCATTATCTTCCGACTGGCGTGTCAAGGCGGCTGAAATACTTGCACTGTTTCGCGCGGGAGCCAATCAGTCCGAAATAGATGCCGCCGGCGATCGACTTCGACGACTCTCTGCCATGCGTCTGGAAGATGGAGAAAGACTTATATTGCGACGCATCGCGAAGGCGACGCGTTCTCTTAACTCCCCACCTTCAAATTTTCGGGCTTTTCGCATTCTGCTTGTTTCCAATCGCTCCTTGGGTTTTTTCGGTGGTGATCTTGAGGTTGCGGGTCTCGCGCGTGGACTGTTGATCGACGTCGTCGAAACGGAGTTTGGCGCCGTTTCATCGTTAGCATTTGATCCAGCTATCTCTCCACCAGACGGCCCATTCGATGCTGTTTTCCTTCTACAAGATGAAGGAGCTTTTCATTCACGCCTTGAATTGCTTGATGCTAAAGCTGAGCAGATTGCTGTTGATGAATTTATTGCTAAGCTAGAGCATACAATCGGCGCGCTATCTTGCAAGGTTGGAGCGCCTGTAATTGTGGCCACTATAGCAAGCTCCGCGGACACACAAATTTCTTCCTCAGATACAGCGGTTGCTGGCAGCAAGCGCCGTATTACGGACGCCGTTAATTCGAAAATTGCTGAGTTTGCAGCAGCAGGCGCGCTTATACCATTTGATCTCGCGAATATATCCGCTCGCATCGGGGCAATGTCCTTTTTCGATCCAGTTCGCTTCCATCAAGCAAAAGTTCCTTTTTCCCTTCATGCCTCTCCCGTTGTGGCGGATGGTCTCGCCGCTTTGATTGCCGCCTTGACTGGACGGTCTGGTCGCGTTCTTGTGCTCGACCTTGACAACACCCTATGGGGCGGAGTGGTGGCTGACGACGGGCTCCACGGGATCCGGCTTGGTCAGGGTTCTGCGGAAGGTGAAGCTTTCCTCGCGATACAGGAATTCGCGCAGGATCTTAGACGACGTGGCATTGTGCTCGCTGTTTGCTCAAAGAACACTGAAGCCATTGCTCGCGAGGTTTTTGATGAGCATCCGGATATGTTGCTCCGGAACGAAGAAATTACCGTGTTTGTTGCAAATTTCGATGATAAGGCTAGTAACTTAGTGCGTATAGCTGAGACGCTTGATCTCGGTTTATCATCGCTTGTTTTCATCGATGATAATCCTGCAGAACGGGAGCGAGTTCGAAGCTCCCTACCTTTCGTCATGGTTCCGGAACTGGGTGATGATCCGGCCGAGTTCGTCCGCACCATAGTTGCCTCCGGATATTTCGAACACCTCCCGCTGAATACAGACGATGTACGCCGCGCATCGACCTATGAGGCTCGGACTGCAGCTAAAAGCCTCTTGGAAACAGCAAAGGACTACTCAGAATATTTACATTCCCTGGAAATGGTTTTGACTATAGCTCCATTCGACATGGTCGGTCGTGCCCGCATCTCTCAACTTGTTCAAAAATCAAACCAATTTAACTTAACAACCAAGCGCTATACAATCGCTGAATTGGAGGCGATTGAAAAAGATCCCAGTCGCCTCAGTTGGCAAATCCGTTTAGAGGATCGATTTGCTGATCATGGAATGATCGGTGTCGTCATTGTCGAGGCAATAGATGACGCTTGGTTGATTGACACTTGGATTATGTCGTGTCGCGTGCTTCAGCGCGGTGTTGAAAATGTTGTCATGGATGTGCTCAAGTATCAAGCCGCTACAAGCGGCGCTTCTGCCTTAAGAGGTGCATTTTATCCAACATCTCGCAATGGTCTCGTAAAAGATTTCTATGATCAGATGGGTTTCTCTCTAACCAATCGTGAATCTTCCGGTGCATCTTTCTATGAGTTTGATCTTCATGGTAGTATGATAAATAGAGAAGATTATCCTATGGCGGTTGATGTCAAATTTAATATAAGTTAGTTGTTGATTTTCATTCAGAAGCGACCCGTTTGGCCTGAACATATTCGCTGAGATTTGACCCACGTTTTGACCTCGATCAGTCTTTACATGCGCCTGATTCATCATTTCCAAATCGTCTAAACAGACAACTAAATTACCGTTATAAAACAAGCGCTGCGGTAACAAAAAAGCGAAAAAGATAAATTTAAGCTTGCCCTCAATCTATCGTGCAAAACATAAATCAACCCGTGTCCGCTCTTCGTGAAAATCCTGGATCAAATGTCAGACCAAATAACACTTGTAACCAAAGCCAGGGGATATCGCTGTCCTAAAGAAAAACATCACGTAGGCCAGGCTGGACGCCCTCGACAACGCGTTTCGTAATTCGATCACACATGGTTAAGCTTTCGCATTTCCTGTTAGCGCTGTCCGATGACCGAAATTCAAAGGGGGACAGGCAATTGCAGCAAGGGCTTAGCCGGGGCTGGAACGGAAGTCGCCGGATATTTGGTCGGACGGCGCCGTAGATCCGAAAACGATATGGATCGATAAGCTAATGAATTATCATGCTTTATCGTAGTATTTCGTATATAGGGATGGTGCCCAGGGGCGGGATCGAACCACCGACACTGCGATTTTCAGTCGCGAGTTAAAAATATACAAAATATTGATATTAATGAATAATAAAATTTTTCGATTTTTCTAGCAAGGTTACAGCAAGGAGGCTGCTGGGCAAGCGATCCTCGGCGCATGCCGCAATCGCGCATTCTGGAAGAAAGGCGTACCGCGCGGAGCAAACCGGAGATCGCGAGCGAGGAGCTCGACCGCGTGATCGCCCCCGGCGCAAGCTTAGCTGCTTCCTTGCTGATTCAGGTTACGGCTCCAGCGGGCCGACGTCCTCTTCGCTAGCCTGTTAACTGAGCCGCGCGCCTCACAGCCACGATCTTGGCGCCAACCAGATTTTGACACGGTGCTGGCCCCCTGCATGACGCTGCGCTGATATCGCCGATGAGGGTCGACCCGAACAGGAAGCCGTCGGGAGATGGTGGATCAGCCAAAGGAGTTCGAATGGAGATAGTGCTTGCCGGAGGCGGCCGAATGATTGTGTAGTCTGACGTCAAGGTCATTGCACTATGCCATTTCCGCATAACCCCATGACATTTCATAACCTATCAGATCATCTTCTTATGTGAACATTTCTCTCTCCGTGTTTTCGGGAACTTTTGTTCCCTGACAGGGAGAGAATCGCGTGTCGCGTCCGGATTGGCGATCGCCGGAAGCCTACCGAGGCCTCGCCTTTCTGGGGTCGAGAGATCTGGCGTGGGAGTTTTTGCGCCGCAATCCCGACTATCGTCGCGATTTCAGAACATCAAGCCGATTGACCGAGTCAGACGCCGAAGATCTGGCGCGGCGCTGGAGGTTGCGATTTCTTTGCCGATCCCGATCGTTCAGTCGTCGATGCTCCCGTATTCTGGCGTCCGGAAGATTGCCCAGCCGTTATCCTTTTGTCCCCTGCAAGGAGAGAGCCTGCAGCGTCTGCGCTTCGCTGGAGGGATATCTCGAACGGTGGTAATTGCAGGGAAACGTCGGATGGCGTTCATCTTCTTTTCAAGCACGGGAGTTACCGTTTCCAGATCTTTGTTCCGGGATCGGCGAGGCCTTGCGATTTTCTGCAGGCGATAATCCCGCTTGATCGTATCGCGGGTCGTCGACTGGCGGCAGTAAGTCATCTGCTGCGCGCCGTTGCGCGACAAGGGGCGATAAAGCCGTCCAAACCTTCTCAAAAAACGATCCGGTTACAGAACGCCTTGCTAGCGCTCGACGCCTCTGAGGCAAAGGCTTCCCATCGTGAGATCGCCGAAGTTCTCTACGGCAAGCGCCGCGTTAGCGAAGAACTCTGGAAAACATCGTCGCTGCGTCAGGGCGTCATTCGCCTCTGTCGTCTCGGTGAAGAGATGATGCATGGCGGCTATGTGAAGCTCCTCCTCGACTAGATCGCGACAGAAAACTCTACGCTCTTCATGGTCTGTTTCATCGTCCTGCGGGGTGTACGTTTTCGGGGGTAGTCATCTTCGTACACCCCCTGCGCTCAAAAACTTCGCCACTGTGATCGAACGCCGCAGCCAACTCTCCGCTGCGGTCGAACGTCACAGAGGCCAGGCATGAACATCACCCCGCAAAACCCCGACGCCGGTACGATCCCGCATCGCTATCTTCGCACGCCCGAAGCCGCGCGGTTTCTTGGTCTTTCAGGACGAACGCTCGAAAAACACCGCACCTACGGCACCGGTCCCCGTTACTCGAAGCTCGGCGGGCGCGTCGTCTATCGCATGGCGGACCTGCAGGACTGGGCGGACCTCGGCGCGAAAGCCTCCACCTCCGATCCGGGACGTGGCCGCGTCCTCCCGGCGCGGCGTCATGCCGAAAAAACACCGACCGTAAATTCCGGCCGCTGAGGGGTTAAAGTCATGTCTCTCGGCTTAAACTCCGACACGCTTGAAAAGCTCGTCCCCGCTCCCGTCATCGATGGCGCCATCTCTGTCTGCGAACCGCAGATGCTGATGTCCTGGCCGTTTTTCAGCCTCGCGAAAGCGCCGCGCCTCAAACCCATCGATTACAAAACGCCCCGCGTTCTGGTTCAGGTCGAGTCAGACGGCGCGCTGGGAATCGCGACCATCTGGGACGCCGATATCCTGATCTGGGCGGCCTCGCAGATCGTTCAGACGCAAAACAGCAAGCGTCCCGCCTCCCGGCGCCTTCACGCGCGTCCCTACGACATTCTGGGCTTCCTCGGGCGTGGCCGATCGAAGCACGCCTATGATCGCCTGCGGCAAAGTCTCTACCGCCTCAAGGCGACAAGGGTCACGACCTCGCTGGGACCGGATCGTCTGGAGGGGCTCTACAGCTTCAGCTGGATCGACGACTGGCGGGAAGCGAGAGACGACAATGATCGCGCCGCCGGACTGGATATCTTCCTCTCCGAATGGTTCTACAAAATCACCTGCCAGCCGCAGTCCTGCCTGACCCTCGATCCCCGGTATTTCAGACTGACGGGCGGGCTGGCGCGCTGGCTGTACCTTCTCGCGCGCAAACATGGCGGGCGACAGGAGACCGGCTGGTCATTCGATCTCGATCATCTGCATCGCAAATCGGGCAGCCTCGCGCCGCGCGTCGCCTTCATTCGCGATCTGCGCGACATCGCCGATGGCGGCCGATTGCTCGATTACGATTTATCGCTGGCGCGCGACGAAGCCGGAAAAGGGCAATTGTCGTTCCGGTTTTCGGCCTGTGGAAAACTCGTGCGGCCTATCGTGCTAATAAATGATAGCACGATCGTGCCATCGGGTACAAGACGATCGTGCTATCGGGTCGCAAAACAGGTCATAAATCATTGTAAAGAAACCAATCCCGGTTCCCGTAAATTATATTCTAAAATAGATTCTAAAATAATACGCGCGAGGGGTGTGGATAAAGCCTCTCCTGAGGCGTCGCAGAGGCGGCAAGACGCAAGGGCATTCGGTGACGGGACGGGGGCAGGTTTGTCGCCTCCCCGATCTTCGCCGTCGACGCCATCGCAGAAAGCGATCGAACCAAAACATCCCGAAACCAGCGACGCCTTCCGGCTTCCCGACGTCGTCCATGCGCCTGTTCCCGCAACGCCGGGGGAGACGCGCCGTGTTCTGAACGAGCTTCAGGCGCGCAAAAGAATACCGTTGCCGGGAGAAACGTCATGAGGACGCCGCTCCCCTCCGTCATCCGCCAATCGGCGCTCGACGCGCGGCGGCCTTTCGATGCGCTGACCCACGTCGAGCTGACCTTCCGGCCGAAGAAAATCGAACATTGGCTGCGCTTTGGCGATCCTGTCGAGCGAACCTTCCTCGACAAAAGGCGCAGCGTCGCGAGTTTCAGACCCGGTCAGGTCCTCGCCTTCGTGCGCTGGGCGTCGAACGATTACGGGACGATCGTCTCGCGGCTCGACATCGTGCGAACCGTCGATCGCTGGGAAGCGTATCAGACGCTGCCTTTTGTGCGGCCGGGCGGCGAGATCCTGCTGCGCGTCGGCGCATGGGCGAAGGTCGAGCGCGTGTTTCAGGCGATCGACGCCATCGAGTCGATTGGCGTCCATCCGCCGGACGTTTCGCCGGCCTACTGGCGTCACGTCCATAACCGTCTGGCCGCCAATCAGGAGCCGCGGTTCTACACGCGCATCCAGCACAAGGCGTGGCTGTTGCGCGCGAAGGCCATGCCATGAGGACGGCGCTCCTGTGGCTCATGGCGGGATCGTCGATCGTTCTGATCGCCATCTCCAGCCTGATCGCGTCCTCGCCGCGACTGGTCTGGAACGCCAGCGCCAGCGCGCCCGTCGGGCTCTACCGGATCGAGACCGGGATTGCGCCGAAGGTCGGCGATCTTCTCGCCGTGAAGGCGCCGGAGAGAGTTGCGCGCTTCATGGCGGCGCGCGGCTACCTGCCCATCAACGCCCTGTTGCTGAAGCGCGTCGCGGCGCTGTCCGGGACGCCAATTTGTCGGCTGGATGAGCGCATTCTGGTCGCGGGTTGCGAGATCGCGCGCGCGAAGAGGCGCGACAGTCAGCACCGCGTCTTGCCGCAGTGGCGCGGCTGCCGAAGGCTCGGCGACGACGAAGTTTTTCTCGTCAACGCCGACGTCCCGGACAGTCTGGACGGTCGTTACTTCGGACCCTTTCCCAAACGCGCCGTCATCGGTCTGGCGCATCCGCTCTGGATCGACAGAGCGAAGGACGGGCGGCCCTGACGGCGCGCCGCCCTCCATCAATCCATCACGAAAAACCAAACCTGAAAGGATAGATACCATGTCACTGATCGGCGTTTTTTCATCGACGGAGGACGGCTTCACCGGCCGCATCCAGACGCTGCTGCTCAATATCGAGGCGACGCTGTCGCCGCCACAGGACGCGTCTCGCGAGAACGCGCCCGACTACTGGATCACCCTCGGCAAGGATGGCGACGGCGCAAGAATCGGCTCTGCGCGCAACCGGAAAACGGACGAAGGGCGCGCCTTCGTCTCCTTCGCAATCGACGATCCGTCGCTGCCGGCGCCGATCTACGCCGTTCTCTTTCCGGCCGACGCCTCGAACAGGACGCATCGCCTGTACTGGACGCGCGCCAGCCGCCGGGAGGACAAGGCGTGAGACCTTCGACGGTTCTATCATCGCGTCTCTCCAGGCGTCGGATCGATTGCGCCGCCTCGCGAGGCGGCGTCGATGGCGCGAACTTTCCCGTCGCTCTTCTCGGCCTGATCCTGACCGCGACAATGGCCGCGCCCGTTTTGGCGAAAGCTGACCTTCGGGCGGGTCAAAGCTCACAAAAAATGTCGCCACTCGGCGCGGACGAGGCGATCCAATCCCACGTCGCGGAAGCCGATTTGCGGGTGGGTCAAAGCGCGCAGAAAGCATCCCCGCTGCACGCCGATGCCGCGATCCAAACCCATGTCGCGGAAGCCGCACGACGCTTCCGCATCCCCGCCGCCTGGATATGGGCGGTCATGCACACCGAGAGCGCGGGCGATGTCCGCGCGCGCTCGAAAAAAGGCGCCATGGGGCTGATGCAGATCATGCCGGCGACATGGATCCTGCTGCGCACGCGGCAGGGTCTGGGCGACGACCCCTACGATCCGCGCGACAATATTCTGGCCGGCGCCGCCTATCTCCGCGACTTGCATGATCGCTACGGAATGCGCGGGTTTCTCGCCGCCTATAACGCCGGTCCCGGTCGCTACGAAGATCACCTCGCCGGCCGGCGGTCGCTGCCGGCCGAGACGGTGGATTACGTCTCGACGGTCGGCCGACGGATCGATTTGGGCGTGTCACTCGACGCAGCGCCGCCCGCCGACGAACGCATCGCCGCGCAGCGTTCGGCGCTGTTTCCGCCCTCGATGGTTGCGCTATCCGCCGTCCAATTGGCAGACGAAAAGCGACTCCCCGTGCGGTCTCCAGCCGATCAATTGATGGACGAAGCGCGATCCATCAGAGGAACCTCCACCGATCAAGCGACGCGCGAAAATCCCGCCCGTTCTCGTTCGTTTTCTGATCGCGTCGCCGTCGATCTCTCGGCCATCGCGCCGTCGTCGACAGGACTCTTTGCGAGGGTCATGAGCCGATGAGCATGCGCCCAATGTCGATCGTTTCGAACGTCATTCGGACTGCGGGAGATGAACAAATGCACCGAAGAATTACGACCGGAACTGCAGGACTTGAAGATGGCAAGATAAAAGGGTCGGCGCCCGCGTCGTACAAGTCTCTGTCGAGACGCGTGCTTGCCGGCGCCTGTCGGTCGTGCGGCTGGCGCCTGATTTTTACCATCCATCCTGTTTCGCAACGATAATCCTGGCGCCCGGCAATCCTTTTCTACGCGGGAGCGCGATCCATGCGCGACGACGACACTGACTTCACCCTGCGTCCTGGAAGGATCCGCAACCGGAGCGCGCCGCCGAAATCTTTCTTCAACCAGGTGCTGCGCGCGATCAGCAAGCAGACCGGCGGCAAGCTTTCCGCCGGAGCAAAGAACAAGGGCGTCACCCCCGGTCGTTCGACCTTCGGCAGGGGCCGCAACGCCTATGGCCGCTCCCTCTTTTCCTCCTCGTCCCGACGCGTCGCGATCAAGGCGCGGATCGCCCGGCATGGCGGCAAGGCTTTCCGCTCGGCGCCCATGGCCAAACACATCGCCTATCTCAAGCGGGAGGGCGTCACGAAAGACAACGACCGCGCCGTCATGTTCGACGCCAACGGCGAGCGCGTAAACGAGCGCGCCTTTGTCGAGCGCTGCGCCGGCGACCGCCATCACTTCCGCTTCATCGTCTCGCCGGAGGACGCAGCGGAAATGACCGACCTTCGCGCCTTCGCCCGCGATCTCGCCCGGCAGATGGAGACGGACCTCGGGACGAAACTCGACTGGGTCGCCGTCGATCACTGGAACACCGACAACCCCCACATCCATCTTCTGGTCCGGGGCGTCGACGAGACGGGCGCCGATCTCGTCATCGCCCGCGACTATATCGCCCGGGGGATGCGCTCGCGCGCCGAGGATATTGTCTCGCTCGAACTGGGGCCAAAGCCCGACCACGAAATCCAGGCCGGCGTGGAAAGGGAGGCGACCGCCGACCGCTGGACCCGCCTCGATCGGGAAATCAAATCCCGCCTCGACGAGGTCGGGCTTGTTGATCTGAGGCCCGAGCGGCCAGGACCGGACGATCTCTTTCTTCGCCGGCAAATGATTCGCCGGTTGCACTATCTCGAAACCATGGGTCTCGCCGTGACCGACGGCGCCGGCCAGTGGGTTGTCGAGGCCGGGGCGGAGAGACGGCTGCGCGATCTCGGGCTACGTGGCGATATCGTCAAAACGATGCATCGCGCCCTGTCGGAGAGAGGGCTGGATCGCGCCGTCGAGGATTTTGTCATCGATCCCCCCGCCCACCATCCGCCGATTATCGGGCGGCTCGTCGCCACCGGTCTTCACGACGAACTCTCCGGGGAGGCCTACGCCATCGTCGATGGCGTCGACGGGCGCGCGCATCATCTTCGCTTTCGGGATATCGAGGCCTTCGAGCACGCCCCGCCG
>CAIQCB010000021.1 GCA_903870245.1 uncultured Methylocystaceae bacterium
AGAGCGTTCGCAAAAGCCAGTTCGGCCGCCGAACCGCGCGGACCCATAATAAGATCGATGTGGGCGACCTCGTTGCCTTCGCCAACCAGCGACTCGCCAACCAGCATCTTGTTAATCAAAGCCATGTGCGTTCCCTTTCAAGAAAAATTTTCAATGCGATCAGGAGATCGCTGTGGATCACCTGACAGCTGTTTACATACGCGATCTGGCGGAAGGCGCCAAACCCAGATGCCTTGCCGGATAGACCTCTGGCCGCCCCGAACGGCCGGGACTCAACCACTTTTGTCGGCTTTTGCCAAGATGCTCGCAATTTTATCGGTTAACAGAGTGGTAACAGTAAGATCTGCGCTCGTGCCGGGATTAAGGCTCCTCGTTTTCAGCGCGCGGTCCCAATCGAGGGCTTCGGCAAAAAGACGCGCGCGCCCCGCATTTGATAGTGGCGCAAACCGCCTTTCTGTTTCACGCCGAACCTCTTCAGCGACCTCCGCTCCATGCTTGCGGACGATATGGCTGTCAGGAAACGCTTGCAGAAAGGAAAGATAAATCCGCAGCGTCGCGGTTTCATCCGCCGCGCCGTCAGCGCGGGCGCGGGACAGCGTCGAAGCGCCGGTCTCAAAAATATCAATAAAATCATTAGCATATTGATAAGCGACACGATCCCTGCCCGCCGCCGCTCGCATGGCGTCGAGCAGGGTGGTGCGGGCCGGAGCCGCAACGTCGTGCTCCACGGCCGCGCCGAGTCCGGCGGGTTGCGCCAGACGGATCGCCCGGAAGGCGGCGTCGGCGTCGTCGACGTCCAGGCTGGCCAGCACCCGGCCCGTCTCACTGCGTAAATCAGTCCCGTGTCCGGTCAGCGCAGCCTGGGCGAGCGGCGCGCAAAGCAACAGGATGCCGAGGTTGGTGTTTTGGCCGACAGCCTCCCATGTCGCCTGCATGGCGCCAAAAATGCGCGCCCCGACTCCCAGATCGGGGGCGGCGATATGGGGCGCGGCGACGCGCGCGCTGAGAATGAAATCATTCGCCGCCATGCCATGACCGTCAGCGTATATGTGAACGTTTCCCGGCTTGGGAGCCTGCAACTCCGCTGCGCAGGCGGCGATGAAGGCCCGCGCGACATCGTCGGGCGAGAGATGACCCGAGAGGTTACTCATGCCAGCGTTTATCAAGGTTTTTCAGGCTCTCGGCGGCAAGACGTCCGGCGATGCAGAACGGCGTGACTTTCTGCAGCCCGAACCAACCGGCCATGCTGTTAACTTCCAGCACCTTCGTCGCCCCCGACGCATCGGCGATGAGGTCGACGCCAGCGATCGCGGCTCCCATGGCTTCGGCGGCCGCCACCGCCAGTTCCCGCTCCCGGGCGGTCGGTTCGACGGCTGAGGGCCTTGCGCCCTGCCGAACATTGGTCACCCAGTGGCTGGAGCGGCGCCGCATGGCCGCAATCACCTCCCCATTGGCGACCAGCACGCGCATATCCTCGAACGGCGGTCTGGCGGGCCCGACAAAGCGTTGCAGGTAGAAAACGCCGCGCGCCTCCTCAAGTCCTGGCAAGTCGTCAGGGGTTTCGATCAGACGCAACCCCCAGCCCTGGGCGCCAAACAATGGTTTCAGGACCAGCGGTCCGCGCCGACATTCGCGTCGGGCGATGGCGCGCGCCTGAGCGGGCGACTGGGTGGCGAAAGTGTCGGGAGTGGGCAAACCAGCGCGCCGCAGGAGGAAACTCGCCATTGATTTGTCGGTGCAACATTCGATGGCGCGGGCGTTGTTGATCAGCGGAACCTTGAGCGCCTCAAGCGCATGTAGCGCTCCGAGCCGCATGGTGATGGCCTCAAGCGAGCCGTCGCCAATCGCGCGCACCACAGCGAGGTCGGGGAGATGGCGAAAACCCGGGATGGCGAGGCCATAGGGCCGGGTCGTGTCAATCCTGCATGCGGAGAGCCGCACGGCCAGAGGCCGGGCGCCAAGGGCGCGATAGGCTTTGAGGGTCTCCTCGACATGCCAGTCGAGCTTGTCGGTGAAGACCGCTATGCGGGGAGGCGCCCGCTCCCCGATTGCGGGGAGAGGGAGCGAGGTCACGCGCCGAAAGACTTGTCGAGCAGGGCGACGTTGATCTCGCCGCCGCGGAAGGTTTCCCCGGTCTCGACCGCCGTCACCAGCGCTTCCGCCGGCGAGAACAGGCTGCCGTCGATCTGGTAGAAATCGCCCTTATAGGCTTTGAAGATGTCGGCGAAGGGCCGGCCATAATCGCGAGAGTTGCTGCTCGGCAATTTTTCGGCCAACTCTTTGGCCGCCGCAGCGGGTCCCTTGACAAAGAGATGGGCGCGGCCGGCGTAAATGATCGCGTCATTGGTTCGGCCCATCGCCTGGACGAAATCGGGATGGGGGGGCGACAGAGGCGCAGTGGCGACGCCGTCGACAATATGATCGAGCGGGAAATGCAGTTCGTGCGCCTTGTGCAGGGCGACCTCCAGCACACGGCCGACCACCTGCACGCTGCCGGCGAGGCTTTGCGTCGGCGCATAAATAAAGGCGACGTTTTTTGGATCGACGCCGCTTTTGCCGGCGACTTTCTCGACAACTTCCTTCGGCGGCGGCGATCCGCTCTCGAGCACGATGGTTACGCGCTCGGCCTTGTCCGTATAGGCCAGCTCTTCGAAAAGCTTTTCGACGCGCGCCTGGGCGCGGCCGGGGCCCGAGCCCAGCGCGAAGAATTTCTCGTGTTGCAGGCTCCAGCCTGCGTATTGGCTGGCGAGGCAGGCGACGACCGGATCGCTGCTGCCGACAGTGAGCCAGAAAGGCCATTTTTCAGCGCCCGGGGCGTGGGCGAGCGAGACGCGGCCGAGGCCGCCCATGCAGATTTCTGTGAGCAGCAGTCCGGCGTCGACGCCGCCGGCAGCCTTGGCCCCGGCGTCGATCAGCAATTCGCCAAGCTCGCCGCGAGAAACGGCGACCCGGTAACGATCCGCTCCGGCGACCAGCCGATCGACGATTTCGCCTGCAAGGGCGTTGACGCTCGCCGTCACGCGGCCGGCTGTAGTGTGGCTTCCGCTCACTTGGCTCTTCCCCCATCAGAAGTATATTCGCCGCGCTGGACCGGCGGCGTCGCGGCGGAACTTAACGGGGTTTGGCCGGAAACGAAAGCGTCAGGCTGGCGGCGCGTCGAAGCTGAGCGTCCTGCCGGCCGCAACCGGGGTCTGACCCGCTGCCAGAGCCTCAGCCAGCCGATCGAGCCGCACCAGCGCAAGCCCCTCGCTGCGGACGCTTGAGCCGGTGACGCCAATCTCGTTTTCTCCGGCCCGAATGGCCGTACCCGGCGGGGGGGCGACGCCGTCGGCCCGGTAACGGATCACACGCTTGCGGGTCGTGCCGCGATGTTTCATCCGCGACACCACCTCCTGGCCGACGTAACAGCCCTTGCCGAAATCGAGCCCGTTCAGGAGGTCCATGTCCGCTTCGTGCGGGAAGGCGTCCCCATAGACAAAATCGACGCCGCCCGCCGGCAGGCCGAGGCGAATTCGCCGCGCTTCGTAATCGTCTCGGTCGCCGGTCGTGTTTAAGGCGTCGCGCGCGACGATCGCCCGGCCGCCGAAATCGGCGCGCGGATCGGCTGCGCTGGCCAGCGCAGCGCTGATGGCCGGGGCGTCCGCGCCCTCGAAGGCGATGACGGCGAGATCGTCGCTGCGATTGGCCAGATCGAGTTTCGCTCGCAGCCGGTAGAGCGCCAGACGTTTCACGAGATCGTCCGCCAGGACGCGCGGGCAATCGAGAAAATAGCGCTCGGTCGACGGCGCAAAGACGAAAAAATCAAACAGGATTTTGCCTTGCGGCGACAGCAGGGCCGCAAAGCGCGTCATCCCCGGCGCGAGGCCTGAAAGATCGTTGGTGACGAGGCCATGCAGAAATTTGCCGGCGTCCGGTCCCCGCGCCTCGACAACGCCGCGGTCTTCAAGAAGGAATGTTTTGCTCATAGCTATCTTCGATGGATCCATCGCGACCATTGGGCGCCGGAAATTAACATTGGCGGCGTGTCTTCATCATCTCTAATTAGGTCGGGGCGGTCTTTCCGCCATCAAGGCTAGCTGCGGGGCGTCGGCCATGTCGCAAATTTTTGATCTGATCCTTTCCGGCGGCGTGCTGGTCAACCACGATGGCGAAGCGCCCCGCGATGTTGGCGTGCGCGATGGCCGCGTCGCCGAAATCGGCGATCTCTCCCGCGCGGTCGCCGGCGAGCGGATTGATTGTCGCGGCCTGCATATCCTACCTGGCATGATCGACTCCCAGGTGCATTTTCGCGAGCCCGGCATGGCGCATAAGGAGGATCTCGAATCCGGTTCGCGCAGCGCGGTCATGGGCGGGGTCACCGCCGTTTTTGAGATGCCCAACACCAATCCGCTGACCGCGACGCCAGAAGCGCTCGCCGACAAGGTCCAGCGCGGCACAGACCGCATGCATTGCGACTTCGCCTTCTGGGTCGGCGGCACCCATGAAAATGCGCGGCATGTCGGCGAGCTGGAGCGCCTGCCCGGCGCGGCGGGAATCAAGGTGTTCATGGGGTCGTCGACCGGCTCGCTGCTGATCGCCGACGACGAGGGAATTGCTGAAGTGCTGGCGCATGCGCGCCGTCGCGCGGCGTTTCATAGCGAGGACGAATATCGTCTTGAGGAGCGCAAGCCCCTGCGCGTCGAGGGCGACCCTTCATCGCATCCGGTGTGGCGCGACGTCGAGACGGCGTTGCGCTCGACTCAAAGATTGTTACGCATCGCCCGCGAGCATCGCGCCCTCATTCATGTCTTGCATGTCACGACGGAAGAAGAGATCGCCCTTCTGGCGCGGAACAAGGACATCGCTACGGTGGAAGTGACGCCGCATCATCTTGCGATGGACGACGCCGACTACAAGCGCATCGGCACGCTTGCGCAGATGAATCCGCCGGTGCGCGAGGCCCGTCATCGCGAGGGGCTTTGGCGCGGGCTTCAACAGGGGATCGTCGACGTCCTGGGCTCGGATCACGCTCCACATACGCTGGAGGAGAAGGCGAAGCCCTATCCGCAAAGCCCTTCGGGCATGACCGGCGTGCAAACCACCGCGCCCTTGCTGCTCGATTTCGTCAACGCCGGTCGCCTGACGCTGGCGCGATTCGTCGACCTGACCAGCGCTGGCCCGGCGCGCATCTTCGGAATCGCCGGCAAGGGCCGCGTCGCCGTCGGCTATGACGCCGACCTCACCGTCGTCGATCTCAAGCGTCGCGAGACGATCACCAACGCCTGGACCGCCTCGCGCGTGGGCTGGACGCCCTACGATGGCCGCACGGTCACCGGCTGGCCGGTCGGAACCTTCGTGCGCGGCCGCAGGGTGATGTGGGAGGGAGAGTTGGTCACGCCGTCCCAGGGGCAACCCATCCGCTTTCACGCCGCGCTTTAATCCTCGCTCCAGAAATAATGCCACACGCCATCCTCGGCGACGCCGAGCTTCATCGGTCGCGGTTTTCCCTCTGAATTGGCGCGCGCGAGATCGGCGAAGCGAACGCAGGCCCATTGCGCCGGCGTCGTCGCCTCATGCGCGGACATGTCTTGCGCGGACATGTCATGCTCGGCTTGCGGCTGACTCGCGAAAGCGGGCCATTGGTAGAGCGTTACCGGACCGCGCGTGACGATCACGAAGGGCTGGGCCAGCACGGCGCGCAAGATTGCAAGAATTTCGCGGCCCCTGCCGTCGAAAGAGAGCGCCTTCAAAATCTCGACCGGATCGGTTCCCGCCCGAAAGACGCCGCTTTTTGCGAAGATCGGCCGCACCTCGTTCCAGTCGATGGGGATGCGCAGCGCCTCAATGTCGTTTTTGTCGAGTGCGGCGATAATTTTCGCGCGAATGGCGGCGACGGGCGCCGGCAGGCGGGCGAGATCCTCGATCGGCTGCGAGATTTGATCGCCCTGCGGCGTCGGACGGCGCTTCATGCCGTCCAGTCTAGCCTGTTGCGCCGGCGCCTGTGAAACGGCTTTTGCCTACGCCATCTATCTGGTCGGCCCCCGATCCGGCGATCAACTTGGAAACGACGTCCGGATGCGCGATGTTTGGGGTCTGGAGCATCGATGCCCGATTTTCATGATCTCTCACGCGCTCTCGTCGCCAGACTGCGCGCCGCCTTGTCCTCTCGCCCAACGCCTTCCGGGCCGGAGAATATAGCCCCCCCGAGGGCGCCGACGTTGCTGGACCGGCTGTTGTTTCGGTCGAAACAGGCGATTTTTGTCGAGCGTCTGCTGCGGCTGGTCGCCGCATTGGCGACGCTTGCGCTGTTCTTTGTCGCTCTTTCCTGGCTGGACCTGTGGCGGCCGGCCCCGGTTGAGGCGCGCATGGCCGGCGTCGGTCTCGCCGGCTTTCTGGCGCTGTTCCTCATTGTGCGGGAACTCGCCCGAGGTTGGCCTTCCCGCGCCAGCGCGCTGCAGCGTCTCGACGCCGCCGCCGCGGCTCCGTTGCGGCCAGCCCGGTCCCTCGACGACACGCTCGCCGCGCAAAAAGACGATCCCGCCACCCGCGCCTTGTGGGATGTGCATCGTCGGCGACTTGAGGCGACCCTGGCGGAAACTCCGATCGCGTCCCCGCACCCGGAATTGGCGCGCCGCGACCCCTTCGCCTTGCGCGCGCTGGCGCTCGTCGCCGCCGTTGCTGCGGGCTTTGTCGCTGGCGACGAAAAGGGCGCGCGTCTGGCGGCGGCCTTCGACTGGCGGGCCGGCGACCGTCTTCTGGGATCGTCCGACCGGATCGACGCCTGGTTCGAGCCCCCCGCCTACACCGGTCGTCCGGCCATCGTGCTTGGATCGGAGGGTGGGGCAATCGAGGTCCCGCAGGGCGCAATCCTTCGCCTGCGCCCCGGGTCGACGCGCGTCGCCGTCGAAGGCGGGCTCATTCCGGCGCCGCCGGAAAAATCCGATCCGCCGGCGGAGGGCTCAAAAACCGATGCGTCGCCGGCTCCGGTCTACCGGCTCGCCAGCGCGGCGCGGCTGGCGCTGCCCGATGGCCGGCGCTTCGAGGTGACGGCGACGCCCGACCTACCGCCGAACGTCGCCCTGGCGGCAAAACCCCGCAACAACGCCCATGGTTCGATGACGCTCGCCTATGAGGCGAGCGACGATTACGGCGTCGCCAGCCTTGAGGCCGTCTTCGATCAACAACCGGGCGGTCGTCGCGCGCTTTACGCGCCACCGCGTTTACCCCTGTCGCCGCCGACTGGTCCGGGCGGCGTCGGGACCGGCAAGACGACGCTCGATCTCGCCGAGAACCCTTTTGCCGGCGCGCCCGCGATCTTGCGCGTCGTTGCGAAGGACGGCGCGGGACAGGAGGGCGCCTCGTCGCCGGCGGCGGTCGTGTTGCCGCAGCGCCGATTTAGAAAGCCTCTGGCGCGCGCGCTGATTGAACAGCGCCGTATATTGGCGCTTGATCCAGACAATCGCGCCGTCGTGCGTCTGGCGATCGAGGCGCTGGCGTTGGCCCCGGAGGCTTTCGACACGCCTTCCGCCGTTTTTCTGGGTTTAAGGGCGGTTCGCTTTGGTCTTGAAGGGCCGCGCACCGACGACGAGTTGCGGGGCGTCGTCGACATGCTCTGGTCGCTGGCGTTGACGGTCGAAAATGATCGCGCCCCGCAGGCCGAAAACGATTTGCGCGCCGCCGAGCAAGCGCTGCGCGAGGCGATTGCGCGCGGCGAAAGCGAGGAGGAGATCGCTCGCAAGAGCGAAGAATTACGCGCAGCGCTCGATAACATGCTTGAGCAGATGGGCGCGCGTCCCGATCCCAACCGATCGCCTTCCCGCTCGGCGTCGGGCGATTCCGACACTCTCACGCCGGAAGACTTGCAGTCGATGCTTGATGAGATCGACAAGGCGATGAAGTCGGGCGATACGGCGCAGGCTCAGCAATTGCTCGACGAATTGCAGGACATCATGGAGAATTTGCAAACGGCGGAAGGCGGCGCTGCGGGCTCACAACGTCAGCAGGGCGCAAAAGCGCTCAAGCAGCTCGACGATCTGGCGCGTGAGGAACAGCAACTGCGCGACGAAACCTTTCAGGGCGATAACGGGACAAAGCAGAGGCAACATGCGCTGCGCGACCGTCTGGAGAGCCAACAAAAGGACATGGAGGGCGCCGATCCAGAGGCGGAGGGCGACTTCGACGCCGCCCGTCGGGCGATGAAGGAGGCCGAGGAGGCGCTGGGGCCAAAAGGCGAGGGGCGCGAAGCGGCGGTCGAGGCGCAGGGGCGGGCGGTGGAGTCCCTGCGCAAGGGCGCTGATCGGCTCGCTGAGAAAATGCGCGGGGAGGGCGAGGGAGACGGCGAAGACGGCCGGCCTTCGGGACGTCGGCGGACCGGGAAGGGCCAGGATCCTTTGGGTCGCAGCAGCGGCGGCAAGCAGGCGCGCGGGAAATACGATCCGCTCGGTCTGCCGCCAGCCCAACGCGCCCATCGCGTGCAGGAGGAACTGCGTCGTCGTTTGGGTCAGCCGGAGCGGCCGCCGGAAGAACTGGACTATCTGGAGCGCTTGCTTCGGCGATAATCGGGGACGTCCCGGGACGTCCGGCGACAACCGCCTTGCCCCGGTCGGCCTGCTTCACTAAAGCGGGCGCAGGGGCTGGCGGCGGACGCCGCGACGGGAACAGCACAGGAAGAGCACGGGAAGAGCTATGACGACTTCGTCCAATCTTGTTGTCGGAGTCGCCGTTGGCGCGGTGTTCCTCGTGCTGGCGATCGGGGTGATCAACATGATCCGGGGCGGGGCCGGGTCGCCCCGGCGCTCGCAAACGCTGATGCGCTGGCGCGTCGGGTTGCAATTCGTCGCCCTGTTGATTGCGCTGGCGGTGGTTTACGCGCGAGGACGCTGGTAAATGGTTAAACTCGACAAGATATACACGCGTGGCGGCGATGGCGGCGAAACGTCGCTTGCAACCGGCGCGCGTCGGCGCAAGGACGACCTGCGCGTCGAGGCTTTCGGCGTGATCGACGAGACGAACGCCGCAATCGGCGTCGCCCGTCTGTCGATCGAGGCGCGCGACGCCACCCTCGACGCTATGCTGGCCCGCATCCAGAACGAGCTTTTCGATCTTGGCGCCGAGCTCGCCACGCCGCCAGACCCCAAAAAACCTCTTGATCCCGCCATGCGTCTGACGATTACGCCATCGCAGGTGGAGCGGCTCGAAAATGACATCGACGGGCTTAATTCGGACCTGGCGCCGCTGAAGAGTTTCGTCTTGCCGGGCGGGACGCCGGCGGCGGCGCATCTTCATGTGGCGCGCACCGTTTGCCGGCGCGCGGAGCGGGTAATGGTGTCCTTGGGCGAGAAAAAGGGCGAGGAGTTGTCGCCGACCGCCTTCGCTTATGTGAACAGACTGTCGGACTTCCTCTTCGTCGCTTCGCGTTATGTTAATCGTGAACATGGCGACGTGTTGTGGCGACCCGGCGCGACGCGCTGAGAATTTGTCAATTCATAGCCGCGCAACGCCCCAGTTCGGCGGAGACCGCCGCCATTTCCGGTCGCGCGCCGACGTCTGGTTGCGTGCAGGACGCAGCCAATTTACGCAGCCCGGCGAGTCTTTCGTCGGCGCTTTCGTCGGCGTTGCAGCGATCGAGCAATTCCCCGAGCAACAGGCCGAAAGCGCGCGTTTCGATTCGTCGCCACGCGCCGCCCGTCACGCCGGCCGGCAGACGACTGGCGGCGCCGAAGTCAGTCAGCGCGCAGTCGCCCTTTTCGCTGTCCCATAGAATGTTGTGGGCGTAGAGATCGCCATGCGACACGCCGCGCTCATGTAGATGCGCTGTCGCGTCGGCGACGCCGCGCGCCAGCCGCAGCAGCGTCGACAGCGTCATGCGACAATCTGATGCGTAGACGTCGCGGCTGCAGCTTTCTGCGCTCGGTGGACCGGCGAGCGCCCGCCAGCCACCGGGCAGCAGCGGCGTTAAAAGCGCCTGAGCGCCGGAGGGATGATCGTCAATCCGGCCGTGGGCCCCGATCAGATTGGGGTGGTCGCCGGCGACCAGACAGGCGGCGATTTCATTGTCAGGCAGACCGTCGCTCGTGATCGCGCCCTTGAAGAGCTTCACCGCGACCGGCAGGGTCCGCCCCCCGGCGGCGTCGCGCCACAGCGCGCGATGCACCCGGCCCGAGGCCCCTTCGCCCAGAGCGTCGCCGATCTCGATTTCGGACCAGGGGATGCGCCGCGCCTCGACTGTCTCCATTTCGTCGAACGGATTGCCGCTCCACGAGGCCCAGGCGAGATTTGGCAAGTCGCTCAGCCAGTCGGGAAGCGCGTCAAAGCGATTGGCGCCGAGACGGATCAGTTCGAGGCGGGCCGCGCCGGCGAGCGTGACTGGCAATGTCTTGAGGCTGTTGCCTGTCAACATCAGTTTTTGCAACAGCGGCCGCTCGCCCAGCGTCGCGGGCAGGCGCTCAAGGCGATTGTCGGTGAGGATCAGCCAGCGCAGTCGGGGCGGCAGGGACTCAGCGGGAATGACGCGTAGCTGATTGCGCCGGAAACCGACCTGTTCGAGCGCCGGGCAATCGCCCAGGGCCGGCGGCAGACGCTCGAAACGATTGCCATAGCAGAACAATGCGCGCAGCTTGTGAAGGCGTCCGAAATCCGCCGGCAGGTCTTCGAGGTCGCCGTCGCCGACGTCCAGCACCTCAAGCGTGTCGGCAAGGCCGAGAAGATCGCGCGGCAGCTCCCTCAAGCCGGGCAGACGCAATTCCCTTGCGCCGGCGAGATCGCCGCGCCCCAGCGCCGCCAGCGCGTTGGTCGCCCCGTGACTCATGGTCGAACTTTCTGCGCCAAATGCGGATGAGTAAGCATTTCCCGTGCGTAACCGGGAGGCGCTGATCCAGCAAAATGTTTTGTAAATGGCGAGAGAGACGGGGCTCGAACCCGCGACCTCCGGCGTGACAGGCCGGCGCTCTAACCAACTGAGCTACTCCCCCGCAAACGCGTTGCGGCGTGGCTGCGGGATAGGGCAGCCGTCCTGTGAAGTCAAGCAATTCCGCCCGCTTCCCTTTCCTGACGGGCTGGGCTAAGCCGCGCGTCATGACCTCCTTTCCTTCGGTGGGCGATACGGCGACAGAGGACGAAATCCGTCGCAAGCGCATCCGCATCCGCGCCTGGCGGCGCGGCATGCGTGAGCTCGACATTCTGGTCGGCGGCTTTGTCGACGCCCGGCTCGACACGCTCGTTCCCGCCGAACTCGCCGAACTCGAAAACCTGCTCGATCTGCCTGACGCGGAGCTTCTGGGCTGGCTGGCCGGCGTGACGTCGCCCCCGCCCGGGCGGGACACGCCGCTTCTGCGGAAAATCGTCGCCTTTCACACGCACGCCGGACCCATACATTGAGCGCGGCCAGGACAAAATCGCTGGCGTTGCAGCTCGACGCCGTGCGCCAGCGACTCGAGAAGGGCGAGAAATTGCTCTTCGCACATGCGCCAGAGGGCTTTGACGCCTTCCTGTGCGCCGAAATCGCCCGAGCGCTTGCCGGCAAGGCCGAGCAGCGGCCGGCGGTCTTCGTGCATGTGGCGCGCGATCCGGCTCGCTCCGCCGGTTTTCGCGAAGCGCTGCGCTTCGCTGCGCCGGAGATCGATATTCTCGATCTGCCCGGATGGGATTGCCAACCCTACGATCGGGTCTCGCCGCACGCCGGCGTCGTCGCCAGACGCATGACGGCGATGTCGCGGCTGGCCAGGACCGCCTCTTCCGCTGAGCGGCCGCGCGTCGTCACCACAACCGTCGACTGTCTGCTGCAACGCGCGCCGCCACGCAAACTGGTGGCCGCAGAAAGTTTTTCCGCGGCGCCCGGCAATGTCGTTAAGCTCGACGAGCTGTCGCAGTGGCTGGAGACGAACGGCTTCCTGCGCGCCTCGACAGTTCGCGAAACCGGGGAATATGCGCAACGCGGCGGATTGATCGATTTGTTTCCGCCTGGTCTCCCGGCGCCGATCCGACTCGATTTTTTTGGCGATACGCTGGAATCGATCCGCAGTTTCGATCCAGAGACGCAACGCGCCACCGGCCAGTTGCGCGCTCTCGATCTGACGCCAATGAGCGAATTGCGGCTGACAAGCTACTCCATGCGGCGTTTCCGTCAGGCCTACGCCGCGCGCTTTGGCGGGCAGACGCGCGGCGATGCGCTCTACGAAGCGGTCAGCGAAGGTCGCCGCTATCATGGCATGGAGCACTGGCTGCCGTTTTTCTACGAACGGATGGACACGTTGTTTGATTATCTCGGCGATGCGCCGTTGATGCTCGACACGCTGGTTGACGAAGCGGCCAGGGAGCGGCTCAAACAGATCGCCGATTACTACGAGGCCCGCAAAGAAGCCCACGATCTCGATCCCGCCGCCTCCGGTTACAAACCGCTGGAGCCCGCGGCGCTGTATCTTTCGGAAAACGAATGGCGCGATGCGCTGGCGCAGCGCGCCAGCGCGCAATTTTCTCCTTTCGCCCCGCCCGAGGACGTCGACGCCATCGATTGCGGCGCGCGACCGGGACGTGACTTCGCGGCCGAGCGCAACACGCCCGATGTCAATGTGTTTCAGGCGGCGGCTGATCATGTGACAGGGCTGCGCGCTGATGGTCGCCCCGTTATCGTCGCTGGCTGGTCGGACGGCTCCTGCGAACGACTTGGTCACGTGCTCGTCGAGCATGGCTTGCGAGACATTGAAACCGTCTCGTCCTTGCCCGAAGCTTTGGCGAGAGCGCGCACAAAGGGACCCGGCGGCGTGTCGCTCGCCGTGCTCGGCGTCGAACATGGTTTCGAAACGCAAGCCTTTGTCGTGCTGGGCGAACAGGATATTCTCGGCGATCGTCTTGTGCGCCGTCGCCGTAAGCGCAAGAGCGCCGAAAATCTGCTCGGCGAAGTCGCGGCGCTCACCGCCGGCGATCTCGTCGTGCATGTGGATCATGGCATCGGCCGTTTTGTCGGGCTGGAGACCATCGCCGCTGTTGGCGCGCCCCATGATTGTCTGGAGCTGCATTACGCCGGCGGCGACAAACTCTACCTCCCGGTGGAGAATATTGAGCTGCTGACACGCTACGGCGGCGAGGATGCGGAAGCGCAACTTGATCGCCTCGGCGGCGCCGGCTGGCAGACGCGCAAGTCGCGGATGAAAAATCGTATCCGTGAAATGGCGAAAGGACTCATCGCCATCGCAGCTCAGCGACAATTGCGACAAGCCTCCAAGCTTGCTCCCCCGGAGGGTCTATACGACGAATTTTGCGCGCGCTTTCCCTACGACGAGACCGAGGACCAACTCGCCGCCATCGACGCCGTGCTCGACGACCTTGCCTCCGGGCGTCCGATGGATCGGCTTGTTTGCGGCGATGTCGGATTTGGCAAAACCGAGGTCGCCTTGCGCGCCGCATTCTGCGCCGCCATCAATGGCAGGCAGGTCGCCGTGGTCGCGCCGACAACCTTGCTGGCGCGCCAGCATTACAAGACCTTTTCGGCGCGTTTCGCCGGCTTGCCGGTGAAGATTGGCCGTTTATCGCGCATGGTTGGCGCGGCGGAAGCGCGCGAAACCAAAAAGGATCTCGCTGACGGCCGCTGCGATATTCTTATCGGCACCCATGCCATTCTTGGCAAGGGCGTGGCGTTCAAGGACCTCGGTCTTGTCATTATCGACGAGGAACAACATTTCGGCGTTGGCCATAAGGAGCGGTTGAAGGCGTTGCGCGCCGAGGTTCATGTATTGACGCTCTCGGCGACGCCGATTCCGCGCACCTTGCAGCTGGCGATGACCGGCGTGCGCGAATTGTCGCTGATCGCGACCCCGCCGGTCGACCGGCTGGCCGTGCGCAGTTTTATCTCTCCCTTCGATCCCTTGATCGTGCGAGAGGCGCTATTGCGCGAGCGCTATCGCGGCGGTCAGGCGTTTTTCGTCTGTCCGCGAATCGATGATCTGGAGGAGGCCGCCGCTTTCCTGCGCGAAAATTTGCCTGAAGCGAAGTTCGTCGTCGCGCATGGCCAAATGCCGCCTGGCGAACTCGAAGATAAAATGTCGGCTTTCTACGACGGCAAGTTCGATATCTTGCTGTCGACCACTATCGTCGAATCCGGGCTTGATATTCCCGCCGCCAACACGCTGATCGTCTGGCGCGCCGATATGTTCGGCCTGGCGCAATTGTATCAATTGCGCGGACGCGTCGGGCGCTCAAAAACCCGCGCCTATGCGTTGTTCACAACGCCGGCCAATCGCCCGGTGACGCCACAGGCGCAGAAACGACTGGAAGTCCTCCAGTCGCTCGATACGCTTGGGGCAGGCTTCCAGCTCGCTAGCCACGATCTTGATCTGCGCGGGGCGGGCAATCTGCTTGGCGAAGAGCAATCAGGCCATATCAAGGAAGTCGGCTACGAACTCTACCAGCAGATGTTGAGCGATGCGATCACCATGCTGAAGGCTGGCGTCGAGGAGCCCCAGGAAGAGCTATGGTCGCCGACTATTGCGCTGGGCGCTCCAGTGACGATCCCCGAAGATTACGTCGCCGATCTTACGTTAAGACTTCAGCTCTATCGTCGTTTGTCGACCCTCGAAACTGATGGCGACATCGAGTCTTTCGCAGCCGAAATGATTGATCGCTTCGGTCCGCTGCCGGTGGAAGTCGAACAATTGCTGGAAGTCGTCGCGATCAAGGCCATGTGTCGTCGCGCCCATGTCGAGAAGGTCGACGCCGGCCCCAAAGGAGTCATTGTGTCTTTCCGCGACAATCATTTCGCCGATCCGGCTGGACTCGTGCGCTATGTCGCTGAGCAGGGGACATCCGCGAAAGTGCGGCCAGACATGCGCGTCGTTTTCATCCGCGAATTCGATTCCATGAAGCAACGTCTCGCGGGCGCCCGGCGGATACTCCGCGCGCTGGTCGGGATCGCCGAAAAGAGCAAGGCGGCGTGATCAGGCGACGACAGCCTCCATCATCGGTATTTTCAGACGAAAGCGCGACGATTCGTCGGCTCGCATATTTTCGTCAATTGTGACACTTTCCCAAGTGATTGTGCTTTCGTTGGCTCATGCTGACGCGCCCTTTCAGGATCGGAGCCTCGGCTCCCAAATCCTGCATATTCAGCAAACCTGGGGAGGTTATAAATGATGAGGAAACGACAACACTCGCGCGCGTCATGGCTGACGACGAGCGTCATGGCGATATCGCTGGCGGCGGGCGTCACGACAGCGCAGGGGCAGGGCGGCGCGATGGATCATGGCGCGATGGACCACAGCAAGATGGACCATGGCGCGCATGACGCGTCGCCGACGCAATGGGTCGACCCCGGCAAGGCCCCGCAGGGCGCAATCGTCGATGGCAAGCCGGTGGATAATGGCGGCATGGATCATTCCGGTCATGCGGGCATGAACGGCGGCGGCATGATGGGCCACGGCGGCATGGCCGGCATGGATCACGGCAAGGATCACGGCAAGGATCAGTCCGGCGGTCATGGCGGCATGATGCAGAAGATGATTTGCGGTTTCGCCGACAAGTTGGATGGACGACTCGCTTTCCTGAAGGCAGAACTGAAACTCACCGATGCGCAGGCCGCCGTTTGGTCGACGTTCGAAACGGCCTGGAAGGCGGCGGGACAGGCGGCGCTCGCCAAATGCGACGCTATGAACGCGCATATGGATATGGACCATGGCGATATGGGCGTAATCGGCAAGCTTTCGATGATGGAGACCCACATGGTCGATCATCTCGACGTCGTGCGCGCGCAGAAATCAGCGCTGGAGCCGTTGTTCAAGGCGCTGACCGACGAGCAGAAGAAGACTGCTAACGAAACGCTTTCCGGCGTCATGAAAGTCGGCATGCAAATGGGCGGCGGAATGGGCGGCGGCGGTCGTCATCGTCATTAGAGCAGTTTCACCGAAGCCGAAACCGTTTCGGTGAAAGAAAGCGCAACAAACACCACATCTCCTGTCTGACTCAATCAGACACAGAATGCTTAAAACTCGAAAAAGTCGACGAGCCGCCAGTAAAAAACCCCCGTAGCGATTTGTTGCGGGGGTTTTCCTTTTTTCAACTCTCGTGACGATCACTCGACCGAGAATTCGCGCATCATGCCCATATCCTCGTGTTCGAGGTTGTGACAGTGATACATGAAACGACCTTTGAAATCGCCGAAGGGTTTGGCGATCCTTACCCTCTCGCCCGGCGCCACCAGCACTGTGTCCTTCCAGCCGCTATCGACAATGCCGTCGCTCCAGGTTGCGCGCGAACCGGTGTCGCCGTCGAATACGCGCTCCAGGATCTGGAATTGCTGTCCATGCAGATGGATCGGATGCGCCATGGACATCATGCCCATCATGCCCATGCCCGGTCCCATCATGCCGCCGCCCATTCCCATGCCCCTCATTCCCATTCCACCGCCCATTCCACCGCCCATTCCACCGCCCATTCCACCGCCGTGGTCATGGAAAATCTCGATCAGTTGAACGCTATCCACCGGTACGCGCTCGTTAGGCTGAAGAGCGCCGTGGCCATATTCATCGCCATTGAGCGACATTCTCATATGACTCATGTTGATGGCGATGGGTCTGGGATTGTCGGGATTGGCGAGATCTTCGCGTCGATAACGTCGGATGGGCGTCAGGCGCTCAGGGAGTTTCGGGCTATCGCTCATGGCGCGCGTCACCGAGACACTGAAAACCTGAAACGCCTCCACCGCGTCGTCCTCACCGGACATGCCCATCGCCATTGATGGGACAAGGCCCGAGAAACTCTGGCTTCGCATTGTCATTTGCGCACCGACGGCGCGACCGCTGAAATCAACCCATAAATCGAGACGCTCGGACGGCGCGAGCATCACGTATCCACGCGTCTCCGGTTTTTCGAGCAGGCCGCCATCGGTTCCGATCACGGTCAGGGGCGAACCGTCATCCCAGGCGAGTTTATAGATGCGGGCGTTGGACGCATTCAGTAATCTCAGGCGGTAGGCGCGGCTCGCCACCTCAAGCCTGTAGTTGGGACGACCGTTCACCAGAACGACATCCCCATAAAAACCGAACATATCCCGGTGCATGCCGCCGCCATAAACCAGCTGATTGTCCTGATCGAAACTGCGATCCTGAATCACAAGCGGAATTTCGAACTCGCCGCTGGGGAGGCCTATCGAACGCTCCTCTTCGTCCTCGATCATGATGAGCCCGGCCAAACCGCGGTAAACCTGCGTCGCTGTCGCCTCATGGGTGTGCGGATGATAAAAATTCATGCCGGCGCGGTTGCGTAGTTCGAACTCGTAAACATAGCTGGCGCCGGGCGGGATGACGGCGGAGGGATGGCCATCGGCCGCCATCGGCACATGCAGCCCATGCCAATGCGCGATCGTATGCTCCGGCAAATCGTTTTTAAGGCGGATGCGGATTTTCTGACCCTTCACGAGCCGCAGCGTCGGGCCGAGATAGGCGCCGGGCACAGGGGTCAGGGTGTTTTGCGGGCCCTTGACCAGTTCGCCGGCATAACGCCAGACCCTGGTGGGAGCGCCTTTCATGATTGATACGACGTCGCGTTGACAGATCAGGTTGATTTCCACGTCAGCGGGGAAATCGGGCGATGCGACAGCCCCGGTCTTCGCGTTCGCGCCGGGTTGTTCGCCAAGGGCGAGCGCTGGCGCAAGCGCGACCGCGCCGGTCGAAAGCATAAATCCGCGCCGGGTGAGGATTTGCAAGGTCTGCGTCTCCCTCTCTTCCGCGTCCTGATGCGGAAAAATTTTCTATCTGCTTCAATATATGCCCGTCTGATGATCCTCAGGCTGCGGCAAATGGCGTCATGATTGAGGCGGAAACTTTTTGCACACCCGCGACATTAATCATCTTTTCCAAATTAAAATAATATTTTACGCCGAAAATGGCGTTGTCCCGGCAATGACGCGCGCCCAAATTCGAGCGCTTTCGCCATGTTAGAACAGGCTCCTGGAGAGTGCGAATGGGCCGGGGCGGCTCTTTTCGTCCGGCTTCGTCGGGTGGAAATTGGCGTGCCATCTCGTCCCATGTCCGCATGTTGGCGGCGATTTCGTTCGAATGACGGAAAAGGTTGAACAAAAGAGCTTCGGCGCGAGTTTGGCCGCCGTCGCCGTGGATCGGCTTTTTGTGCCGCGCCGCGATGGCGGGCTCATGCCGCGTCGGCGTTTTCTTGTTTTTCTGTTGATCTGCCTGCTGCTGCATTTTTCACTGCTGGCTTTTCTGTTGTGGAGCGATTGGCAGGCCGCCAAAAACGCGCCGCCGCTTGTCGAGGAAATTCCTGTCGAAGTGATCAGCGAGCCGCCGCCTCCGCCGCCGCCGCCGCCGCCCGAGCCTGCCAAACCGGAGCCGGAACAACAGCAAAAGCCCCCGCCGCCCCCGCCGCCGCCCCGAATCGAGGAGGATCCGGCCTTCGACGCCCCCAAGGCGGCGAGCGAAACCGACTCAAAAACTGAAGCCGAAAAGCCGGAGGAGCAAAAGAAAGCGCCGCGCGAGGACAAGCCGACCGATAAGGTCGCGCCCAAGGACGACAAGCCGCAGGGCCTGAAAGACGCGAAAGATGACTCGGGCGACGCAAAGCCGGCCGAGGCGGCGGTTGAGAAAAAGACCGACGACAAACCGGACGCCGAGATCATCGAGCGGGCGCAGGAAACGCCCAAACAGCCGGACAAGCCGAACGCTCCGGAAGCTCAAAAGGCGAAGAAGGGCGAGGCCATGTCGATCGCCGATCAGATTGCGGCGATGACTCCTCTACCGGACTTCAAATTGCGCGCGCCGCCGAAGAAGTCCCCGGTTGGCGGCGGTCAGGCGAAGACCACCTATCTGACCATTCTTTACGGTCTGATCATGCCGCATATGCGTATTCCGCCCAGTGCGCGCGGCGTCGGCGGGACAGAGAAAGGCGTCATCGCCTTTTATATCGATGAGGCCGGCAACCTCACGCATCAGGCGGTCTACCGCTCCAGCGGATTGCCGGAGCTTGATGCCGCGGCTCTCTCCGCCGTCCGCCGCGCAGCGCCCTTCCCGCCGCCGCCCGCCGGACTGCCGCATTCGATGCTGTTCAGTTACGCGACAAAGTAATCAGACAAGCGCTATCGCCGAAACCAGCCGTCCATAATCCGACTCGTTTCGATGCACGCTGCGGCGATAGCTGAAACAGCGCTCCTCATCGGCGTAGGTGTCGACTCCAAGGTTTTCAAAAGAAGCCACGCCGACAGCAGCGACCCGCATGGCGATGAACCCCGGCAAATTGAACATGGCGTGATCAGCGCGCGTCGACGGGATAAAAAAACTGTTGAAGTCCGGATCGGACTCGACAAAGCGTGCGACGAACTCCGGGCCGACTTCATAGCTTGCCGCGCCAATCGCAGGGCCCAACGCCACATGAGTGCGCGCGCGTTTTGCGCCCAGCGTTTCCATGGCGGCGACCGTCGCCTCGATCATGCCGGTGAGCGCCCCCTTCCAGCCAGAGTGGCAGGCTCCGATCACCTCCGCTTCGGCATCGGCGAACAGCAACATGCCGCAATCGGCGCCGGTGACCCCGAGCGCCAGATTTTTTTCGCGTGTGACGAGTCCATCGCAACGCGGTCGCCCGTCCGTTCCCCAGGGTTTATTGACAATCAGCGCATCGGCGGAATGGATTTGAAAGGGCACCAGCAGTCTTTCGCGCGCAACGCCGAGGCCCGCAGCCATTCTTGCGCGATTTTCGGCGACATTTTCCGGCGCGTCGCTTGAGCCGACGCCTCCGTTTAGAGAGTCATATACGCCCTGCGATACGCCGCCCTTGCGCGTGAAAAAGGCATGACTCACGCCGGGTAAAGCAAGATTTGCAGCGGTCAGAACAGGAGTGTCGGACAAGAGATTTTCCCCGGCTTGCACATCAGAAAAAGCCCGGCAAATCTGGCATGCCGGGATGCGCCACCGCCATAACCTTGAACAGAGCGCCCATATGGCGCTGAGGGTCGCTCGCCCCGATAAGGCGATCAAGCGACGCAATGACGTCCTGCGTCTGTTCCGGCGTCGCATTTCGCGAGAGCGTTTCCGCCCGTCGCTCAATGCCAAGTTGCAGCAGGAATTGCGCCTGCGTTACGGGTCCCATGACTTTTGCGCCCTGCGCAAGCGCTGCGCGCGCGAGCGCGGCGAAATCGACATGAGCCGTCAAATCGGCCTCTCCCGGCGAGTCGAGCGGATCGACGTAGTTGTGTCGCGAGACGGCCTGAAGACTGTCGCCCAGGGAGGTTTGGGTATAGCCGTAATCGATCAGCAACATAACGCCGCCTTCCGCGACAAGTCGCTGAGCGATGTCGCTCATCAGTCTTTGGCCAGCCGGACAAACTTCGATGATTGATCCTTCGCGCGCCGGAGCGGTGAGCGCGGGCTCTATGTTCTCGCTGAGACCGAACGCCAGTGATCCGGTCTGATCGAGACCGATCAATCTCTGACGCCAACCCGCCAGCGTCTTGACATAGTGGCGCACTGGCAGGGCGTCGAAGAATTCATTTGCTACGATGAAAGCCGGACCAGATGGCGTGGTGGCGAAGCTTTCGAACCATGAAATTTTCCCGGCGGCGTCGGCGAGCGTTTGGCGCTGGATATCGCGCAGACGCGGACTCATCTCCACGAGACAGGGATGCGCAGAGTCGAGGAAGTCCGGGGCGATGCGCGCCACGCGCAGCATGTCGGACATCAGCGTTCCGCGTCCGGGCCCCAGTTCGATCAAATGGGCAGGCGCTGGTCCGCCCGCCGCCCTCCACGCCTCTGCAAGCCAGACCCCAATCAATTCGCCAAACATCTGGCTGATTTCCGGCGCAGTGACGAAATCGCCCGAGACGCCGAAAGGCTCGCGCGTCATGTAATAACCGTGCTGCGGATGCCCGAGGCAAAGACCCATGAAGTGTTCGAGGGTGATCGGCCCTTCATGGGCGATGTTCGTCGAAATTTCCCGTTTAAGCGCATTCATGCGGTGAAGCTCCTGGGTCGAACCGCGCGCAGGATAAGGCCGCCGCCAATCAGCACGAGCGGCGTCGATAGCGCCATGCCCATCGTCAGGCCGCGCGAGAGGGCCTCCTGAACAGGATCGGGTTCACGAAAGAATTCGCAGAAAATTCGCGCAATACCATAGCCAACGCCGAACAATCCGGTGACCAGGCCGGGACGTTTGAGGGCGCCGTTGCGGGCCGCCAACCATAATAGCAGACCCAGCGCAACGCCCTCCAGGCCAGCTTCATAGAGTTGGCTGGGATGGCGCGGCGCGGCGCCGGCTCCGGGAAAGACCATAGCCCATGGCGCATTACTTTCTCGGCCCCACATCTCCGGCTTGATGAAATTGGCGACACGCCCAAAAAAAAGTCCGACCGGCGTCACGGCGGCGCAGATGTCGCTGACGGTGAGAAAAGGCTCGCCGGTTTTTCTTGCGTAAAGCGCCATGCCGACCAGGCCGCCGACCAGGCCGCCGTGGAAAGCCATGCCGCCTTTCCAGGTCGCAAGAATTTCAAGTGGATGCGCCAGGTAGAAAGCGGGATCGTAAATCAGCACATGGCCAAGCCTGCCGCCGATGATAATGCCGAAAGCGACATTGGCGAGCAGGTCGTCAACGCCGTCGCGGCCAGGACGCGGGGCGCCGGGCGTCCAGAGGGCATCGTCCGAGACCAAAGCCCGCATGCCAAACCAGGCGACAATGAAGCCGCCGATGTAGGCCAGAGCATACCAGCGCAGCGGCAAGGGTCCCAGGTGGACGGCGACAGGATCGATCGCCGGAAAGGGCAGAACAAGAAACGGCATGAATCCATGAGCTTGAGCGGACGGACGGATGTCGCGCCCGACTTCTTTTAATCCCGACCCTCGCCGGTGTCATGCCTTTCCGGTTTGCAACGGGCGATTTCAGGCCGCCCGACTGCTTGCGCCAAAGCGATTGTACAAACTCTCGCCATTCGCCGCCATCTCCCGCAAGAGCTGGGGCGGAGTAAATCGTGAGCCATATTTTCCGGCCAGACGGTCGCAGAGCGCGACAAAGGCCGCACATCCCATGCCGTCGATGTAGGAAATGGCTCCCCCGGTGAAGGGCGCGAAACCAAACCCCAGGACCGAGCCAATATCGGCCTCTCGGGGATCGGTGACGACGCCTTCGGCGATGGTGCGCGCCGCCTCCACCGCCTGAACGACAAGCAGCCTTTGTTTCAGTTCGGCGACATCAAGGCTCTCGGGGTCGAGGCGTGTCTTCGCCAGCGCGGAAAGTCCCGGCCAGAGGGCTTTTTTGCCGCCGGTCGGGTAATCATAGAAGCCCTTGCTGTTCTTTCGACCGAAGCGACCCTGATCTTCGACCATGAATTGCAACACACGCTCCTGCGCCGGGTCGATCGCCTCCGGACCGAGATCTTGCCGGGTCGCCGTCAGGATGCGCCAGCCCAGATCAAGCGCCACTTCGTCGTTGAGCGACAATGGGCCAACCGGCATTCCCGCCATGCGCGCCACATTTTCGATCATCGCCGGCGGCACGCCCTCGGTCAGCATGATGTGACCCTCGCGGATGAAATTCAGCACGCAGCGATTGGCGAAGAAGCCACGCGTATCGTTGACGACGATCGGCGTCTTTTTGATCAGACGCACGAAATCAAGCGCTGTCGCCAGCGCGCGATCTCCCGTCTTTTTGCCAAGGATCACTTCGACCAGCAGCATTTTCTCGACTGGCGAGAAAAAATGAACGCCAATAAAATTTTCCGGCGCCAGCGTCGTTTCGGCCAGTGAAGTGATCGGCAGAGTCGAAGTGTTTGAGGCGAAAATCACATCGGGACCAACAACCGCTTGCGCGCGTCTGGTGGCCTCGGCCTTGACGGCGCGATCCTCGAAGACAGCCTCGATAACGAGGTCGCATCCCTCGAGCGCGGCGTAATTTTCCGTCGCTTTGACGCGCGCCAGCAACGCATCCTTTTCGTCAGCGCTCGCGCGGCCCTTCGCTACCGATCCCGTGATCAATGCGTCTATAGTCGCCTTGCCCTTGTCGGCGCTGGGTTGATCCTTGTCGAGCAGGATTACCTCAAGACCATTCAGCGCGCTGACATAGGCGACGCCGGCGCCCATGAAACCTGCGCCAATGACGCCGATTTTTTTCAGATGGCTCGGCGCAATCGAGGCCGGCCGTCGCGCGCCCTTTTCGAGTTCCGTCTTCGACAGGAACAGCGTGCGGATCATCGCCGCCGCCTCCTTCGAGCGAAGGATATGCGCGAACCATCGAGACTCAACGGTCAACGCTTGGTCCATCGGGAGTTGCAGACCCTCGTAGACAGCGTGAAGGATCGCCTTCGCCGCCGGATAATTATCGTAGGTCTCGCGACGGTATATCGCGTTCGCGGCCGACCAGATCATCATGCCTGTTGGCGAGAACACCTTGCCGGTGGGGTTTTTGAACTCCCTGGCGTCCCATGGCGCCAGCGCCTTGCCGCCATCGATCAGCCACTTGCGGGCGCGTTCGATGATCTCGCCACGCGGCGCAAGTTCATGCGCCAACCCGGCCCCCAGCGCCGCTTTCGGCTTCGCCTGGTCGCCACGAAACAGGAATTGCAGGGCGTCGCCGGTTTGCATCAGACGCGCGACGCGCTGTGTGCCGCCGGCGCCGGGAAACAGCCCTACCTTGATTTCCGGAAGACCGACTTTGGTTTTGTCATCGTCGGCCATCACGCGATAATGACACGCCAGCGCCAATTCGAAGGCCCCCCCGAGGCAAACGCCATGGATGGCTGCAGCGAAGGGTTTGCCGCAGGTTTCGAGCTTGCGATAGATTTGCGAGAGACGTCGGGAGGTGTCGAAGAACAGTTTCTTCGCCGCTTCCTCGCCCTGGGCTTTTTGCGTTCGGGCATATTCCGCCGCTCCTTGCTGAAGCATGGAGAGATCGGCTCCGCCGGAAAAGGCGTTTTTACCAGAGCAAATCACGCATCCCTTTATCGCCGGATCGGCGCCGACCGCGTCGACGACCTGTTCGAGTTCATCCATGACCTGTGGAGTGATGACGTTCATGGAGCGCTCGGGCATATCCCAGGTGAGCAGCGCGACGCCATTGGCGTCGGTCTCGAATCGGAAATTCACGAGGTTCATCTTCTTGCTCCCGGCCATATTCCTGGCTTGCGGTTTGATGTCTTATACCCGTTCGATGATCGTCGCGGTGCCCATGCCGGCGCCGATGCAGAGGGTGACAAGCGCAGTTCCCTTGCCGCTGCGCTCCAGTTCGTCGACCGCCGCGCCAAGAAGCATCGCGCCAGAGGCCCCAAGCGGATGCCCCAGCGCGATGGCGCCGCCATTGACGTTGACTTTGTCCGGATCAAGTTCGAAGGCCTGCAGATAGCGCAGCACCACGGCGGCGAAGGCTTCGTTCACCTCGAACAGATCGATGTCCGCAAGGGTCATGCCTGACCGGGCCAGAACCTTGCGGGTCACGTCGATGGGCCCGGTGAGCATCATCGCCGGTTCGGAGCCGATATTGGCGTAGGCCCGGAGTCGGGCGCGTGGTTTCAGCCCCAGTCTTTCGCCCGCCTGTTTTGAGCCGAGCAGCACTGCCGCCGCACCATCGACAATGCCGGAAGAATTGCCGGCGTGATGAACGTAATCGAGCTTTTCGATTTCCGGATAGGCCTGGATCGCTACAGCGTCGAACCCGCCCTGCTCGGCGTAGAAGCCGAAGGAGGGTTTGAGACTCGCCAACGCCGCCATGTCAGTGCCAGGACGCAGATGCTCGTCGCGATCAAGCAGGATGAGTCCATTGACGTCCGTCACCGGCACGATCGATTTCGCGAAACGCCCTGCCGCCCAGGCGGCGCCGGCGCGTTGCTGGGAACGCACCGCATAGGCGTCCACATCGTTGCGCGAGAAACCGTATTTTGTCGCGATCAGATCGGCGGAAACCCCCTGTGGCATGAAATAGGACGGAATGGCGATCGTGGGATCGACCGGCCAGGCGCTGCCCGAAGCGCCGATGCCGACCCTGCTCATGCTCTCGACGCCGCCGCCGATCGTCAAATCGTGCTGTCCCGACATGATTTCGCTGGCGGCGAAATTCACCGCATCGAGTCCAGACGCGCAGAAGCGGTTGATTTGCACGCCTGGCACACGGAAGGAATATTCGGCGGCGATCGCCGCAGCGCGGGCGATGTCGCCGCCCGCTTCGCCTACCGGATCGACGCAGCCGAGGATGACGTCGTCGACCTCGGGTCCGTCGAGCCCATTGCGTAGCTTGATCGCCTTCAGGGCCGTCACGGCGAGCGCCAGGGAGGACGCCTCATGCAATGCCCCGTCCGGTTTGCCGCGCCCGCGCGGCGTCCGCACAGCATCGTAAATAAAGGCCTCGGGCATGTGGGGCTCCCTGACGTATCGGCGGCGAGGGCGTTCCCTGGCCGATTCGGCAAACTTCTAGAACATCTCCGCAGGAAGCGACATCATCGTGTCGGCGCCGGCGGAAAGCCTTGCAAGGCGGAAAGCCGTTTCCGGGAGGAGCCGCTCCATGAAGAAGCGTCCGGCGGTCAGCCTTGCGTCCATGGCCGAGGACGTTTCGGGCGCGCAAATTTTAGCGTTGAGCGCGGCGCGAGCAATCTTTACCCACATCACGCCAAGCGCGACACGACCTAAAAGATGCATGTAATCATATGAGGCGGCGCCGGCGTTGTCAGGTCTGGCCAACGCATTCTGCATCAGCCACATTGTCGCCTTGTGCAAATCAGCCAGCGCCGCCTGCATTGGCGCGACAAAAGGCTTCATGGCTTCATTGGAGGCGTTGGTCGTCAGCAGCTCGCCGGCTTCCTTGAGATAGGCCATGATGGCGCGCCCGCCATCGCGCGGCAGCTTGCGGCCAACGAGATCCAGCGCCTGGATGCCGTTTGCGCCCTCGTAAATCATCGCAATGCGCGCATCGCGCACAAATTGCTCCATGCCCCATTCGCGGATGTAGCCATGTCCGCCGAGAACCTGTTGCGCCTTGACCGTGTTCTCGAAGCCGATATCGGTCAAGACGCCCTTCAGCACAGGCGTCATCAGCCCGAGCCGGTCCTCCGCCGCCTGTCGGGCGGCGGGGTCCGGCGAACGATGCGCAATATCGCTATCGAGCGCGGCTCCGAGCGCCAGACCGCGCGCAGCATGGTTGAAGGCGCGTATCTCCAGCAACATGCGGCGTATATCTGGATGGACGATTATCGGGTCGGCCTTGCCGTCCGGATTTTTGGGGCCGGTTAACGCCCGCCCCTGTTGACGCTCCAGCGCATAGGTCCGCGCATTCTGATAGGCGATTTCCGATTGCGCCAAACCCTGAACGGCGACGCCGAGCCGCGCTTCGTTCATCATCACGAACATTGCGTTCAGGCCGCGGTTGGCCTCGCCAATAAGGAAGCCCTGTGCGCCGTCGTAATTCATCACGCAGGTGGCGTTGCCGTGGATGCCCATCTTCTCCTCGATCGCCCCGCAGGAGACGTTATTGCGCGCTCCCAGAGAACCATCGGAATTGACGATAATTTTCGGCACGATGAAAAGCGAAATGCCCTTCACCCCCGCCGGCGCCCCTTCGATCCGCGCCAGCACCAGGTGGATGATGTTATCCGAAAGGTCATGCTCCCCGGCGGAGATGAAAATCTTTTGGCCGGTCAGGGAGTAGGAGCCGTCAGGACGGGGGGCGGCTCTGGTGGTCAGCAGACCAAGATCCGTGCCGCATTGCGGCTCGGTCAGATTCATCGTGCCTGTCCATCGGCCTTCAGCCATTTTTGGCGCGAAGCGTTTCTTTTGGTCTTCCGACCCATGTCGCAACAAGGCGGCGAGGGCGCCCTGAGTCAGGCCCGGATACATGGCGAAAGCCATGTTCGCCGAAGAAGCAAATTCGCTCATCGGCATGGAGAGAACATAGGGCAATCCCTGTCCGCCAAAGGCTGGCGGAACCGGCAGGCCGATCCACCCACCCAGCGCATAGGCTTCAAAGGCCTCACGAAACCCGGGCGGCGTCGTCACGCTTGAGTCTGGATGGCGGGCGCAGCCAGCGCGGTCCCCCGAGGCGTTGAGCGGCGCGAGGACCTCCTCGCAGAATTTGCCGGCCTCGCTGATGATTTGCGATGCAACGTCAAGGGGAGCTTCCGAAAAACCCGGCAGCGTAGCGCAGGATTCGTAATCCAGAACGTCATTGAGCAGAAAAAGCGTGTCTTCAACGGGGGCTTTGTATCCGGGCATCAACCATCTCCATCGCCGACGTTGTCGTTGTCATTAGAGTTACTTAGGGAGCGTCAGGGCATCTACAATAGTGATCCGCGACAGCAGGGGCTGGTGTTGGCGCGACACGCAACGTGACGTGAAGCATTTGCGCAGGACGTTTGTCGCCTAAACGAAAGATGCGACCGCTGACTGAAACTTAACCTCTTTTTTACCCTGTTTGAAGAAAACTTGTCGTCAGGGGCGCTCCTGGCGTTCGCTTCGTCCATCCGTCTTTAACCTTCGGCAACCTTCGCGCCCTCCATGAGTAAGGCTCTTTCGCGCAATTCTTCCGGCCCCGACGACGCAACCCGCGCCGCCCTGCGCCAGACCGCGCCGCGCGAGGACGCAACTCCGGGACGCTGGATCGACGAGGTGATGCGTCCTCGTGGACAGCAACAGGCCAGGGAACAGACCAATCACAGGGTATGGAAAGATCAATCCGAACTTGCCAACTCGCTGGCGTTGGAGCCGGGACCGCGAGTGGCTGAGATTGCAAGGCGTCTTCAACAGCGTCATGACGCTGTGACTCATGACGTTTTGACGCAATCGTTGGCGGCTGCGGGACGGCGTCTTGACGATGTCAGGGCGCGAAGTCAGGCTCAGCAGGGCATTGAGGATATAGCGGCCCTGCGCCGGGAACTCCTCGAACTGCAGCGGATAACCGAGACCGCAAGCGCCAAGCGATCACATACGTTCCGGGAAGAGATCGATGAACTGCTCGATCTTCTCGACGATCACATCAAGGCGCAAAGAAACACCGGCGTTTCCGAAACGCTCCTCGCCCCGGCGACAGAGATCTCCGAACAGCTCAGACTCGCCGTCGCCAACCTCGATCGCGATGCGGACATCGGGGATATTCGCGCTGATATCGACGCGATTGGGCGGCGACTCGAGGCGTTGTGCGGACCGAATTCGAGTTCTACGATCGCGCTCGCCGATCTGTCACGTCAGTTTGGCGCGCTTCGACAGCAGCTGTTGCGATTTACAACAGAGTCTCCTGAGATAGCCAGATTTGAAGCCGGGCTTTTGGAGCTCGCGCGTCATGTCTGCATGCTGGCGGAGTCAGGGGCTCTGGCGCAAAGTCGATATGCGCGGGATCTTGAGGCCCTCTCCCGGTCGATCGCCGAACTTGTCGCGGCGGAGACGGATCGCGGACTTGCGGTTATTGGACGCCAGATGTCGGCGGTGGTCGCCGATTTCGGCGGAGCCCTTGATCGCGCCGGACAAAAAAATCTTGTCGAAATGGACGCCCGGCTGCGTCACTTGGGAGACTCGCTATCTCAATCACTGTCGCAACATCTCGAAGCGAGTCTCTCGCGTCACGCCGCCGATACGGCAAAGTTGCAGAGCCTGACAGAGGTTCTGGCGCAAAAAATTGACTTAGCGCTGATCGATAAAGGCCCGGAGAGCGAGATCGAGGCGCTGGGAAGACGCATGATGCGTCTTGAGGAGAATGTTCAGGAGCCGCATGTCGCCGATCTGCTAGGCCGTCTCGACGCGATGCAGGCCGCATTGTCCAAATCTGTAGAGTCTGGCGAGAATAAACGTCAGGCCGAATTGGCTCAGCAAATCGAGAAACTGGCCGTGCGGATCGACCAGGCGCTAGAGGCTCAGGACTCCGACGCCTCTCTCAGCGGTCTCGAGACGCAAATCGGGAAGCTTGCCGCGCGCCTTGACGCCGTTCATGACGAAACGCTCAAGATGGCCGAGACCATCGCCAGACAGGCCGGAGAGGCGGCCGCGCAGGCGACGCTGGAAAAAGGCGGCGCGGCCACGCAGGCGGTAGAACAGAATGAGACCCGTGAAACCTTGCGGGCGGTCCAGGAATGGCTCGGGCGCATTGGCGAGCGTTTCACCACGGTTGAAGGGGTGGTTCGGCAATTACAAGAATCGCAAAACCGCTCGCCGACGAGCGAGGTTAAAACGCCGGATGTCGCAGATTTCATGGCCCAGATTGGCAGGGCCTCAGTTCCGACCTCGGCTGTCGACGCGCTCGCGATTCCCATGGCCGGCGAGGCGATTGCCGTTGACGCTCGTGCGACGCAGGCGGGTTTCATCGCCGCAGCTCGCCGCGCCGCCCGCGGACGTTGGACGCAAGACGCGCAGGCGACCTTCAACGAAGCGGAGTCGCGCAGCGATGGGAGATTTTTGACAGCTGTTGCCGCGCAGCGGCGACCGGCGCTGATTGCGCTCGCGGCCGTCATGTTGTTGGCCGGAGCCTTTCAGTTAACGCAAAGCGTCTCTTTCGATGATCCTCGCCAGATGACGGCGGCGCGAGACGAGACGCCCAAGATGCCGCAACAGCCGGTTGAAACCGCCGCTAAGGCAAAACCCACATCGTCAAAACAGGCGTCGAGCGTCGATCCGGCGCCTGTCGGCGCGATCGTCAACCCGGGTCGTCCCGGTATCGTTGCCTCAATGAATTCCGCCATGGCGCTGGCGACGCTCGCCGCCAATGGCGACGCGGCGGCGCAATTCGAACTCGCCAGCCGTTACGCCGATGGACGGGATATCGCGCGCGACTCCAAACTGGCTGTTCTCTGGTTCGAAAAAGCCGCGAAGCAGGGCCTTGCGCCCGCGCAATATCGTTTGGGCACGCTTTACGAAAAGGGTCTTGGCGTTGAGCGGAATGAAACCGCCGCCATGGACTGGTATCGTCGCGCAGCTGACGCCGGAAATACTCGCGCTATGCATAATCTGGCCGTGATGCTGGCGGAGGGCGGCGAGGGCAAGCCGGATTACGCCGCCGCCGCCGATTGGTTCCGCAAGGCGGCGGACCTTGGCTTGCGTGACAGTCAATACAATCTGGCGATCCTTTACGCACGCGGACTGGGGGTCGAGACCAGTCTCGTTGAGTCTTACCTCTGGTTTTCCGCCGCCGCCGCGCAGGGCGACGCCGACGCCGGCAAAAAACGCGATGAGGTCGCAGCGCGACTGGGCGCCCGCGATCTCGAAACCGCCAGGGCCCTTTTTACAGGGTTTCATGCTAAAACGCCTGTTCCGGCGGCAAATGACGTCGTAACGCCGCCCGGCGGCTGGCGCACGCCGGCGCCAACGCCCACCAGGGCGACAAACAAACCTAAAGTAAGCTGGTTTCAGTCGTTCTGAATGATGTCCGGCCTCGAATTATCGCAAAGCGATTTCCAGATCCGGTTGTGACGATCCGCCTGCTCTCTGGTTTTGCGCGTGTCGCGTGCGCTCCAGTAAATCGGCGTGGCGATCAGACAGAAGGTATCCGCCGGCGGCGGGGTGGGCGTGGCGCAACTGTAGAAGAACAGAAAGCCGATACAGCTTGTGTTCATGCGTCGTCCTTGCGTTCAAAAGAACCATCGAAGGCGGAGTCGTCGAGGTGGCGGCGATGAATCGCCGCCACCTCCTTCTCAATGATTTTAACCCGCGTGAGGATTTCGCCCTGGCGCGTCAGAGCCTCCTCCCTTGCGCGCTGTTCGCCAAGGGCGATCAGGCGATTGTCCCTCAGACAGGACGCAAGATTATCGAAGAGCCTGGCCAGTCGAACGAGCGCTTCAAAAAGAGCGGCGAGCAAGACGCGGCCTGCTCAGGTCAGTCGCGTCGAGGCGCGCAAACGCCCCCACAGGCCTATGCATTCGCCAGCAACGGCGGCGGCGGCGGCGACAAGCTCGGCGCCATGTTCGGCGGCGATGGCGGCCGCAGCCTGATTTTCCGGCGTGATGACATAGCCAAAAAAACCGCCAATTGTTGCGACGATGGCGAAGATGTTGCCCCACACGCTGACGGATTTCCACCAGGGTTTTCTATCCATTCGATTTCTCCTTTTCCTTCTGCGATGAAACTTTCGAATTGGCGGGTGTTTGTTGCGCCTGCAGCAGCGCGTCACGAAAAGCGTGGGCGAAAAGCGCAATCAGGCGCGCCCGATCCAGTCCGTTGACGATGCGTCGGGCGCCGATGTAATTGACCGCGCCATCGGCGATGTAGTCGGATAGCTTGCGTCGGGTGAAAAGCCCGCGCGTCATGCCCTCGAAGGCCGCATGCAGCGCCAACGGCCATGACATCAGATCGCCGGGTTTGGTCGCGCCGAATTTTCGGGCGTTTTCCTCCCATGTTACCTGCACGAGACCTTCGCCGACCCAGGGGTAGTATTTTTTGGTTCTCAGGTAGCGTTCGCCTCCGGCTTCGCGCACCGGGACCATGCGATGGCCCGTTTCCCACTTGATGGTCGCCAGCACATAAGCGAATTGATCGTCGCTCATGGTCGGATGATGACTGTCGCGGTAATCGAGGATGCGTCGCAGACCATCGACTTGTTGAACCGTCAGGCGCCCGCCAAACAGGGCGTGACGGATGCGCTCGAAGAAATAGCTTCTGTTCATGGCGTGAGAACGCTCCTTTCCGAGCGCAGTCGTGATTTGAGATTTTGGAAGCGGCGAGGGTTTTTCGGGGCGCTCAAAACGCGAAAAGATCGCCGTCGCGAATCAGCGCCAACGTCAGTTGTTGGAGACGATGGCGTCAGAGCGCTTTCCGCCGAAGCAGGAACCGGTTTGGCGGGACAAAGCGCGACAAAACAAAAGACCAGAGCGGCTGTCTGTTTTAATCAGACCGGGAATCGCCCTAGTGATCCGCCGGGAGAGGGACTACGCAACCGCAAGCAAATGTCTTCGTGAGGAAAACATGCTCCCACGGCTATGATTAAGAAATTTGGAATATATACCTATTACGCCAATGAGCGATCCGCTGTCAAGAATAAATTCCGTAATCGACGCAATTTTTGATGTACGCGATTTTTGGAGGAAAGGCCCCGTGATCGCCGCATAGCAAAAGGAATCAGCGCGCGCCCTTGTTCCCATGCATAGGGAGCGCGCGGGAAAGGCGCTATCGTTAGTAGGGTTGGAATTGATCCATCACGCTGCCCCATTCGGAGTAGCGCGTCGGGTCCTGCTCGGCGAAATCCTCTTGCTCGAGGAAATAACGATCATTGTCATGCGCATTCGGACGCATGTCCCGCGACGCGCCGTCATCAAGATAATCCCTGTTGGAGGTGAGATTTCCGGGTAAAGGAATTTGAACGTCGCCGCCGCCAAGGCTGACCTGACCGTTGCCGCGTCTTGATTTGGCGAAGGCGATGTCATTGATCCCGTAAGCAAGCAGGCAGGCGAGAGCGGCTGAGAAGGTCACGAATGCGCGCATGGGGTCTCCGACAAAAATAATTCACATGTGTTGGCTCAAGCTACCGGAAGCGGTAGTGTTTCGAAAGCGCTAAAAACGGCGCCAACATGAAAAGATCGGAGGCCTACTTGGTCCTTTTCCCATCATAATTCAACACTATCTATTATATTGCGCCTACCCGGGCGTTCTCATGAAGGAGACATGATCATGAAAAAACTTCTGGCCGCCCTCATTCTGGGCCTCGGCGTCGCCAGCGCGCCCGTCGCCGCTTCGGCGCATACGACCGGCAAGCCGCATTCCCACAGCGCCGGCGCCTGCCATCATCACCACCATCATCACCATCACCATCACCACCATCACCACCATCATCACTGACGCTGCGCGGGACGCCGCGGACGGCCAGTGCGCCGTCCGCTTCGTCCTAATGGTTATTTCTTTCTGTATGTCAGTCCTTTTTATCTCGCGCCGCGCGCAACCTGTCGAAGCCCAGCCAGCGCGCCACTAACCAGTCGCTCAATCGCGTCGGCAGCAGCGGCGGCAACACATAATCCGTAAGCAAGTTCTTCACCACGGCGATGCGCGCAGGCGGCTTCGGCGCGCAGAGCGCAAATTTCACCGCTTCGGCGACGCGCGAGGCGGGCGGCGCCGATCGCCCGTGTTCCACAGCCCATGCCTGTACGCGACGCCCGGCTGCTTCGTAGATCGTGCCGTCGAAGGGAGAGAGATCGTGGCTGTTCAGCTTGTCCCAGATGGGCGTGGCGATCATGCCGGGTTCGACCACGACGACATCGACGCCATAGACGATCAATTCGCGTCGCAACGAGTCGGAGAGGCCTTCGAGACCGAATTTCGAAGCGTTGTAGGCGCCCATGAAGGGTTTGGCGAAACGCCCCGCCACCGAACTCATGTTGACGATGCGCCCCGGCGCACCCTTGCGTCGGTCATTTCCGGCGCCCAACAGGGGCGCGAAGGCTTGCGTGACTTTTAACTGACCGGTCAGATTAATGGCGATCTGGCGGCGAAAATCCTCCATGGGCAAATGAAGCAGGGGGCCTGGAAAGGCGACGCCAGCGTTATTGACGAGACCCGCCAGGGTTTCGCCGTTCAGTCGCCCACCGACCTCCTGCGCGGCGGCGTCGATCGCCGCATCGTCGAGGATGTCGAAGCGCAGCGCCGCGAAACGATCGCCAAAGCTCTGGCTGAGACGGCTGGCGTCCTCTTCGCCCCGTACCGATCCGAAAACGAAAAAGCCTGCGTCGATCAGCGTCTCGACGCAGGCAAGCCCAATGCCGGTGGAAGCGCCAGTGACGACGACGACTTTTTTGTCGCTTGTCGTCGCGTTCATGCCTGCGCCTCCAGTAGTCGGATCAAGATTTCGCAGGTCGAGTCGTCGGCGAGGCCGTCGACGCGCGCGGGACGAAAATGTCGCTGAAACGCCGTGATCGTTGCCGCCGTGTCCTCGTCGTAGACCCCGCTCGCCTCGATTTTGTAGCCGAAGCTGGCCAGACGCCCCTGCAACTGCGCGATGTCCGCGCCCTGGTCCCCCGGCGCCCATCGTGCGCCAGCTTGCGGCGCCGGCGCCGGTATGAACCGTCCGACGCCGTGTCGCGCCAGCGCCTCCCAGGGGAAGAATTCACCAGGATCGATTTTGCGGCGCGGGGCGATGTCGGAATGCGCCAGCACCCGCTCGGGCGGGATCGCATGCCGCGCGCAAATACCGCGCGACAAATCGATGACGGCGGCGATCTGCGCCGGCCCGAAGGGTCGCGGATCGTTATGGCCGGGATGCGCGACCTCGATACCCACAGAGCTTGAGTTGATGTCGGTTTCTCCCGCCCAATAGCTGGCCCCGGCGTGCCACGCGCGCCGCGCCTCGGGGACAAGCTGAAGGATGACGCCCTCCTCATCGACGAGATAATGCGCCGAGACCTGCGCAATGGGCGAGCACAGCAATTCCAGCGCGCTCTCAGCCGTCGGCATGCCGGTGTAATGCAGGATGAGCGAGGTGACGGCGCGCGTGCGCAGGCCATGATTGGGCGAGGGAAAAACCTGCGCCATGGCGTGATCGGCCTGGAATGTCCCGCAGAGCTCCGGCGTGTCGCGCCAGGGCGCCGTCGCCGATGTCCATTCTGCGGCGCGCGCTTCGGGATCGGCATGGCGTAGCACATCAGTGACGACGCAGGCGCTGTCGGCCCCGGCGGCGAGCGCCAGACAGGCCCGCGCCGGAGTCAGGCCGCCGATGGCGACAAGCGGCGTTTCGCCAATGCGTTTCTTCCATTGCGTCACGCGCGCCAGCCCCTGCGGCGCGAATGTCATAGCCTTGAGCAAGGTCGGCCAAACCGGGCCAATCGCGACATAATCCGGCTCCAGCGCGAGGGCGCGCTCCAGTTCTTCCTCGGTGTGGGTCGAGACTCCAATGCGCAACCCATGCCGACGGATGGCGGTTATGTCGGCGACGTCAAGATCTTGCTGTCCGAGATGAACGAAATCGCAGCCCAGATCGATAGCGTCGCGCCAGTAATCGTTGACGATAAGCTGAGCGCCAGCGGAGCGACAGAAATCGCGCGCGCGCGCGATTTCGTCGCGCGTTACGTCGTCAGGGCGGTCCTTGAGGCGCAATTGCACGAGCCGCACGCCCTGCGGCAGCAGGCGCGGCAACCAGTCAGCAGTGTCGACGATGAGGTAGAACGGATCGAGATGCATGATGCAGGCGTTGTCGCCGATTTCCCTTAAGGACAGGTATGCGTCGGCGCAAAAGTTCAGGCGTTCTGGTCGAAGGGCCGGTCGATCGTCGGCGTTGATGGCTCGGCCATATCGCGCGGGGTCATCGGTTGCGCCCGCCAGCCGGCGCGGCCCGCTTCGACCGCCAGCCGGAAGGCGCGGGCCATGCCGACGGGATCGCCGGCGCGCGCCACGGCCGTGTTGAGCAGCACGGCGTCATAGCCCAGCTCCATGACCGCCGTTGCATGGGAGGGCGCGCCCAGCCCGGCGTCAACGACCAGCGGCGTGTCGGGAAAATGCGCGCGCAGGGCGCGCAGCGCGAAGGCGTTGTTGACGCCGCGTCCCGAGCCGATCGGCGCCGCCCAGGGCATCAACACCCTGCATCCTGCATCCAGCAGGCGTTCGGCGACCACCAGATCGTCGGTGGTGTAGGGGAAGACGCAAAACCCCTCTGAGACAAGCGCACGCGCCGCATCAACCAGCCCGAACACATCGGGCTGAAGCGTATCTTCTTCGCCGATCACCTCGAGTTTGATCCAGTCTGTGGCGAACACCTCGCGGGCCATTTGCGCCGTAGCGACGGCTTCCTTCGCCGTTCGGCAACCGGCGGTGTTGGGTAGCGCCTTCACGCCAAGATCGCGGATCAACGCCCAGAAACTTTCGCCAGAGCGACCGCCGCCGGCCTCGCGGCGCAATGAGACCGTGACAATCTCGCATCCCGATGCGCGAACGGCCTCGCCGAGAACAGCTGGCGAGGGATAACGCGCCGTGCCGAGCAACAGTCGCGAACCAAGATTCGCGTCGTAGAGCGTCAGCGGGTCCATTTATCCTCCCTGACGCGGCGTGACGATTTCGACGGCGTCGTCGTCTTTCAACCGCATCGTCTCGCGGTCCCGGTCCCGTACGAATTCCTGGTTGATCGCCGTGCCGACCTTGCGGTCGCCATAGCCCAGTTCCTCAAGAAGCGTCGCGAGCGTCGTCGCTTGCACCTCAAGCGAACGCCCGTTCACCAGAATGCGCATTTGTCAGCTCCGGAAAATCGACGCCGTCGCACACGATCCGCGCGGCGCGCGCCGCCAGCGCCGGCGCGAGCAGGAAGCCATGCCGATACAGGCCGTTGATAAATAGAGTTCTCCCGCGCAGCGTCAGCCGCGGCAAGTTATCGACGAAGGCGGGCCGCACATCCGAGCCGGTTTCGACGATTTCCGCCTCGCCGAAGGCGGGATGCAGGGTAAAGGCGGAATTCACCAGTTCCACGATCGAGCGCGCCGTCACGCGGGCCCGCTCCTCATTTTCAATCATCGTGGCGCCGATCATGAACAGCCCATCGCCGCGAGGCACAATATACGCCGGCCGACGCGGGTGCAGCAGGCGCACCGGGCGCGACAGGCGGATGTCGTCGCTGCGCAGCAACAGCATTTCGCCCTTTACTCCGCGCAAGCCCGGCAGAGCGCCGCGCGCCGAAAAACCCCGGCAATCGATTGTCCAGTCGGGCGCGGGCGGCAGCGCGTCGGCGTTGACGCCGAATCGTCTAGCGACATTCGGCAGACTGGCGAGGCGCGCATCGAGCGCCGAAAGCGCCTGGCGCGGATCGAGATGTGCTTCTGCGGGAAAATACAGGGCGCGCGGAAATCGTCCGGCAAGGTCGGGCTCCAGCGCCGCGATACCGTCGGCGTCGAGGCGACAGAAATTTTTGGTGCGACGGGCGAAATCGGTCAGTTCGGCGGTTTCGCGCGCTGGCGCCACGACCAGGCTACCGGCGATCGTGGCGACGGCGAGTTCACGGCTCCAGAAATCCAGCGCCTCGCCGCCGAGACAGGCGACCAGGGGCTCGGCGTTCTCCAGTTCGCACCAGGGCGCGATCATGCCGCCTGCGTAGCGCGAGCAGCCCGCGCCGACCGCCGCAGCCGTCTCGACAAGTTCGACCTCGACGCCGGCGCGCGCCAGCGCCCATGCGGCGCAAAGGCCTGCGACCCCGGCGCCGATGACCCGGGCGCGGATCATGTTCGCGCCGCCCGCGCGAATCTGAACGACAAATATTGACGCACCATCCCTCCGCCAGTCGTGAGCTGGATCAGGTTCAAAGGGTCGCTGCGCCGCGCCAGATGCGCCCGGCAGCCTCTCAGCCCCTCGTTGCGCGGGTCCATGCCGCGCCAGCGGGGCTCCCCCGGCTGCCTGCAGGGTCGCGCAAAAGGGCGAGTCTCGTCAAGCGGCGGGCGCCGACCTTGCCGGCGGCGTCGCAGGACACCAGTTTTGACTAGTGGCGCAATCCCCGGCAAAGGCCGGCGAGATGCGCGTTTGTCTAGGGAGAAAACCTTATGTTCGCCAGCAAAACGGCGGCGCGCGGCCGCGCCCTTCTCGCTGCGGTCGCCATCGCTGGGGGCCTCAGCCAGTTTCTGACGCCGGCGCAGGCTGCGCCACTCGGAGAATATTTTCCGGTGCCTAACGGCTTCAACCTCAACGGAATCGCCAGGGACGCCTTGTTGAGCGTCGAGGCGACATGGCTGCAGGACGGGCTCGATAACCTCGCCAAGGCGAAAAAGGAGACCGAAGCGGCGCTCGAGAAGGCCAAGGGCGGGGCCCAGGACCAGGCGGCGGCGCTTGAAGACAAGCTCAAGAAAATCGACAAACTGAGCGAGGACGCCAAACAAGAGCTTGCGCTTGCTAAAAACACCGACTCGGATCGCGCCGTTCAGGGGCCTCGCAAGGACAAATTGCTAGCGAACCTCAATCAATGGATCAACGAACTCAATCATCTTGCGACCGAGCAGATGAAAATCGCGATTATGAAAGACGGCAACGAAGCGCTGGCGGCGCAAAACCGCAACTATCAGCTCTCTGAACAGGCCGATAATCTCGAAAAGGCAAAGCGCGATCCCAGCATCGAGAACTGGGGCAAATAGCACTCAGGGAAACTCCGTTCGCGGCGCGACAGGTTTTAGCAGATCGGCCCCGATCCGCTCCAACCTGAGCGCCGCGTTCTGAAGATCGGCTGTCGCACGCGTCTGAAAGGCCTCCGAGGCGGCGCGGATCGCTGCAAGATCGGCTTTTAGCGTCTCGGTTTCCGCCTTCAGACGACTGACGCGATCCTGGGCGTCGGCCGCCTCGTCGGCGATGGCGATCGCGGCCATCACAAGAATGCGCTGTTCGCCGATGTCGCCAAATCCGCCGCGCATGAATTCAATTTTCTCCTCGACCGACTTCGCCAGCGCTTCAAGGCGCGCCTCCTCGCCGTCGTCGCAGGACATGCGATAGGTGCGTCCGGCGATGGTGACGATGGCCGTCGCCATGCGTCTAGTCTTTCCGCCGACCGAGAGCGGCGGCGACGCCCGCGCCGACGGTCTCAAGTCGACGAAGCACCTCGTCGCGGGTTTTTTCAAGCGCGGCGGCTCGGGTCAGCGCGGCGTCGAGATCAAGCGCCAGACGGGCGCGATCATCCTGCATGATAGCGAGTTCTTCCTCGATGTCGGCGTTGGCGATGTCGTTCTCGATGCGGGCGGCGACGGTGCGTTCGAGTTGATCGATGGCTGCGAGAAAGCGCGTCAAGGCTATCGAGTAGGCGCTCCCCGGCCCGTCTTGCTCGCTCATGCCAGAACCATTTCTGCTCCGCCATTTCTGCTCCGCCATGCCGGAGAGAGGCGTCGATTCGACCCGCCGGGCTTTGGTAACATGATTTCGGCGAATCCCAAGCCGCCGCAACGGCGAAAAGCGCCGCTTCGCCGCGTTGACAGGGGGGCGCGAGGTGTTATCACACCCTCGCCTCCCGGCCGGACCTCCGGCGTCCGAACGCCGGGGGAAGAAGTCGCCCACCTTTTAGCCCGACGGGCGGCGCAAGGGAGTTTTGTCTCATGACCACGAGAGTGGCGATCAACGGCTTCGGCCGCATTGGCCGTAACGTTTTGCGATATATTATTGAATCGGGCCGCAATGATCTTGACGTCGTCGCCATAAACGATCTCGGCTCGGTCGAGACCAACGCCCATCTGCTGCGCTACGATTCTGTTCACGGTCGTTTCCCGCAGGAAGTGAAGGTCGCTGGCGATACGATCGACGTTGGCCGTGGTCCCATCAAGGTGACCGCGATCAAGAATCCCGCCGAACTGCCTTACAAGGACATTGGCGTCGACATCGCGCTCGAATGCACGGGCCTTTTTACCGCGCGCGACAAGGCGAAGCTGCTGCTGGACGCCGGCGCCAAGCGCGTGCTGGTTTCGGCTCCGGGCGATGGCGCCGACCTCACGGTCGTCTATGGCGTCAATCATCAGCTCATCGGCAAGGATCATCTGATCGTTTCGAACGCCTCCTGCACGACGAATTGTCTCGCGCCGGTGGCCAAGGTGCTGAACGACGCCATCGGCATTGAGAAGGGGATCATGACGACGATCCACTCCTATACAGGCGATCAGCCGACCCTCGACACCTATCATAAGGATCTTTACCGCGCTCGCGCTGCAGCGCTATCGATGATTCCGACCTCGACGGGCGCCGCCAAGGCGGTCGGTCTGGTCCTGCCGGAACTCAACGGCAAACTCGACGGTTACGCCATTCGCGTGCCGACCCCGAACGTCTCCGCCGTCGATCTGAAATTCGTCGCCAGGCGATCAACCGGTGCGGACGAGATTCATGCGGCGATCAAGGCTGCGGCCGACGGTCCGCTCAAGGGCGTATTGGGGTATACGGCCGAGAAGCTGGTCTCGATCGACTTCAACCACAATCCCTTGTCGTCCTGCTTCCACCTCGATCAAACAAAGGTGATTGATGGGACCCTGGTGTCGGTCCTGAGCTGGTACGACAACGAATGGGGTTTCTCCGCCCGGATGACCGACACCGCCGCGCAGATCGGCAAACTCCTGTAGCGCCGGGCGCCGGGCGGCGGAACAGGCCGCCCTGCTCGCGTGTTGTGGGGGTGCTGCAAAACACAATCCCTGACTCAAAACACAATCCCTAACTGGAGGGTGGAATGAAAAAAATCCTTTTCTCGTCGCTTTTCGCCATTGCGCTGTCGCCGGCCGTCGCGCAAACACCCGCTCCGACGCTCCCCGATCCTGCATCGGCGGTCGAGTCGGTGGTGCGCGACGTGACCGGGACTGGAGCCGACGCCGTCGATGCGGCGAAGCCGGCGACGCCCGCCGCAACCGAAACGCACAAGAAGACTGGCTGGCGCCAATGGTGGCGAAACCGCCAGATCGAGCGTGGTCCGCGCGCCCTGCGTCCGGGACATCACCGGCGTCTGCTGCGCACCACCAGGTAGGTCGGCGTTCGCGCGCCCTGCAATCACGGCCGGACGCAACGATGCGTCCGGCCTTTTCGTGATCGCCCCCCTGATCACGCCGATTTGCCAGGATCGTAAAGTTCCTCCTCGCGACGATATCCTTCCAAACAGCATTGCACCGGGACGCACCATGACTGCTTTCAAGACCCTTGACGCTCTCGATCCCAAAGGCAAACGCGTCTTGTTGCGCGTCGATCTTAACGTGCCGATGGAGAACGGACGCGTCACCGACGCCACCCGTATCGACCGCGTGCTGCCGACCATCGAAGAGTTGTCGCGCAAGGGCGGTCGGGTCGTTCTGCTTGCGCATTTCGGTCGTCCGAAGGGACAACGGGTCGCCGGAGAGTCATTGGCAGGGGTTGTCGGCGCGCTCGAACAACATCTCAAGCGCAAGATCGTCTTCGCCGACGATTGCATCGGTCCCGCCGCCGGCGCAGTTGTCTCGGCGATGCAGGACGGCGACGTCGTAATGCTGGAGAATACGCGGTTCCATGCGGGCGAGGAGAAAAACGATTCCGCCTTCGCCGCAGAGCTTGCCAAAAATGGCGATGTCTTCATCAACGACGCCTTTTCCGCCGCCCATCGCGCCCATGCGTCGACGGAGGGGCTGGCGCATGTCTTGCCCGCCTATGCGGGCCGCGCCATGCAGGCGGAACTCGAAGCCCTGTCCGCAGCGCTGACGGATCCGGCGCGGCCGGTGATGGCGGTGGTCGGCGGCGCCAAGGTCTCGACCAAGCTGGAGCTGCTCGGCAACCTTGTCGACAAAGCGCAATATCTGGTCATCGGCGGCGGCATGGCCAACACCTTTCTGTTCGCGCAGGGTAAGGCGGTGGGCAAATCCCTTTGCGAACGCGATCTCGTCGACACGGCTTGCGCGATCATGCGAAAGGCCGCGGACTCCGGCTGCGACATTGTTTTACCCCTCGACGCGGTTGTGGCGCAGAAGTTCGAAGCGCATGCGCCGTCGCATATCGTTACGGTCGATCATGTCGGCGGCGAGGACATGATCCTGGACGTCGGACCGAAAACCGTCGCCCATGTCGAGGCGCTGCTGGCGCGCTGCAAGACGCTTGTGTGGAACGGCCCCTTCGGCGCCTTCGAATTGCCGCCCTTCGACGCCGGCACCAACGCCATCGCCCGGGCGGCGGCGCGGCTTACGGCTGATGGGGAGTTGCTCAGCGTCGCCGGCGGCGGCGATACGGTCGCGGCGCTCAATCAGGCGCATGCGGCTCAGGCTTTTTCCTATGTCTCGACCGCCGGCGGCGCCTTCCTCGAATGGCTCGAGGGCAAGACTTTGCCGGGCGTTGCGGCGCTGCAGAAATAACCTGTCGCCGTTGACGACGGCCGCAGGGCTGCGCTACCAACGCCGGCTGAGGGAGCCAGACCTAAAGGCGTCGCAAGAATGCCACGTGAAAGCATCGCCAAATTCGCGATCGGGCAGGTGGTCAAACACCGCCGCTATCCTTTTCGCGGCGTGATTTACGACGTCGATCCGGAGTTCGCCAACACCGAGGAATGGTGGTTGTCGATCCCGGAGGAGCTGCGCCCACGCAAGGACCAGCCCTTTTATCATCTGTTCGCTGAAAACGCCGACACCGAATATGTCGCCTATGTGTCGGAGCAAAATCTGATGCCCGACACCTCGGGCGAGCCCGTGCGTCATCCGCAGGTCGAGGAGACGTTCGATCGCGATGAGGACGGCGTCTACCGGATACGCGTCGCAATCCGGCATTAGTCTCCCGCTTGCGAGCTGATCTCCTGCGAGACGATCCTCTGGTCGCCCGGGAGACTTTTTCGTCTCAGGCCCAGGAAATACCTGTCAGGCCCAAGAAAACCTGTCAGGCCCAAGAAAACCTGTCAGGCCCATGAAAACCTGTCAGGCCCATGAAAACCTGTCAGGCCCATGAAAACCTGTCAGGCCCATGAAAAAACCCGCGCGAAAAATCGCGCGGGCTCCTGTTGTTTGATCAGGCGCTGAAGATCGGCGCCGTGGAGGCTTACTTGCCCGCCGCCGCCGGCGCTGCGCCGCCCTTGCCCTCAAGGCGCTTGCGCTCTTCCTCGGCGCGCTTCTGCAGATCGGCGGCGAGTTTCTTCTGCTGTTCTTCAAGAACCTTCGGGTCGATCGGGGGGCCGTCGAAGGCTTTGCCGAAGTTGTTCAGCGGCAGATAGAAGGTCACTTCGGCGTTGCCCTGGTTCTTTACGACGACGGTCGCCTTCTCGGCCTTCTTCATGCTGTCCACGGTCGCCTTTTTAACGATGACCTGTGCGAAACAGCCATTCGGGAAGCAGATTTCGAAGGCGCCGGACTCGGCCGGGTTCTTGTCGACCGCGAAGCGGAAGCCCGGACGCAGCATCAGACCCGGCGGCAGCAGCAGGCGGATGATCTTGTTATCGTCGCCCTTGGGGTCGTAGACGGCGAGCGCCATCAGCGGTTGCGGCGGATCCTCGGGCTTCGCGCCCGGCACACCGAAGTCGCGCGTGGTGTAGCAAAGTTCTTTTTTGGTCGCCGGATCGGACCCGCAGATCTTGGTCCAGTCGGGCTGAACGGGAGCCAGCGTGGCGGCGACCGGACCGCCAGGAGCGGCCCCTTGCGGCGCGCCGACCGGGGGGGCGCCCGGCGCGGGAGCCTGAGCCTGCGCCGTGACGCCGGCGAACAGGAATGCGCCCGCAACGGCGATCGCGACGGACCGCGAAAAGTGGATGGACATCTGAAATCCTTTCGATTTTCAGTTTTGCGGCGCTTTTGGCGCCGCGGGGAGGTTACATGCTTGGCCGGGCCAGGGACGGTCGCCCGTCGCGGGCAGATAGAAGACGCCGGTGTGGACCATCGATCCAGATCGCGGCTGCGCTTGCCCGCTTTCGACGCAGGCGCGCGCAATGCTCATACAGCTTTGTCGAGCCGAATTCCAGCCATTCAAGCGCGGGCCGCGCCCCGATGGCCATGCTCTCTGCAAAATCCATAATTTAGCTTGATTGCTAGCCTCGCCGGCAGTTAGTCCGATAGTGTGAGGGCATGAAGATTTTTGCGAATCGCCCACCGTTGCGCCGGGCGTTGGTAGCCCTGATCGCGCTTCTCGGGTTTATGTCCGGCGCGGGCCCCTGCGCGCCGCAGGTCCTGGCGGCCCCGCCGATGCATGGCCCGGCGATGCACGGCCCGGCGATGCATGGCTTGGCGATGCATGGCGACCCGGCCTTGCCGCCAGATTTCGATCATTTTCCCTACGCCAATCCGCAGGCCAGAAAAGGCGGTCGCCTGCGCGTCGGTCTGCCAGGGACCTACGACAGCCTCAATCCCTTCAATCTCAAGTCGGGGTCGGCGGCGCAGGGGCTGGTCGGCAATATCTTTCAGGGTCTGATGGCGCGCTCCCAGGACGAGCCCTTCACGCTCTATCCCTTGATTGCAAATTCGATAGAGATCGATCCGGCGCGAACCAGACTGACTTTTCACCTCGATCCGCGCGCTCATTTCTCCGACGGTCGGCCGATCACGGCCGAAGATGTGCTGTTCTCTTTCGATTTGTTGAAGACCAGGGGGCGCCCGCAACAACGCGGGGCCTACAAGCTGGTGAAATCAATCGCAGCGCCCGACCCGCGCACGGTTCGCCTTGACATCGGCGGCTCCGGCGATCGGGAGCTGCCGCTGATCCTTGCGATTATGCCAGTGCTGCCAAAGCATGCGGTCGACATCGAGCATTTCGACGACGCCAGTTTGAAATGGCCGGTCGGCTCCGGTCCCTATGTCGTCGCCGACGCCAGAGCCGGATCGCGGCTGCTGCTGCGGCGCGATCCCAATTACTGGGGCGTCGATGTTCCCAGCCAGCGCGGTCTCTATAATTTCGACGAGATCGACATCCAGTATTTCCGCGACGGCAACTCTCTGTTCGAGGCCTTCAAGGCCGGGCTGCTTGATTATCGCGATGAGACCAGCACGACGCGCTGGTCGACCGGCTATGATTTTCCCGCCGCACAGGACGGTCGCGTTCTTCGCGAAGCATTGAAGAACGAGTCGCCCAAAGGTCTCGAGGGATTTGTATTCAACACGCGCCGGTCGATGTTTCGCGACAAGCGACTGCGCGAGGCGCTCGGCATGATGTTCGATTTTGAATGGGTGAACGCCAATCTTTACTCCGGCCTCTACACGCGCACCCAAAGTTTTTTTGACGAGTCCGAACTTTCCTCGCATGGCCGTCCTGCGAACGCCCGCGAACGCGCTTTGCTGGCGCCCTTTCCCGATGCGGTGCGCGCGGATATTCTCGACGGCAGCTGGAGCCCGCCTCAAAATGACGGCAGCGGTCGCGATCGCGCGGTGGCGCGCCGAGCGCTGGATCTGCTTGCCGCCGCCGGTTATCGCCTCGAAGGCGACCGACTGATCAAGGACAGCGTCCCCGTCGCCTTCGAGATTATGGTCAAGGATCGTGCGCAGGAGCGCCTGGCGCTCAATTACGCAGCGTCTCTCCGGCGCATCGGCGTCGAGGCGGGCGTGCGGCTGGTCGACGAGGTCCAATATCAGCGTCGGCGCCAGAAATTCGATTTCGACATGATGATCGGCCTGTGGCTGGCCTCGGCCTCGCCGGGCAACGAACAACGCAATCGCTGGGGTTCTGCGAGCGCCGATCAGGAAGCCTCCTTCAATCTCGCCGGCGCGGCGTCTCCGGCCATCGACGCGATGATCACGGCGCTGCTCGCCGCTGAAAGCCATGACGATTTCGTCGCCGCCGTGCGCGCCTTCGATCGCGTGCTACTGTCGGGCTTTTATGTCGTGCCGCTGTTCCACGCCTCCGAGCAATGGCTCGCGCATTCGAGGGACATTGCTCATCCGCAACGGCCGCCGCGCTTTTCTGCGCCAATGTTCAATCCGACGCTTGAGGCGTGGTGGTCGGTTTCGCCCTGATGCCCGTTCGTCGTCTCGATGCCGTTCTGGTCGATCGCATCGCCGCCGGCGAGGTCATCGAGCGTCCCGCCGCGGCCGTGAAAGAACTGGTCGAGAACGCCCTCGACGCTGGGGCGAGGCGCATCGACGTCGCGATCGAAGCGGGCGGGCGCAGGTTGATCCGCGTCGTCGACGACGGCTGCGGCATGGACGAGAACGATCTCGCGCTCGCCGTGGAGCGTCACGCCACTTCGAAAATTCCTGACGGCGATCTGACGAACATCGCGACCCTTGGCTTTCGCGGCGAGGCGCTGCCCTCGATCGCCGCCGTCGCCGATCTCACCATCGACACGCGCGCTGCGCATGCGCCGCACGGTTTATCGATCCGGGTCGAGGCTGGCGAGAGGCGGGGGCTTGGGGCCAGCAACTGGCCGCGCGGAACTCGCATCGAGGCGCGTGATCTTTTTGCGGCGACGCCAGCGCGGCTGAAATTTCTCAAATCCGATCGTACGGAAACGGCAGCGGTGGTCGATGTCGTAAAAAGATTGGCGATGGCGCATCCGCAGACGCGATTTTCGCTTGCCGCCGATGATGGCGCGTTGATTGATTATCCGGCGTGCGGCGCCGATGCGGCGGCGCGCGCGCGACGCATTGCGCAGGTTCTCGGCGAGGAGTTTCGGATCAACGCCTTCGAGATTGCGGCGGAACGCGGCGACGCGCGCCTGAGCGGACTCGCTGGCCTGCCTACCTATCATCGCGGCAACGCCCAGTGGCAATATGTCTACGTCAATGGCCGGCCAGTGAAGGACAGGCTGTTCAGCGGCGCCATTCGCGCCGCCTACATGGATTTCCTCGCGCATGATCGTCATCCGGCGCTGGCGCTATTCATCGATTGCGCGCCGGGTAGCGTCGATGTCAATGTTCATCCGGCCAAGGCGGAGGTCCGCTTCGCCGATCCTGGTCTGGTCCGCGGGCTGGTGGTCGGTGCGCTGAAACAGGCGCTTGCCGGGACAAGCCATCGCAGTTCGAGCGCCAGCGCGCAGACGGCAATCGATATGCTGTCGCGATCCGCGCGCGCCTCCTCCTCTTCAAGCTATCGTGGTTCGCCGCCGGCGCATTGGGAACTGGGTCGATCGCCCGCCGCGCCCGCGGGATTTTCGGAGCGTGCGCAAGCGGCCTTCGATGTCGGAGCGCCGGCCGTCGATGCGCGCCCGCACGATACGGCTTTGTCGGTTGACGAGGGATGGCTGGACGCCGCCCCGACGCAGAGCGCCCCGCCAGAGTCCGCGCCGCTTGGCGCTGCGCGCGCGCAACTGCACGAGACCTACATCATCGCCCAAACCCGCGATGGGCTTGTCATCGTCGATCAACACGCGGCGCATGAAAGACTCGTTTATGAAAAGCTCAAACGTCAGCGCGCCGAGCGTGGCGTCGCCCGGCAGTTGCTCTTGATCCCTATTGTCGTCGATCTCGACGACACGCGCATGAATGCGTTGACGCCGGCCATCGACGAACTGGCCAACCTGGGCCTTGTGCTGGAGTCCTTTGGTCCCGGCGCCGTGCTGGTGCGCGAAACGCCGTCGATTCTGGGTGAGATTGACCACAGGCGTCTCGTTGCCGATATCGCCGATCTCCTGGCCGAGGATGGCGACGCGCGCGGTCTTACGCGTCGTCTCGATCATGTGCTGGCGACTTGCGCCTGCCATCATTCGGTGCGCGCTGGCCGTCGCCTGAACGCCGCCGAAATGAACGCGCTGCTGCGCGAGATGGAAATAACGCCGGGCGCCGGTCAGTGCAATCATGGTCGGCCAACCTATGTCGAGCTGAAACTTGCCGATATCGAGAAGCTATTCGGGCGTAAATAGGTTTTACCTGCAAGCGCTGGGCCTGTCGTCGTCGGCGGGAATTGAAGGTCGGCGCGTCTCCGCTATGTCAATAGGAGAGGAAGGAAAGCCATGACCAGAGGCGTATCCCGTCGCGCGCTTTTCATCGGCGGCGCTCTTTATGCGTGGCCCGTATCCAGCCTCCTTGCTTCAGCGCGCGTGTCGATCGAACAATTCGACGCCACAGGCGTCAGCACAGGCGTTGAAGGCGTCGACAAGATCGTCAAAACCGATGCCGAGTGGCGCGCCGGCCTGTCTCCTCTCGCTTATGAGGTGACGCGTCGGGAGGGAACGGAACGCGCCTTCACCGGCCCTTTCTGGGACGACCACGCCGACGGGCTCTATCGCTGTATCGGCTGCGGCACGGCGCTCTTCGACTCGAAAACGAAATTCGACTCCGGCACCGGTTGGCCGAGTTTCTTTGCGCCGATCTCGAAACGCAACGTCGTTGAGAGCGACGATCGGTCGATGTGGATGCGCCGTACGGCGGTTTCCTGCGCCCGGTGCGACGCGCATTTGGGGCATGTCTTCTCCGATGGTCCCAGGCCCACCGGTTTGCGCTACTGCATCAATGGCGTCGCCCTGGCCTTCTCGCCGCGCGGCGGGAAGACCCAGCCGTGAGGAAAACTCTTCTATTTCCCGTCTTTTTTTTCTTCCTGAGCGGAGTGGCTTGCGCCGAAACGCCGAAGTTTCTGCCGCCGCCGCGTTACGATCCGGTCCCGGCGACGCAAAAAACTCAAAAAATTGTTGTCGCCGGTGGTTGTTTCTGGGGCGTGCAGGGCGTGTTTCAACACATCGACGGCGTGTCGCGCGTCGTTTCAGGCTATGCGGGCGGCGACAAGTCGACGGCGCATTATCAACGGGTCGGAAAGGGCGATACGGGTCACGCCGAGTCGGTCGAAATCACCTACGATCCCCAGCGGGTCAGCCTTGGAACTCTGTTAAAGGTCTTTTTCTCGGTGGCGCATGATCCGACCCAGTTCAATCGTCAGGGGCCGGACACGGGAACCCAGTATCGCTCGGCGATTTTCGTTTCCGACCCGATGCAGGCGAAAGTCGCGCGGGAATACATCGCCCAACTTGAGGCGCGCAAGGTTTTCGCCCGGCCGATCGTGACGCGAATCGAGCCCCTGACGCATTTCTATCCGGCCGAGGCCTATCATCAGGATTATCTTATTCACCATCCTGATGAGGCGTATATCGTCATCAATGACCTCCCGAAGATCGAGAACCTGAAATCGACCTATCCGGCGTTGTGGCGGGACGTTCCGGCGGCGAGCGCTGAGAGCGGCGCGCCGGGCAGGGATTTTGTGGTCCCCGAGCCTTAAGTTGCTATCCGAACAGTCGTCGGAAGAAACCCTTGGGTTTCTCGGGCGGCGGGGCGAGCGCCGCAGCTTCCGCCCGGGCGCGGGCTTCGGCGCTCTCGTTCTCGGCGCGCGCGATCAACGCAGCGAGAACCGCTGCGTCTTCGGCCGGCAGCCAGTTGCCGGCCTCACGCCAGGCCAGATAATCGGCGAGCGCCGTCGCCGCTTCCTGGTCGCCATGTGCGGCGAAATGCGTTTGAGCGACGTCGATCACCGACCTGTCGCCCAGACGTCGCGCAGCCTTGACCGTTTCGTCCCAATGCGCGGTCCCGGCGGGCAGGCGAATATGCGCGTCGCGTAACGCTGCGGCGTCAGGGCTGCTTGTGGTCAGCTTTTGAAGAATTACAGATTGAGCCGCCGCGTCCATGTCGTCGTTGGCGTCAATCGGGGCCATGCCGGACAATCCCAGAGCGGCGAACATCCGGTTCAGCAAAGATGGCGCGAAGCGGCTGTCGCGCGGCGACGGCGAGACTCCAGCAACGGACAAAGCCCCGGCCCGCGACAGGGCGATCGCGAGCGCAGGATCTGCGGCGTAGGCGGCGAAACCGCCGGGGACCGGACCCATAGCGGCGCGGGCCGCGAAGCTTGTGAGCAGCAGAGGATCGAACAAATCCCATTTACCGGCGTTTTCGAAGCGTTCCATCGCACTGGCGCGCGTCAGCGTTGCATTCAGCGCGGCGACCAGCGTGTCGCGACGGCTGCGCTGGGCGCTGGCGCGTTCAGCGACGATGCGCGCTGCAGCGCCGCTTGGCGCCCGTGCGGCTCCTGTCGCGCGCCGTAGCATTTCGTCAAGGAGCGGATCGTCATCGTTAATTCGGCGCGGCACAAGGCCATCGACTTCGACTCGCAACAGTCGAAGGAAGGGCGATCCTCCCGGATCCGAGGGAACAACGCCAAGATCGCCCGCACTTGCCGACGGCGACACTAACCCGACATCATCGCCGAGCGACGCGCCGTAGAAATCGATCTCGATGGTTTCGCCGCCGCCAGTCCCCCCGCGATTACCGCCGACGCGTCGGGCGGCCACGCCGCCCGGGCCGGCGATCATGTGATCGAGAATCAGATTAAGGAGATTGACGACGACAACCGCCTCCCCGGCCTCCGCAGCGTCGGGATGTTCCGTCGGTTCGCCGGTCGCCTTTCGAATATCATCGAAGGTGAGCGGGTCGACGACCGGTTCCCCGGCCTGCCTCTGGACCTGAGTCCAGTTTGCGAGCCGCTGGCGCTGTCGCAAGGCCATAGCCACGGACGTCCGTCCGAGCAGGCTCGCGCTCTCTTCAAAAGACTCAGTCAGTCTTAATCTCAGGACGGCGTGCGGCGCGCCGTTTTCGGCAAGCCAGTGCTGCATGATCGCGAAGGGCGCTTCGCGCATGTCAGCGGCCGTTTCCAGGTCGTAGGGTTTGGCTTCGAAGGTTAGACGGTTGTGCTCGAGCGGGTAGACCTGGGTCGCCGGCGTCAGGCGGGCCAAAGACGCGTTCGCGTCGTCGTCGTCGGTGGTCACGGCGCGACGCTGGCCGATCGCCCAGACCAGACGCGCGCCCGCCGCAGCGATTTGCTCGCGCGCCAACTGATCGAGATCGCCGCGCGCCGACAACGCCGCGACGCGCAAGTCGATGGCGTCGCCGCCGCCCGGCTCCGGCGCGAGCAACATCAACAGTCGCCAGTCGTTCGCCTCCGGCAGATCGGACGCGCGACTGAGTTCGATAACAAGTCGTCCGCCATCCGGCGCTGTGAAGCGCACGAATCGATGATCGGCGGCAAGATCGACGAAAACGATGCGGCTACGCCAGCGCGCGGCATCGACGACATCGACCAGGGCGGGGCCATGAAGGAATGCTTCGTCGCGCGCCGAAACGATGGTGAGCTGCGGTTGGGGCGCAGTATCGCGCCCGCCGTCGTCGCCATCGAAAAAGCCAAGGGCGAGCCGACGCCCGCCATCCCAGAAAAAATCGAGTCGCTCCTGCCACATCCGGCGGCGTCCGTGAGGGGATCGGCGTCGTGGTTAGTGACTGCGTGGCGGCAGGATCGGCAGCGTCACCTCAGGCTGGCGGCCGGTCAGCGATTTCAGAAAAGCGACCAGTTTGCGCGTTTCATCTTCCCCGAGTTTAACGCCCAGTTGCGTTTCGGCCATAACGGAGACCGCTTTGGAGAGCTCTAAAGTGGCGCCGCTGTGAAAATAGGGCGCCGTCAGTTCGACATTTCTCAACGATGGAACCTTGAAGGCGTATTTGTCGGAGACGTTTCTGGTGACCGCGAAACGGCCGAGATCGTCGGCGGGCAGATATTCAGGCGGCGGAGAAGCGACGACGCCGAATTTGGCGTAGCTGGCGCCTCCGACGTTCACGCCATTATGACAGCTTGCGCAGCCCTTATCGATAAAGAGTTTCAGCCCGTCTCTCTGATCGTCCGAGAGCGCGTTGGCGTCGCCCGTGAGCCAACGGTCGAAAGGCGCGTCCGGAGTGATCAGGGTCGCCTCGAAGAGGGCGATGGCGCGGCCCACGTTTTCGTAGTTGAGCGGATTGGCGTCTTCGGGAAAAGCTTTGTGGAACGCCTCGACATAGGCCGGCATTGATTTGAGCTCTTCGATGGCGCGTTGCTTTGTCGCCGAAAGTTCCACCGGATTGATCGCCATCGGACCGCCACGGGTCTTGAGCATCGCCTTTGGGTTGGCCATGACCGAGTTGACGACCTGATCCTTGAGGTCGCTGGTGCGCCCGTCCCAATATTGAGACTTGTTAAAGATGGCGTTGAGCACGGTCTGCACTTCGCGACCCGCCAGTTGCGCATTGTGCCCGCCCGACAGGGCGCCGCTGTCGACGCCGCCGAGACTCAGATTGTGGCAGCTGGCGCAGCTGATGTCGTGGTTGTCGGACAGGCGCGGTTCGAAAAACAGCATTCGACCCAGCGCGAGTTTGTCTTCCGTCGCGGGATCGCCCGGAATGGCCGGCGCAGTTTTGGGAATAGGCTCGAACGATTTTTTCGCCTGATCCCGCAGGAGGTCGTCGGCGCCGGCTGGCGTAACGCCTGCCGCCGTCGTCGCCAAGGCTGCTATTAGGGTAGGGATCGCCAAAAAACGCATATCGAAATCCTCGCTTGGCCAATGGGGGCGCAGATTTCGCTATAGCACATTTTGTTCCGTGCGGGCGCGCCGCTCGGTCGAATTTGTCGCTCCTACTGACTGGCCCAGAGAATTCGGGCGATCCAGCTCACCTCCTCGCTGGGCAGGATTCGGTCGGGCAGGGCCGTGTCGAAGGAGGCCAGTTCGACGGTTCGCGTCGTTTGGCGTTTCAGTTCGCGGGCCATGACCTCGCCGGCCGTGGTGCGCACCACCACGCGGTCGCCGCGTCGCACTGGTGCGGAAGGGGAGACGACGACAATATCGCCGTCGCGATAGAGCGGCGCCATTGAGCCGCCGGAGATTTCCAGGGCGTAAGAATTTTCGTCGGCGTCGGCGAGAATGTCGATCTCGTCCCAGCCGTCGCCGATGGCGTGTCCAGATTCGTCGAAATAGCCCTCGGCGCCGGCCTGGGACAAGCGTAAGAGGGGGCGCGTATGCCGCCGGCGCATCCCGTTCGCCGAGGTCAGGCCGATAAATTCCTCCAGACTGGCGCCAGTGGCCTGCAGAACCTTGGCGATGGACTCCGTCGAGGGCCAACGTTCGCGTCCGGCCGACGTCTGCCGCTTCGAGCGATTAAAGGTGGTTGGATCAAGGCCGGCCTTGCGCGCCAGCGCCGAGGGAGTGAGTCCGTAGCGCGCGCCGAGGCCGTCGATCGCTTTCCAGACCTGTTCATGAGAGAGGACAGGCTTCATGAGACTTCCGGGCATATACGTTAATTTTCCTAAATGTAGGAATACATCTTGTTTAGTCTTGAGGCAATAGGAAATTTACGCGTGATCGCCCTCCGTAGTCTCTTCGGGCGACGTTTCGCCGCCGGAGATGCGCCGCCGCGCCTGTGCGCGCTTGATTTGCAGCTTGTTGCGCCGCGCGTTCACCCGGGCCATCGCCGCCGCGCCTGTCGGTTGCAAAATCTTTCGGAACTCGTCGCGTTTTTCATGGATCGAGGCGATCACATACCCCATGGGCACGCCAATATCGACTAGCACGGTTTCGGCGAGCTGCAGGCTCGCCTCGATCGTTTCGGGAATCGCGTCGCTGGCGCCCAAACGATAGAGCGATGTCGCATGATCGGCGTCGCGCGCCCGCGCGACGATCACCAGATCCTCCCGGATTTCATGGGCGATCCGGACAATTTCCTCCGCCGCCGTCGCCTTGTGGACGGTGACGACAAGCGCCCGCGCCTGCTCGACGCCGCAGCGCAGGAGAAAATCGCGCCGCGATGCGTTTCCCCAGTAGATTTCGACGCCTCTTTCACGTTCTTCGGCGACGATGGAGACGTTGTCATCGACGGCGACATAGGGGATGTCGTGACGCCTGAGCATGTCCCCGACCAGACCGCCGATTCGACCAAAGCCGACGATCATGACCCGTCCACTGGCGACGCGCATTTCTGGAGCCAGATGCGCGTAAGCGGAGTCGTCGGCGTCGCGACGCGTCAGCTGAGCGCCGATCCGGCCAAATAATGGAATGAAGAAAATCGTCAGCGTGACGACGACCATGGCGTCGGCGCCAAAGTGTCCGGGCAAAACGCCGGCGCTCATCGCAGAGGTGAGCAAGGCAAAGGCGAATTCGCCTCCGGGCGCGAGCAAAAGCGCGGCCTCAATGGCGGCGGCGCGCTCGACGCCAAACAGCAGGGCGAGGGCGATAATGATCGCCGTTTTTACGGCGATCAATCCGAGCGCGTTCATCGCCACCGGCGCAGGATCAGCGAAGAGCGCGCCAATATCGAGGCCGGCGCCAATCGAGACGAAGAAGAGGCCAAGCAACAGACCCTTGAACGGTTCGATCGTCACCTCGATTTCGCGACGAAACTCGGTCTCCGCCAGCAGCAGTCCGGCAATGAAGGCGCCCAGACCCATCGACAGGCCGGCTGCGGCCGTCACCAGAGCCTCGCCCACGACGACCAGCAAACAGGCGGCCATGAAGAGTTCGGTGAGTTGCGCAGCGGCGACCAGTCGAAACATCGGCCGCAACAGCAGGCGACCGAAAATGATCAGTCCGGCGAGCGCCGCCAGCGCCGGCAAAAATGTCGAGAGCGCCGACTGAAGATCGAAGCCGGCGTCGTGCTGCGCCAGCACCGAGACAAAAAACAGCGCCGGCGCCACCATCAAATCCTGAAGCAGCAACACGGCGAAGGCGACGCGGCCGGGTGTTTTGTTCAGGCGGCGTTCTTCGGCGAGCACCGGCATAACGACCGCCGTCGATGACATCGCCAGCGCCACCCCCATCAAAATCGAGGGCGCGGCGGCGACGCCGAACCAGAAATGACCGATGCTCGCCAGCACTCCGCCGCAGACAAACACCTGTGCGAGACCCAGGCCGAAAACGAGATCGCGCATACGCCTCAGCCGCTCCCACGAGAGCTCCAGGCCGATCATGAACAACAGGAAGACGAGTCCGAATTCTGCGAGAGTCTTAACGCCCTCGATGTCGGCGATGGTGAACAGGGCGGCGATGTCGCTTTCCGCCGAATATTTGCCGAGTCCGGAAGGACCGAGCGCCGCTCCCGCGATGAGGAAGCCCAGCACGGGACTGATCCGCAGTCGATGAAAGAGCGGCACGACAACGCCCGCAGTGGCCAGAAACACCAGCGCTTCGCGATAGGACTCGAGATGCAGGGCGTTCGTCATGCCGCGTTGTTCGATCTGACTCGATGAATCGACTCTTTATCGCATAAAAAATCAGCGCGGACGATCCGCGCGATCAGGAGGCCCAAAGGATCAGGGCGCACGCAACAGACGCTGATACACATCGAGGGTTGCGCGTTGCATCTCCTCAATCGAGAAGCGCCGACGCGCATGTTCGCGCGCGCGAAGCGACAGCGCGTCGCGCGCTGAGGCTTTCAGGCCGAGCGCCTCCTCAATCGCCGTCGCGAGCGCCGCCGGCTCCCCGGCGGGCACTCGCCAGCCAGTAGCAAGGTGCTCGGGCAGATCTGGCGGCGCGAGAACGATCTCGGCGGCGGCGCCAATGTCGGAGACAATCACCGGGGCTCCCATCGCCTGCGCTTCGACGCCGATGCGTCCAAAGGCTTCCGGCGTGGTCGCCGGGGCAATTACTGCGGCGGCGGCAAGATAGGCGGCGGGCATATCGTCGCAATGCCCGACGAGACGCATGAAGGGGCCCAGACCGTCGCGTGAAATTTGCGTCTCGACCGTTTTGCGAAAGGACTCGCTGTGCGCATCGCCGGCGAGGATCACAATGAAATGATCCCGAGCGCCTTGCGCCGTCAGCAGCTTGACGGCTTCTGCGACGACGGCGAATCCCTTGCGGGGGGACAGCCGCGCCGGCATCAGGACGATGCGTTCATGCGGCGCGACGCCCCATTGCGTTCGCAAACGTTCAACACGCGCGGGATCGATGGCGTCGGGCGCAAAGTGACGCAGATCCACGCCGCGCGGAATCACAAAAAGCCGGTCGGCGACCGAGGGGTCGAGTTCGAGGATGCGGCGCGCAGTGAACGCCGAATTGGCGATTACGGCTTGCCCGGAAGCCATGATTGCGTTGTAACGCAGCTTCATTGCCGAAGCGCCCGAATAGGCGCCATGGTAGGTGGTGACGAATTTTACGCTTGCCTGACGTGCGGCGAAATACGCGACCCATGCGGATGCGCGTGAGCGCGCATGCAATATGTCGACGCCCTCGTCGCGCAGTATGCGCGCCAGCCGCACGGAATTCATCATCATCTGCAAAGGATTTTTTGAGCCGGCCGGAAACGGCAGCCAGACGCCGCCCCTGGCCTGGAGTTCGCTCACCATGCGGCCGCCCTTCGCGGCGACAAGGCCGCGGGCGCCGACGCTGGCCAGCGCTTCGGCGACTTCGATAGCGGAGCGCTCTGCGCCGCCGGAATTGAGTTCAGGGACGATCTGCAAAACCACGCGGCCGGAGAGCGATGGCTCGCCGGCGATCGACGTGTCGGAATACCGGGTCATTGGAGCGATGGAAGCCTGCATATGTGTCTTCATGCTCGCAGCTTCATTCATTTTGGTTTATTTACTGTGATCAAATCTGATGTTTTGGATCGATCTCCAAATATGACCAATGACGCGACGCCCGACTTTCTCGATGTCGTCGATCCCGCCGGCGGCCCAATGTGGCGGATCGCCCGGCGCCTGACGAAGCCGACGCGTTCCGATGCTGGTCCCGGACTGGTGTGGTTTGGCGGGTTCGCCTCGGACATGACCGGCGCCAAGGCGCAATTTCTCGCGGACCTTGCCGGCGCGCAGGGCCGCGCCTGTCTGCGGTTCGATTATTCCGGTCATGGCGCCTCGGGCGGACGGTTCGTCGATGGCTGTATCGGCGACTGGCTGGCGCAGGGCGTCGGCGTTTTCGAGGCGTCGACTGAGGGACCGCAAATCCTGATCGGCAGCTCAATGGGCGGCTGGCTGGCGCTGCTTCTTGCTCGTCATCTCGCGGCCGTCGGGGCGCTTTCTCGTCTTGCCGGTCTGGTTCTGCTCGCGCCGGCGGTCGATTTCACCGAAGACCTGTTGTGGGCGGGGTTGGACGCCGCCGCCCGGGCGGAAATCATGGATAAGGGCCTTTGGCTGCGGTCATCAGAATATTCGCCGGAACCGACGCCGATCACGCGCCGGCTCATCGAAGACGGACGCCATCATCTTCTGTTCGGCGGCCTGATCCGTACGCACGCCCCCACCCATATCCTCCAGGGCATGGCCGATCCGGATGTGCCTTGGCGCCATGCCGTCAAGCTCGTCGAGCATCTGAGCGCCGACCCGGTGACGCTCTCTCTGATCGCCGATGGCGACCATCGATTGTCGCGGCCCCAGGATTTGGCGCAACTGGCCGCCGCCGTCGAGCTTGTGAGCCGGCCGCCAGTTACGGCGCAGCAGTTATTCGCCTGAGACGACAGGGCGTCTTTCAGACAAGAGGCTTGACAGCCTCGCCGGGCCCATCAATGTTGCCGAACAAATCGTTCGTCTTAACGAACGCGGAACCCGCTCCGGCGTGGGCAGACAGGGCGCCACGGCTCCCCGCAGAGGTCGCATTGAGCAATAGTTCGCAGTCGCTGTCGCCGGGGCCCGTGGTCGACGCCGCGCCTCCGGTCTGCCGGCCCGATGTTTTGGCCGCAGGGAAAATCGCGACATTTCCGCTGGATCGACCGCTCTTGACCGACGGCGGCGGATCGATCGCCCCCTTGACCATCGGCTACGAGACCTTCGGCGCGCTCAACGCCGACCGCAGCAACGCAATCCTGCTCTGTCATGCCCTCACCGGCGATCAATACGCCGCAGGCGTCAACCCGGTGACCGGAAAGCCGGGCTGGTGGGAGGCGATGGTCGGCCCGGGCAAACCCTTCGACACCGACCGCTATTTTCTGATCTGCTCCAACGTCATCGGCGGCTGCATGGGATCGACGGGGCCCGCCTCTGTCAATCCCTCGACAGGCAGACCCTACGGTCTCGATTTTCCGGTCGTGACCATCCGCGACATGGTTCGCGCGCAGGCGATGCTTGTCGATCATCTTGGAATCGATACGCTGTTTTGCGTTGCCGGCGGCTCTATGGGCGGCATGCAGGTGCTGCAATGGGCGGCGAGTTATCCCGACCGGGTATTCGCCGCCATGCCCATCGCCACGGCGGCGAAACATTCGGCGCAAAACATCGCTTTTCACGAGGTTGGGCGTCAGGCGGTGATGGCCGATCCCGACTGGCGCGGCGGCCGCTATCTTGAACAGGGCGTGCGCCCCGAGAAGGGCCTCGCCGTCGCGCGCATGTCCGCGCACATCACCTATCTCTCGGAGGCGGCGCTGCAACGTAAATTCGGCCGCAAGCTTCAGGATCGCAGCGCCCCGACCTTTTCCTTCGATGCCGATTTTCAGGTCGAGAATTATTTGCGCTATCAGGGGCTTGCCTTCGTCGAACGATTCGACGCCAACTCCTATCTATTCGTCACGCGCGCCTGTGATTATTTCGACCTCGGCGCCGATTACGGCGGTTCGCTGGCGCGCGCCTTCAAGGACACGAAAACCCGATTCTGCGTCGTCGCCTTCGACTCGGACTGGCTTTATCCGACGTCAGACTCGCGCGCCATCGTCCATGCGCTGAACGCTGGCGGCGCTTCGGTGTCATTCGTCGAAATCGACTCGGACAAGGGACACGACGCCTTCCTGTTGCATGAACCGATGTTCATCGCCACGACGCGCGGTTTTCTCGAGTCCGCCGCCGCCGCGCGCGGCCTGAAAGAAGCGCGCGCATGAGCCTCGTCTCCGCTAAACCGCGCCGCGATCTCGCTCTGATCGCCGATCTTGTGGAGCCAGGGTCGCGCGTTCTCGATGTCGGCTGTGGCGACGGCGCATTGCTGCAATTGCTGGCCGAGCAAAAAAACGTCGATGGCCGCGGTGTCGAGTTGTCGCAGCGCGGCGTTAATGAATGTGTGGCGAAAGGTCTGTCCGTCATCCAGGGCGACGCCGACGCCGACCTTGTGGATTATCCTGACGATGGTTTCGATTATGTGATCCTGTCGCAGACTCTGCAGGCGACGCGCCAGCCGCAGGCGGTGTTGCGCAACATGCTGCGCATCGGCCGGCGCGCGATTGTGTCATTTCCGAATTTCGGCCATTGGCGCGTGCGTGCGCAACTTGCTTTTCTGGGGCGCATGCCGGTCACTGGAAATTTGTCCTACAGTTGGCACGATACGCCCAATATTCATCTGTGCACGATCCGCGACTTCGTCGAACTTGTCGGGGCCCTCGACGCCTATATCGTCCGCGGCGCGGCGTTGGACCGCAACGGTGCGCCGATCCGCGTGAATGCGCCCTGGTGGGTGTGGAATTTGATGGGCGAACAGGCTGTTTTTCTACTCGAACGATCCGCCGCCGGCCCATAAAGGGAATGGCCGGCCCCGCCATGCGACGGTTTGTCCCGCCGGGCCCGCTTTCACCATCCGCGCATTCGCGTTAGCGTGGATTCAGTCAAGTTATTTGCTTATCCCAGTTGCGCGTTCGCCTGCGAACATGATCGAACAGCCTTCTGGATTCATGACCCACCACATCAGTCCATGCCGGCAATGGCGCACTGAGGGAGGCGACGGACATTGCGTTCCGACCTGAACGATTTAACGATTGGCGCAGGACCGCGAAAGACGCGGTCGACCCGTCGCGGCGATCGTCTGAAGATCGCCGAGGCCTTTTCATTGCGTGATTTGCCCCTCTTCGCCAGCGTCGACGAAGAGACTCTCTCTGCTCTTGCGCTCGAAGCGAAAGTGGAGACCTGCGAGTCCGGAACCACGATCTTTCGTCAGGGCGATCCAATCGCCTCCATTGTGGCGGTGATTAAAGGCTACGTGAAGCTTTTGCGGATTGCGCCGGGCGGCGACGAAACCCTGATCGCCATACGAGCGAATGGCGAAACCATCGTCGATCCCGTTATGGGGCCGGAGGAGACATGCGGCGTCTCCGCCGAGACGATCGGCCCCGCCACCATCATCAAAGTGCCGGCGGCGCGTTTTGCGCGTCTTGCCCGCGAGTCGGCGGGTCTGGGCGCGGCGGTGGCGCTGGACGCCACCAGAAGGATCGCTGCTCTGGTCAGCGAGATCGAGGCGCTGAAATCCCAGAACGCCGATCTTCGGCTGGCGCATTTCATATTGTCACTCTGTCCTCCCGGCGAGGAACAATGTCGGTTTCGCCTGCCATACGACAAGCGGCTGATCGCAGCCCTGCTGGGCGTCAAGCAGGAAACCCTCTCGCGAGCTTTCGCCAAATTGCGCGAACATGGCGTGCGCACGGAGACCCGTGACATTGTCGTCGATAGCGTGGCTCGTCTTGTCGTTCAGTGCGAACATCTCGGACGCGCGACCCCTCTGCCGGAGCGAACCGGCCGATTGACCCGCGACGACGCAGCCTGACCTGTCGCGACGCCTGTGCGTTGCGGGCGACATGGACATCGCTTCATCAAGATCGTATGAGGCCGTCGCATCATTCCGGATGCGTTCGCGAATACGCAGGGATCGCCGATGTCCGAGACAGCAATGACGATATTCGTCTGTGGTTCCTGCAAGTCGGGCGATGATGGCGACGCCCGACCAGGGCAGCGGCTGATCGAGGCGCTGTCATCGCGTCTCGCAGGACCGGGAAGCGGGATCGAACTGCGATCCGTCGATTGTCTGGCCGTGTGCAAGCGACCGGCGACGATCTCCTTTGTCGCGCCGGGCAAATGGACTTATGTCATCGGCGACATCGACGTCGATGCGCATATCGACGATGTCATCTCCGCTGCGCGCGCCTACGCTGAAAGCGAGACGGGCGTAGTGGCGTGGAAGCAGCGGCCGATGTTTTTCCGCAAGGGCGTCATCGGCCGTGTGCCGCCGCTTTGAACCAGCAGCGAATGAAATCGTCTATTTGGCGTTTTTCGCGCGATCGATAGCTTCAGTGATCAGTTGGCGGGCGGCGGCGGCGTCGCCCCAGCCTGCGATCCTTGCCCATTTTTTGGGTTCGAGATCCTTGTAGTGCACAAAGAAATGCTCGATGCGCCGCCAGGTCATCTCCTGAAGATCGGTGTATTCGTGAACATCGACATATCGCGGCGTCAATCGTGATGAAGGCACGGCGATGATTTTCTCGTCGCCGCCCGCCTCGTCCTCCATGCGCAATACGCCAATCGGCCGCGCCGACATCACTGCGCCGGGCGCAATCGGACGCGTGTTGGCGATCAGGACGTCACAGGGATCGCCGTCATCGGAAAGCGTGTGGGGGATGAAGCCGTAATTTCCCGGATAGCGCATCGCGGTGTAGAGAAAACGGTCGACGAACAAAGTCCCGGACGCCTTGTCGAGTTCATATTTGATCGGTTCGCCGCCAAGCGGCACTTCGACCACCACATTGACTTCATGTGGCGGGTTATCCCCGATCGAGATGGCGTCGAGGCGCATGCTGGCCGCTCCTTTCGATTGTTCGGCGACGCGAGGCAGGACCCCGCCGCTCAATGACCTGCATAACCGATTCGCATGGAAGGTCGGAAAGGCTTCTTGAACTCGCGCAGCTCAGGGCGTTGGCGCGGCGACTTGCGCCGCGACCTGCGCGGCGGCGCGTTCGGCGGCTTCTTGCATGGCGTCCGGCGGCAGCGGCCCAACCAGCACAAAGGCGAAATCCGCCGCCCGCCACTCGATCGCGGTAACGCCGAAGCCGCCTTTCGGCGCAGGCGGGGCAACAGCGAAGACGGCGCGCTCGAAATAAAGACCGATCCGCCCGCCATCGGCGCGCTCGTAAATCAGGAAACCCGCCGGCCCCGAGGCGCCGGGAACGATCCGTCCCCCGAGAAGATGGAGATTCAGCGTCGAGAGGTCGGGTATGCGCGAGAAGCCAACGCGGGTCTTGAGTCGGTCGGCAAGTTCGTCCCGACGAGCGGCGTCGAATTCAACCGGATGGGCGTCGACCGTATAGGTCGCGTAGGTTAGTCCGGCGCGCGACACATAGCCCTGCGTAAAAGCGCCGACAACCGGCCCGGGCGGAGCCGCGCTGCGGCCGCTGGCGAAGACGAAAGCAGCCAGTCCCGCCAGCGCCAGGCCCGAAACAAGCAGCAGGGCTGAGATCAACATCGCCTGACGTCGTTGTCGGACCCGCAAGTCCTCAATGCGACGGGGACGCGGCGTCGCCCCCGGACGGCCCCAGTGAGTAGCCCCGGTTTCGATCGGTCCCGGCGTCTGGGTGGCTGCGCGAGTCGCGGCGGTTCTCAGGGAGAGCGGCGGCGTTTCGAGCGCAATCGGCTCGAAAGCGGCGCGCAAGGCGGCGTTCTGGCGCCGCCAGGTCTCGACCAGCATTGCGTCGGCCGGGTTGATCAAGAGATGATCCTCGACCCGACGACGATGATCTGGATCGAGTTCGCCGTCGACTAACGCGTGCAAATCGGTTTCATCGATGTAGGTCGGGAGCGAGGTCACGTAGCGCCTATTTCACAATGCGCAAATGCGGCGCTTGCGGGTGCGGACGCGGCGTATCAGCCGACTGAGTCGCGGGGACGTCGCCCGACAGCGATCGTCGCGCACGCCGAAGCCATTCCATCACGTTGTCGCGCGGGGCGCCAACAATCCGGGCGACGGCGTCATAGCCAAAACCTTCCAGCGAAATCAGCAACAGGACAGCGCGCTCCTCGAAGGGCAGTGCGGCGAGGCCATGAACGATCGGGGGATGGCGGGGGCCGGGGGGAGGCGCATCAAGGCTCTTTCGGGCCGCGAGAGCCGTCAGGGCGATGTAACTCTCAAGCCGCGCTTCCTCCGGACCGGCCGGCCGCAATTCTCGCGCGTATAGTCTCGCCCCGACGCTCTGCAACGCGCTTTGGACGAGGCCATCGGCCACGGCGGCCGCGGCTCCGGCGCCAATCGCCCGGGCGTAACGGCGCAGGCCGGGCGTCGCCTCCGATAAAGCGGCTAGAATTTCACTGTTGAGGCGCATAGGCGGGAATACAGTCGATCGAGTGATAAATACTATAGCAATATAGGTAAAAGCGCTGCAACATCCAAGACCTTTCCGCTCCCACGCAGGCGGTTTTTACCCGCAGTCCGCGAGCGCTTCCGGCCCGGAGACGTGGCCTACGTGGGCCCTGGGAGGGTTTCAATCCGTAACAAACCGCGCTAAAGGGCCCGCAGCTTCGCTCTTGAGATATGGACACGCCCGAGATGACACAGCCTGCCGCGCCCGCCCCTTTCGCTGGAGTTCTTGCTGGCAAAAAAGGCCTCATCCTCGGCATCGCCAATAATCGCTCGATCGCCTGGGGGATTGCCAAGGCGGCCTCAGACGCCGGGGCAGAACTCGCGCTGACCTATCAGATCGATGCGCTGGAGAAGAGGATCAAGCCGCTGGCGGCGGAACTCGGCGCCCATGTCGTTGGTCGTTGCGACGTTTCGGAGCCCGAGACCATCGACGCAATCTTCGCTGAGGTCGAGAAATTGTGGGGCAAGCTTGATTTCGTTGTGCACTGTCTCGCCTTCTCGGACAAGGATCAGCTTGACGGCCGTTACGTCGACACCACCGCCGAAAACTTCAGCCAGACGATGCTGGTGTCCTGCTTTTCCTTCACCGCGCTGGCGCAACGCGCCGAGAAGCTGATGACAGAAGGCGGCTCGCTGCTGACTCTCTCATATTACGGCGCCGAGAAATGGATGCCGCATTACAATGTCATGGGCGTCGCCAAGGCCGCTCTGGAGGCGTCGGTGCGTTATCTCGCCGCCGATCTCGGACAGAAGAACATTCGCGTCAACGCCATTTCAGCTGGCCCGATCAAGACTGTGGCGGCCTCGGGCATTGGCGATTTCCGCTATATTCTGCGCTGGAACGAATATAACGCGCCGCTGAGGCGCGTCGTCAGCATCGAAGAGGTCGGGGAAACGGCGGTTTATTTGTTGTCGTCGATGTCTCGCGGCGTTTCCGGCGAAATTCTTCATGTCGACGCCGGTTATCATGTCGTAGGCATGATGAACCCCGCCGCCGCGCCAAAGATGGCTGATCTTCTGGCCTTGCTGCCGCAGGATCCGAAATAGGCCGCGCCGTCGTCGTCCTGCTCATTCGCAAATGCGCGAGTCGCGTCGTCTTCAGGCCGTTCAGACGCCGATCATTCCGGTAATCGCGGAACTGATCCGCCAGAATCCGGGAACGATTTCGCTAGGTCAGGGCGTCGTCAATTATGCCCCGCCGCCGCAGGCGCTGGCGGCGATCGCATCTTTCGGGGCCGATTCCGCAAATCACAAATATCAGGCTGCGGCTGGCTCGTCGGCGTTGGTCGCGGCGCTGAGTCAAAAGCTCGCCGCCGAGAATGGCGTTGCCGTCGGGGCGGCGCATGGCAATCGTCTGATGGCGACGGCCGGCGGCAATCAGGCGTTTTTCAATGTCGCGCTGGCGATCCTCGATCCCGGCGACGAGGTGATCCTGCCGACGCCGTATTACTTCAATCACGAAATGGCTATCGTCATGGCCAACGCCCGCGTCGTTCTGGCTCCGACGGACAAGAATTATCAGCTTGATCTTGAGGCGTTATGCGCGGCGATCACGCCGCGAACCCGCGCCATTGTGACGGTGTCGCCGAATAATCCTTCCGGCGCCGTCTATCCGGAAACCGATCTGCGCGCCGTCAACGAATTATGCGCCAAGCATGGCCTCTATCATATCAATGACGAGGCCTACGAATATTTCACCTATGATGGCGCGCGCCATTTCTCGCCGGCTTCGATCTCCGGCGCCGCCGCGCATACCATCACCCTGTATTCAATGTCCAAGGCCTATGGTTTCGCCAGTTGGCGCATCGGTTGGGCGGTGTATCCGGCGGCCCTCGAAGCCGCGATGACGAAAATTCAGGACACGATCGTCATCTGTCCGCCGGCGATTTCGCAAATGGCGGCGATCGGGGCGTTAACGGCCGGGCGTGAGTGGGTTTCTGCCCATGTTCGCTCGCTGGCGCAAACGCGTCTGATGGTCCGCGACGAACTCGCGACGCTGGCGCGCGAGGGACTCGCAGAATGTCCGCCAGCGCAAGGCGCGTTGTATTTTCTCCTGAGGCCGAGAACCGCGCTGGCGCCGCTCGATTATGTACGCCGGCTCATTGGTGAACATCGCGTCGCTGCGATCCCGGGAGACGCCTTTGGACTGACGCAGGGTTGCGCGCTGCGTGTCGCCTATGGCGCTCTGGACTCCACAACCGCTGCGGAGGGCGTCGGTCGGCTCGTCGCAGGCGTCAGGGCGTTAGCGCCCTGAAAGGTCGGCGTCTGCATCGGCGCAAGATCGTCGTCCTGCGATGGTCAGGCGCTTGGCCCTGCCCCCCGCTCAGGCGGCTGTTGGCCGGCCAGCCATGGTTACCAGAAGCCCGCCATCGCCCAGAAGCTTTTTTGCCGCGCGTTTGCAGTCTTCAAGCCCGACGGCGGCGATGCGGCCATTGCGCTCGTCAAGATAGGAAGGCTCGAAACCGTCGAGTTGTAAATTAACCAGTTGACTGGCGATCTTTGTCGATGTGTCGAAGCGCAGAGCATAGGAGCCGATCAGATATTTCTTCGCCTTGTCGAGTTCGTCTTCAGTCGGTCCTTGATTGGCGAAATCGCGCACCTGCTCTTCGATTACGGCGAGGGCTTCTGCGGCGCGCTCGTTGCGGGTGGCGGCCGCGCCGATCAGCATCGGACAATGATCATATTCGTTGAGTTGCGAGTACACGCTGTAGGCCATGCCGCGTTTTTCTCGCACCTCGCGAAACAATCGTGCGGTGAACGTCCCGCCGCCAAGAATATGATTGGCGACGACGACAGCGAAATAATCAGGGTCCTGTTTCGTGACGCCCGGTCGGCCGAAACGGATGGTCGTTTGCGGCACATCAAGATCGATCACCTTGCGCAGGCCGACATTAGACACCTCGATGGCGGGGACGGGCGCGAGATCATTGTCACGGGCGAAGGCGCCAAATGTAGCGTCGAGTTTTCTCGACAGCGTCTGCGCATCAATGGCGCCGACAACGGCGATTTTTAAATCCTTTGTCGAGAACAATCGTTCGCGCAGGGCGATCAGATCCTCACGTGTCAGCGTGTCGATGCTGGCCAATGAACCGCGAACTGGACGGCCATAGGGATGGTTCGGAAAGGCCGCTTCCCGAAAGGCTTTCGCCGCCATGGCGTCGGGATCGTTGAGGTCGCGCTTCAGTTCCGCAGCGAGCTGATTTCGGATGCGCGCAACATCCGTCGCGTCGAGACGCGCGTCAGTCAATGCGAGTTTTAGCATATCGAAGGCTTTGTCGATGTGGCGCGACAATGTTTGCAGATGTCCCGAGAAGGAATCGCGATCGGCGCCGAAACCAAGATGTATGGCGTGCTCTTCGATTGCCTGGTGAAAACCGCGCGCATCATAGGGGCCGGCGCCCTCATCGAGCATGCCAGCCAGAAGTGCTGCGACGCCTGGCTTGTCTGCAGGATCCTGCGCGGCGCCGCCGCGCAAGGCGAATTCGACCGCCACCAGAGGGACGGCGTAGCTCTCGACCAGCCACGCTGTCAGCCCCGTCGGCGTAACGACGCGTTGCACGTTTTCGGCGCGGGAGGCCATGACGACGGCGGGTGCTGACATGTTTTTTCCAATCGGAGAGTAATGAGTGCGCGGGAAGGATTGCGTCAGAGCGGCTGCAGAAAGCCGGTGACGGCGCGTCGTTTGTCCAGCCATTGACGCGCTGCGGCGGCGACGGCGTCTGCGGTGACCGCTTCCATGCGCGCCGGCCAGGCCTCAACGTCGGCGACAGTGAGGCCGGTGGCCAGGGCCTCGCCATACCAGCGCGCCAGAGACGCCTGGGAATCCTGCGCATAAACAGCGTCGGCGACGAGCCGTGTCTTGGCGCGTTGCAGATGTGCGGCGTCGACTGGACGATCGACGAAATTCTGAAGCACATCGTCGATGGCTGCGTCGAGCTGATCAAGTGTCACGTCCGGCGCGGGCGTCGCGAAAACCCAGAAACGCGTATCGTCGACAGCCGATCCGGCGTAATAGGCGCCGGCGCTCACCGCCAATTTGCGCTCGACGACCAGCGCTTCGTAAAGGGCGCTTGTTGCGCCGCCGCCCAACATGCAGGCGAGCGTTTCGAGGGCTTCGGCCTCGCCCGGAGCCGCCGTGCGATAGGACGGAACCTTGAACACGCGCTCATGCGCGGGCTGTTCGACTTTTTCGTCGGCGAGCGTCACGAGACGATGGGCGCGATGCGGCGGCTCCTGCACCCGGCGGCGCTGCGGCGGTTGCGCCCGGGCCGGGATGCGCCCGTAGGTCTCCCTCGCAAGACGCGTGACCGTTTCTTCGTCGATATCGCCGGCGACAATGAGTATGGCGTTCTCGGGGGTGTAGAAGCGATTGTAGTAATCGAGCGCATCTTCGCGGCCCAGGCTCTCGATCTCGTGATTCCAGCCAATGATCGGCGTGCCGTAAGGATGATGCGCATACAGGGCCGCCTGCACGGCTTCATCGAGCTGGGCGGCGGGGTCGCTGTCGGTGCGCATCCGACGCTCCTCGAGCACAACATCTCGTTCCGGGGTCACAACCTCGTCGGAGAGGAGCAGATTGCACATCCGGTCAGCCTCGAAGCGCATCAGCGTTTCAAGGTGCTCCTTGCCGATCCGCTGGAAATAGGCGGTATAATCATAACTGGTGAAGGCGTTTTCCTGTCCGCCAAGCTCTGCGACGAGATCGGAGAATTGGCCCTGCGGATGGTTTTTTGTTCCCTTGAACATCAGATGTTCGAGAAAATGCGCAATGCCCGACTTGCCCGGCGGGTCGTCGGCCGATCCGTTTTTATACCAAACCATATGCGTGACGACGGGCGTCCTGGCGTCGGGTATGACGACCACTTCGAGGCCATTCTCCAGGCGGCAGTGGGAGACTGCCGCGCCGCCGCGCGCCGAACCAGCGTCCACGCCGGGCGTGAGAGAAACAGCGGCGCAAGAGGCGGATAAGCGCATCTACGACCTTTCTCGCGACCTGCGGCCGCGCATCGATGAGAGTCCGAAACCAGAAGTTTATATAGGCCGGATTTCACTTATTGTCAGAACCTCGCAACAAGGAGGGGAGCATCCCGCCGATTTTGCCAAACAGCCCCCCTGTCTCGCTTGCGTCGGTCCCGTTTTTCGGGGCGGACGCCGCGCCCCGCGCCCCGTCCGTTTTGCCTAGCGCGCCGCCGCCGTTCCAGAGCGCGCCAATGGCCCCTAACAATCCCGGGGGTTTGCTGGTCTCATGGTCGACGGCGTCCGGCGACGCCTGTGTCTGACGTCGGTATCCGTCCGGGGGTTCTGCGAGCTCCTTCCGTCTCGGGTCATTGGGCTCGGACTCGAGCGTGCGGGTGCGCGCCCGGATCATGCGCTGGAAAAAATTTTGCTCCTCGGCTTCAGGGGGCGCTTCCGCAGACGGAGAAGCATTATTTTGTGGTTCCTGATCTTCGGCTTGTTCTGGCGGCGTGGCGGAGGATTGGGCGTCGCGAGGGGTTGTCGGCGAAGCGTCGCCGATAGGGGCGGCTGGCCAGCCCGCAGGATGCGCAAGACCGGGTTTAGTCGGCGGCAGGGGAACAAGAGCTTCGCCGGTTAGGGCCTTCGTCGGCTTTCGGCCGGCCTGCTCAGTTCCGACCCCGGCGGCCTTGCTCTTTTTGGCGGCGGCGGGGGAGGCGTCCAGGGCGCGCGCCGGGATCCCGCCCGGGCCAGTAGCCGCGGCGGCGATAAGGACGAGCGCGCAGACGGCGCGCAAACGCGCCGATGCGATGAACATGGGCTCCCCTCCATCGTGACCGACGGAGAGCGATAGCAGATTATTGTCGATTTGAGAGCGGCCGGGGCGCTGCAAGGCTTTCATAGAGCAGTAGTGCCACACCGGCGGTAATCGCTATGTCGGCGGCGTTGAAAACGTAATTGGCCAGCGGACCCACTGGCAAGGTGGTGTGCAGGTAGAAAAAGTCGGCGACGGCTCCCCGCGCCAATCGATCGATCATATTGCCCAGCGCTCCGCCTATCACGAGTCCGAGCGCAAGACCGCTCAATCGATTTTCAGCAGACCGTAGCCAGGTCACGAGCCCGATTACGATTGCGGCCTGAATGGCGAGCATCACGTAACGCGCCCATCTTTCGTGGGTGGCGAAGAGGGAATACGATATCCCGTAGTTCCAAGACAGCACGAGATCGAGAAACGGCGCGAGCGTCACGGGCGAACGGGCGGCGACGTCGTAGACATTCAGCATCCAGTATTTATGCGCCTGATCCAGAGTCAGGGCGGCAAGGGCGGCGGCGACGCCTATGGCGCGGGGGGAAAGATGGCGCAAGCGCGGGCTCCGGGACCGCGTCTTAATGCCAGCGGGGACGCGATCGCGTCAATAATCAGCGTCGGACAGCCTTTGGGTTCAAAATACGAGATTCTTCGGTGGCAGGGCCAGGGCCTTGAGCGCGTTGAGGAAAATTGAACATTCGGCAAGCCCGGGACGGATTGCGCGTCTGCAAGTTGGAAAATCTCTGGATTTGGCCTCAAAAGCCTTGCCTTAACAATAAATGATCCGTCTCTACCCGGCAAAATCGCAATTTTCTGCCCGCAAGAAGCGTCGACAGGCTGGGCGCCGATACTTGACAGAAACAGAGCCATTACATATTTCTCAACTGCTGCTAGCACTCGTTCTCAGAGAGTGCCAGCAGCATTCGCTTAGTCATTCGCCGGTGGGGCGGTCCCCCGTCGCCGGCGCAGAAAAGGAAAAATTAACAATGGCGTTTCGTCCCCTGCACGACCGGGTTGTGGTCAAGCGTCTTGAAGGCGAAGAGAAGACCAAGGGCGGCATCATCATTCCCGACACCGCCAAGGAAAAGCCTCAGGAAGGCAAGGTGATCTCCGTCGGCCCCGGCGCCCGTGACGAGAGCGGCAAGCTGGTCCCCCTCGACGTGAAGGCCGGCGACCGCGTGCTGTTCGGCAAATGGTCGGGCACCGAGGTCAAGATCGACGGCGAAGATCTACTCATCATGAAGGAAAGCGACATTCTGGGCATCGTCGACTAACTCGGCCCCGCCTTCATCCGACTTTCCACACATTCAGGAGTTTTAAATGGCTGCCAAAGAAGTACGTTTCTCCACCGACGCACGCGACCGGATTCTGCGCGGCGTCGATATTCTCGCCAACGCCGTCAAGGTGACGCTCGGCCCCAAGGGTCGCAACGTCGTCATCGAAAAGAGCTTCGGCGCGCCCCGCATCACCAAGGACGGCGTGACCGTCGCCAAGGAGATCGAACTGGCCGACAAGTTCGAAAACCTCGGCGCCCAGCTCGTTCGTGAAGTCGCCTCCAAGCAGAACGATCTCGCTGGCGACGGCACCACCACCGCGACGGTCCTGGCCGCCGCCATCGCCAGGGAGGGCTCCAAGGCCGTCGCCGCCGGCCTGAACCCGATGGATCTGAAGCGTGGCGTCGATCTTGCCGTCGACGCTATCGTCGCCAACCTTAAGGCGCATTCCAAGAAGGTCACCTCGAACGACGAGATCGCTCAGGTTGGCACGATTTCCGCGAATGGCGACCGCTTCATCGGCGAGGAAATCGCCAAGGCGATGCAGAAGGTCGGCAACGAGGGCGTGATCACGGTCGAGGAGGCCAAGAGCCTCGAGACCGAGACCGACATCGTCGAGGGCATGCAGTTCGATCGCGGCTATCTGTCGCCCTACTTCATCACCAACGCCGAGAAGATGATCGCCGAACTCGACGACGCCTATCTGCTCATACACGAGAAGAAGCTGTCGACGTTGCAGCCGCTGCTGCCGATCCTCGAAGCGGTTGTGCAGACCGGCAAGCCGCTGGTTATCGTCGCCGAGGACATCGAAGGCGAGGCGCTCGCCACGCTCGTTGTCAACAAGCTGCGTGGCGGTCTCAAGATCGCGGCGGTGAAGGCTCCGGGCTTCGGCGACCGCCGCAAGGCCATGCTGGAAGACATCGCGATCCTGACCGGCGGCCAGATGATCGCCGAGGATCTCGGCATCAAGCTTGAGAACGTGACGCTCGCCATGCTCGGCCGCGCCAAGCGCGTGCGCATCGAGAAGGAAAACACCACGATCATCGACGGCGCTGGCGACAAGAAGGACATCGAGTCTCGCATCGGCCAGATCAAGGGTCAGATCGAGGAGACCACCTCCGATTATGATCGTGAGAAGCTCCAGGAGCGTCTCGCCAAGCTGGCTGGCGGCGTCGCGGTCATCCGCGTTGGCGGCGCGACCGAGGTCGAGGTCAAGGAGAAGAAGGATCGCGTCGACGACGCCCTCAACGCTACGCGTGCGGCGGTTGAGGAAGGCGTGTCGCCGGGCGGCGGCGTCGCCCTGCTGCGCGCCATCAAGGCGCTGGACGGCGTCAAGGTCGGCAATTCCGATCAGCAGACCGGCGTCGAGATCGTGCGCAAGGCCATTCAGGCTCCGGCGCGTCAGATCGTCGACAATGCCGGCGGCGACGGCGCCGTCGTGGTCGGCAAGCTGCTCGAGTCCTCCGACTACGCCTACGGATTCGACGCCCAGAAGGGCGAGTTTGGCGATCTCGTGAAGCTCGGCATCATCGACCCGACCAAGGTTGTGCGCACCGCGCTTCAGGACGCAGCCTCCATCGCTGGCCTGATCATCACCACCGAGGCGACGATCACCGAGCAGCCCAAGAAAGAAGCCCCCGCGATGCCGGGCGGTGGCATGGGCGGCATGGGCGGCATGGATTTCTGATCCCGCGCTCTGGCTGAAATTTGGCGAAGGCCCCGGCAACGGGGCCTTTTCCATTTTTAGCTGCTGCGCGCCGACGCAACCGCTCTCAAAATGTCCTCCCGGTGGTCGTTGCGGACGCCATCGGGCTCGTCTATCGTGGCCTTGCGTCGACCCGCAGTCGGCGCGGTCACGAGAGTCCGGGAGATCAATATGGCGGGTAATATCGGGTCGGCGTCGGGCGGCGCGGACTGGGCCGAACATGTCAAAACCTACAATGGTTTTATCTGGCTGTTAAAATTCTCAGCCTCTCTGACGGCGATAACCCTCCTTCTTCTCTACCTGGTTTTCGCCAGATAATCACCGAGCCCCTCGCGCCACGCCGTTGGGGGCTCCTCCTGACGGGCGGCGGTTCCTCAAACCGGAGTTCGTCATGCGAATCGCCGTATTGGCCGAAACGGACGCCGCCGAACCACGTGTGGCGGCGACCCCCGAGACCGTCAAAAAATTTGTAAATCTCGGCGCCGAGGTTGCGGTTCAGGCCGGGGCTGGCGCAGCATCCAACATCTCCGACGCGGATTTCGCCGCCGCCGGCGCCATGATCGGCGCCGATTCAGCGCAGGCGCTTTCGGGCGCGGACGTCGCCCTGCGCGTGCGTCGGCCCACCGCCGCCGAATTGGCCGGGGCCAGGCCCAACCTTGCCGTGTTTGCGCTGATGGACCCCTACGGCAACGGCGCGGCGCTGGCCGATCTCGCCCGCAGCGGCGCCATCGCTTTCGCCATGGAGCTGATGCCGCGCATCACCCGCGCTCAATCGATGGACGTTTTGTCTTCGCAAGCCAATCTCGCCGGTTATCGCGCCGTGATCGACGGGGCGGCCGAATATGGTCGATCCTTCCCGATGATGATGACTGCTGCGGGCACTGTGCCGGCGGCCAAGGCCTTTATCATGGGCGTCGGCGTCGCCGGCTTGCAGGCGATCGCCACGGCGCGGCGGCTCGGCGCCATTGTCACCGCTACCGACGTGCGGCCGGCCACCAAGGAGCAGGTCGAGTCGCTTGGAGCGAAATTTCTCGCCGTTGAGAATGAGGAGTTTCAGCAGGCGCAGACCGCCGGCGGCTACGCCAAGGAAATGTCGCCCGAATATCAGCAGGCGCAAGCCGAACTCACGGCGTCACATATCGCCAAACAAGATGTGGTGATCACCACCGCGTTGATCCCCGGACGCCCGGCGCCAAGACTGGTCTCCGCCGGCATGGTGCGCTCCATGCGTCCCGGTTCGGTGATTGTCGATCTTGCTGCGGAGCGCGGCGGCAATTGCGAATTGACGCGTCCAGGCGAGACCGTCGTCGAGAGTGGCGTCAGGATCGTCGGGGCGCTCAACCTCGCAGGCCGCATGGCGCCGACGGCGTCGAGCCTATACGCCAAGAATCTGCTCGCCTTCATTGAGACGATGATCGTCAAGGAGAGTAAGCAATTCCTGATCAACTGGGACGACGAGCTTGTGAAGGCGACGGCGCTGACGCGCGACGGCGCCGTGATCGATCAACGTTTCGCACAGTAATCAGCCCGAGCGACGTCCAGCCAAAGGGAAGGCGCCACAGATGACCGACTCCACCCAGCAATTGCTCGAACAGGCGCACAACGCCGCAGAGTCGACACGACGACTGGCCGAACAGGCGCAGCTTTATTCCGATCAGATTGCCCATACAGCCGCCGCGGCGACGGCGCACGGTCTGGGCGGCGGCGTTATTGATCCCTTCATTTTTCGCCTCGCGATTTTCGCGCTCGCCGTGTTTGTCGGATATTACGTCGTGTGGTCGGTGACGCCGGCGTTGCACACGCCGCTGATGTCGGTGACGAACGCTATCTCCTCGGTGATTGTGGTCGGCGCGCTGTTGTCGACGGGCGTCGACGTCGCTACGGCGACGGACAGCGGCGCCGGCTGGGCGCGCTGGTTTGGGTTCATTGCGTTGATCCTCGCTTGTGTGAACATTTTCGGCGGCTTCCTCGTTACGCAACGGATGCTCGCCATGTATAAAAAGAAAGGCTGATCGCCATGAGCGCGAATTTCGCAGCCATTCTCTACCTCGCCGCCGGCGTTCTCTTTATTCTCGCCCTGCGCGGACTTTCCTCGCCGGCGACCTCGCGCGACGGTAACCGCTACGGCATGATCGGCATGGCTGTCGCCGTGGCGACCACACTGTTGTTGCATTTGCCGCCCGTGTTCGGCTTCGTGCTGATCGTGCTGGGCGTCGCCATTGGCGGCGGCGCCGGCGCTTTTCTCGCTCAGCGCATCGAAATGACCAAGATGCCTGAACTGGTGGCTTTCTTCCACTCGCTGGTCGGACTGGCCGCCGTGCTTGTGGCGTCGAGCGCCTTTTTCGCGCCGCAGGCCTTTGGCATTGGCGCGCCGGGCGAAATCGAGGGCGGCAGTCTGGTGGAGATGTCGTTGGGCGCGGCGATCGGGGCCATCACCTTCACCGGCTCGATCATCGCCTTCCTGAAACTCTCCGAACGCATGAGCGGCAAGCCCATCCTTTTACCCGAGCGTCACAAGATCAACATTGCGCTCGGTGTCTCTCTTGCGCTGTTGATCATGCTTTTTGTCTCCAGCGAGAGCGGCTGGTGGCTGTTGCTGCTGATCCTCGTTTCCTTCGTGTTGGGCGTCACGCTGATCATTCCGATTGGCGGCGCGGACATGCCGGTCGTTGTGTCGATGCTCAACTCCTATTCGGGCTGGGCTGCGGCGGGCATCGGCTTCACGCTCGGCAATCTGGCGCTGATCATCACCGGCGCGCTGGTCGGCTCCTCGGGCGCGATCCTGTCCTATATCATGTGCAAGGGCATGAACCGCAGTTTCGTTTCGGTCATTCTCGGCGGATTCGGCGGCGAGACGGCCGCCGGCGGCGGCGAGAAGGAGACTCGCAACGTCAAACAGGGGTCGGCCGAAGACGCAGCCTATGTCATGCAGAACGCCGGTAAGGTGATTATCGTGCCGGGCTATGGCATGGCTGTGGCGCAGGCCCAGCATGCGCTGCGCGAAATGGCCGATCTGCTGAAAAAAGAGGGCGTCGAGGTCTCCTACGCCATTCATCCGGTCGCCGGCCGCATGCCCGGACACATGAACGTTCTGCTGGCCGAGGCCAATGTTCCCTATGACGAGGTGTTCGAACTGGAGGACATTAACTCCGAATTCGGCCAGGCGGATGTCGCCTTTGTCATTGGCGCCAATGACGTTACAAATCCGGCGGCGAAGACCGACAAGAGTTCGGCCATCTACGGAATGCCGATCCTTGATGTCGAGAAAGCTAAAACGGTTCTCTTTCTCAAACGCGGCCTGGGCTCCGGCTACGCGGGCGTGGAGAATGAGCTGTTTTTTCGCCCCAACACCATGATGCTTTTCGGCGACGCCAAGAAAACTGTTGAGGCGATCGTGAAGGGCCTCTCGCATTAAGATCGCCGCGACAGAGCCTCTCTGAATTGGCGCGCATTAAACAAAAACGCCCGGGAGGAAACTCCCGGGCGTTTTTTCGGATTGTCAATCGATCGAAAGTCCGACCGGTTGGACCCAGTTCGCCACATCCGGCGCGCCGCTCTCGCCGCCAGTGAACGCGCTGGCGAAGATTCCCGGGTCGCCCTTCTTGACCGCGCCCAGCTCATATTTGCCGGACATGTAAAAGGTGCGCTGCGGGAAGGGATGGAACAGCCAGTATTTCTGGTTATTCAGGTTGTCGACGCCGAAGTCGAAGGTGAGATGATCGTTGTATTTATAGGCTGTCTTGATGTCGACGACCGTGAAGCCGCTCCAGGCCTGATAGCCGAAGGCCCCGTAGTCGTTGTTGGAGAGCGTTGACCAGACTTTGCTCTGGTAACGCGCTGCAGCCGTGAACGCCCAGTGATCGTCCGGCCGCCATGTAGCAGTGACTGTGCCGCGCCATTCCGGCACATAAGGCATGTTTTTGCCTGCGATAGATAAGCACCAGGAATCATAGTTGCCGGATAGAACGCTCGCCGGGCTGGCCGCCGTCGTTGTCGGCGCCCATGTCGGATCGGAGATGATCCGGGAATTCACCCATGTCGCGCTACCGGTCATTTCGAGGCCCTTCAGGAGAACATTGTTTTTTTGAAGGGCGACTTCGACGCCGCTGTTGCGGATGCGCTGAATATTAACGTTATTTGTGGTCGCAACGACAATAGGTCCGGGGTTCAGCGTGGTTTGTCCGACGATCGCGTCCCGAACTTCCTCGTCGAAGAGAGCGACCCTGGCGTTGCCTCCCTCATTGTCGAGCGTGCGCTGGAAGTTGATTTCCTTGGTCAGGGCCACCTCCGGCCGGAGATAGGGATTCGGCTGAACATTGTTGCCCGAGGCGCTGTTGAAAGAAAGATTGTAAAGCTCCTTCACGGTTGGGAAACGGTTAGCCATGCCGATATTTCCATTGACCGTCCACTTTTCATCGATCTTGTATTCGAGCGATCCCTTCGGCGACCAGCGCGTGCTGTAGAGATTAGGCTGATAGATTGGCATCATGAGCGCTGCGGCGTTTTTTGGCACGGAAGTGTAGCCAAACCCCGTCGCCGCCTGCGAGCCCGGTTGAGCCTGATTGACGCCGTTCGACGCAATCCAGTTCTCGGCCCTCACGCCTGTGGTGAGCTTGAGGTCGGGAACGATGTCGAAAGCGTCCTGCATCCATAGCGCCTTGGTGCGTGTCGTGCCGCGCGAGATCGTTTGCGCAAATCCGTAGGCAGTCGACTCGCCGCCCGTCCAGCTATAGTTCCAGTAGGTCGGGTTGTTGAGATTGAACTGATCGCCATGCAGGCCGAAACTTATGGCGTGGCCTTTGAACAAACCGCTATCCGGACGAAGAATTCCCTTTGCGTCAAGCAAGGTCCAGTAGGTGCCGCCGTTCTTGATGGTTCGTCCAAACTGCGTCCAGCCTCCATAGGGGAATGCGCCTGACCAGGGGCTGTTCTGGTTTGATTGAAGATAACTGAAGTTAGAGGCGGAGATTTCGTAATCGAACAGGCCATTGGTGTTCGATTTGACGGCGCCGGAGTTGACCAGCATCTTTTCCTGCACGCGATAATAGCCGGCGCCGAATTGCTGTAGAGCGCTTGTGCCGAGCGCCGGCGCCGGCGTTGTGGCGAGCGTGCGTCCCGGCTTGCCGCCCCAATAAGGCCCACCGCCGTCAATCAGATAATTCTGGATATTCGAGGTGCCGTCGTTGGACCAGAACCCCAGCGTATAGGTGGCGCGCGTCGTAGCGTTGATGTCGTAGGCGCCCTTGAATTTGGCGTTGACCTGATCGTTGGCCAGATTGCCGGTCGCGCCGAGAACGGTCGTCGGTTGATTGAACTTGCCGGATTGATACCAGGCGCTCGGGTAGGGCTGAAAGACTCCTGATGTCGCGTTCGTGACGAATGTCAGTGGTTGTTGAGAGCCGCGTTGCCAGTTGCCGGAGACGTTCCAGCTGAAGTCGCCGACCTTGTCGCCCACGAAGATCTGGGTAACGTTGTTCACGAACAGGCGCTGCGTGCCGTATTGCGAGTAATCCTGATAACTGGTGATGTTCTTGGCGGTGACGGTCAATTTCTCCGGCATACGCGTCGTAATCTTCAATACGCCGCCCATTGAGTTGCCGGGATATTCAGCAGCGTAGGGACCATAAAGGAAGTCAACGCGCTCGATTTCCTCCGGCGCGACAAGACCCCAGCGCGGCGCGCCCTGGGTGTTGTCGTTGGCGATCAGCGCCGTCAATAACAGGTCGTCAGCGTAGACAAGGCTGCGCGCCGAGGAGTTGACGCCCCATGTGCGCGTTTGCAGCACCGCCTGGGTATCGCCATTGTTGCGTTTGCGCACGAACAGACTTGGCATGTATTTCACCGCGTCTTCCGTATCCACGATATTGATCTTGGTCTCGATCTGTTTGCGCGTAATGCTGGCGACGGTGTTGGGCAGATGCCATTTCTCGACGAAAGCCGGCCGGCCATTCGGCAGCGTGGGCGACCAGATCGACTTCGGCGCATCGGGGTCGAGTTTCTCGCCCAGTGTTTCGCCGGGCGCCGATTGTGCGGTTTGGACGGAAGCCCCGCCGCCGCCCCCGCCAGGGGAGACCACACGGTTCGCGGTAGTTGCGCGGCCGGTTGCGGTTGGCTTGCCACGAGGCGCGCTGGCGATGCGCTGGGCTTTTTGCGATCCGCCAACATTAATGGTCGGCAGGGACTGCTGGGCGCTGGCCGCTTGCGGCCACACTGCGAGACAAACGAGACTGATCGCGCCGGCGGAAACGCCGCGCAGGAGTTTTTTACGATACATGTTCGTATTCCTTCATGCGCCGTCAGGCGCGACTGATCCATGCGCGGCATTGCGCGCGAATGTTTAGAGAGGGGATCAGATGAAGGCGGGCGGTCCGCGCGCCGGCGCGCTGCGGTTGAGAGCGATCGCCGCAATCGTTTCGCGGGCGTGCTCGAAGGATAGCTTTTCGTATATCTCCACGATCCGCGCCTCTGGCGCCGCCCATCCGACGGGAGACGCATCGACGCTCGCCTCGCAGAATCCGCAGGAGGCGTGATCCTGTTGCGAGACGGGGAGTTCTTCTGAGGTCAGGTCTTTGGCGAATCCTCGTTTCGCGCCGTCCGGCCTTCTGGTCGTCAGGTTAGATCGAGGCTGACTCCAGCGTTGCGCCAGCAACGCTTGCGCCTTGCACCACACGTCCATCGCCACCAACCCGCTACCGGTCGACGCCACCCCAGCCATGGGCGCGGCGACTTGCGTCAGCATCGTGACGCAAACGATCAGAGAGGCAAGTAATTTACGGCGCATGATCTCAGACGTGATTCGTTCTATGAAAACGCATGCAGAGTGTTCCCGGCGTCTCTGGCCGTAAAGCTCTCCATAGTTCGTAAGACTTGAAAAACCCGTCATGCGTCTTTTCGGTCACACTGTGTAAGCCGCGCCTGCCCGTGGCCTTTCGCGCCGGCGACTGTTAACCATTTTTGCGAAATGACAGCCCATCATCTGACCGGCGCGGGCAGAATCGAAGCATTCCAATATGGCTTGCGTTGTCAGGCCGTAAAAATTCCGTTAAAGTTTATCTATGTCACAAATTCGCGCCATTCTGTTCCGGTTACGTGCGGCGATTGTTCTCGTCGCCGTTACGGCGGTTTTTGGCGGCGCACTACTCACGACCCCGGCGGCGCGCGCGGCGTCCTTTTCCTCGGGCCTTTCCGCCCCCTGTGACCACCAACCGGCGAATCAAGCGGCGATAGACGGCAAGTCAGGCGCGCCGATTAAACGGGCGGGCTTTGCCGGTCATTGTCCGGATTGCTGCCTGTTCGGCGGCTTGGGCGTTCTGGCGCTTCAGGCCCGCGCGTCATTCTTGATCCAGCCGCCGGTCGAGACCGGCGGGAAGACCCTCTATTTTGTGAGTGGGGCCAATGCGCCGGAACTGCTGCTATCCGGGGCGGCAAACGGGGCCAGAGCGCCGCCCGGTGTGATCTAGGCGTCCGGGTCGGCTTTGGCGTCTCCCGGCAAAACCGGCATACGGCTTCATACAACAATCCACCAGTCACATCCTGCAGCGCCGTCACGCGCGCCTGCAATCAAAAACGAGTTCATGTCATGGATCACACGTCGCTTTCGCCTCTCGCCATGTTCATCAACGCCGGCCCGGTCGGCAAATTCGTCATGGCGCTTCTGCTTTTGGCCTCGGTCTGGACCTGGGTTTTGATCGTCGAGGGCGTCGTCGCCGTCAATCGTATCACCAAGGCGACGAGGTCGGCGCGCGCCGGCGGCCCCGTTGATGTTCTGGAGCCTGTGGCGGAGGCCGGTCGCGAAGCCTACGCCCTTGACCTTCCCGACGAGTCAAACGGCGAAAAACGCGAGCGTATCGCCGAATATATGAGCCGCACGGCCCGCGAATTCCTGACGAAAGCCGAGGGCGGCCTGCCCAATCTCGCAGTCATTTCCTCGGTGGCCCCCTTCATCGGGCTCTTCGGCACGGTTTGGGGCATTATGACCAGCTTCGCCGGCATTGCCCAATCGCAGGACACCAGCCTCGCTGTCGTCGCGCCCGGCATCGCCGAAGCGCTCGCCGCCACGGCCTATGGCCTCGCCGCCGCTATTCCGGCGTCGATCGGCTATAACCGCATCGGCTCCTCCTTCGCCCGGCTTGGGCAGGAAGTTGCTCATTACATCGAGGACGAGGCCCTGCGTATGACCAGCGGCGCCGGCGCCAAGACCCGTTCGCAGAAGGAGGCCGCATAATGGCGCTTCCCGCACGCTTCAAAAAGAACAACGATCTCTACCAGCCGCTCGCCGACATCAACGTGACGCCGCTTGTCGACGTCATGCTGGTGTTGCTGATCATCTTTATGGTCACGGCGCCATTGCTGGCGAAGGGCGTCAAGGTCAACCTGCCGCAGGCCAGCGCTGCCGCGCCGATCAACCAGAAGGATCCGATCGTCGTCACCGTTGGCAAGGACGGCAAGGTTTCGCTTGGCGCCGACGAAGTGTCGCCGGAATCCCTGATCGATGGCATTCACGCCATGATGGGCGGCGACAACGCCCGGGTCGTTCATGTGCGCGGCGACACCGAAGCCGCCTATGGCGATGTGGTGGCGATGATGGACCGGCTCGCCACCAACGGCATCACCCATATCGCCATCATGACCAACTCCCGCAGTAAAACAGGCGGGCTGAAAGCAGGAGGAGGAGCGAAATGACCGACTTCGCCGCGAATCCAGCCCTGTCCCGCGGCGTGACGCAACGACAGACCGAGCCTCCCGCCGGACCGCCGCCCATCGTCTCGGGGCGGCTGCGGGCGATCACCTATGCGCTCGTCGTCCTCGCGCATGTCGCCGTATTCGCCGCCTTCCTCACATGGGCAAAGCCCGATGTGATTTCGCTCGACTCTCTGACCATGGACCTTGTCCAGGAGGGGGATTTCTTCGAGGCCGAGGAGGTCGCCGCCGCCGAGGATACGCCGCCGCCGGAAGTCGTTGAGGAGCCGGAGCTGGCGCTGCCGCCGCCGGAAGTCATGTCTCCCGACGCGCCGCAATTGCCCTCCACACAAAAGAAAGAGCAGGTCAAGAAAAAGGAGGAGCGCAAGGAGGTCAAGAACGCACAGCAGGCTCGCGAGGCTCAGGCCAAACGGCATGCTGGCGCGCCCGATGGACGTTCGCAGGGCTCCGGGGTTTCGCAATCGGCCTGTCTGGCGCATGTCGCAGCCGATCTGCGCCGGCACACGCCGGGCTCGACAAATCTCGGCGCCGGTCGCGCGACCGTTTCGTTCCATGTGAACCCGGGCGGCGGACTCTCTGGCGTTTCGGCTTCGGGATCGACGCCGGCGCACGCCGCTTTGGCGCGCCGCATCGTGTCCTCGTCGCGCGGCACCGCCGGTTGCGGATCCGCCTTTGTGAGCCAGAGCTTCTCGTTTCACTGAATGCGCGCGCCGGCGATTGTGTTTATCCCCGGCGCGTTCTCCTCTCATGTCTTCAATCATGGAGAAGAGCGAATGGCGCAGCCTTTGCGACAGGCGTTATGCTTTTTCTTTTTGGCCTTCACCGGCGTCGCTGTCGCCGAAAGTCGAGCCCCGACGTCTGCCAGCGCGACTCCTCCCGCTGCGCCGGTCATTTCAGAGAGCAAGTTTCTGGGCGCTCTCTACAGCGAAATCGAGAAACACACGCCAGCGGAGAACACGCTGGGCGATGGTGAGGTGACGGCGAGTTTTCACGTTGACGCGGCTGGCCGGATCGACAAGGTGACGATAGAAAAAACTTCCAGCCCGGCTCACGCCAACGCCGTGAAGCAAATTCTTGGCGCAGTCGTCGCGCCGCCGCCGCCCGGCGGCTCGATGGACGTGGGGCAGACGTTCAAATTTCACAAGCCCGAGTCAGAGGAGTCCGTCGCCCCGTCAGCGCCGGCGCCTTCGATCGCAACATCGCCGGCCGCACCAGCCATGGCGCCAAGGGCTGCGCCACCCGCGCCGGCGCGATAAGTTCCGACACTATCCTCCAGAGGGGAGCCGACGCCGTGAAACGCATCAGACGATCAGGAAAATCGCTTGTCGCCGCCCTGTTGATGTCGGTAACCGCCGCGTCCGCAGAGGAACATGCGGGGCCGACTTCGGGCAATGTTGAAAGCGGCCCAAAGCCTGCGATGAAACACACGGCTCCGGCCTGTTCCGACGCCCGGCCAGACTGCGCCATGACGGTGTTTCCGGCTTTTGATCGAAAAGGGCGACTTTGGGTCGCTTTTTCTGTCGGCAAGACAGTCTACGCCGCCGCCTCCACAAACGGGGGCAAGAACTTTGCGGCGCCGGTCGTCGTCGCGACCGTCGGCGAGACTGGCGTGATCGACTCGCATGGCGATGCGCGTCCGAAGATTGTCGCGATGAATGACGGCGGGCTGCTGGTCGCCTACACCACGCGCCCTGACAAGCAGATGATCGGCACGATCTTCACCGCACGGTCTACTGATGGCGGCAGGAGTTTCTCGACGCCGCAGGCGATGCTCGCGGAAGGCGGCCAGCGTTTCGACGCATGGGCGATTTCGCCCAAAGGTCGCATTTACGCAGGGTGGCTCGACAAGACCCATGCGCTGAAAGCCAAGGCCGAAGGCCGCGACTTCGCCGGCAGCGGCGTCGCATTCGGCTGGTCGGACGATGGCGGCGCGACATTCAATGGTAAGTCAATTCTGATGGACCACGCCTGCGAGTGCTGCAAAATGTCGGCGGCGCTGGATCGCGACGGTCTGCCCGTCTTTGCGTGGCGTCAGGTTTTCGAGGACGGCGTTCGCGATCATTATGCGGCGAAGCTGTCCGCCGACGGATCATCGCTCTCGGGCGGTCGCGTCAGCGATGACAACTGGGCGATCAACTCTTGCCCGCATCAGGGTCCGGCGCTCGCGATTGATGGGGCCGGCGTCTGGCATGTCGCCTGGTTTACGAAGGGGAAGACCCGTCAGGGTTTATTCTACGCCGCGAGTCGCGATGGCGGCAAAAATTTTTCCCCGCCGGAGAAGATCGGCGACGAGGCTCACGCGCCCGCCTTTGCGGCCTTGCTCGCCGTAAAGGATCGACTGTATCGGGTCTGGAAGGAGTTTGATGGCAACGCCACCAGCATTCCGTTCCAGATGTCGCGCGATGGCGGTAAAACCTGGAGCGCGCCGCATGTGCTCGCGACCGCCGCAGACGCTTCCGACAATCCGCAGCTCGTCGCCAACAACAAGGGCGCAGGCTATCTCTCATGGGTCTCCCATAAGGAGGGATATCGGCTGATCCCTCTCCCTCGCGATGAAAAGAGCGCGTCAATAAGATGAAGGCTTTAACTGCATATACCGGCGCTGTGCTCGCCGCTGGTCTGCTGTTTTCCTCCGCCGCTCTGGCGCTGGACTTCAAGCCCTACGGACGCGGCGATTACGAGACGCTCCTCAAGGCCCGCGCCGGGCGGCCGTTGATCGTGCATTTCTGGTCGGTGATCTGTCCGGCCTGTGTCGCGGAATTGCCGCAATGGGCGAAGCTGGCCGCGGCGCGCAAAGACGTCGATGTCATTTTCGTCGACACCGACGATGCGGAGGAGCGCGACCGCGCCGCAGGGCGTCTGGAGAAGGCGGGATTGGCCAGCGCTTCCCATTACGGCTTCGCCGACAATTTCGTCGAGAAGCTTTATTTCGAGGTTGATCGCAACTGGCGCGGCGAACTGCCGTTCACCGTGCTGGTGACCCGGGATGGCGCCCGGACGACTCTCGCCGGTGGTCTTGACGATCCCGATCTGGTCAATTGGTTGAGCAGGAATGTCGGCAAATAGGTCGTTATGATTTAGGCGGTTATGTTGTTGTGACGGGGATTGGACCGAGAAAGTCCTCCATCATGCCGCTTGTTCGCCGCCGACGTGAGCCGGGGAGACCGGGGTCTTGAAAGCGACGATGCGCTCGATTTTGGCGATATCGCATTCTCCGACGACAATGCCCAGCACCACAAGCAGATCTGCCGCCAGCGATTGAGACTGAACACGCGTGGCTTCTTCAATATCAAGTATTAAAATCTGGCACAGATCTTCCCGGGTGGCGCCACTGCAAGCGCGCATATAAGTGGCGTACAACATGTCATGGCGGCGCGTTCGAGGCGGACGCTCGATGCCGGCCTTTGCGCCAAATTTCCCGATCGCACAACAACGAACAGAACAGTCATCGGCTTTCATGTCAGATACGCCCATACTTGGTATATTGAAAACAACAACCTTTCCTCATCAAAGGTCAGCGCTGCATCGACTTTTGTCCGGTCTCCGACAACACATTCCTGCGCCTTGCGACGAAGAAATCAGCCTAAGGCTAAATTGATGAATATCAATTTATCATTTGGCCGACACAATTACCCAAGCAACAAAGGCGCCAACTCTGCTAACCCTGAAGCCGTTACGCAAATTCCCCTGGCGTCTCCGCAGTCCCTGCCTCCTTGCAGGACACTCAAGGACCGGGGTCGGCAGATCAGCAATTCTCTTGCCCGGCGGAGACAATCATGACGGATGATCTACTGGTCTGGCGGTGCGGAGGGCTTGGCCGTATCCGTTTAAATCGACCATCGGCCCTCAACGCCCTGACGCTCGACATGTTGCGCGCCTTTGATCGGGCGCTGGATGTTTTCATCGCCGATCCGGGGATCGTCGCTGTCTTTGTCGATGGCGCTGGCGATCGCGGATTGTGCGCCGGTGGCGATATTCGAACCTTGTATGAAATGCGCGACAGCGCGCCGGATTATTACAAGCAGTTCTGGCGCGTCGAATATCCTCTAAACGCCCGAATTGCGGCTTTGTCGAAACCCTATGTTGTTTTGATGGATGGGCTCGTGATGGGCGGCGGCGTTGGCGTTTCAGCGCATGGAAACCGTCGTCTCGCTACGCCGCGCATGCGTTTTGCGATGCCGGAAACGCAAATCGGTTTCCTGCCCGATACGGGTGGCACCTGGCTGCTCGGGCGCCGCGGCGCCGCCGGCGCCTATCTCGCCCTGACTGGCGCAGAAATCGGCGCGGGAGACGCGCTGCGCCTTGGACTCGCCGATATTTGCATCGATCCCGGTCAGATGGCGGATCTGGAACATCGCCTGTCCGAGGCGGCCGGCATGGACGAGGTCGATGCGATCCTCAACGCGTCGCGCATCACGCCGCCCGCTGAGACATTGAGCGCACAGGAGAGACTGCTGTCGCAGGTCTTTAAAGGCGATAGCATTGAGGATAGCATTCGTGCGCTGCAGGCGGAGGGCAGCGCTTTCGCCAAAGAGACTTGCGCCAGGCTCTTGCGCGCCTCGCCGACCAGCCTGAAGCTGACGCGCCGTCTGCTGACCCTGGCTCGCGATGGGGCAAGTCTCGAAATCGCGCTGATCAACGAATACCGCGCCGCCTGCGGCCTTCTAAACAGCCACGATCTGTACGAAGGCATTCGCGCCGCAATTATCAATCGCGACAAAAATCCGCGGTGGTCGCCCGGCTCGCTGGAGGCGGTCGACGATGATGTCATCGAAGGATTGCTACGCGGCGCCAGCGACATGGAACTGGAGTTTAACCACACAAAAGACGCCGGGTAACCGGCATCAGGCGTCACGTTTAAGTCCCAGTTGGCGCTCCAGCGCGACAATGCGCGAGGTTGTGCGCAACACCGTATCGGGATTGAGGCTGATCGAGTCGATGCCAAGCCGCACGAGAAACTCGGCGATCTCGGGATAATCAGAAGGCGCCTGTCCGCAAATGCCGATATGACGCCCATTGCGTTTCGCGCCTTCGATCGCGAGCCTGATCATGGTCTTCACGCCGTCGTCGCGCTCGTCGAAATCGAATGCGACGATTTCCGAGTCGCGGTCAACGCCGAGCGTTAATTGCGTCAGATCATTTGATCCGATCGAGAATCCGTCGAAATGCTTGGCGAACTGGTCGATCAAAATAACATTGTTGGGTATCTCGCACATGACATAAATTTCAAGGCCGTTATCGCCACGTCTCAGGCCCTGCTCCTGCATGAACGCGATCACGCGTTCAGCCTCCTCGATGCGGCGGCAAAAGGGAATCATTAATTTAACATTGGTCAGGCCCAGGTCGTCGCGCACCCGTCTCATCGCAGCGCATTCGAGCGCAAAGCCTTCGCGATAAGCAGGATGCGTATAACGCGACGCGCCCCGGAAACCGATCATCGGATTTTCCTCGTCGCTCTCGAAAACGCGTCCGCCCATCAAGCTCGCATATTCGTTGCTTTTGAAATCCGACATGCGGACAATGACCGGCCTCGGATAAAAAGCTGCAGCGATGGTGGCGACGCCTTCCGACAGTCGTTCGACAAAGAAATCGCTTGGGCTGTGATACTGCGCCGTCAGTTGCTCGATGGCGCTGCGCTCCGTTTCGTTCAGGCGTTCGGGATGCACAAGCGCCATCGGATGCGCCTTGATCGATCCGGCGATGATAAACTCCATGCGCGCCAGACCGACGCCGTCGCACGGCAGCGAGGCGAGACTGAAAGCCAGTTCGGGATTGCCTACGTTTATCATGACATGCGTGGCTGGCTTCGGCAGATCGGCGAGGCTGGTTTTCTCCACCTCGAAGTCGATATCGCCGGCGTAGACGCGTCCGATGTCGCCCTCGGCGCAACTGACCGAAATCATCTCGCCGGTTGCGATCTCACGGGTCGCCCGATCTGCTCCGACGATAGCTGGAATGCCGAGTTCGCGCGCGACGATGGCGGCGTGACAGGTGCGGCCGCCGCGATTTGTGACGATTGCGGCCGCAGCTTTCATGACCGTTCCCCAATCGGGGGAGGTGGCGTCGGCGACAAGAATTTCGCCCGGAACGAAGCTTGAAAGCTCGCAGAGATGTTCGATTACCCGGGCGCGACCGCTTACGACCTTTTCGCCCACGGCGCGCCCTTCGACCTTTATGGGCCCGTGTTTGCCGATCCGGTATTTCTCAATGACGTTTCGATCTCGACGGGAGGCGACGGTTTCCGGTCTCGCCTGCACGATATAGAGTTGGCCGTCGACGCCATCCTTGGCCCATTCGATGTCCATGGGGCGATGCATTCCCGCTTTAGCGCTGTAATGCTCCTCAATCGTAATCGCCTGCCCGGCGAGCGTCAGCGCTTCTTCGTCAGTAATGCAATATTTGTCCCGTTCTTTTTGATCGGTGGGAATATTGCGTGTCGTCTCTCGGCCCTTTTCGGCAAAGATCATCTTGATTTTCTTGGCTCCGAGCGTTCGTTTCAGAACGCCGCGCTTGCCCTGCCGAAAGGTGGGTTTGAAAACATAGAATTCGTCCGGATCGACGGCGCCTTGCACGACATTCTCGCCCAGACCATAGGCGCCGGTCAGAAAGACGACATTCTCGAATCCGGTCTCGGTGTCGATGGTGAAAATTACGCCGGAAGCGGCGAGATCCGAGCGCGCCATCTTCATGACTGTGACGGAATTATACACCTTGAAATGATCGAAGCCGTTATCGATCCGATAGCGTATGGCGCGATCGGTGAAGAGGCTGGCGAAGCAGTGTCGCACAGCGTCGAGCACCGCCGCCTCGCCGCGAATGTTGAGATAGGTGTCGTGCTGTCCGGCGAAACTGGCGCTCGGCAAATCCTCGGCGGTCGCCGATGAGCGTACGGCGACGGTGAGCGCATCTCCATATTCAGCGTAGAGTTTGGCCAAAGCGACGCGGATATCGGCCTCGACAGCCGCCGGCGGCCTTGCCGCATAGACAATCTCGCGCGCCCGTGTAGCGCGTCGCGCAAGATCATCGATATTATCGGGATCGAGACCCTCCAGCGTCGCCTGGAGCGCGCTCCAGGCGCCGGCGTCATCGAGCGTATGACGATAGGCTTCGGCGGTTATGGCGAAGCCGTTCGGAACACGAATGCCCCGGGGGGTCAGTTCCTGATACATTTCGCCGAGCGAAGCGTTCTTGCCTCCCACCAGCGGCACGTCGCCTATCCCGACCTGTGAAAAGAAACGAATATAACGTCCGGCGGTCAGCTCATTCTGTTTTGCGGAGAAACTTTTTGCTTCAGTCATGTCATTCCCCCGGTGATCTGATCATATTCGTCAGGGGAAACTTATAAAGCGACTTGCCTTAGCCCGGCTATGCGAAAGTGACGGGGGCCGTTGTTTTGTACAAAGACCTCATGAGACATTTCGACGCGTTATGTCAGACAATCACTAGACAGGATAACCACGCCTTCATCTCCGCGCAGGCTGACGGCGACGCCGGTTGTTTCATCCCTCCGGTCGCCCTGCGTCGAGACCAGGAGACGCCCGCTCGCCGGAAGCTGCACAAGGGCGGCGGCGGCGTCCAGATTTAACGCGACGAAAATCCGCTCGTCGCCGAAGTGACGCTCATAGGCCAGCGTCTTTTCAGGCGCAACGAGACGACGCCATGCGCCGGCGTGCAAGGCTGTGTGATCGCGCCGCAACGCCAGAAGATGTTTATACAGCGCCAGAATAGAGTCTTCATCGAAACGCATATTCTCTACGTTCCGACTTGCGTGATCCGCAGAGAGAGGCAGCCATGGTTCATGTCTCGAAAAGCCAGCGAAGTCTGTCCCATCCCATTGCATGGGCGTGCGTGCCGGATCGCGACCGACGTTAAAGGCGGCTTCGTTGCGGCCCCAGGGATCGCGTTGTCTTTCTGGCGGTATGATAACCTTGCCGATGCCGATTTCATCTCCGTAATAGAGAGTCGGCGTGCCGCGCAGAGTCAGTTGCAACAGGGCGGCGATGCGCGCCTGCGCCTCGCCCAATCGATCTGCGACCCGGCGCTGATCGTGGTTGCCGAGCACCCAGTTTGGTTGTGCGCCCTGCGGCAGGGCGGCTTCATATCGGCTGATGAGGTCGCCCAGCGCCCCGGCGCGCCAGGGGGTCTGGAGCAGATGAAAATTAAACGGGAAATTCAGACCGTCATTATGCTCGCCATAATAGGCGACGATCTGATCGATGGGCAAATAGGCCTCGCCAATCAAAACGCGGTCCGGAAATTCGTCGACGACGCTCCGTAGGCCGATGATAACCTCAGGCAACTCCGGACGATTGACAGAGTAAAATTGCGTCAAGCGTGTGATGTCCGGTCCCTTTCCGTCCCAGTCGGGATTGGGCGGGTTGTCTCGAAACAACGCGTCCTTGATCAGATGTGAGACGACATCGACGCGAAAACCATCGACGCCGCGACGCAACCAGAAACGCATGGCGTCATGTATCGCCTCGCGCACCTGTTTATTCCGCCAGTTTAGGTCGGGCTGTTCGCGCAAAAAGGCGTGGTAGTAATACTGGCCGGTTGTTTCGTCCAATGTCCAGCCCGGACCGCCGAAATGGCTGAGCCAATTGTTGGGCGGTCCGCCATCCGGCGCCGGGTCGCGCCAGAGATACCAGTCTCTTTTGGGATCGTTGAGACTTCGACGGCTGGCGAGGAACCACGGATGTCGATCTGAAGTGTGATTGGGCACCAGATCGACGACAACCTTCAATCCGCGCGCATGCGCCTCGGCCAGCAGGCGGTCAAAATCCGCCAGCGATCCAAACAGTGGATCGACATCGCAATAATCGGCGACATCGTAACCGAAATCCTTCATTGGCGAAGGATAGAAAGGCGATAGCCACAGGGCGTCGACGCCGAGCCAGACGAGATAATCGAGCCGCCGCCGCACGCCCTCAAGATCGCCAACGCCATCGCCGCTGGCGTCCTGAAAAGAGCGCGGGTATATCTGGTAGATTACGCCGCTCCGCCACCAGTTCTCCGGCATAACTTTCTCCGTCATCCTTTGCGGCGCGCGGTTCGATCCGCCGCCTTCATGCGGCGTCCGGACGCGCGAGAAGGCTAAAGCTGGCGCGCAACAATGTCTCAGGCGCGGCGCTGAAACCGACAAACAGGTCGAAGGCGCCGGGCTCCACGATCGGTCGCAACTCGACGCCAGGAAAGACGAGATCCTCAATTCCAAGCGTCAGGCTAACGGTCATGCGTTCCCCCGGGGCAAGATCAATTTGACGCCAGCGTTTCAACTCCATGATTGGCCGCGCAACGCTGGCGACGCGATCATGGAGGAAAAAGAACACGGTTTCACGACGGGCGCACTCTTCCGAGCAAATCACATCGACAGAAACGCCGATGTCTTCGCCAGTAAAATACCTCTCCCTGTCGAGGCGCAAATTCTCCAGCGACGCCTGCCCGTAGGACAGCCCGTGTCCAAAGGGAAACAGCGGCGTCACTGCAACATCCAGATATTTGCTTGTAAACGGATTTGCTTCGTCCGTCGGACGTCCCGACGCACGCTGCGCATAGAAAATCGGGATCTGTCCCGTCACGCGCGGCCAGGTGATCGGGAGCCGGGCGCAGGGGTTGAAGGCGCCAGTGAGCACATCCGCGATGGCGTGGCCGGCCATCGCGCCGGGAAACCATGTCGCGACAATGGCGCCGGCGCTTTCGGCGAGATCGCCGATCATCAATGGACGACCGGAGACGAGCAGAAGCGCGTTGGGCGTTCCCGTTGCGATGACGGCTTGCGCAAGCTGTTGTTGCGCGCCCGGTAAATCGGGTGTGGCGCGACAGGCGGCCTCGCCGCTCATGTAAGCGGCCTCGCCCATGCACAACACCGTCAAGTCGGCACGGCGCGCCAGTTCGCAGGCCCCGGCGACGCCGCAATCATCGTCCCGGTCAAGGCCGACGCCCTCGGCATGAACGACCTCGCAGTCCGGCAACGCTGCTTTTAGTCCCTCAAGAATTGTGACGCAGGTTTCCGGACGACCGGCGGCGGACCATGGACCCTGCATCTCCATGCGCGCATCGGCGAGCGGACCGATGACCGCCAGACGGCGAAGATTTTTGTCGATTGGCAGAATCCGGCGATTGGTCAGCAACACAATCGAACGACGGGCGCAGTCGCGCGCCAGCTCTTGCGCCGCCTCAGTTCTGGCGGCGCAGGATACAACCAGCCGGACAGGATCATCGAAGAGGCCCAGGCGCTCCTTCAGCGCCAGAACGCGCCGCACCGCAGCGTCTATAATATCTTCTCTCACCAGACCGCGCGCCAGCGCCTCGGGCAAATGCTCCAGGAAGACGCCGCTGACCATATCCATATCGACGCCAGCATTGAGGGCCAGCGCCGCCGCCTCTGTCCGGTCTCCGGCGACGCCATGCTCGATCAATTCTCCGATTGCCGTGTAATCGCTCAACACAACGCCGTCGAAACCCAGTTCCTCGCGCAAATAATGTCGTAACAATTCGACATGCGCGGTCATCGGCGCGCCGTCGATACAATTAAACGCCGGCATGATCGCCGCGCAGCCCGCGAGAACGGCGGCGCGAAACGGCGGCAGATAGATCTCGCGTAATTGACGCGGCGAGATATCCGCTGAGGCGTAGTCGCGTCCGGCTGTAGCGGCGCCGCCGCCGCAGAAATGCTTCGCGGTGGCGGCAATCGCGGCGGGACTCCTCAGATCGTCGCCCTGAAATCCATGAATTTTCGCCCTGGCGAAAATTGAGGCCGTCAGCGGATCCTCGCCGGGGCCTTCGACAATGCGTCCCCACCGCGGATCGCGCGATACGTCGAGCATGGGCGCAAAGGTCAGGTTAACGCCGTCTTCCGCAGCCTCCAGCGCCGCGACACGGGCGGTGCGCATCCACAGGTCGGGGTCGAAGGCGCCGGCTTCGGCAAGGGGGACGGGAAAGATCGTGCGATGTCCGTGCAACACGTCGAGACCAAACAACAGCGGTATTCGGAGCCGGCTTTCCTCCCGGGCGAGTCGTTGCGTCGCCGAAATCGCCTCTCGTCCCCAGAGATTGAACACGCCGCCGACCTTGCCGGCGCGGATGGCGGCGTCGATATCCGCGTCGGTGGCCGGACCGGTGATCGCCCGATCCGCTGTCACAAGGTTGAGCTGGCCGAGTTTCTCGGTCAGCGTCATCGTCCGCAGCAATTCGTCGATATGACTCATCTTGCAAGACTAGCGCGCTTTTGCATCGCATGAAATGATAAGGGGCTGGCGACATTCTCCGGCGCTGCCGATACAAGGCCTTCTGAGCGAGAACGACATGGATCGCGACGCCACGCCCCGGTCGGGGGAAGAGAGTTTCATGTCATTGGCTGGGGTTGTTCTCGCCGCCCTGCGCACGTCGCCGCAACGTCTGACGCTGGTCTTGCTCGGCGTCGCGCTGGTGCTCGTTATTGCGGCGACGGCCTGGGGGCAAATTCGTCTCAACGCCTGGAACCAGCCCTTTTACGATGCGCTGGCGCAGAAAGATCATCCGGGCGTTTACGCGCAAGTCAAAGTCTATGTCATGCTCGCCGCTGGTCTGCTCATATTAAATGTTTCGCAGACATGGCTGGCGCAAATGATGAAGTTGAGACTGCGTGAGGCGCTCACGCGCTCTCTATTTCACCAATGGCTGGCTCCTAAACGCGCTGTTTTGCTGGCGCAAACCGGCGAAATTGGCGTTAATCCCGATCAACGCATTCACGCTGACGCCCAGCATTTGGCTGATCTTTCCACCGATCTGTGCGTCGGCCTTGCACAGGCGAGCCTACTGCTGGCGAGTTTTATCGGCGTGTTGTGGGTGTTATCAGCTGGCGTCGCTTTCGATCTCGCTGATCAGCATATCGCTATTCCGGGTTATATGGTTTGGTGTGCATTGCTTTATGCGCTGATTGGTTCGTTGGCGAGCTGGTGGGTGGGGCTGCCTCTGATGGCGCTCGGGAGTGAGCGCTATGCGCGCGAGTCCGAAGTGCGTTTCGCACTGGTCGATGTCAGCGAACATAGCGAGCCAATTGCCCTGATGGGCGCCGAAGCGCGCGAGGAACAACGATTATCTCAAGCTTTCGACGCGCTTGTCGCGATCCTGCGCAGGCTCGTCGGCGCCACGACGCGTCTGACATGGGTAACCGCGGGTTATGGCTGGTTCGCCATAATCGCGCCGGTAATCGTCGCGTCGCCGGCCTATTTTTCGGGTCAGTTGAGCTTCGGCGGCCTGCTCATGGCGGCGGCCGCCTTCACGCAGGTGCAGCAATCGCTTCGCTGGTTCGTCGATAACGCCGGCGTCATCGCCGACTGGCGCGCCACGTTGTCGCGTGTTGGACTCTTCCGTCGCGCGCTGCTGGAGCAGGCGACCCTTGAAAGCACCCTGGAGGCGCCGGCAGCCGAGCGATCCGGCATCGTGCGTGTTGTTGAAGAAAGAGAAAGTTTCCTGCTGGAGAATGTCGTGCTGGCCCTGCCGTCTCGCCAGACGCGATTGAACGAGCCGCTGATCGAAATCGGGCCGGGCGCGAGAGTTCATATCGTTGGCGAGCATGGCTGCGGTAAGACGCTGCTGTTTCGTGCGCTTGCGGGTCTCTGGCGCCTCGGCGGCGGGCGTATTCTGGCTCCGCCGGAGACGCACATCGCCTTTATGCCCAAGCGCGCCTTTATTCCCGATCTGACTCTGCGCGAAATCCTTTCTTACCCCGCACCGGCGTCGATTTACAGTGATGAACAGACCATCGCCGCGCTGGCGCGCCTCAATCTGGGTTATCTTGTCGCCGCGCTGGATCGCGTCGGGGCGTGGGATCGCGAGCTTGCCGATCCTGAGCGGCAGGCCGTGGCTTTCGCAAGGCTTTTGTTGCACTGCCCTGATTTTGTGGTGATTGACGAAGCGCTCGACGCCCTCTCGTCTGAAGTCAAAGCGATTGTCGCGGATATTTTCGATCGCGAATTGAAATCCTCTGCGCTGATTTACATCTCCGGGCCGCGCGACGTCGATCCGCTGTTCACGCGCGGCTATCGTCTGGAAACGATCACGATCGCAGAAAGCTAGAGCCACGGTCTGAATGAGTCAGGCCGTGGCTCTTGTTATATGTCTTGTCGCGATTTCTTTCGCCAAACCGAGTTCCGCTTCGGCGTTAAGCGCTCTCGTATTTAATTGTCCCGGGCGCCGCGAAATAGCTCTGGAAGTCGCAACCGTTCTTTGAACGAAGGACCCAGGGGGCGTTTTCGCGTTCCGCACGCTCCAAAGACTTGTTTGAGGTCCTCGCTGTCCTAAACCGCTTGCATGGCTTCTGGCTTGCCGCGACCTCGTTTGGCGATCAGCTTGTTCAGCGCCGACACATAGGCGCGCGCCGAGGCCACCAACGTATCGGGATCGGCGCCTCGACCGGTGACGGATTTACCGTCTTCGCTCAACCGCACGGAGACTTCAGCCTGTGCATCGGTGCCTTCTGTCACGGCGTGAACTTGAAACAGTTCAAGCGTCGCCTCGTGCGGAGCCAGCGCCTTGATCGCGTTGAAAATAGCGTCGACCGGGCCGTTGCCGGTCGCCTGATGCGTCACTTTCTCGCCGTCGATGTCGAGCGTCAGCGCTGCAGATTGCGGCCCCTGCGTGCCGGCCATCACCATCAGCGCCAGCACCTTGATATGATCGTGAGCGGTTACGATTTCGGCGTCGACAAGCGCAGCCAGATCTTCGTCGTAAACGAATTTCTTGCGGTCGGCCAAATCCTTGAAACGGTTAAAAGCGTCCTCCAGCGCGTTTTCGCCGAGATCGTAGCCCAACTCCTTGAGTTTTTCACGGAAGGCGTGGCGCCCGGAATGCTTGCCCATCACCAGCGAGGTCTTCGAGACGCCAACGCTCTCAGGCGTCATGATCTCGTAGGTGAACGCGTTCTTCAGCATGCCGTCCTGATGAATGCCGCTCTCATGCGCGAAGGCGTTACGGCCGACAATCGCCTTGTTGTATTGCACCGGGAAGGAGGTCACCGCCGAGACGAGCCTGGAGGCGCGCGTCAGCAGTTTGGCGTCGATATCGGTGTAATAGGGCAGCGCGTCATGGCGGGTTTTCATCGCCATAACGACCTCTTCCAGCGAGGCGTTGCCGGCGCGCTCGCCAATGCCGTTAATGGTGCATTCGATCTGCCGCGCGCCGCCGCGCACGCCGGCCAGCGAATTCGCCGCCGCGAGCCCGAGATCGTCGTGACAATGGACCGAGAAGATCGCCTTGTCGGCGTTCGGCACGCGTTCGCGCACGGCGCGAAACAGCGCTTCGTATTCCGCCGGTGTGATATAACCGACTGTGTCGGGAATGTTGATCGTTGTAGCCCCGGCCCTGATCGCGATCTCGACGCAACGGCACAGAAAATCAATTTCCGTTCGCGTACCGTCTTCCGCCGACCATTCCACGTCAGCGACGTGATTGCGCGCCCGGGCGACAGAGGACGCGATCAACTCCAGCACCCGTTCGGGCTCCATCTGGAGCTTGTATTTCATATGGACCGGCGAGGTCGAAATGAAGGTGTGGATGCGCGGCCGCTGCGCCTCCCGCAGCGCCTCGGCGCAGCGGTCGATATCTTTCTCGGAGGCGCGGGCGAGGCCGGCCACCGAGGCTTTCTTCACCCGCCGCGCCACTTCGCTCACGCTCTCGAAATCGCCGATGCTGGCGATCGGGAAGCCGGCTTCGATGATGTCGACGCCCAGATGATCGAGCAGATCGGCGACTTCGAGCTTTTCCTCGAAAGTCATCGAGGCGCCGGGCGATTGTTCGCCATCGCGCAGGGTGGTGTCGAAAATCAGAACGCGCTCGCCGGTCTGCGCGTGGGTTGAAGTCTCTTTTGTCATGTCGAGTTCCCGAAATCCGCCGCCCCTGCCCGGGGCTTGTTTCCGCCTGCGTTTAACCCCTGACGGCCTGGGCGCAAGCCCGGCGGGCGATCAGGGGCGGGGAAGCAGCGGTAGGCGTGCAGGGGACCGGCGGCGGGCAAGGCGCCGGTGCGGCTTCCCCGTCGAGGTCGATGTGTGGAAAATGGCGCTATTAGCCAAGATCGTCGCCTGCATGAACGGCCAGAAGGCCAGATTGATGAAAATCATAGGCAAACCGGCCGCCGCTGGCAAGCGAGACGGCGGCAGAGATCGTCCGGGGCTGGCTTGCGGATCTGGCAAGAGAGCAAGAGAGGAGGCATTGAGCGGGTTAAAATTGATGGAGATGCCTTGTGGTTATGGATCTGATCGGACGGGCAGTGGAATGCCCGGATTGGCAATACAAAAATTCCTTGATCGCAACAATTCTGCTTAGTTGTTGCCAGCTAAAACTTTATGTCTGGGAATAAAGCATAATCATGCATCGCATTCGTTTTTCGTCCAGGTTTTTTTTGTGACAGCGCCCGCAAAATACAACGCGCATGATTGGGAATTTAAGTCCCAAATCCTCCAGGTCCCTTAACTTTCCCAATCTCAATGCCTGGAAAAAGATGTCCGCGAGGAATGCGCTAACGTTGAGGGCGCACTGCGAGGAAATGGCGGCGTCTACTCATTGCTTGTCGTCGCGGACCATCAAATCAAGCGATCCTTGCATTGGCTGTCAGGATGTCCACAGACTTCGCATCAATTCAAACATTCCATTTGTGACATCAAGATTTAAATCGCCAATGCAACGCGGTAAAGCCGAGTGGCGATAACGACAAGCCCGCAACAATCAAAACCCATTAGACGTTGCTCCGGATGCTTCTCCCGCCGATGCGGCCGGTTCGAGGCTATTATTCCTTGCATCCTGGCGAAACCGGCGCAACGCCGCTCCGGAAAATGTTCGCCGGAAACGCCCAGTGCGAAACCCTCTTGCCGAAACAGCGCCAAGCGCCCTAACATCCATTCCATGGTCAAGAGCGCCGTCTCCATCCGTCATGCGTCGCCCGGCGACGCGGAGGACATCGCCATCGTCCACGATCTTTCGTGGCGCGACGCCTATCGCGGCGTCATTCCGGGCGTGGAGCTGGAGCGGATGATCGCCCGGCGCGGGCCAAACTGGTGGCGCGCCGCCATTTTGCGCGGCACTGGCCTGCTTGCGCTCGAATTCGACTCAAGAATCGTCGGCTATGCGACCTTCGGCCGGAACCGCGTGCCGTCCATGCCCTATTCCGGGGAGATTTTTGAGCTTTACCTGCTGCCCGAGCATCAGGGGCTGGGCCTGGGCCGCCGGCTGTTCAACGTCGCTCGCCGCGAGCTGGCCGAACACGGCTATCTCTCGACCATTGTCTGGGCGCTGGCCGATAACGACAAGGCGCTCGCTTTCTACGGCCATCTCGGTGGGCAGACGGTGCGCCGCGCCGAAGAGCGTTTCGGCGCCAATGTTCTGACCCGGGTCGCCTTCGGATTTATATCCGCGCCGGCCATCTGAGCGCCTCGTTCAGTCCCCCCTAAGCCGCGCCAACAAGGCCTTGCTGGCGTAACCATCGGCCGGCTGCACGCCAGCGGCGAGTTGCCAGGCGTGAATGGCGTTGCGGCTGGAGCGGCCGAGCTTGCCGTCGATCGTTCCACGATAAACGCCCGCGCGCGCAAGCTGCTGTTGCATCTCCTTCACCTCAACTGTGGAAAGCGGCGCGGTTTTGGGCCATGGCGCGAGGGGAATATCGCGGCCGGCGATCCGCTCCGCCAGTACGGCGACCGACATCGCATAGGCGTCGGACGTATTATATTGCCGGATAACTTCGAAATTGTCGCCGATCAGAAACGTCGGCCCCTGCGCGCCGGTCGGCATGTAAAGGCTGGCGGCGCCGCTTGCCGGCAAATCGCCGCCATCGGCGCGAAGCGCGCCCAGCGCCCGCCAGCGCCCGAAATCCAGATCGTAGTCGGCGTAATCGTAGTTTTCCGGCAGGCGTATTTCGACGACTGCGGGAAGGCCGGCGACCCAGCCGGATTTTTCGAGGAAGTTGCCAATCGAGGCGATGGCGTCGGGCGTCGAGCGCCAGATGTCCGCCGCCCCTGCGCCGTTGTCGCTCTCGGCGTATTTCAGATAGGCCGAGGGCATGAACTGGGGTTGACCCATCGCTCCCGCCCAGGAGCCGCGCAACTGCCCGCGCGCAGCATAGCGCTTCTCCAACAGGACAAGCGCATCGACGAATTCGCCGATGAAGGTTTCGGCGCGATGTCCTCTCCACGCCAGCGTGGCGAGCACAGCCAAGACGTCGCTGCCGCCGGTCGCGACGCCAAAATTGCTCTCGACGCCGAGGATGGCGACCATAATCTCGTGGGGAACGCCATGCCGTTGGGCGGCGCGGGCGAGCGGCCTTTCATACTGCGCGGCCAAGGCTCGGCCACGCGCGACGCGGCTATTGGTCACGGCGCTGGCAAGATAGGCGGGGATTGAAATTGTGAACTCCGCCTGTGTTTTGGGTTTGGCGAGCACCGCCTGTTCTGGCTTGAGCCCCGCGACGGCGGTCTCGAACGTCTCGCGCGACACCCCGGCCGCCTGCGCCTGCGGCCATAGACCCTGCACGAAGGCGGCGAAATCGTCAGCTCTGGCCTTTCCAGCAGGCATGAGGAGCGCCAGTGTCGCGAGCGAGAGCAGACGCAGCGCCGCGCGGCGATCGTCGAAGCGGGAGGACGAGAGGAGGCGGGGCATCGGGGGCGAATCTCCGGGAACGGTCTTGTTTGGAAAGTTTACACCTTCCGCCATTTTGTTTGACAGGGGCGGGGCGCTGCCGTCTACTGCCTAGACGCATCTCTATGATTTTCAGGGGGCGAGCGCGCTCGCCAACGGTAATTATGAGCAATCATCCTGTCACCATGATCCCGGCCTCCGCCGTTCGGCCGCGTGAGGCTCAGTCGGACGCCAGGGGGGGCGACCTCAAGGCGAAACTGCGCAACGCCGGTCTGCGTCCGACCGTCCAGCGGCTGTCGCTGAGCCGCTTGCTGTTTGGCAAGGGCGATCGCCATGTCAGCGCCGAGGCGCTACACGCGGAAGCGCGCGAGGCTGGCCTCTCCATGTCTTTGTCCACAGTCTACAATACCCTGAACCAATTCGCCGGCGCCGGCCTGTTGCGCGAAATCGCGGTTCAGGGCCCTCGCACCTATTTCCACACCCGCACCTCGCCGCATCACCACTTCATGGACGAGTCGACCGGCAGAATGTTTGACGCCGCCGACGGCTCGGTTGAGTTCTCAAGGCTTCCAGCTCCGCCGGAGGGGATGGAGATCGTCGGCTGCGATGTGATCATCCGCATCCGTCCCAAAAAGGGGTGATGGGGCTTCAGGTCGCTCTTCCCCTCGTCCGGAGAGTCGCGCTCAGTTACCTCGGGGTGAGTTTTATCTTTTCCCGTTGGAATCTTTCCCATTGGAATAAAGCCGCCTCGCCCAGCGAGGTCGGTTGAGAGATGACGGCGGGCAAGCGGACGTCGACCCCATGTCGCAAAAATCCCGGCGCGTCCATGATCTCTGGCTCGCCTATGCCGCATTGGCGATGGTTGTCGCCCTTTTCGCATTAACTCATTACGTCAACCTTTATGACGACTACGATATCTCCCCGCGTCTGGACGCCGCCGGCGTTGCTTTGCGCCGGGCGATGAACGTCGTTTCCTTTCCGCTGGGTCAGATTTTTGGATTCGCCCTCGACGACGCGCTGGAGCGATCCTTCGCCTGCGATGGCGTCGCAACCCATCCCTGCGCCGTGTTCATCCACTGGTGGACGCATCTCGCCGCCATCGTTGCGCAAATTCTGCTGCTCTATTGGGGCATACGGCGCCTGACGAGCGCTCGGCGTCGGGATTAGCCCAGAAGCTTCGCCAACTCAGCGCGCAGCCCCTCCGCCACGTCCGGCCGGGCCAGGCCGAAGGCGACGTTGGCGGCGAGGAAGCCCAGCTTCGAGCCGGTGTCGTATGTTCGGCCATCGAAGCGAACGCCATGAAATGGACGCTGCTTCGCAAGATGGATCATCGCATCGGTGAGCTGAATTTCGCCGCCCGCGCCTTTCTCGCCCTTTTCGAGAAGCGCGAAAATCTGCGGTTCCAGAATATAACGGCCGGAGATAATGAAATTGCTTGGCGCAGTTCCCTGCGGCGGCTTTTCGATCATGCCGGTGATTTCGAAACTCTCGCCGAACTCCTTGCCTTTGGCGACGACGCCATATTGATGCGTCTCTTCCGGCTTCACTTCCTCGACGGCGATGATGTTGCCGCCGTGTTTTTCGTAAGCCGCCACCGCCTGCGCCAGACAGCGTGCGGTCTTGCCCGGCGCCGGCAGGGTGATCATATCGGGCAGCAGCACGGCGAAAGGTTCGTCGCCAATCAATTCGCGCGCGCACCAGACCGCATGGCCAAGTCCGAGCGGAGCCTGCTGGCGGGTGAAGCTGACGGCGCCCGCCGCAGGCAGATCGGCCATCAGCGCGTCATATTCCCGGGTCTTGTTGCGACGTCGCAGCGTGTCCTCAAGTTCATAGGCCATGTCGAAATGGTCTTCGATCACCGCCTTGCCGCGTCCGGTGACGAACACGAAATGCTCAATCCCCGCCTCGCGCGCCTCGTCGACCACATGCTGAACGACGGGTCGATCGACGACCGTCAGCATCTCCTTGGGGATCGCCTTGGTGGCCGGCAGGAAGCGGGTGCCGAGGCCGGCGACAGGAAAAACGGCTTTGCGAATGCGTTGGGTCATGAGGCGTCCATAGTATCGGAACGGGCCTCGACGGCCCGGCAGTTATTTGGGCTGTGAGGGGCGCTTACGCAACTGTTTTAACGCCGCCGTCCATGGCAAGCCTAAATGACGTCGGCGTCAGGCCTCAAGCCGTTCAAGAATGGTTCGCAACACTTTCAGGCGCGCGAATTTTTTGTCGTTCGCCTCAATCAGGGTCCAGGGCGCGAAGCGGGTGCTGGTGCGGTCGATCATCTCGGTCATCGCCGCCTCGTAGAGCGGCCATTTGTCACGATTGCGCCAATCCTCTGGAGTGATCTTGTGTCGTTTGATCGCCGACGTCTCCCGAGCTTCGAAACGACGCAGTTGTTCGTCCGGCGAGATCGCCAGCCATAGTTTGACGACGCAATAATGGGCATCGACGAGTTGACGCTCGAAATCGTTGATCTCCTGATAGGCGCGACGCCAGTCGTCCTCCGCGGCGAAACCCTCGACCCGCTCGACCAGCACGCGCCCATACCAGCTGCGGTCGAAGATCGTTATGTCGCCGCGCCGCGGAATGTTGCGCCAGAAGCGCCAGAGGTAGGGGCGGGCGCGCTCTTCGTCGGTCGGCGCGGCGACGCCATGAACGCGAAACCGTCGGGGATCGAGGGCGGCGCGCACGCGCCGGATGGCGCCGCCCTTGCCAGCGGCGTCATTGCCCTCGAACGCCAGCACCAGTCCGCGCACGCGAAACGCTTTCGACGTCGTCGCCTCGGTCAGACGGCGCTGCAAATCACTCAAGTCGCGCGCATAGTCGTCGGCGTCGGCTTTTCGGCTCAGGTCCAGCCCCGTCGCGAGGTTCACGGCGGGCGCGGCAGGGGACGCCGAGACAATTTCCGGCCGACCCGGCGACTCGGCCGCGCCAGTGTTGGCGCGGCGCAAGAGCTGCAATAACAGATCGCCAATGGCGGCGTCGCGATAATGATGATCTTCGCCCGGCACGATCGACCATGGCGCGTCGCCGGTCGAGGTGATTTCGATCATCTCCAACGCGGCGGCGTTGAGCCGTTCGCGCTCCTTGCGACGATTGATCTCCGACCATTCGATCACCGCCGGTCGTCGCAGCGCGCCATTGCTCTCGCGCAGGCGGGCGAGCCGACGGCGGGCGAGGCGGTCGTCCATCGACAGCCAGATTTTCAGCAGGAAGACGCCCTCCTTGCGCAGCATCTCCTCGCTGCGGTTGATCTCCGCCAGCGCCAGGGCGAAAGCGGCGCGATCAAGCCGGCGTTGCGCCCTGCCCAGCAGCAGATGATGATGCCAGGAGCCCAGCACGACGCCGATGCGGCCTTTGGCCGGCATGTCGCGCCAGTAGCGCCAGGCGCGTGGCCGGGCGCGCTCCTCGTCGGTCGGCGGCCCGTAGGTGAGAGTCTCCATGTAATGATCGTCGAGCCATTCGTAGAGACGGTCGACAACCTCGCCCTTGCCGGCGCCATCGGAGCCGTTGACCAGCACCAGCACGCTGGCGCTTTTGCGCTCGGCCAGTTCGAACTGCGCATCGAGCAGACGCTCGTGCAGGTTCTCCTCGAAAGCCGCGTAGTCCTGCGCGGTCATGACATGCGGCAGGCGGCTGGAGTCGAACATGAGTGCGCCCTTCATCGGTTCGAGACGATTATGCCAGAAGCGGCGCGCCGGCCAAAACGCCGGCTTTTCAAAAACGCCGGCTGTGGTAGAGGTGGCGACGCGCGGTCCCGTAGCTCAGCAGGATAGAGCAGCGGTTTCCTAAACCGAAGGTCAGGGGTTCGAATCCCTTCGGGACCGCCACTCAATATGCTGAATTTATTTGGCATTTCGTGATGGACCTTTTCGTGGCCGGCAAGGTTTGACAGTTTTCCGATTACGGTTTGACAGTTTTTGTTCGCCTTTTGCTCAATTCATCGTCGAAGGATTTAACGACGCCCTGCATCTTTGGACGCAAGTCCGCGCCTTTCGCATAACGACGAGCCATCTCGATTGTTTTCTGTCCAAGAGCGTCGGCAATGGTGCGCTCATCGTGTCCAGCTTCGCGCAAGATAACTGCGACCGTGTGGCGCAATCCGTAAAGGGTAAGACCGGGCCCGATAGCACCAGCTTGTTCAAGATCATTCCGGAGTCGCGACCATGAGGCGCGGAAGCCGTCCAGTGTCCACGGCCTGCCTCGTGATGATGCGCATAGAGTAAGTGCAGAATGATCCGGAGCGTTCGTCAATATTTCAACTAACGGTGTCGGAACGGGCCAGAAAACCGGCTCACCTGTTTTTGACCTTTTCGTCGCAATCTCGCCGTTGCGATAATGATTCCTCTGCAAACACAAAGCATCTTTCGGCCCGAGACCCGTCATCATCATCAAGGCCAGCGCTGGGCGTATGTGCGCTGGCGCCGCGTCTAGAACGGCGTGACGTTCGGCGTCGGACCATGGCCGGTTTGCCTCTGGCAATCCTTTTGGGCGTCTAATGCTCTTGATGTTCGATGCCGGGTTGTTGGAAATAAATCCGCGTTCCGCGCCCCATGAAAAAATGACGCTCATGGTGGCTTTAATGTAGTTTCCAAATCTTCGGCCATGCTTCTCTGCTGCGTGGTCCCTGATTCTCACAACTAAAGGGCGATCAATTTTCGCAAGTGGCGTGTCGTCTATTGGTTTCAAATAATTAAAATGAGACTGATAATCCCTTTGCGTTCGAGGGGATAAGTCAAGAAAAGCCGGAGACTTTCTGTATTCGCTTATCAACAGCCCAAGCGTTCCAGGCTTTTCTTTTGGAATTATCTTATTTGAAATAGCAGCAATGCGCTCGCACTCAGCGAAAAACTCCGCAGATCCAATAGGAAATTTTGAAACATCAATCGGGGTTTGTGTCTTCCGATGATAAACCCGCAATTTCCCGTGACGGTCAGCGAATATCTGAAAGCCTTTAACCTTGACCCAAGTCATTTGAGCCGCGCCACAATGTCATCGGCTTCGGTGGTGCTCCCATCTTTTATTCTATCAATCCAAGCGTCGAGGTCTTTTACATCATACCGGATATCGCCGTTCGGGAAGCGCACGGGTGTCACGGCGCACTCCGTCTCAAATCTTCGAATCGGACGCCCGCAATGATGCGCTGCCTCCGCCTTTGTAAGCATCCTTTTCGGGATGATGTTGAGTTGTAGAGTCGCCAGCGTCATTGATTAGCTCGCAGGCAAAACACAAAAAAACTGCTAAGGAAGAATTTAGAGATTTTCATACGAGACAGTTCCATATTTGGCCCCTCTCTGAATAGAGAAGGGCCTTTATTTTGTTTCGGATGCTCAACCGAGATTTCGCTCGATTAAGTGGCTCTGTCATCGCGTAACGATAGAAGAATCGTCGAGTCTGCCCGTCGCGTCAAGTGTTGTTCTAGCTGCTTTGGGATTTGGATTTTAGCGTTAGGGGCGATTTTGGACACAAACCGGACAGACCCCGGACAGACCCCGGACAAAGACCGGACAAGACCCGGACAGACCCCGGACAAGATGCTTTTGATGACCTGAAATTTTTTTTTTAGAGAGTCTGATTTCAATAATTAGAATTGATGACTGTTTACCGAAGCTCGAACAATGCAATCCTCTCGCCCCATCCTCCCCCGGCTGGGCGCTTCCGTGATCCTCTCGCCTTCCCTTCCCTGCCAGCCATCGCCGGCTGCTCCCGGCGACGCGATCCTGCCCTGTGGCGCTCCCGGCTGGGGTCGAGGCGTCCGCCTATGGCGATGCGCGGGCCCGTGGTCGAGGTCTCCCGTCATGGTCGAGGCGCGGGCGTGATCATGCCCAATGGCGGCGGCGACATGCGGGCGACGATTGCGGGATCGAGGCCTCGATCCTTCCGGCTGGGCAGTCTCCCGGCGGCGACGCCTCGATCGTGCGCTTGGCCCGCGCGGCCGATAGCAGGGCCAGGACGGCCCAGGGCGATCTTGTGGCGGTCTTTGGCCGGCGTCGGGATGATTGAGGTCTCGCGTCTCGATCTTGCGCAGATGGTCGAGCGCCCGGTGATCAGAGAGCGGCGCCATCGGCCGGGCGATCCCGTGCGGCTTCCAGATTCTCAGTCGTCTCTGGCGAGCAAGGCGGCGGCCTCGATCAAGAGCCGGCGCACGTCCGGTCTATCGATCCGCTCCAGCGTCCATATCAGGAGACGGAAAGCGATTTCATTCTGGCTAGGCGCTTCGTCGACGGGTGACTTGATGAATATTTCGAGCATGGCCTCGCCTTCGGATTATTGAAGGCTCACAAAGCCAAAAATTGCGACATGAGTAATGATGTTTTTTTGCCATGATGAATAGCTCGGTATTCATCCGTCATTGGCAGGCGAAAAATCCGGCTGGGCCGTGTGGTCCGGGTCCGGGGGAGATGCGCGCCTGTGGCGTTCTGTGGCCATCCTTGCGCTGGTTTCAGGCTCATGTAGCCATCATGTCCATGATTTATAAGTTGATTTTGCTGGCCATCCGACATGTGCCACAAGCCAAGCATTCGGGTCAGTTTGCGTTTTTGCGCAAGTTTCAGGTTTCCTTTTTCGCGCGGAAATTATGCAAAAGCTATGCACGGCCCCGGCGCTGGCGCTCCTGCGGTTCCTGCGCAATCAAGACGCTCCTGCGGCTTGCGCGTTGCCTTTGCTGGCGTCTGGAAGCCAATGACGCCTGCGCAACCAGACCCGAATTAGAAGCGATTTTGTCAACCTTCCGATAATTTCGGAAAGTTCGGCGCCGATGGTTGAGCGCTCCGGGCGCGCTCGATCATCATCATAAACTGGCGATCAGCACGGTCTCACGCCATCGGCGATCAGTCCGGCCACAATGCGCGACAAGGCGCCATCGAGGCGACGATAAGCCGTCCCCTTGCTCCCGGCGATCTTCGGCGACAGCCGGCCGAAGGGCGCGCCGGTCAGGTCGCAATGAATCCAGAACGCCAGAACGCGGCGCTCGCCTTCGTCGGCGACATATCGGATCGGCCATTGCATCGCGTCTTCGGCGTCGGCGAGTTCCTTCGCCCCGACGCCCCGGCTGTAAGATGGATCTGAAAATCGAGTCCCTTCCTTCACGCCCTCGGCCATCGCGTTGCGCTCA
>CAIQCB010000022.1 GCA_903870245.1 uncultured Methylocystaceae bacterium
AGAGCGTTCGCAAAAGCCAGTTCGGCCGCCGAACCGCGCGGACCCATAATAAGATCGATGTGGGCGACCTCGTTGCCTTCGCCAACCAGCGACTCGCCAACCAGCATCTTGTTAATCAAAGCCATGTGCGTTCCCTTTCAAAAGAACCAGACGAACCGCCGCTCTCGACGGTCGTTTTGCGGATCAACCGGACGCCCCTTGCGCCGGTCATGAGAGGCGCGACGATGAGGATCGTCGCGCCAGGCTCAACCAGTTGCGCAGATGCGCAGGCCAGCTTCTGCCGGCCGGAAATGACGAGGCGATGTCAGACGAGTTGACGCGCCAGGGCGAAGGCGTGCCGGAAATCAAGGCAGAGCGGCTTGTCCGACGTCGCCATCTGTTTGAAAAGACCAGACTCCGTACCGTATTTGATATTACCGATGGCGAGCGCGCCGATGCCGAGCGCGCCATGCGAAGAGATGACGACGCCATTGTCGTGCAGGCCGCAACCCTCGACGCCAAGCGGCGGCACGGCGTTGACGTCCGCTGCAATCAACAGGTTCTTCGCCGCTTCGAGATCGACCTTGGACAGCACCTGAACGCCGGCGCGCGCGGCGCAGAGCGCAATTTCATGATCCAGCAAAAGAGCGAGCACATGCTCGGGGGTGCTGCCGTCCGCCGGCTTGACGTTAATGTCAAAACGGCTGCGCATTTCCTCGGCCAGTTTCGTAACGCGATCGATGCCGCTGTAGCCGACGATGGTAACGTTTGCGCCTTCCAGCGCCGCAATCACCGCGGAACAATAACCGACAACGCCGGTCGCACCGTAAATCACGATCTTCGAGCCTTTAAGATCGCGCTGTTTTTTCTCTCGCAACACCTTCTCGACGCAGGCGACCATAGCGCCGGCGGTGGTGAAAGACCCATAGGGATCGGCGAACAACGACACCTCGAAGGGCTTCAGCAGCGCCTTCTGGGCGGCCTCCAGCATATCGAGAGCGAGCACGGCGTCGCGGCCGGCGAAGAAAATGCCTGTGCGCAGCGCAGCCGAAGGAGCGCGGGAGAACATAGCGTCCTGGACCAGCGGAACAACTTCATCAAGGGTGACGTTTGTATAGGGGACCGCAGCGTCAAAACCAGCGTCGAGCGCCATGTTCACATCGAAGGGGCTCATATGCTTCAACGTGCTCAACATATGCAAAATCGCCTTGGCCATGGCTCTTCCTAACCCCCTTGCTGCGCTTGTTCGGCGACACGGCCGCAGAATATCTGGCGGTCGCATGACAGCGGCGTCAATTTTTGAAAATAGACCCGGAACGTCAGTAGCGCGGCATGTTCCACCCCCGCAACGACGAGAGGCTTAGAACCCAGAAACGCCCGGTTGTCCAGTGGCGATATGGCGCGGCGAGGTCGAGCGACAGGCCCCTGACAAAGGTCAAATCACCCCCCGCCAGTTGACCCCGTCCGGGCTTTTCTTCTATAAGGCCGATATCGGGGCTCGGCGCAATGTGCGGCGAGCCTTTTGTTGTCGTTTTGCCCCCCGCGCCTCCTCCGGACTCAGGTTCCGGCGGCTGCGGGGATGAAAAGCCGATCGAAAGGAAAATCAATGTCCCGGCGTTGCGAACTGACCGGAAAAGGCGTTCAGACGGGCAATCTCGTCAGCCACTCCAACCGCAAGACCCGCACCCGCTTCCTGCCGAACCTCGTCAATGTGACGCTGGCCTCCGATGCGCTGGCGCGTTCGGTGCGCCTGCGCATTTCGGCGGCGGCGCTGCGCTCGGTCGAGCATCGCGGCGGCCTCGACGCCTTCCTTGTCAAGGCCAGAGACGAAGAGCTGTCGCAGAACGCCCGCGTGCTAAAGCGCGAAATCGAGAAGAAGCAGGCCGGCGCGCAGGCCTGATCTTTCGAAGATACCAGAATTTGCAACACCCCCGGCGGCGCCTCCACCGGGGGTGTTGTTGTTTGAGCGCCATTTCAGCGCGCGATAGCCATAAGCAATAGTGTGATAGCGGCCAGAACGATCGTGGCGAAAGTCATGAGCATGCCATGGATACGATAGCGAAAATTTTCGTTTTCGTTCGATACGCCAAAAATATGAACGCTTCTTCCGACCAGAAGGAGCAGGCACAAAAAATTCACGTATAGGAAGTGTGCGCCTTTTTGTTCAATAAAGGATAAAAGCAGCAGGGCGAAGGGAACATATTCGGCAAAATTAGCGTGCACTCGCATGGCCCTTTCGACCACAGCGCTGCCGCCCGCGCCAATGGCGATTTTCTCCTGTCTTCTCGCCTTTATCACCCTGAAGGAGAGAAAAACAAAGACAAGGGCGAATATGGCGGCGTAAGTCGGCACAACAATCATGCGCTTACATCCTAAAGGTTTTGATCAACCAGGCTTAATCCGGCGTTGAGGCGTCAAAGCTTCAGCGCCGGACGGATGACTGGCTATCAATCGCGCACATCCGGAGGCGTCGCCTCGGCGGCCAGTTGCGTCAAGGCGTCTTCGAGGGTCAGTTGCGTTTGCTGTTGCGAGCCGAGACGACGCATGGAGATCGTGCGCTCCGCCGCCTCTTTCTTGCCGGCGACGAGCAGAACCGGAACTTTCGCCAGCGAATGTTCGCGCACCTTATAGGTGATCTTCTCGTTACGCGCGTCGACATCGACATTGAGCCCAAGCTTGCGCGCGGCGGCCGCGATCTCGTAAGCGTAATCGTCCGCCTCCTGAGTGATCGTGCAGACGACAATCTGCAAAGGCGACAGCCACAGCGGCAGATGGCCGGCGTAATGCTCGATCAGGATGCCGGTGAAGCGCTCCAGCGAGCCGAACATGGCGCGATGAATCATCACCGGAGTCTTTTTCTCGCTGTCGGCGCCGATATAGAAGGCGCCGAAACGCACCGGCAGGTTAAAATCGACCTGCGTCGTGCCGCATTGCCATTCGCGGCCGATGGCGTCGCGCAGCGTATATTCGAGCTTGGGGCCATAAAAGGCGCCCTCGCCCTCCTGAATGCTGGTCTTGAGGCCGCGTCGCGCGAGTTCGTCAAGAACCTTGCCGAGCGCCGTCTCCGCCTTGTCCCAAGCCTCGTCCGAGCCGACGCGTTTCTCCGGACGCGTCGAGAGCTTCACCACCACATCGTCGAAACCGAAATCGCGATAGATAGTGAGGATCAGATCGTTGATCTTCAGCGCCTCTTCCATGATCTGGTCTTCGGAGCAGAAGATATGCGCGTCGTCCTGCGTGAAGGCCCGCACGCGCATCATGCCATGCAGCGCGCCGGACGGCTCGTAACGATGCACGACGCCAAATTCGGCGATCTTCACCGGCAGGTCGCGATAGGACTTCAGGCCGTTCTTGAAAATCTGCACATGGCCAGGGCAGTTCATCGGCTTCAGCGCGAAAATGCGCTCATCCTCGGTCTTCGTAACAAACATGTTCTCGCGATAGGTCTGCCAGTGTCCGGATGTTTCCCAGAGCGCGCGATCAAGAACCTGCGGCGTATTCACCTCCGTGTAGCCCGCCGCCTTCTGGCGCCGGCGCATGTAGGAGACCAGCGTCTGGAATAGCGTCCAGCCCTTGGGATGCCAGAAGATCGCGCCAGGCCCCTCCTCCTGGAAATGGAACAAATCCATCTCCCGGCCGAGGCGGCGATGATCGCGGCGCTCGGCCTCCTCCAGTCGATGCAGATAAGCGTCGAGTTCCTCCTGCGTCGCCCAGGCGGTGCCGTAAATACGCGAGAGCATCGGCCGGCTCGAATCGCCGCGCCAATAGGCCCCGGCGACCTTCATCAGCTTGAAGGCCCCGCCGATCTTGCCGACCGATGGCAGATGCGGCCCACGACAGAGATCGAGCCATTGTCCCTGCTTGTAGACGCTCAGCGGCTCGTCCGATTTGATGCTGTCGATCAGTTCGCCCTTGAAGGTCTCGCCTTTGGCGATGAACCAGGTTTTGGCGTCGTCGCGGCTCCATTCCTCGCGGACGATTCTGGCGTCCCGGGCGACGATCTCGCGCATCTTCTTTTCGATGGCCGGCAAATCCTCCGGCGTGAAGGGCTCGGCGCGGTGAAAATCGTAATAAAAACCGTTTTCGATCACCGGGCCGATGGTCACCTGCGTGCCGGGGAAAAGCTCCTGCACCGCCTCGGCCAGCACATGGGCGGCGTCGTGGCGGATAAGCTCCAGCGCACGCGGATCGTCGCGCGAGACAAATTCGATTTTCGCGTCCCGGGCGACCGGCCGGGCCAGATCGACCAGTTCGCCGTCCAGAGTCATGGCGACGACGCGTTTGGCGAGCGACGGCGAAATGCTTTTGGCGATGTCGACGCCGGTGACGCCCGGCTCGAACTGGCGCGACGCGCCATCAGGAAAAGTGACGGAAACCATGGGACGCTCCCTTGCGCTCACTCGCCGACACGGATCGGCGTAAGTCGCTTTGATCGAAAGGATTTGCGGGTTTTAACCGTCCCGGCGAGGAGGCGCAATCCGGGAGCGGAGGCCGGAGCTGCGATAACGCCCCTTTCCACGACCCACGCCAGTCGGCAACCACCAAAGCGGGGACGCGTTCGGATTCGCGCTGGTTGAACCTCTCCAGAACCTCGCTGCGCCGACGCCCCAGCGCGGCGATGAGAGGCCGTTTGCGCCGGCGGGTGGCCCTGGCTGTCGAGAAAAGCCCAAATCTCGCGCGCCTCGCGAGCGGCGGCGGCGCCATAATCGATGACGACGCCGATCTCGATCAAAAAGCCTTCAAGTCGTTCGTGATTGCGCGCCAGGTTCTGGCTGCGCGCTTCATCGGGAGGGGAGAGCCCCCGACGACGGCCCGCCCCGCTGCCCGGAGCCCCATATTGGGCGGGAAAAGCGCCCGTTCGTCGATTTCGGATCTCGCAACGGGCGACCCCGCGCTGAAACAGGCCGCTGCGGGCCTATATCCCTATCAAGCTTTAACAGGAGCAATGAAGATGGCGCGCCCGAAAGGATTCGAACCTCTGACCCCCAGATTCGTAGTCTGGTGCTCTATCCAGCTGAGCTACGGGCGCATGTGCTGGTCTCCCGCCGACAATGCGACAGACCAAGCGTGGGGTTCGTTTATCGGCAAGCGCGGCGGTTGGCAATAGCGGCGCAGGATTTGGCGGGCTGGGTAATCGGGCGTTTTTTCAGGCTTGCAGCGATGAGTGGTTTTCGACATGGACAGTTTTAAATCGAACGGCGTGGAGATCGCCTATTCGGACTATCGGCCCGCCGCGAACGAGAAAGAGGCGCCGATCCTGCTGATCCACGGCTTTGCCTCGACCCAGACGGTGAATTGGCTGTTCACCCAATGGGTCAAGACCCTGACCGAGGACGGCCGTCGGGTCGTGACCTTCGACAACCGCGGCCACGGCCAATCACAAAAGCTCTACGATCCTGCGCTCTACAGCCTGGAGGCGATGGCCGGCGACGCCAGCGCCCTGCTCGATCATCTGGGCGTCCCGCGCGCCGACGTGATGGGCTATTCGATGGGCGCGCGCATCGCGACCGTGTTGACGCTCACCCATCCCGAAAAGGTGCGGAGCCTGATCCTTGGCGGCGTTGGAGAATTTCTGGTGACCGGCCCCGGCCTGCCGTTCGGGCTGGCCGATGCGATGGAGGCCGAACGCATCGAGGACATTGGCGCGCCGATGATGAAGATTTTTCGCGGTTTCGCCGAGTCGACCCGCAGCGATCTCCGGGCCCTGGCCGCCTGCGCCCGCGGCTTCAGCCGAACGCTGGAGCCAGCGACGCTGTCCCGCATCGCTCAGTCGACGCTGATCTGCGTCGGCACACGCGACGATGTCGCCGGCGATCCGCAGCCGCTGCTACCGCTGTTCCAACGGGCGGAGATCGTCGACATACCTGGTCGGGACCATAATCGCGCCGTCGGCGATCGTGTTTACAAGCAGGCGGTTTTGTCGTTTCTGGCGACGCAGGACGCGACCAGGCGCGCCGGTGGGTGAACCCGGGAGAATTTTCGCCTATATACCTGCCGTCGGAGAGGTCGCATGGCGCCGGAAATGCGCGAATCGAGCGCGGAAGTCATAGAGTTTTCGGGAGCCGATCCCCTACTGTTGCGTCTGCGGCTGGAGGCGGAAGCAGTCGTGCGCCAGGAACCCGAACTGGGCGGCTTCGTCCATCCGGCGATCCTGTCGCAAGACAGTCTATCGGCCATCATCGCCCATCGTGTCGCCCAGCGGCTCGACCGGCCTGAAGCGCCCTACGCCATTATCCGGCAGGCCTACGACGCCTGCCTCGACCGCGAGCCCGTGCTCGCGGACGCCATGCGCGCCGATCTTGTCGCGGTTCTGGAGCGCGATCCCGCCTGCACGCGGTTGATCGAGCCAGTGCTGTATTTCAAGGGATTCCACGCGTTGCAGACTCATCGTCTGGCGCATTGGCTTTGGCATAACGGCCGTGCCGATTTCGCCCTGGCGTTGCAGAGCCTGTCGTCGCAGATATTCCAGACCGACATTCATCCCGCCGCCCGCATTGGCAAGGGCGTGTTTCTCGATCACGCCACAGGCGTGGTGATCGGCGCGACCAGCGTTGTAGAGGACGACGTCTCGATGCTTCATGGCGTTACTCTTGGCGGCACCGGGCGCATTCGCGGCGACCGCCATCCGAAAGTGCGGCGAGGCGTGCTCATCGGCGCCGGGGCGAAAGTTCTGGGCAATATCGAAATCGGCCGCTGCGCCATGATCGCCGCCGGCTCTGTCGTGCTCGATCCGGTGCCGCCCAACAAAACAGTGGCTGGCGTACCGGCTCGGATCGTCGGCGACGCCAAATGCGCCGAACCGGCGCTGGCGATGGATCAGATGCTCGCCGCGCTCGACGCCGGCATTTAATCGATGGGGATTAGAACTTGAGACGATTGCTTGCCCTCGTGACGCTGCTGTTTTCCGCCCTGATCCTCACGACAGCCCCCGGGCTTGCGGCCGGGTGGCATTATTACGATCCCGATTGCCCGGTCGCCGTCGGCGAGAAGACGATGAAATTCGTCGCCATGCAGCCCAAGAAAAACATCGACCGCGTCTGCGACGCGCTTCCGGAAACCGGCCCTTCGGTGATCGTGCTCGACGCCGGCGACAATGAATTGCGCGACATGACCTGGGACATCCGGATTCTGCGCGCCGATGCCCCCAACGCGACGCCGGATCCCGAGACCAGCGCCGTCGGCCGCCTGCCCCCGCAGAAGTTTCGCAACGGCATGGTGAATTTCGATCACAGTTTCGCTGAACCCGGCAATTATGTTCTCTATGTCAAATTTTCCAGCGACGATGGAGCGAAGAGCTTCACAGGCCGGCATCCCTTTTCGGTTGGCCTCGTTACTGACGACGAATTTTATCTCTACATTGGATTCGCCGTCTTCATGGCGCTGCTCGCAGGCGTCGCCTACACTTTGTGGCGTCAGGGAAAACTCGGTTTCAAGGTTCCCGAGGTGCTGTCGAAGAAGTAGGGTCAATCATAACTGCGCTTGGGCCCGATCTCCTTGAGCTCCACCTGTATGTTTTTATCGCTGCCGGCTTTGACAAAATCATTGATCGTCTCAATGATGTCCCGATCGATGAATGACGCGCGAGAGCCATCGATAAACAGCGAGCTGTTTGCAGGAATAGTCCCCAGCAAACGACGCAGCGGCGCCTTGTGCAGGAAGGAGACGTCTTTCATCAATCTCAAGAGATAATTCCGGTCGTTTTGAGTGAGCGTAAAGGCTTTATGGTAATTGTTTTTGAGAACGTAAATGAGGCCTATCGCCATGCCAATGGCCACTCCCCGGAGGGAGTCGAAGGCCAGCATCGACGCAATGGTAATAACAAACGGCAAAAACTGATCCCTGCCCTGCAGATATATCTCCTGATAAATTTCAGGCCTGTTGAGCTTGTAACCTGTCACGAGGAGAATCGCCGCCAGACATGAAAGCGGAATAAGATTTAGATACCTAACGAATAGCAGCGCGCTCAGAATGATGCATATTCCGTGAACAATGGAGGCAACCTTGGTCTTGCCGCCCGCGTTGATGTTGACGGATGTTCTGACAATCACGGCCGAGATGGGCAACCCGCCGATCAAACCGGAAATAATGTTGCCAAGCCCCTGCGCTTTCAGCTCTTGATCGGTTGGCGCAATTCTCCTGAAGGGATCGAGTTTGTCTGCGGCTTCTATGCTGAGCAATGTTTCAAGACTTGCGATGAGCGCAAGCGTGAGGCTTGTCGAATACACCTCGGGATTGCCGATCAGGCTAAAATCCGGCGTGATGATTTCGCCCCAGAGTTGCGTCGCGGAACCGAAAATCGGCAGGTTGACGAAATGTTCGGGCGAAATCGAAAGATAAGGGATATAGGCTCTTGTAAAAATCGCATAAAGCACTCCAAAAATCACCACGACGAGAGGCGCGGGAATGATGGAGATGCGACTGCGTGATTTGATCAGCCTTGTCTCCCACAAAATCATGATTGATAAGCAACATAAAGAGAGCAAAATCGCTCCCGGCGAGATCCAGTTAAACGCCTCCTCGATAACCGATAATTCAGATCTGCCGCTTTCCTCAAGAAAAGAGAGATCGTCCTCCGCCGGCTTATCGTAGCCCAGCGCATGAGGGAGCTGTTTGAGCATCAGTAGCAGCCCGATTGCGGCGAGCATGCCCTTGATTACCGACGACGGGAAATATGCGCTGATCGTTCCTGCGCCAAGGAAACCAAGCAAAATTTGCAGGGCTCCCGCAATAATCACCGAAAGCAAAAGACCGCGATAACCGAAGCCGGCAATGGCGGCGGCTGCGACGACCGTGACTCCATTTGCTGGCCCGGAGACGCTCAATTGGGATCCGCTGGCGAATGAAACGATAACGCCGCCGACAGCGCCTGCGATCAGTCCGGACAAGGGCGGCGCTCCGGAAGCCAGAGCAATGCCAAGGCACAGCGGCATGGCCACGAGAAAAACGACAATACCGGCCAAAAAATCGGTCTTCCAGTGATGGAGATAGTAGCTGATCCTGTTCCCGGTCATCTCTCGCCTTTCCATCTCCCGTAATGCTTGCTGCCCCTGCGAACATATATTGAGATTAATCCTGACAAGTAGATACCTTAAGTGAATTTCATATCTAAAATCTATAGGAGGATAATATCCTCACAAAATGACGATTTCCGAAAGAATTCAGGCAAACAAGCCCGAGACCGGGACCATAATTGTTGCATTGGCCTTTAAACCCAGCCGTCACAATAGTGTAAATGTTTTATGTTCTTAAGTCGTTTCAATAAGATATATTTTGTGGCGTCTTTATGATCAGATCCCGATCCGCCCGCGATGTTCTCTCCGCTTCAGTCATCTTGATTTCCAGCGCAACGCTCTGTGTTCTGTTTCAGACAACCTCTCCAGAAATGGCGGCCAGCGATCCCGGACTGATGCTGTCAGGGATTTTGTCTTTCCTATCGATTGTTGTTTACTCCCTGGACTCTGTGATTTGCGCCTGCCGGCCGGATCAATGAGCCATAACGCCGCCGAAATTCAGATTTTAGCAGGCCAAGATGAATAAATTCGCGTCAACTATCCGGAAAGCGGCATTTGCGCCCCATGCGCTGTGGTTGTTTTTCCTTGTCCTAATAAATCCCTGTGTTGCCGAAGAAACAGGGGATGCGCATTCTCAAGATCAATCCGAAGAGTCCCTGCCCGCAACGCCAGTGTCCGGGGAAAATGAGATCGCCCCCGTCCTGTCGTCTAAATTCAGGTTTTCATCCATTGTCGAGGGCTCTTTCGAACTGGAAAATCCCTCCGGCCGCATACGGACGTTCGGCAATCTTGCCGATGAGAACGATAAGATCACCGGCGATGCGGGTAATACTTCTCCCGATCAAAATGTCTATCTAAAACTTGAGAAAAACCCGGGCGGCCCTGCACCGAGCTTCGATTATGGTCGTCATTTCCTTTTCCAGGGCCATGAAATTCGTGGCGGTCTTGCCCATGTAACCAGAATTAATCTTGATGTGACCGACCCACGACATAAAATTACATTACTGACGCCCGTCGACCCTGCGACAGGCAAAACGAATTTTAACAATCTTGATGGGTCCACATACAATCCTCTTACGCGCAAGATCCTTTTTACGGAGGAGCTTGGAGAAGAACATAGCCATAATGGCGCTGGCCGCGTCATCGAACTAAACCCGGAGTGGCCATCTGCGGCGACGACCCTGGAAGCGCAACTGGGTTATGGCGGCTATGAGGGTATTCACATTGACAACAAGGGAACCGTGTATCTGCAGGAAGATATCAAGGGAAGACCGGCGCAGAAATCCGCCGCCCGGATTGATGATCAGGATGTCGCTCTCGACAAGTCTCTGCAACCTAACTCATTTGTCTATCGATACGTTCCAACCAATCCCGAGCGTCTTCAGGACGGCGGTAAAATGCAAGCGATGCAGGTTCAGATTGACGGATATCCACTCACCTTTAACGCAAGCGATCCTGACTCCGATATCATCGCCATTGCGCAAAAAAAACTACATACCCAAGGCTCTCGTTGGCCATTCAAATGGGTGACGATCCAGGAAGTTCCCGCGAACGCCACCCATTCGTATAATGCGACTGCTGCGGCGAAGGACTCCGGGGCGACGCCTTTCAAAAGACCCGAGAATATGGCGTGGCTGCCCGGTTCGGACTTCCGCACATTCTTCTTCAGCGCCACGGGCGACACCCAGATAGCGCCCGGTATGGTTCCTGAACTTGCCGCACGCGGCGTTTGGGGGGCGATATTCCGGGTCGATCAGGAACAGGGACGCCATGACGGATATGACGGTTATATTTCGCTCTTCATTCTAGGAGACGCAGAGCACGCCGGTTTCGACAACATGGTTTTTGCCGATGAAACCCATCTGCTGGTCGCAGAAGATCGCAATGATACGCTACATTCACAGCTGAAATTTTACGACTCTGTCTGGAACTACGACATCGCTACGCGCCGGAGCTCTCGTTTGATCGCCCTCGGCGTCGATCGTTTCTGTTGTGGCCTGAAATCATCGGATAATGAGCCAAGCGGACTGACTATATCCAATGGCTCGACCGAGAAGCGGGATATGATCGGAACTGTTGAAAACATGCGCAACGCCCGGTTTTTCATTACCGTGCAGCATGGAAAAAACAGAGTTCTTGAGATTCTTCCGAAATGAGTTCAGCCTGTCATTTTTGTGTCATCGAACCATCCCTAGGGTGAATGGCTCTCATTCTCCGGGGAACTTGTGGCATGAAAAGCCGAATATTCACCATTCTGGTTTTGGCGGCTGGTTTATTCGCGTCGCAAGCGAATTCGCTTGATCTCAACCTTCAGCCCTACAAAGTACGGGAAAATATTTCCGGCAAGCTCAAGTCCGTCGGATCAGATACGATGGCGCATGAGATGCAACTTTGGGTTGATGGATTTAAACAGTATTATCCATCCGTCGAGATCGATATCGAGGCCAGGGGATCGAACACCGCTCCTTCCGCCCTTCTTTCCGGAGAGGCTCAACTGGGGCCCATGTCAAGACAAATGACCCCGGATGAAATGAACAGCTTCGTCGCCAGATATGGCTATAAGCCTACAGGCGTTCTGGTCGCTGTCGACGCGCTTGCCATTTACGTCAACAAAAATAATCCGATCAATTGTCTGTCGATGGATCAGGTGGAGCGAATCTTCTCGGCCGATCCACGCAGCGAGGGCGGCGTCAGCGCGAGGACATGGGGTGATGTGGGCGCAACAGGGGAATGGGCGTCAAAGCCAATCGCTCTGCACAGTCGCAATTCGCTTTCCGGCACCTATAAATTTTTCCGGCTGAATGTTTTGGGCGGTCGTGATTTCAAGGACAACATCAAGTTGAATGAAGGCTCGGAAGGCGTGGTCTCCTCCGTCGGCATAGATCCCTACGCAATCGGCTACTCAGGCATTGGTTATAAAACCTCCGAGGTGAAGGCTATTTCGATCAGGGGCGGCGCCACCTCAACCTGTCTGGAACCCAGTTTTGAGAATACCTACACGCACAAATATCCCCTGGCCCGCGGCCTCTATGTCTACTTGCTGAAAAATCCCAAAGCTCCGCTCGATACGTTAAGCGGAGAGTTCGTCAAATATATCCTGTCCAGCGATGGCCAGGCTCAGGCGAAACATGGCGGCTATTATCCGATCACCCGCAACATCCGTGAGCACGAACTAACGCGGCTTGGACTTCTGGCCTCTGCGGAGTAACGCCTCCGTCCGCTCGCATTAATTCCCAAAACGGTTGTTCCGCGGAAACCCGCGAGGCGGCAGTCGACCGGCTTCGGCGCGGTGGCCGATCCATTCCGCCAGTTCCGCCTTGCCGACGGTGAACTGGCGTCCTGAGGCATCGGTCCAGCCAAGGCCATCCTTCAGCGTAAACACCCTGGCGTCTGCGACCCCGCCATCCTTGTAGCGTTGCATCCGCACGCCCTTGCCGCGCGCCATGCGCGGCGCCTCGTCGAGCGGGAAGACCAGCAGCTTGCGATTTTCGCCGACGATGGCGACGTGATCGCCGTTCGACGCCCCGGCGACGATGGCGAGCTTCGCCGGCGACTCCACGGTCAATGCGGCGCGGCCCTTGCGCGTCGACGACAGTAAATCGTCTTGCGCAGCGACGAAGCCGCGACCGTCGTCGGCGATTAACAATAATTGCTCGCCGGGCGTATGCGGCAAAACCCGAACAAGGGTTTCCCCCTCGTCGATATCAGCGAACAGCCGCACTGGTTCGCCATGACCGCGTCCGCCGGGCAATTTACCCGCATCAAGCGTGTAGACCTTGCCATTGGTGGCGAATGCCAGAATTTTTGTCGTTGTCTGCGCGAAGAATGACGCGCCGAGCGCATCGTCGCCCTTGAAGGCGAGCGACGTCAAATCCTGCACATGGCCCTTGAGGGCGCGGATCCACCCCATGCGCGAGACGACGACTGTGATTGGCTCACGCTCGATCATCGCCTCCGCCAAATCAAGATTAACGCTTTCCGGCGCATCCTCGAAAGTGGTGCGACGTTTGCCGGCCGCCGTTTGCGGTCCATAGGTTTTCTTGAGTTCGCGGATTTGCGTGGCGATCGTCTTCCATTGCCGATCTTCATCGGCGAGAAGATTGTCGATATCGGCGCGCTCTTTACTCAATTCCTGCAATTCACGGCGCAGTTCCATTTCCTCAAGCTTCCGCAACGCGCGTAATCGCGTGTCGAGTATATAATCGACCTGCATGTCGGTGAGCTTGAAGGTTTTCTTCAGTTCGCCCTTGGCGTCATCCTCCTCGCGGATGATGCGGATCACCTCGTCGAGATTGAGGAAGACAATGACCATCCCCTCAAGTTGCTCGATGCGCCGCACGATGGCTGCATGACGATGACGCGCCCGGCGTTGCAACACGACGCGACGATGATCAAGCCATTGGCGCAACGCCTCGTCTAGCGAAACGACGCGCGGCGTTACGCCATCGATCAGCACATTCATGTTCATTGCAAAACGCGTCTCAAGCTCAGAGAGCTTGAAGAGCGTCTCCATCAACAATGCCGGATCGATGGTCCTGGAACGCGGTTCGAAGACGATGCGGACGTCTTCGGCTGACTCATCCCGCACATCGGCGACGAGCGGCAGCTTGCGCTCGGAGATCAACTCGGCAAGCTTTTCAATCAGTCGCGATTTCTGAACGCCATAGGGAATTTCCGTAACGACGGCGACCCAGCCGCCGCGCGCCTGCTCTTCTATCGCCCAACGGGCGCGCACCCGGAAAGAGCCGCGCCCGGTGCGATAGGCCTCGGCGATATCCTCGCGACGGTCAACGATGATGCCGCCGGTCGGGAAATCAGGCCCCTGAACGAAGGTCATTAACTGATCGCTGGTGGCCTTGCGATGCGAAATCAAATAGAGCGCCGCATCACACAGTTCGGCGAGGTTGTGCGGCGGGATCGACGTCGCCATGCCGACCGCAATTCCCTGCGCCCCATTGGCGAGCAAATGCGGCAACGCCGCCGGCAACACGACTGGCTCTTTTTCCTCGCCGGAATAATTCGGAACGAAATCGATGGCGTCCTCATCGATTCCCTCCAGCAACAGACGGCTCACCGACGTCATTCGCGCTTCGGTGTAACGATAGGCGGCGGCGGAGTCGCCATCGACATTGCCGAAATTGCCCTGCCCGTCGACCAACGGATAGCGCGAGGAGAAATCCTGGGCGAGTCGCACCAGCGCGTCGTAGATCGCCTGATCGCCATGCGGGTGAAACGAGCCCATGACATCGCCGACGATCTTGGCGCATTTCTTGAACGGCGCTCCCGGATCGAGACGCAGAATATGCATGCCGTAAAGAATTCGCCGATGGACAGGCTTCAGCCCGTCGCGCGCGTCGGGCAAGGCGCGGCCCGTGATTGTCGACAAGGCGTAGCGAAGATAGCGCTCCTCAAGCGCATCGCGAAGATCGACCGGCGTCGGCGCAGTTTCCTCACCGAGGGTTTTACCGCTTGCCATTCCGCCGCCCTTGCCAACGCCCTTACCGCTGGCCTTGCCGCTGGCCGCGCCCTTGCCTTTTTGAACCATGCCGCCCGTTCCGTTCGTCGCATCGTTGCGCATGACATCTGCGCAAGAGCGTCATACCGTTCGACGCGCCTTGGAAGATCTGCGCCACCGGTTTTGCAAGCCGTTGATTTATTGTAGTTTCATCATGAATCACGCAGCTTTTCATTTATCAAGCTCTATGGGTTTCCCGCCAGGCGCGCAAGTTTCACACGTAGCCTGCGCGCGTCGGGGCGCGTAGCCTGCGCGCGTCGGGGAAAGGGCGAGGTCCGGACGAAAAGCTGACGGGAGCGCTTGCGGCGCCGGTGACCTCTCCGGTAGAACCAGCCCCGAGAGAGGACGAGGCGCGCCGCGTCTATGGGCGGAACCGATATTTCCAACTTGGGACGACACTCAGACATGAAACTGTTCTGGCCAACATTTGCGTCATGCGCGGCCGCCGCGCTCATGACCGGCTCGGCGACAGCCGCCGTATCCCAACAACTCTCCGGCGCGTCGACTGGCAAACCGGCGACAGCGAGAACAGCGGCCGCCACGACAGCGCCGCAACTACCGCAAAATCCCTTGCAGGCGCTGTGCCGTGTAATTTTTGTCGATGTCGACGAAGGTTATGGCGTCACCAGCCAGGAAACGCGCACCATCTGCGACGAGCCGCGCTAAAGCGCTTTTCGCCGAAGCGGATACCGGGTCGGCGAAGGAAATCGCGACAAAAAAAGACCATAGCCCCGGTCTGATTTAACCAGACCGGGAAAACTTCAGCTTCCCAGCGCTTCCAGAAAAAGCGCGCGGGCGGCAGGAAGCGATAGCCCCCGCGGCGCAAACACATTACGCGCAAGAAAATAACCGGTGAGGCGGAAAGCGCCGGAGATCTCTTCGGAGGAAGCGCCCAAGTCGGCGTTTTGCAAAAACGCCGGATAGGGCAGCAAGCGTTCCCGCCATGGCTCGCCGGCCAGACGCGTGACCGCGCGGCCGGATTTCGGCGAAACCCAGGCGAGATCGTCCATTGCGCCCGTCAACGCGCACACATCGAGATCGAGGCCAAATCCCAACGCGCTCAGCAACGCCAGTTCGAATCGCGCAAGAGCCATGGCGGCGTCGGCGCGCGTTGCGAAGCGTTCGACAATATCCTCCGCCAGTTCGAACAATTCTTCATGCGGATCGCGCTCCGGCAAAAGACGCAGCAGCGCTGCGAGCGTCGCAAGCCCGTTCAAGGCCGCGCCGTGATCGAGAAAACGCGCGGCGCGCGCTGACAGCGTTTCGACCGTAAAAGCTCCAAGATGATCCTCAATACGCGCACGCCATTGCGCCAGAACAAGATTGCCAGGCTGAAGCGCCGCCCGCATGGCGGAGGAGCGACCGCCGCGCACGAGACCAAGATGACGTCCGCGCTGGCGCGTCATTAATTCGAGAATAACGGCGGTTTCGCCATGCCGCCGGGCGCCGATGACAAGCCCTTCGTCGCGCCATTCCATAGCCGCGCCGCGTCAGGCTTCCGATAGTTTCATGTCTGGCGAATACTCAAGATCATCAACATCCTTGGTCACCGCCTGCCCGCAAATGACGCGCTTTTGTTCAGGATCGAAAGTTAGCGTCGGCGAACCGTAAAGCGCCCAACCCTTGCTCAGCGCTTCCGTGACGCGATGACAAAAACCCGCATCGTCCGGACCTGTCAGATAACGATAGACCGTCGTGACTTTACGTTTCTTCGACATGGTCCCCCTCCGTTAGCGAATCAGCGCGATCAGTCGATACTAATCGTTTTTGGGAAACTCCAGACGCATCTCGCGGTAGCGCTCGGGATCGTCCGCCCAGTTTTCGCGCACTTTCACGAAGAGAAACAGATGCACGGGTTGTTCCGCAGCCTCGGCGATTTCCAGCCGCGCCGCCTGACCGATCGCCTTGATGGTCCGGCCGCCCTCCCCGATAACGATCCGCTTTTGCCCGTCACGCGCAACAAAAATCGTCTGTTCAATCCGGACCGACCCATCCTTCTGTTGGGTCCAGCTATCGGTTTCGACTGTCGATTGATAGGGCAATTCGTCGTGGAGTCGATCGTAGATTTTCTCACGCGTAATCTCGGCCGCGAGCAGTCGCAGCGGCGCGTCGGAGAGTTGATCCTCCGGATAGAGCCAGGGCGATGGCTTCATGCGCCGCGCCAGGGCCTTGCGCAGATCGTCGACGCCATCGCCGGTCAACGCCGACACCATAAAAGTCTCCTCGAAGGCGCCGCGCGCGTTCAGGGCCGTGGCGAGCGCCAGCAATTTCTCGCGAAGAATGATGTCGATCTTGTTCAGGACAAGTATTTTCGGCGTCCTGCTATCGGCGAGTTGCGCAAGGATCGCGTCGATCTCCTCGTCGAGCCCCTTGCGGGCGTCGACCAGGAGCGCAATGACGTCAGCGTCGGCGGCGCCGGAGAGCGCACTGGCCACCATGGCCCGATCAAGCCGACGCTTCGGCTTGAAAATGCCGGGCGTGTCGACCAGCACGATTTGGGCTTCCCCCTCGATGGCGATGCCACGCACCATTGAGCGCGTCGTCTGCGCTTTGCGCGAAACGATCGAGACTTTCGCGCCGACAAGCTGGTTGAGCAGCGTCGATTTGCCGGCGTTGGGCGCGCCCACGAGCGCGGCGAAGCCGCAGCGCGTCGGAGAGGACTCATTACGATCTTTGCTCACCCTGCCCCCTTGTGGCTGTCGACGCCCTCGCGCGCCATGAAAGCCGCCGCCGCCGCTTGTTCGGCGACACGTTTGGAGCCGCCGGCCCCGGTGGCCGACGCAAACCCCTCAACCTCTACAGCGATCTCGAAATACGGCGCATGATCGGGACCGCCCCGCGTCACCATGAGATAACGCGGCGGCGAAAGACGACGCGCCTGCGCCCATTCCTGCAGAGCCGTTTTGGCGTCGCGCAGATCGGGCGCGGCGGCGTGCATCTTCTCGGCGAAAGCGGCGCTCACCACAGCTTCCGCCGCCGCAGCCCCGGCGTCGAGAAAAACTGCGCCGATGATCGCCTCACAAACATCGCCAAGGATCGCCCGCTTCTTGCGGCCGCCGGTTTGCGCTTCGCCCTCGCCCAGCCGCAGAAAGGGACCGACGCCCCAATTCTCGGCGACTTCGGCGCAGGTCTCCTTGCGCACCAGCGCCGCGAGACGTCGCGACAGCTCGCCTTCGCTTCGATTGGGAAAGGCGACATACAACATATGCGAAACGGCGAGACCCAGCACCCGGTCGCCCAGAAACTCAAGCCTTTCATACGACTCAGGACGCCGGGTCGACGCGCTGACATGGGTCAGCGCGGCGCGCAGCAAAGCCGGGTCGGAGAAAGCGTGACCGATGCGCGCTTCGAGTTCGCCGATATCCGGTTTTGCGCGCGCCATCGACGCCGTTCGTCGCGCTAGTGCGCGCTTTTGAACAGGCGATCCCAGCGCACCGACCACGGCCAGCGCCAGAAGGCGAGCGGCGACTCATCTTTCTTCACGGAAAAGAAGATGATTTCGGCGCGACCGACGAGATTGACGAAAGGCACGAAGCCGACGCCGCCAAGCTCCGGGGAAATTCGCGAGTCCGTAGAATTGTCGCGATTATCGCCCATCATAAAATAATTATCCGGCGGCACGACGAAGGGTTCGGTGTTATCGTTTATTCCGCGATCGCCCTCGATCTCGATGATCGTATGTTCGACGGCGGGATGTTCGGCGTCGCCCGGCAGGGTTTCCTTATAAGTCGCAACCGGCACTTCGTCGCCCATGCGATTTTCGGTCCGGGCCTTTTCGGTTTGCTCGCGCGGCACGATAACGCCGTTAATGTAGAGCCGTCCTTCGATGATCTGGATCTTGTCGCCCGGAAGGCCGATCACGCGCTTGATGTAATCGGTTTCGTTGTCGCGCGGCAGTTTGAAGACTACGACGTCGCCACGCTTGGGCGATGAGGCCACAAGGCGGCCGGAGAAAATATTAGGCCCCATGGGCATGGAGTAATTCGAATAGCCGTAAGCGTATTTCGACACGAAGACATAATCGCCGATCAGCAGGGTCGGGATCATCGATCCGGAGGGAATATTGAACGGCTGGAACAGCAGGGTCCGGATAACAAGCGCGATGGCCAGCGCCTGAAAGATCACCTTGATCGTTTCGACAAGGCCGCCGTCTTCTTCTTTTACGGTCTTTGATACATGTCTGCTCAAGCCACGAACCTCCCGCAGGGGCGCGGCATGAGCCGGCCCGGCCAGCGCCCGCTTAGCATGACGCAGCTTCGATGAGAACCTGTGCCTGCGCCAGCGGATACTCGTCGGTCAGGGTAAGGTGAATCACCGCCCGCATGCCCGCCGGGGTCATCGCGGCCAGCCGGGCCGCCGCGCCGCCGGTGAGGGCGAGGGTCGGACGACCGGTGACCAGATTGACGACGCCCATGTCTGTCCAGAACACGCCCTCGCCGATCCCGGTGCCCAGTGCCTTGGCGCAGGCCTCTTTGGCGGCGAAGCGCTTGGCGTAGGAGGCGGCCCGGGCGGCGCGGCGGTCCGATCTGGCGCGCTCGGTCTCGGTGAACAGGCGATGGGTGAAGCGCTCGCCGTAGCGCTCAAGCGCCCGTTCGATCCGGCGGATATCGCAAAGATCGTTGCCGAAGCCCAAAATCATGGCGCCGACGCCCGGCCGGCGTCCATGGCCCCGCGCATTTTCCGGATCGCCTCGTCCAGACCGACAAATACCGCCTCGCCGATCAGGAAATGGCCGATATTGAGTTCAACGATCTGCGGCAGGGCGGCGACGCGTCGCGCCGAATCGTAATCGAGGCCATGTCCGGCGTGGATTTCCAGTCCCCTGTCCGCGCCATAGGCGGCGGCGGCGGCGACACGGGCGAATTCCCGTTCGGCGCGAACGAAATCTCCCGTCTCGACGGCATGACACCATGCGCCTGTATGAAGCTCGACGACCGGAGACTTGATGGACACGGCGGCGTCGATCGCCTCCCTCGACGGCTCGATAAACAGCGAGACGCGTATGCCGCCGCGCGTCAACTGGTCGACGTAGGGCAGGAGGTGATCATGGGCGCCGACAACGTCGAGTCCGCCTTCAGTGGTGCGCTCGGTGCGCTTCTCGGGAACGAGACAGGCGGCGTGCGGACGGGTGGCAAGGGCGATATCGAGCATCTGACCCGTCGCCGCCATCTCGAAATTCAGCGGCCGATCGATGCCGGCCTTCAACCGGGCCATGTCGGCGTCGGTGATATGGCGCCGGTCCTCGCGCAAATGCGCAGTGATCCCGTCGGCCCCGGCCTCGATAGCCTGCAAAGCCGCGCGCAGGGGGTCCGGACGAGCGCCGCCGCGGGCGTTGCGCAACGTGGCCACGTGATCGACGTTCACGCCAAGACGTAGAGGCTTTGCCGTCATGTCCCTCCAATCTCCCGGATTTTAGCCGATCACCCGTTCGACCTTGTTCACCAGCGGACTCTCGCGCAGCTTCGAAATCACCGCCGTCAGATGTTTGAGGTCGGCGACCTCAAGATCGAAAGTCATTTCCCTAAAATCAGGAGAATGCGCCCGGAAGCTGATGTTGTCGATATTGGCGCCGGTCTCGCCGATCAGGGTAGCGAGGGCGCCCAGCGCGCCCGGTTCGTTCAACGCCTGCGAGACGATCCGCGCCGGGAACAGCTCGCGTCGATCCGTATCGATGTCCCAGCGCACGTCGATCCAGCGCTCCGGCTGATCGTCGAAAGCTGTAAGAGATGGCGATTGTATCGGGTAGATCGTGACTCCCTCGCCCGGCGTCAGAATGCCAACGATCCGATCGCCCGGAACCGCGCCGCCGTGGGGAGCGAACCGCACCGGCGCATCCCCGCCCAGGCCCCGAATAGGAATAGCGTCCGCGTCGCTGCTCCCGGGAGCCTTGAACACGACATTGGCGTTGGCTTTGACGCCGAACCAGCCGGGTTCTCCCGGCCGTAGCGGGGTTTGAGCTATTTTTCGCTCCTCCGTGAAATCCGGATAGAGCGCCCGGACGACGTCGCCGGAGTAAATCTCGCCACGGCCGACAGCCGCCAGCACGTCCTCAACCGATGCCCGCGCCAGACGCGGCAACGCCGCTTTCAGGCGGTCCACAGAATATGCGCGGCTGGCGCGTTCGAACGCCCGCTCGACAATCTGCCGTCCCAGCCCGGCGAATTGCTGACGCACCGCCTCGCGGGTCGCCCGACGAATGGCAGCGCGCGCCTTGCCGGTCGCGACCGCCGTTTCCCAGGCCACCGGCGGAACATGACCCTCGGCGCGAATGATCTCGACCTCGTCGCCATTCTGCAACTGCGACAGCACCGGCGCGACGCGACCGTTGATTTTGGCGCCAACGGCGGAATCGCCAAGCTTGGTGTGGACGGCGTAGGCGAAATCAATCGGCGTCGCCCCGCGCGGCAAGGCGATAAGACCGCCCTTCGGGGTAAAGCAAAAAACCTGATCCTGAAAAAGCTCCAGACGGGTGTGCTCCAGAAACTCCTCCGGGCTATCGCCATGAGCCAGCAGATCGAGCGTCTCCTGAAGCCAGCGATAGGCGCGGCTTTCCTTCGCCAAGGCTTCACGGCCCTCGTCGCCGGCGGCGTCCTTGTAAAGGGCGTGGGCGGCGATGCCGAAACGGGCGATTTCGTGCATCTCGGCGGTGCGGATTTGCAGTTCAACGCGCTGATGTCCCGGTCCGATCACCGTGGTGTGCAGGGAGCGGTAATCATTTTGTTTGGGCGTTGATATATAGTCCTTGAAACGGCCGGGAACGCTTGGCCATTTGGTGTGCACGACCCCAAGGGCGCGATAACAATCCTCGACTGCGCCGACGATGATCCGAAACCCGAAGATGTCGGAGAGTTGCTCAAAGGCGATCGATTTGCGCTCCATTTTTCGCCAGACAGAATAAGAGGTCTTTTGGCGTCCGGCGACCGCCGCTTCGATGCCGCGCTTCGCGAACTCCTCCGTCAGTTCTTCCTCAACCCGGCGAATCGCCCGCCCGTTCTTGGCGCGCAGGTCGCGCAAACGCTCCGAGATCGCCCGATGCGCCTCTGGCGAGAGATGCCGGAACGCCAGTTCCTCCAGTTCCTCGCGCAGTCGTTGCATGCCGATGCGTCCGGCGAGCGGGGCATAGATATCCAGCGTTTCCTGCGCGATGCGGGCGCGTTTGTCGGGCGGCACGTAATGCAGCGTGCGCATATTGTGCAATCGGTCCGCCAGCTTGACGAGCAAGACGCGAACATCCTCGGCCACCGCTAGCAACAGCTTACGAAAATTTTCGCCTTGTCGGGCTTGTTTGGAGACAAGATCGAGCTTTTCGATCTTGGTCAGGCCATCGACCAGCCTCCCGATCTGCTTGCCGAACAGCCGCTGGATTTCTTCGTGGGTGGCGTCGGTGTCCTCGACCGTATCGTGGAGCACGGCGGCTACGATTGTCGCGTCGTCGAGCTTGAGATCGGTGAGGATAGCCGCAACCTCAAGCGGATGAGAAAAATAGGGATCCCCCGAGGCTCGAGTCTGCGCTCCATGAGCCTTCATGGCGTACACATAGGCGCGATTGAGCAAATCCTCGTCGACTCGCGGATTATACTTCCGCACTCTCTCAACGAGTTCATATTGACGCATCATGCGCAGCGGCCGCAAGGATTGGGCCGGAAGCCGCTTAAGATACTGTTTCCTTTAAGAAAAAAGCACCGCACGGCCGCCTGGCGGTCTAACATTCCGCAGCGAGTTTAAATCAACCGGGGCCGGGTCTCCAGCATGCCTGTCCCGACCGACAAGCGGGCAGGCGTTCGTGCGGGAGAAACTGGCGCCGGGACTATTCGCCGTCTTCCTCGACTTCCGCCGGAGGCACCAGGCCTTCGAGGCCGCGAAGCAAATCTTCTTCCGTCATGCGGTCGAACTTGGCGTCGTCGTCGATCACATCGACCCCTGCGGCGGCGCCAAGCGCGGGCGCGGCTTCCGCCTCGGGCTCATCGACCTCCACATGTCGCTGAAGAGAATGGATAAAATCTTCAGACAAATCCTCCGGGGAGAGCGCCGACTCGGCGATTTCCCGCAGCGCGACAACAGGATTTTTGTCCCGATCGCGGTCGACCAGGATGTGTTGACCGGATGAAATCAGACGGGCGCGATGCGCGGCCAGAAGGACGAGATCGAAACGGTTCTCGATCTTGTCGATGCAATCTTCCACAGTTACGCGCGCCATCGGACGTTGGTCTCCCGAATTTTTGGGTAAGCAGAACCCTTACGTCAGAACGAAGAGTGGCGCAAGGCGGGGATTTCACGCCGTTCCGGCCCCCCTAAAAAATTTCCAACGGCCAGTTGTCTGTTCGAGCGGTGTCTATTTTGTCATTCCAAGAACCAAAAACACCATTTTTATGGATATTCGCCGGGTTTCTTCGATGTTTTGGATAAATCAACATCATTCGTGCGCTACGCATTGTATGCGACTCTAATAGGGAGCCCTTACAAGACTTGACCTCGAAGCGGTAGCGCGCGCATAAGGCGACAGCGCGCGCTTGTAAATGTCTCATGCCGTAGCAATCGCTGCGCTCCTTTACCATATAGACGATAAGCGCCTTTCCGGTGAGTTCGACACTGCCCAGCCGAGTGGAATGGATTGAGTTAAATCAATGATTTTTTCCTTTCTCTTTTCAGTGGTTGGGCGATGACTCGCCGGAACGTGCGATCGCAACAACAAAATCAAACAGTTTGAGAGCAACAAATGTCCAATACTGAACGCATTGCCCTTTTCATTGACGGCGCCAACCTTTATGCGACCGCTAAATCCCTGGGCTTCGACATCGACTACAAGCGGCTCTTGCGGGAATTCCAGAGTAAAGGGCGACTGCTTCGCGCTTTTTATTACACTGCGCTCATTGAGGACCAGGAATATTCATCGATCCGTCCTTTGATCGACTGGCTCGACTATAATGGCTATGCGGTCGTGACCAAGCCTACCAAAGAGTTCGTCGACTCTCTTGGACGCCGCAAGGTCAAGGGCAACATGGACATCGAACTGGCCGTCGACGCCATGGAGATGGCGGAGCACCTGGATCATCTGGTTCTGTTCTCCGGCGATGGCGACTTCCGTTCCCTCGTCGAGGCCGTTCAGCGCAAGGGCGTGCGGGTCTCGGTTATTTCGACCATCACCACCCAGCCGCCGATGATCGCGGATGAATTACGCCGCCAGGCCGACGAGTTCATCGATCTTGTTCACCTCGCCAGCAGAATCGGCCGGGACCCCGGCGAACGCGCTGAACGCATGCAGCGGTATCAGGAACGCCGGCCCGCCTCCCAGACGACGGCTGAAGAAAACGAGAACGAGGGCGAAGACGAAGAATAATCGTCACCTGACCGTTGATCGACGCCGGCGCCACAGCGCCGGCGACACGCTGAAATATTTCACCGGCGCTGGCAAACATTGATCCAATTCGCTTCAGACGTAGGTCATGAGACTTTAGACCAATTAGACTTTAGACCCATGAGACCAATGTCCCGGCGGAAATGTCCGCCTGATTCTCCAGCCGTCCGGGACAGATGCCCCTGTGTCCTAGCCACGATTAAATCGCTGCGTCGAGGTTGAGGACTACATCCCAAAACTCCGGGCCGTCGGGCGACACCCCCTCTGATGTCATCAAAAGCCGGGGGCGAGGGAAAAGTTACGCCGGGCGTCGCCCGTCGCCAGAAAAAGACGGGATCGGGTTAAGGTTAACCATTGGTTAACTATACGGCGGCATTGTCTGTTCTTTACGGATTAGCCAGGACGACCCTTGTTATCTTCGGTCGAGCCGAGAGACCTGCGCATGGCGGGACCGATCTTTAGATATCTGAGATTACTGACCGTCATCATCCGCAGCGCCCGACAGTCAGGAGCCATGGCAACCTTTGCCCTCGCACTCGCCCTCGCGCCGGCGATTGCTGAAAAAGCGCCCGTCACAGTCTTGGCAAGCCATATTGAGAACACGGCGGGTTCAACCAGGCTGGTTTTCGACATCACCGGCCCTGTCGATGCAAATGCCTGGCCGATGAACGATCCGGCGCGAATGATTGTCGATTTACCCGATGTAGCCTTCGGCATTGAGCCCTCGGACGGCCATGTGGTCGGCCATGTGGACGGCCATCTGGTCGGCTCAACGCTTGTTCGCGCCTTCCGGTTTGGCCAGTTCGCGCCCGGACGCGCGCGCATCGTCATAGATTTAAAAGCCCCGGCAAGGGTCGTACGGGTTGCAAGCGAGACCGCCGCTTCCGGCGCCCGTCTGATCATTGAACTCGCGCCAACTTCAACAGCGCGTTTCGTCGCCGACGCACAGGCGGCCAGCGCTGTCTCGCATGTGCGGTATTCCGTTATCGATCCGCTGACGACGGGCGGAGAAACCCATTCGACCGAAACACCGGTTGTAATGATTGATCCTGGTCACGGCGGCGTCGATCAGGGCGCCGTCGCCCAGAACGGCATAGAGGAAAAAACGATTGTTCTCGCCTTCGCTCGCGCCCTGCGTGAAAAAATTGAGGCCGGCGGCCGCCTGCGCGTCGTCCTGACCCGCGACGACGATGTTTTTCTGCCGCTGGATGAGCGCGTGGCGCTGGCGCGACGGGCCAACGCCGCGCTGTTTGTGTCTATTCACGCTGACACGCTGGCTGCGCCGCATGTCGAAGGCGCGACGATTTACACCGTTTCGAGGGCGGCTTCCGACGCTGAGGCGGCGCGAACTGCGGCGCAGGAAAATCGCGCCGATCAGGCGGCCGGATTGCAAACGCCCAAGAATTCCGACGAGGTCGGCGACATTTTGTTCGACCTCGCCCGCCGGGAAACCAACGCCTTTAGTCGACAATTCGCGCTTGCGCTGGCGTCGCGCTGGAAAGAAGCGGGCAGCCTCAACAAAAATCCCATCCGTTCCGCCGGATTCGTGGTGCTGAAAGCCCACGACATGCCATCCGTCCTTCTTGAACTTGGCTATTTGTCCAGCGCGCATGATCTGTCCCGGCTAACTTCTCCGGCATGGCGAGACCAGGCGGCCGGCAAGGCCGCCGAGGCGATTGAAGCTTTTTTCGCGATGTCTCACCCACCGAAGATGCTGGCCGCGCCCGCCGTTTCGCGCCCCGAATAAAACACAAAATACCGGCAAAAGTTAACCGATCCGATCATCCGGAACGCGCGCCCCAGAGGGCCTGCGGGGGATATTGTCCAGTCCGTGCTATCGACGCGACAAACCCCACATCAGACGCGGCCGAAAAGCGGCCGATGCTGTGAGGAAAACCGTTCATGCGCCTGTTTGCCAGATTTCTGGGCTTTCTTTTTGCCACCGGCACTATTGTCTTTCTGCTCTGCGCCGTGGCGGTGGCCGCAGTGGTTTTTTATTATTCAAAGGACCTGCCGGACACCGCGACCCTGCAAAAATACGAGCCGCCGGTGACGACCCGCGCCCATGCCGGCGATGGATCGATTCTGGCTGAATATTCGCACGAACGTCGCTTGTTCCTCCCCTATGCTTCAATTCCGCCCCTCGTTCGTCAGGCGTTCATCTCGGCTGAGGACAAGAACTTTTTTATTCATAGCGGCGTCGACCCGGAGGGCGTCGCGCGCGCGGTGATGATCCTTGTCGAGGGCAACAAACATGTGCAGGGCGCTTCGACGATCACCCAGCAGGTCGCCAAAAACTTTCTCGTCGGCAGCGAACGTTCGTTCGACCGTAAAATACGCGAGGCGCTGATTTCGTTTCGCATAGAAAACGCTTATTCAAAGGAGCACATCCTCGAACTTTATTTGAACGAAATTTATCTTGGGCTTGGTAATTACGGAGTCGCCGCCGCCGCGTTGAACTACTTCAACAAATCCATCAACGAACTGACCATCGCGGAAGCCGCCTATCTCGCGGCCCTGCCGAAGGCGCCAAACAATTATCATCCGTTCCAGCATCGCGAACGCGCCGTCGAGCGTCGCAACTATGTGATTGACCGCATGGCCGCTGACGGCTTCATCACGCCCGAGGAGGGCGCAAAAGCCAAAACGGAGCCCCTGGGGGTCAATCCGCGCGTGCTGTCGCCCAACACCTATGTCGCGGGATATTTCGCCGAGGAAGTGCGCCGGGAGTTACAGGAGCGCTATGGCGAAAAAGTGCTGTACGAGGGCGGCCTGACGGTTCGCACCACCCTCGATCCGAAAATGCAGGCGATGACCCGAAAGGCGCTGGCCGACGGTCTCGTGCGCTTTGACGAAGCGCATGGCTTTCGCGGCCCAATCAACCACATCGACGCAGCCGGCGACTGGGGAACGGCGCTCGCCAACATCCCGGCGCTTGGCGACGTGCGGCCCTGGCGGCTGGCGGTCGTGCTCGACACCAGCGACGGCGCTGCAAAGCTCGGCATGCAACCCGGCCGCGAAAAGTCCGGCGAGGTCTCGAGCGAACGCGAGACCGGCGTGCTTTCCGCCGATGGAATGCGGTGGACTGGCCGCAGTCCCCGGAGCGCCTTTACGCCCGGCGACGTGATCTATGTCGAGCCGCTGGGGGGACGGGCCGGCTCTTACCGGCTGCGGCAAATCCCGGAAATTTCCGGCGCCATGATGGCGATGGATCCCTACACCGGCCGTGTGTTCTCCATGGTCGGGGGCTTCTCCTACGACCAGTCGGAGTTTAACCGCGCCACGCAGGCGTTGCGGCAGCCGGGCTCTTCTTTCAAGCCTTTCGTCTACGCGACCGCGCTGGACAACGGATACACACCGTCCTCCTCAATCCTTGACGAGCCTATTTCGATCAAGCAGGCCGACGGGACTATGTGGACGCCGGAAAACTTCGAAGGCGGGCACGGCACTGGCGCGCATCCGCTACGGCATGGCGTCGAGCACTCCAAAAACATGATGACGGTGCGTCTCGCCAATGACGTCGGCATGCCGCTCATAGCCGAATACGCCAAACGCTTCGGCATTTATGACAATATGCCCCCCTATCTTTCAATGGCCCTGGGGGCGGGCGAAACGACGCTGATGAAAATGGTCACTGGCTATTCGATGCTCGCCAATGGCGGCAAGCGGGTCAAGCCAACGTTGATCGACCGCGTTCAGGATCGATACGGCAAGACGATCTATCGTCACGATGAGCGGGAATGCATCGGCTGCGACGCGGATAATTGGGATAATCAGCTGGAGCCCAAGCTCGTCGACAAGCGCGAGCAGGTTCTCGACCCTCTGACCGCTTACCAGATCACCTCGATCATGGAAGGCGTGATCCAGCGCGGCACAGGCGTGTCGATCAAGGCGGTCGGCAAACATCTTGCCGGCAAGACCGGCACTACCAACGAGGCCAAGGATCTGTGGTTTGTGGGATATTCCCCTGACCTCTGCGTTGGCGTTTACATCGGATACGATCGCCCGCGTTCCCTAGGCACTCACGCGCAGGCGGCGCAATACAGTGCGCCAATTTTCCGTGACTTCATGACGCAGGCGTTGAAGGACAAGCCCGACACGCCTTTCCGTGTGCCCCCGGGAATCAAACTCGTTTCGGTCGATCCGCATTCCGGACTGCGTTCATCCGGATCGGGCGCGATTCTCGAGGCCTTCAAACCGGGCACCGCCCCGCCGGACTCCTATTCCGGCGGCAATGGGTCCAGCGGCGCGAACCAGCTGAACTCTTCGCATGTCGATCAATCAGTCGGCAGCGGCACTGGCGGTCTGTATTGATCGGCGGTCAAACCAAACCGTCTTGCAACGACATGTAAAATAATGGCCGGGCGGTTTCCCCCGGCCATTTTTCGTTGCAGAGTGATCTAACCTTTATCCGGGCTCATTCCGGCTTCCGTGCCGGCTTCCGTGACAAATTTTTCCCAACCTCTGGCGCGCAACTCGCACGCCGGACAAGCGCCGCAGCCATATCCCCAATCATGCCGCTGGCCTCGCTCGCCCAGATAACAAGTGTGGGTGTCCTCGACGATCAACCGAACAAGCGCTGCGCCGCCCAACTCCTGAGCCAGCGCCCATGTCGCCGCCTTGTCGATAAACATCAGCGGCGTATGAATGAAAAAAGGCCGATCCACGCCCAGGGATAATGTTCGCGCCATGCTCATGATGGTGTCATGGCGGCAATCGGGATAGCCGGAAAAATCCGTTTCGCACATGCCTCCGACCAGATCGACGACGCCGCGCCGGTAGGCCAGGGCCGCAGCGAATGCAAGAAACAACAGATTCCGGCCCGGCACGAAAGTGTTGGGCAGACCGTCATCTCCCAAAGCGATCGCGGCCTCCCGCGTCAGCGCAGTGTCCGAGATGGCGCCGAGCGCCTCAATAGACAGTGTATGATCTGGACCCAGTCTTTCTCGCCAGCGCGAACTCAGTCCGGCCAGTCCTGACCGCAACGCCGTCCTGCAGCTCAATTCGACGCGGTGTCGTTGTCCATAGTCGAAACCGACAGTCTCGACATGGACAAAGTTCTCCAGCGCCCAGGCAAGACAGGTTGTCGAATCCTGTCCGCCGGAAAAAAGCACAAGGGCTCCAGCATTTTTGTCTCTAAAGGTCATGCTCGCCTATCCCTAGCCTGGACAGCGACGTCAAGCCAGTGTCGCTCAAGCGGCGTGACTGTCGGAGGCGAAACGCGGCAAGGCGTTCATTATGCGTTGCGGCGGAAAAACGACAACGACTTCGGCGCCCTCGTTCGAATGAGATTTGAGGAAGAACTCGCCCCCGTGCAGTTCGACAAGCCCCCTGACAATCGGCAGACCAAGACCCGCGCCCTCTATGGCGTTTGTTTGGGCCAACGCCCCGCGCCCGAAGCAGGCCATCACAGTGGCGATCTCCTCCTCGGGGATGCCGGGACCTGTATCACGGACCGAGACATACTGACCGCCAATACTCGTCCAGCCGACCTTGATGGTCACGGCGCCGCCGGGGGGGGTATATTTGACGGCGTTCGTCAACAAATTCACGACAATCTGGCGCACGGCGCGCAAATCCCCCCAAAGCGGAGGCAGATCCTTCTCCGTTGTTTCGATGAGCGATATATTATTCTTTTGCGCACGCAACGCGAGAAGATGTCGGCATTCGGCAGTGACATTTGCGAGCGACAACCGTTGCTCTCGCAATTCGTAACGACCCGACTCAACCCTCGAAAGATCGATGAGATCGTTGATCAGTGACAGTAAATGCTGGCCACAGCCAAGAATGTCGCGAGCATACTCTCCATAAGTCGGGTTCCCGTGCGGGCCATAAAGCTCGCCGGCAAGAACTTCGGAGAAGCCAAGCATCGCATTCAGGGGCGTGCGTAACTCATGGCTCATTGTCGCGAGAAATCGCGATTTCGCCAGACTCGCTTCTTCGGCGCGGCGGCGCGCTGCGTCGGATGTTTCTTTCACGCGCTCCAGTTCGGCGATGCGTTCGCTTTTTTCGTCCAGTAATAAAAGTTTGTCGGCAAGCAGCCGACGCTGACGACTAGCCATGCCCGGAAAAACAAGATTCGCGAGCGCGAAGAGCCCCACAAACGGCCCCGCATCTTGTGCTGGGTGGACGCAGGCGAGGTAAAGGACAAATCCCATCGCTGGCGGACCAAGCGCTGCATAGACGGCAGAGGGAACCGTCGCATTCGCGAAAGCCTCGACGCCGGCCCGCAGGATAAGGATCAGACCAGGGATAATCGGCGCGGCGTCGCCGCTCTCTGCAAACAGAAAAATCGCGATTGCCCAAACCAGCCCATTCAAGCCCTCAACAAGAATAATTTGCGCGCGCTGGCTCAAGAGCGGCGTGATCGCCTCCGCCTTCAGCAGAACCCGGCGCGCAAAAAACTGGCGGACGGTCAGGCCGACCAGGGCCGCCATAGTCCAGGCCAGGAGGGTGTCTTGGTCGACGGCGGCGTGTCCCAGCCAGAAGGCCAGCGTCGCCAGGCCCAGGTCGAATGGCAAAACCTCGATCCGGGTTCGAGCGTAGGCCACGATGAGCCCGAGATCGCTGTTTCGGTCGCCAAAGTCGGGGCTTTTCAGCGTTTCGTTCGCCGCTTGCGCCCGCGCGCCAAGCCGTCGAGACAAAGTCGCAACTGCGGGATCGGCTCCCCGGACCCGGTCAAAATTATCCCCATTTTTGTTGCGCATTGTCCTATGGCGGTTAACTTAAGGTTGACCATATGGCTGGACCATAACCTTTAATAGCCTTCTGACAAGCCCCGCAGAAATAGGCTAACATCTATCCACAGTCCGGGCGTCGATCACTCTGCAAGTTTTGCGACAGCCTCAACGCCAATGAAGCTGATGAGGCCAGAGCCATGACCTGCCCGGCGGCGGCCCAAACGCCAGCCCTTGATGAACTCCTCCTCCGCATTTCCGCCTGCGAAACCTGCGCCACTGCCCCCCTCGGTCCGCCGCTGCCGCACCCGCCGCGTCCCGTGCTTCGCGTCAGCTCAACCGCGCGGCTGCTGATCGCCAGTCAGGCGCCGGGCAATCTCGTTAACCAGTCCGGCATACCTTTCAACGATCCTTCCGGAGACAGGCTGCGCGACTGGCTCGGCCTTGATCGCGAAAGCTTCTACGATGTCGAACGTGTCGCGATCATTCCGATGGGATTTTGCTTCCCGGGCCATGACAGATCGGGAGGCGATCTGCCGCCGCGTCGCGAGTGTCGGGCGCAGTGGCATGACAGGCTCTTTGACCTCCTGCCGCAGATCGAAACTGTGCTGGCGATCGGTCGTTATGCGCAGGATTACCATCTCAAACGCCTTGGCCACATCATGCCGTCAAACGCCAGCGTGACCGATATTGTCTCTCGATGGCGCGAGTTCGTCGGGACCCGCCAATCCCGCGTCATTCCATTACCGCACCCCTCATGGCGCAACTCCGGCTGGCTAAAGCGCCATCCGTGGTTCGAATCCGGATTACTCCCGGTTGTTAGGGCCGAAGTCGCGCAATTGATGACAAAGACGGGTAAATCGCCATGACCGACGTATATGTCGGCGACGGTCCCCGGCGCGTCCTGATTGGCAACGAACGGCCGCTCACCCTGATCGCAGGGCCCTGCGCGCTGGAGGATCGGGATATGGCGCTTGTCGTCGCCCAAGAACTGGCGCGGCTGTCCGATCGATTTGGCTTTGGCGTGATCTTCAAGGCCTCTTACGACAAGGCGAACCGGACCAGCTACGCCAGCCCGCGCGGCGTCGGACTCGCCGCCGCCTTGCCGATTTTTCGCGACATCCAATCGGCTACTGGCCTCCCGGTTACGACCGATGTGCACGAAAGCGGCGATTGCGCCCTCGTGGCGCAGGCTGTCGATCTGTTGCAGATTCCAGCTTTCCTGTGCCGACAGACCGATCTGATCGTCGCCGCCGCAGCGACAGGACGGCCCGTCAATATCAAGAAAGGGCCGTTCATGGCGCCAGAGGATATGCGCCATGCCCTCGACAAGGCGCGTGCGGCCGGGGCCGGCGGCGTTTTGGCGACCGAGCGCGGCGCGAGTTTCGGCTATCATGCGCTAGTGGCGGACATGCGCGCCCTGCCCATCCTGGCGGAAACTGGCGCGCCGGTACTTTTCGACGCCACGCACGCCGTCCAGTCGCCCGGCGGCGAGGCAACGGAGTCAGGCGGCGATCGTCGCTTTGTCGCGGCTCTGACGCGCGCCGCCGTCGCTGTCGGCGTGGCGGGCTTGTTTATCGAAACCCATCCTGCGCCAGACCGCGCCATCTCCGACAGGCGCACCCAGTGGCCGCTTGATCGTCTCGAAATCCTGCTGGAGGAAGCGCTCGCTTTTGACAACCTCAGAAAAAACATCGTCAGAGGATGAGGGGACCGGGATGGCGGCGTGGCTGGAAAATCTGCTGCGTCGCAGCATAGCCAATGGCCAGCGTCCACCGCACCGCCACGATTCTTCCAGCGACATTTACGCCGATAGTTAAGGACTTTGATGATCGGCGCAATATATAAGAGACTGGAAAAAGACAGACGAAACCAGATGACGATCAAGGGCCCAAATCTTCAAAGAAGCGACCCGAAACTCTCGGACAGGATTATTCATCCCCTGTTCGTTCGCATTACGCATTGGATCAACGCGCTCGCCGTTTTCATCATGATAATGAGCGGCCTGAAAATTTATAACGCCTCTCCGATCTATCCGTTGCAATTTCCGCCCGACATCACTCTTGGCGGTTGGCTGGCGGGGGCGCTCGCCTGGCATTTCGCCGGCATGTGGCTCCTGGCGATCAACGGAATCGCCTATCTGGTTTATGGCGTCCTCTCCGGTCATTTCTGGCGCAGCCTGATCCGGTTTCAACCGATGGCGGCCTATCGCAATATCCGCCTCGAACTGAAGCGCCTGATCCTTCATGGCACAGGCGAATACAATCCTGTGCAGCGCGTTCTGTATACCGCCGTGATCTGGATCGTGATATTGCTGGTCTTTTCCGGCCTGACGATGTGGAAACCGGTCCAGTTCCAGAGTCTTGCGCATTTCTTCGGCGGATATGATCAAGCCCGCAAGATTCACTTCTTCGCCATGCTTGGGCTGGCCCTCTTTACGCTGATCCACGTCAGCATCGCCATGGCGGTCAAAGGCACGATCGAGTCCATGTTCACAGGCCGGCTGGCTCAAAAACCGCCGAAAAAGACCGGAGCGCCAAAATGAGCGCAGGTAACCCGAAAAATCCGAAGATTTCCCTGAGAGATTTTCGGCCTCAAATCTCCCGCATCGAGAGACGGCTCTTCCTGAAGCAGGGTCTTTCGCTCGGCGCGCTGACCATGTTGTCCGGATGCACGCTAAAGGATGACGACGCCGTCGATAAACTGCTCTGGGCCATGTCGCGCTGGAATGATCGGGTTCAAGCCGCAATCTTCGACCCTGCTAAACTTGCGCGAACCTACAGCGAAGGGGATATTACAGAACCGTTTCCTTTCAACGCCTATTACGAACAGCCAATGGCGCCCGTCATCTATGGGCCTGATTACCAGCTCGAACTCGGCGGATTAATTTCGGACAAGCGCCCCTGGCGCATCGAGCGATTGCGCGAATTGCCTCAGACAAGTCAGATCACCCAACACATTTGCGTGGAGGGCTGGAGCGCCATCGGAAAATGGGGCGGCGTGGCGTTCAAAACTTTCCTTGAGCGAATCGGCGCCGACACCACGGCGAAATATGTCGGTTTTAAATGCGCTGACAGATATTCGACCAGCATCGACATGCCAAGCGCGTTACACCCGCAAACCCTGTTGACCCTTGATTTTCCGGGACAACCCGGGGAAACGAAATATGGTTTTCCGGTAAAAGTCCGCGTGCCGACAAAGCTGGGTTTCAAGAATCCAAAATATGTCACCGAGATTTTCGTTACAAACGATAATCCGGGCGGCTATTGGGAAAACATGGGTTATAACTGGTTCAGCGGCTCGTGAGATGCGCTCTGCCCGATGCGGGCGAGCGAAGTTTTGATCGAAGATCAACTCAAATTCTTTCGACGATTTCTCGATTGCCCTTCAGGCTTTGACCCTTTGGCCCGAGGTCGTCTTGAACGCAGGTAAAATTGACGACATTTTCGCGATGGTCTGTCTGCGCTTTAGCCGCCGGTCGGGTCGTGAAACGGCCTCCGGTTTTTGCTGTCACGCCGCAACGACGCTTCGATATATGCGCCCTTGATGATAGCGGGGCGCAGGGAAGTCGGTTTCAGGCCAGCCGCGATCAACTTCTTCCAGAAACCAGCGGCGTCCGATCATTCTGATCCTAACCTGCCTGACCATTAATGCCCTGACGAGATAAAGGCTTAGATCGTCGCGACGATCAATTGTTCGAAGCGAGGGCCAGATTTCATGGCACAGAGATCCGGATCAAACATTGGCGATTACGCCATTTGAATTTTCGACCATTAGTATGGGTGCGAAGCTGACGTGAGACTGTCATTACAATTTCACGCCGGCGTTCACATGAACTCAGGCGGGCTGCTCTTCAAGTAGTTTTTTGATGTTCTCGATTGTCTGTGTCGCTCCATCCTGCAAGGCGACTCGAATAAGTTTCTGGAAAGGACGCATCACCAGCTCCAATTCCTCAAGTTCGAAGGTAAAGGAGACACGGGTCGAATTGTCGCTCTCCCGATGAAACTCGTAGGATGAACGGAACGGCTCTGTTGAGCCCTTGATTTCAAGTTTCCGGGGATCTTCGAATTGTGTGACTTCGAAGGTTGATTCGCTGTCTATGCCCCGGTCACGAGTCACTTGCCTACCCTTGCAACCAACTCCAACCGGCAAGCTGCTTAGAGGCTCCAGGTCTACGACCTGCGGGCACCATCTGGGATAGTTGTCAAAGAACTGGTAGGCGACGAACTCAAAAGCCTTTGTTATTTGGCAATTAACGACATCTTCGGCTTGTCCCGTAACGGGTTTCGCGGCTCCCAGACCGAGCATTATCACCCCCCTGCGCACGTTCGGTCGAAATTTTCCTATCGGGCTATATATCGCTTCTATGAATTTAGGAAACCGTCGGTCACAACCAAATTTTCCGTCCGAGCGGAGGAACTGGCCGCTCTCCCGGAGTCTCAAAGTCTCGGGAGAATCCTGCTGAAACTCGTCCAATCCGGCGCCAATTCGCACTGCGCCCCAATAGTGCCCCGACCTTCAGCCGGGCGAACGACGTGTCCGGAAATCGCATCGATTGATCTGCTCGCGCAGTTTCTTACTGAAGGACCAGGTTCTTGCCGGAGGACCAAATGTTTCATGAAATCGCCAGTCGCCGGGCGTTTTTCGTTCCGGAATGCGTCTGGTTTGAGGAAAGAGAGCCGATGTTTGCAGTAGAACCCTTCATCACCGTCATTCTGACTGGCTGTTACAGGCGGGATTCACGCCGCGCCGGCGAACGTAAGACCAACTCTCCAACCCGCCCCGTCGAAGAATTTTGGTTCGCTGTCCATCTAATCGCCCTTTTTGGCTTGCAGACAGGACACAATTAACCAAGGCTCGGGCGCTTGCGTCTGGCGACGCACAGGAGCTGCACATGAGCGCCGATCTGTCGATTGGCTGGGATATCTTCGAAATCATCTGGATCAACATTTTGCTCTCGGGCGACAATGCGATCCTGATTGCCCTCGCCTGCCGTCAACTGCCGCCTCGCCAGCGTCGATGGGGCGTGTTTTTTGGGGCCCTGGGCGGCGTCGTTTTGCGCATCGTTTTCACGCTCATCGTCGTTGAACTGATGGATTTTCCGTTGATCAAGGCGATTGGCGCGCTCACGCTGCTGCTGGTCGCCGTCAAACTTCTGATCGATGAGACCGATCACTCGGACATAAAGGCGAAACCAAATTTGTGGGGCGCCGTCGTCTCGATCGTTATGGCGGACGCCGTTATGTCTCTGGACAATGTGCTGGCGATCGCCGCCGCAGCGCATGGCTCGTCGAAACTGATCATCTTCGGCATCGTGCTATCGGTGCCAATCGTTATGTTTGGCGCCGGCTTTTTGCTGAAAGTTCTCGAACGCTTCCCGGCCCTTGTCTGGGGCGGGGCCGGTCTTCTCGGCTGGGTGGCCGGCGAGATGATGGCAAGCGATCCCTTCATCGCCGAGCAGGCAAAAACTCTGGTTCAGAGCGAATGGCTGGCGCACGGACTTGCTTTTTGCGGCGCGACGCTGGTTTTAACCTCTGCGCTGGGCATCGAATTTTGGCGACAATGGCGCGCGGATCGGGCTAATGCCGACGACCGGTAAAACGTAAAAACGCTCCGGCGGGCCGCCGGAGCGTTCTGTATCTCTAGAATCGCCCGCTCAAGACTTGCCTGCTCAGGCATCAATTTCCCGGTCAGACATCAACTTGCCTGTTCAGGGTTCGACTTACCCGATTAAGGGTTCGACTGACCGGTTCAGGCGCGCTGGCCAAAAATCTGGCCCATGACCTTCTCGATTTCGTTTTGAGCCGTTTGAGCGCCGCCGGGTGCCGACGAAGCGCCTCCAGGGCCGCGATTGATCTGAAGCTGTTGCTTGATCTTGTCGATGGCCTGCTGGACAGAGGCCTGATCCAGCCCGCCCGAAACGGATGCATCGGCGGTCTCCAGCGGATCGCCGCTACGACTGCGAGGGTCTTGACTGCCCCCGGCCGGAGGACGACCCGGCCCTCCGGGCATGCCGCCGCCGCGCGCCAGTTCGCCCAGAACCTTGCCAAAAATCTCGCCCAGACCGCCGCCAGCCGCCGGTCCACCCCGAGGAGCGGGCTGCTGACCTCCGGCGATCACCTGACCCAGGATATCGCCGAGACCACCGCCGCCGCCACGGGGAGCCTGCTGACCGCCGCCGAGCACCTGCCCGAGAATGTCGCCGAGGCCGCCGCCGCCGCCGCGGGGAGCCTGCTGACCACCGGCGATCACCTGCCCGAGAATGTCGCCGAGGCCGCCGCCACCGCCACGGGGAGCCTGCTGACCGCCGCCGAGCACCTGCCCGAGAATGTCGCCAAGACCACCGCCGCCGCTCCCGCCGGCGGGAGCGCCGCCGCCGCGCACAAGCTGCTCAAGAACCTGGCCGACGATACCGCCCATACCGCCCTGGCCCATGGATTTGTTCAGTCCGCCAAACAGCACGGAAGCGAGGATCGGCAAAAGCTGGCTGAGAATATCGGGACTGACGCCGGTCTGCTGGGCGGCGGCGCGAAGGACCTGGCTGGCGTTATCCTCTGAGCCGAAAAGGCTAAGGACGGCCGTCTGACCGCGATCGATGGCGTCCGGGGCGTGGGCGGCGTCGGCGTGATCATGCGCGCAACACTCCTGCGCGGCGCAAAGGCATTCCACAATCTTGCCTAGCCCCTCGGGTTTTTCGACAGTCTTCTCAAGGCCAAAGGACAGGGCGGGGGCCAGCGCGTCCACCGCCTTTTTCACCTGATCCTGCGTCAGCCCGAAACGCTCCGCCAGATTGGCGATCAACTGACCGCCCTGAGCCGAGGAAATAAGTGCATCCAAGTCCGCCATACGCGTCTCCATCGACTGCCGCTACCGGGCAGGAAAAAGGGATGGTCAACCGGCCGTTTGACCGGCGTAAGCTTTTGTCCAAGCTCCGGTCAAAAAACGGCTTTCGCCGCCCACAACCGCTTCCGACAAGTGATACGAGGCCTCACAACTTTCAAGTGAAAAGCCTCTCAGCGCAAGCGACCGGCAAAATTCAGGCGGCAAAACGTTCGGGAGGGACCCGGCATGGGACCAGAGATGGGGCCAGAGCTTGTCTTGACAGACCCCGGACGACGGGACATCACTCTGCAGGAATTTCGCCGGACGCCTTTCGTCCGCCGCTGGCGGCTTGCCTGCGCCGGGTGTCCAGACCTCACTTTCCGAAAGCGCCGTAATGAACATTCAGTCACATAGCGATCTGCCTCCGCTCAAAATTTTGCTGTGTTCGCCGCGCGGATTTTGTGCAGGCGTCGTCCGCGCCATCGACGCCGTCGAACGCGCTCTGGCGAAATATGGCCCGCCCGTTTATGTCCGTCACGAGATCGTGCACAATCGCTACGTGGTCGAGTCCCTCAAGGCGAAAGGCGCTATATTCGTCGAGGAACTGGAAGAAATTCCCGATACCTCGGCTCCGGTGATTTTCTCCGCCCATGGCGTGCCCAAATCCGTTTCGGCAGAGGCGGCGAAACGCAATTTTCTCGCGATCGACGCCACCTGTCCGCTCGTCACAAAGGTGCACCGGGAAGCAGAAATTCACTGGCGACGGGGCCGCCGGATTCTGCTGGTCGGCCATGAGGGGCACCCCGAGGTCGTCGGCACCATGGGACAGTTGCCGAAGGACAGCGTTATTTTGGTCGAGTCGGTCGCTGACATCGCCAATCTCAAGCTCGATGACGAGAACAATCTCGCCTATGTGACGCAGACCACGCTCTCCCTCGACGACTCTCGCGAAATCGTCCTGGCGCTGACAAAACGCTTTCCGCAAATTGTCGGGCCTCACAAGGAAGACATCTGCTACGCGACGACCAATCGTCAGGCGGCTGTCAAGGAAGTCGCTCCGAATGTCGACGCCGTGATCGTCGTCGGTTCGCCAAATTCCTCCAATTCGCAGCGTCTGCGAGAGGTCGCAGAACGCGCCGGCGCGCCCGCGCAACTCGTGCAGGGACGTAGCGAGATCGACTGGTCGATCTTCGGAGCTATTACATCGCTCGGCATCACCGCCGGCGCCTCGGCGCCAGAAGTACTGGTCGAGGAAATCATGGACGCCTTTTCCGAACGCTACGCCATTACGGTCGAAACCGTCTCAACGGCGGACGAGAGCGTGTCCTTTCCGCTCCCCAAGGAACTGCGCGTTATCGCCTGATCAGCGCGGGGATTCCTTGTCATGGCGGTTTATACCGAAGTCGACGACGCCGAACTCATCGACTTTGTCTCGACCTATGACATTGGAGCGCTGCTCTCCTGCAAGGGGATTGCGGAGGGAGTCGAGAACTCGAATTTCTACCTGCAAACGCGCGCGGGCGGCTTCATTCTGACGCTCTACGAAAAGCGCGTGCGTGAAACCGATCTGCCGTTTTTTTTGAACCTGATGCAGCATTTGTCGGCGCGTGGGCTCAATTGCCCGCAGCCGGTCAAAAATCGCAACGGTGACGCGCTCGGTCGTCTTTCCGGACGGCCGGCGGCGATCGTCAGCTTTCTTGAAGGCTATTCCATCCACCATCCCGAACCTGTTCATTGCGCCGAACTGGGGGTGGCGCTGGCGCGCCTGCATCTCGCTGGCGGCGATTTTCCGATGACGCGTCCCAACCGGCTATCCGTAAACGACTGGCGACCGTTGTTCGCCCCCTACGCCGAACGCGCGGACGGGTTGGAACAGGGGTTGCGCGCGCTGATCGAGAGCGAACTGTCTCTGCTGGAGCGCATCTGGCCCCGCGACTTGCCTGGCGGGGTTATTCATGCCGATCTTTTTCCCGACAATGTTTTTTTTCTTGGCGAACGTATCTCCGGTCTGATCGACTTTTATTTCGCCTGCACGGACGCGTTGGCCTATGATCTCGCCATCTGTCTGAACGCTTGGTGTTTTGGACCCGATCACGTCTATCGGCGGGATTGCGGGACCGCGCTGCTGATGGCCTATCGACAATTGCGGCCCATGAGCAAAGACGAAATCCTGGCGTTCCCGATCCTGGCGCGCGGCGCGGCGATGCGTTTTCTGCTGACGCGTTTCGTCGACAGCATCAATGTCCCGCCCGGCGCGCTGGTGCGCCCCAAGGATCCGATGGAATATCTCTCGAAGCTGCGTTTCCACCGTGAGATCGTCGCTATCGACGGCTATGGCCTGTCGTGACGATCAAACGCGTCGCGATCTGGACCGACGGCGCCTGCTCGGGCAATCCCGGGCCGGGGGGGTGGGGCGCTATCCTGCGCTTCGGCGACAGAGAAAAGGAATTATGCGGCGGCGAAGCGTTCACGACCAACAATCGGATGGAGTTGATGGCCGCGATCATGGCGCTGGAAGCGTTGACGCGCCCTTGCGCCATCGATCTCTTCACGGACTCGCAATATCTCCGGGGCGGCGTCACCGGCTGGATCTCGGCCTGGAAAGCGCGGGGGTGGCGCACAGCCGATAAAAAACCGGTCAAGAATATCGATCTTTGGCAAAGGCTGGAGAAGGCGGAAGCGCAACATGACGTCCATTGGCACTGGGTCAAGGGCCACGCCGGTCATGAGATGAACGAACGCGCAGATGAGCTCGCACGAAAGGGACTATCAACATTTCGTATTGCCGCAGCCACGGCCGCGAAACCGCCGCATGTCTAGAGGCGTCTGTCTGTAGTTCCAGATTTTGAAAAAGTTTCTGGCACAAGCGGTATCAGGTGGGCTTGTTTTGAGCAATCAAGCGCTCGTGCATCTCATTTTATGGAGTTAGTTCAAATCGACCTCCAAAATTTATTCTGATTCAGGACGCAACGCTCAATTTTCGGGACAGGCCGTCGATTTCACGCTTGAACTGAACCTGCTCCGTAACGTCGTATTGAACGCCAAGATAATAGGCCAGTCGGCCAGAGTGATCGAACAGGGGCTGAAGCACCAGACGGTTGTAGAAAAGTTTACCGCTTTTCTTGTAATTACGCAGCGTTACCTGGACCTGATCCTGACGGCGGATCGCCGATAACAATATCTCTCGTTCCGGCTGATCCCGATCATCGTTTTGCATGAAACGACAATTGCGTCCGATAACCTCGGCGCTCGTGTATCCGGACATCGTTTCAAAAGCCCGGTTTACATATATGACTGGTTCGTCGTCGATATCAGGATCGGTAAGAGTCATGCCGTTAACGCATGTGTCTAGCATCCCGATTAATTCCCGGGGCGCTTGTCCGATTTGCTTTCGCACGACGATCATGTTGCGCGTTCCCCGGTGCAGCTTCAGCCTCTGGAAGCAGACAGAACTCAAAAACTAGATATCCTGCGAAAGGCCGGTTGAATAACAGCCATTCTTCGCCATTTAACGGCGAGAAATAGGACAGGTGGGTCGAGTAAGGTTTGTCCCGGACCCGGCGAAAGAAGCGCGCTCAACATCGCCGCCCCTGCATTCGCTATCTTTCGAGGCCGGACTAGGCCAAATTCCGGTCATCGGGAAAAATCGTCAGGCTTGCGTCGAGGGCAAGCCGCATCGCTTCCGGCGTGAACCGCCCGTCTCGTTCGTGGAGCACCAGTGGAGCTTCCAGCCTCAGCGGCCCCTTTGATCCCTTCACGCCGTAAAAAAGGACCCGCGACGCCGGACTGTCGACGCGAGGTTGAACAGGCCGGATCCGGAGGCTCCCCAAGCGACGGCCGATCGAGCCCAGACAGTCGGCGAGCGCGTCGGCGCGATGGATCATGGCGAAGACGCCGCCGGGCGCAAGCAACGCCAGGGACGCCCGCAACCAGTCCGCCAGCGGCGCAGCGGCCACGTGCGCGCGCGCTCTGGCGCTGTCCGGAGTCACCCGAACGGACCCGGCGTCGAAAAAAGGCGGATTGGTCAGCACCAGCGCAGCCTGCTCGTCGACGAGGCCCGCAGCGCGGCGACTGGCGGGCGCTAGAATATCCGCTTGATAAACGCTTAATCGGGCTTCAAGGGCGTTGGCCTGAATGTTGTCCCTGGCCAGAGCGCAGGCCATTTTGTCGATCTCCACCAGGCCGATGTGCGCACACGGCGCTCGAAAGGCCGCAACCAGGCCGACCGCGCCGGCGCCGGCGCCGACATCCAGAACCATGCCTCGCGTATCCGGTGGGGTAAGGGCGGCCAGCAACAAGGCATCGGTCCCTGCCCGGTGTCCGCTGGCCAACTGGCGCAGACGCAGCCGCCCGCCCAACAGGCTGTCATAGGTTATCTCAGGGTTCCTCATGACCTGCGGCTCGACTTGTGGCTCGACGGACGACTCGTCAGGGGGCACTGAGAGCTTTCTGGCCTGAATTTGCTGGATCAACAAACCCTGTGTATTTCAGCGCCGTGGCGGACCAATCTCCCGCGCCGACCAACGACTTGCCCGGGGAACCGGGAGGTCGTAAGTTCCCGCGCATATTCAAGGCATGGCCGGGGAGGCTCTGTGGGCATCGTTATTCCTCTCGAAGAAAAAAAAGACGCTGGCCTCGACAGTCTGATCAAGCTCATAAGCGCCGATCTTGAGCGTACTAACCAGTTGATAATTCAGCGAACAGGCTCTGATGTCACGACGATCCCCGAGGTCGCCAACCATCTCATTTCCGCCGGGGGCAAACGTTTGCGCCCGATGCTCGTGCTCGCCACCGCTGGTATGTGCGGTTATCGCGGGGACGGACATCTGAAATTTGCCGCCGGCATCGAATTCATGCACACGGCGACCTTGTTGCACGACGACGTTGTCGACGAATCTGGCATGCGGCGAGGGAAAATCGCCGCAAGAATGCTCTGGGGCAACCAGACTTGCGTGTTGGTCGGTGATTTCTTGCTGGGTCATGCCTTCAAAATGATGGTTGAGCCGGGCGTCATCGCGCCCCTGACCGTGGTGTCCCAGGCGGCGGCCGTGATCGCCGAGGGCGAAATTCTGCAATTGAACGCCGCCAAGGACACCAGCACCACGGAAGACGCCTATATGGCCGTGATCCGCCGGAAGACGGCGGAACTCTTCGCCGCCGCCGCCGAGGTTGGCGTGATGCTGGCCGGAAAAGCCAGATCCGACGAAGAAGCCGCCCGTAGCTATGGCATGAACCTTGGCATCGCCTTTCAACTGATCGACGACGCGCTGGATTACGGCGGCTCCTCGGCGAAACTCGGCAAGAATGTCGGCGACGATTTCCGCGAAGGCAAGATTACGTTGCCTGTCGTGCTGGCTTTTCGTCGGGGCTCCGATAAGGAGCGCGAATTCTGGCGGCGTACGCTGGAGAAAGGCGAGATCGCCGACAGCGACGTCGAAATCGCTTGCAACCTGATGAAAAAACACAAGGCGCTCGACGACACCATCGAACGCGCCGCCCATTACGGCGCCATCGCGCGCGACGCTATGGAGATTTTCCCGTCATCTCCATGGAAAAGCGCTCTACTGGAGGTCGTCGATTTTTGCATTGACCGGGTTTACTGACGACCGTCTGATTTGCCGTGGCGCTTGCGCGGATCGCGCCAGACCTAAAATGCTGCGGCGGTCGTCTCCCCGGACTTTGGCGGCGACAAGCACAATTACCGGCAAGGCGTCGCCATGCGCGAAGCTCTTCACGCCCGTGAGCGTTCTCGTCCATGAGAGCGAGGCTTGAGGGCTGGACAGGGACTCATCCGCCTTTCCTGCAAGTTGCAACTGTCGCCTGTTGAGCGATTATTGCGCCGGATCAATCGATAAGGTCTTGATCTCAGGAAGTCGGCCCCACGCCTCGACCCGTCAAACATATTTTGAGCAAGTGGAGAGAATTGTGACTGGTCGAGACACAACAAAACCCCGTCGCGGGTTGACGAAGGACTTGCCGTGTTTTGACGAGCGCGCCACCCCGCCTGTCGCCGGGAGGCGCTTATTCCATAAAATCACTCATGAGCGTCGTCTCGACGATCCCTACGCCTGGCTCGCCGCGACCAACTGGCGCGAGGTTTTGCGTAATCCGAAAAAACTTCCGCCTGACATCGCCGCCCTGGTCAAAGCGGAAAACGCCTATTGCGAAACCGTCGTCGCGCCGCTGAAAGATCTGCGTAAAACGCTTGTCGCCGAGTTACGTGGTCGCATAAAGGAAGACGACAGCGACGTGCCGGAGCCCGACGGGCCCTACGCCTATTATGGCCGTTTTCGCGATGGCGCGGAGCACTCGATATATTGCCGCACGCTGCGCGACGGCGGGACAGAGACGGTATTGCTCGACGGTGAAGCGCTGGCGCGAGGTCATGACTTTTTCGATCTCGGCGAGACCGCGCATTCGCCTGACCACGCACAAATCGCATGGAGCGTCGACGAGGCTGGCTCCGAACTCTTCACCATACGCACACGCCATCTGAACGATGGCGTTGATCGTCCCGATATAGTCGCCGAAACGGATGGCTCAATTGTCTGGCGCGCCGACTCCCGCGCATTTTATTATGTGCGCATTGACGACGATCACCGCACGTCGCAGGTTTTCCTTCACGTCATTGGAGCTGATCCCGCGCGGGACCAGCTGATCATTGAGGAGCCGGACGGCTCCTGGTTTGTGTCCCTCTCGGAAAGTCGCTGCGGACATTATGGCGTTGTATCCATACACGGCCATGACGCCAGCGAATGCTGGCTCATCGATCTGCATGCGCTGGAGGCGTCCCCGCTGCTCATCGCGCGTCGTGAAGATAAGCTTCGATATGATGTCGAAACACATGGCGATCTGATTTACATCCTTAACAACGCGGATAGCGCTGAGGATTTCCGTATCTCTGTGGCGCCGCTGGCCGCAGCCGAGCGCGCCAACTGGCGCGATGTCGTCACGCATCGACCCGGCGCAATGATTGTTGGGATGACACTTTACCAAAACTTTCTTGTCTGGCTGACACGCGAGAACTCCCTGCCATGCATCAGCATACGCGATATTTCGACGGGAGCGGAGCACTCCATCGCCTTTGACGAGGAGGCCTATGCGCTTGCTCTCGATCCTGGTCTCGAATTCGATACGAACATTCTGCGTTTCAGCTATTCCTCGATGACGACGCCAGAGGAAATCTGGGACTATGACATGGCGACGCGGACGCGCAGGCTTCGCAAGAGGCAAGAGATCCCTTCAGGTCACGATCCTGAAAGATACGTGACGCGCCGTCTGTTCGCCGCAACGAGTGATCACGAAACCGTGCCGATCACACTCCTGCATCGCGCCGACTTTTCACCTGACGACACGGGCGCGCCTCTGTTGCTTTATGGCTATGGCGCCTATGGCCACGCCATATCGGCGAGTTTCGACGAAGACGCTCTATCTCTGGTCGATCGTGGTTTCGTCTACGCTATCGCGCATGTGCGCGGCGGAACGGACAAGGGATGGCGTTGGTACGAACAGGGGAAGCTGGAACACAAAACTAACAGTTTCACCGATTTCATCTCCGTCGCGCATCATCTCATCGCGCAGGGCTATACCAGGGCGGGCGCGATTGTCGCGCATGGGGCCTCAGCTGGCGGCATGTTGATGGGCGCGGTCGCCAATATGGCGCCGAACCTGTTTGCCGGCGTCATCGCCGGCGTCCCGTTCGTCGATGTGCTGAACACAATGCTGCGCGACGACCTGCCGCTGACGCCGCCGGAATGGCTCGAATGGGGCAATCCGCTCACTGACCCCGCCGTCTACGACCGCCTTGCCGCCTATGCTCCTTACGAAAATGTGCGCGCGCAAGACTATCCACCGATCCTATGCATCGCCGGCCTCACCGATCCGCGCGTGACCTATTGGGAGCCGTTGAAATGGGCGGCGAAGCTGCGCGCGACCATGACCGGCGGGGGACCAGTGCTTCTGCACACTCACATGGGCGCCGGACACGCCGGCGCATCCGGCCGCTTCGAGGCGCTGGCGGATACGGCGCTGGAATTCGCCTTCGCGATTGCCTGTGCAGCGCGCGCAAAGGTCTAGCGGCGACGCTTCGGTTTGGCGCGGCTGGCCAATAACGCGTGATGCGCGGGGCCGCCTTTGTATTCTCCTGAACAGACAAAAGATTCACCTGATCAAACAGGTGATGAGGAACCCTATCGCTACCAAGGGAGGTCAGCGCCCGGTTCCGGAGAAGTCCCTTCGCCGCATAGTCTGGGGCGAGGCCATCGGACCCACCATGATCATCGAACGCCCGCTTGGGATCGCGGAATTTTTTTGCTAGATTAATCGTAAACTACTGGAAATACTTTATTAAACTTGGCTGATCGACTCGCGGCGTTATTTTGCCACCCGCCATATTCGCCGGGTGCTTGCGGCCGTGAACTTTGCAAGAAAATGTCGCCTGCCCCACGCTTTTCGGTTACTCAACCCGGCGGGAGAACAAACACATGACCATAGACTCTAATCATCCGGAAACCATCGCCCTGCACGCCGGCTGGCGCGCGGACGCCGTCAACGGCGCGGTCGCCGTGCCGATTTATCAGACGACCTCCTATCAATTTCGCGATACGGAGCATGCCGCCAATCTCTTCGCATTGAAGGAGCTGGGTCATATTTACACGCGCATCGGCAATCCGACGACCGGCGTGCTGGAAGCGCGGCTGGCGGCGCTGGAAGGCGGGGCGGCGGCGCTGGCGCTTTCCTCGGGACAGGCGGCGTCGGCTTTCGCCGTGCAGAACCTTGCAAAAGTTGGCGACAACATCGTTTCCTCGACCGATCTCTACGGCGGCACGTGGAATTTGTTCGCCAACACGCTCAAGGATCAGGGCGTCGAGGTGCGTTTTGTCGATCCGGCGGACCCGGACAACTTTCGTCGCGCCACCGACGACCGCACTCGCGCCTATTACGCCGAAACCCTTCCCAACCCGAAACTGACTGTTTTTCCGATTTCGGAAGTTGCAGCCATCGGCAGGGAATATGGGATACCTTTGATCGTCGATAATACCGCCGCGCCGATCATTGCGCGCCCGCTCGACCATGGCGCCGCGATCGTCGTCTATTCGACAACGAAATATCTCGGCGGCCATGGCACCTCGATAGGCGGCGCGATCATCGACGGCGGCAACTTCGACTGGGAGCGATTTCCGCAACGTCAACCCGCGCTGACAACGCCCGATCCAAGTTATCATGGCGCAATTTGGACAGAGGCGGTTAAACCCATCGGCCCTGTCGCCTACATCATCAAGGCGCGCACCACGCTGCTGCGCGATCTCGGGTCTGCGCCCTCGCCGTTCAACGCTTTCCTGACGCTTCAGGGAATCGAAACTGTCACGCTGCGCATGGAGCGCCATGTGCAGAACACGCAGAAGGTTGTCGATTTTCTCGCCAATCGCAGCGAGGTGATCAAAGTCATCCACCCCTCGCAACAGACAGGCGAGATGCGTCGGCGCGCCGACGCCTATCTCAAAGGCGGCTACGGCGCGCTTCTTGGCTTCGAGTTGAAAGGCGGATTGGAGGCGGGCCGGCGCTTTATTGATGCGCTGACGATGTTCTACCATGTCGCTAATATCGGCGATGCGCGGAGCCTGGCGATCCACCCGGCGACAACGACCCATTCGCAGCTGGCGGAGGAGTCGCAGCTCGCGAGCGGCGTCACGCCGGGATATGTGCGGCTCTCAATCGGCCTCGAACATATTGACGACATACTCGCCGATCTGGAGCGTGGCCTGGCTGCGGCCGGCGGGGCTTAAAGCGGATCAAAACTCTCTATCCTCTCGGGTCAAAGGCCTCAGGGGATAGAGGGTGAATTTCGCCTTTTTCTTTTATTGACTAAATTTGTAGACTATATATAGAAACACGCCTGTTCCTCGGTTAATGGGGTGGGGGCGATTCTTGGATTTTATAGATTACAAAATCCTGGCCATTCTTCAGGAGGATGTCTCGGCCTCGGTCGCTGATGTCGCCTCCCGGGTTGGCCTGTCGCAAACTCCGTGCTGGAAACGCATTCAAAAGCTGGAGTCGACAGGCGTCATCTCCCGGCGCGTCGCCATTTTGTCTCCAGAGGCAGTTGGTCTGGGCCTGACGGTTTATGTCTCGATTGTCGTCGGCGAGCATTCTGAAGAGTGGCTGGAGAACTTCACCAGTCAGATCAATAACATGCCCGAGGTTGTTGAATTTTATCGCATGGCTGGCGATATCGACTATCTCCTGAAGGTGATCGCCGCAAACATCGCCCAATTCGACGAGTTCTATAAAAAACTGCTGAAAATCTCGACCTTCAAGAATGTCGCCTCCCGCTTCGCTATGGAGCGGATCAAATCGACGACGGCGCTGCCGCTTGGCCCCCATCTGAAACGCGCCGGGGACCGTCAGGAGAGAAAACAGCCCGATCTCGGCGCTCGGTGATCTCAAGAACCCGAGCGTCGCAAAGGCCCCCTCCCCCACCGCTGAACTGGTTTTTTAGCCGGGGCCGCATTTATTTGCGCCTGATCCCGACGGCATGCGTGGAAATTCGCCGGACGGGCGACATCATAACCGAAGGGGTGGATTTCCAGTAAATCCGCGCCAGACTCCAGTTTCCCCTTCCGGTTCAAGATGACACTCAACGATTACCTTCTGGCGGCGGACTCCTTCATGGCGCGCCCCGGCCTCCATGACCGACTGGGCGCGCCTGCCGTCGTCAAGGCCTTCGAGGCGGCCTTGCCGGAAATCGCCCGACGCGCGTTTAAGGATGGCGTCGGTCTCGATTATTTCAGTCAGATGATTGCGGATTTGTTCGATCTCATCGACGCTTTTCACGCAGCGACACGAAGGATAATCCCGACACCCGCCGCCAATAGTCTCTGGGTCCACCAGAAAATCGACCTTTTCGGGAATCTCGATCCGAGAAACGACATCGACGTAAAAAAGGTAAAGGAAATCGCCGAACGCTACGCCGCAAGCCCGTTTATCAATAACGACTATTTCAGCTGGTGTTTGCTCGATAGCATGATTTGTTCGGAAATCAGGATGTTCGCGCGGGTCATGGCGTCGACGCAATTCGGCTCCGCGCCCGCCAACCCCGCCTATTTCATGTCGAAGGGCGACCCTGCGCGCTATCGGCTGCTCAAACCAGTATTCTTTGTTCTCGGCATCCTCGCGAATTACGTCACGCCAGCGCTTGTTGGTTACTACGCCATCGAACATGGCCACGAAATCATTGGCGCTCTTTTTTATGTTATCGCTGGCGTAGGCGTATTTTCATTCCTCGCGACCTTCAGGAAAAGGCAGGCGATCAGGACTCGCAACGAAGCCTTGCTGGCAAAGGTTCAGGAACTCTACGACGCTCTGGATCGCGACGAATGTCCGGATGCGCGTTTACACGCGTTGTTTGAGGAAGCCAAAGCGCTCGGCGTCCGTTTCGACAAGATCATTACGGTCATCGCGAGGTTGCGGCGATTGGAAGCGGCCGCAGGATCGACTGAGAAGATACTCTGAAGATGATCCGACGAAGCCATGCAAAGCGGCGGAGGGCGACTGGCGAATAAAACACCTCGAATGGCGGGATCGCGCAGGACGGGAAAGCGCCGAACAGAGAATATGTTAGCGTAAAGGCGAAATGCTGCATTGCAGCGATTACTTCGAATATGGAGGCGGTTCGTGAAAAAATTTAAATGGAAACTTTACCTGCCCTGGATCGCCTTTGTCGCGATCTCCGCCGGTCTTCTTTACATGTATCAACATCAAACAACCCGCACCTCGGGGCGTGAGATAACTTTCAGCGAACTGCTGGTGCAGATCGATGAGGGTCGCGTTCACGACGTCGTTATCGCCGGTAATGAAATCAGCGGCCATTTTAACGACAATAGGACTTTCCAGACCTATGCGCCCGCCGATCCCAACCTTATTCAGCGTCTCCAATCCAAACGCGTGCAAATTACCGCGAGACCTTCCGGAGAAGGCTCCGGGAACTTCTGGCTGAACCTGTTGCTGAATTTGCTGCCGCTCGTTCTGTTCATTGGTCTCTGGATGATGATGTCCCGTCAGATGAACGGCGGCATGGGCGGTCGCGGCGCAATGGGCTTTGGCAAATCCAAAGCCAAACTCATGACCGAGACGCAGGGGCGCGTGACCTTTGACGATGTCGCCGGCGTCGACGAGGCCAAGGAGGATTTGCAGGAGATCGTCGAATTCCTCCGCGATCCGCAGAAGTTCCAGCGTCTGGGCGGCCGAATCCCGCGCGGCGTGTTGCTTGTTGGTCCGCCCGGCACCGGCAAGACCCTGCTCGCTCGCGCCATCGCCGGCGAGGCGGGCGTGCCCTTCTTCTCGATCTCCGGTTCGGACTTCGTCGAAATGTTCGTCGGCGTC
>CAIQCB010000023.1 GCA_903870245.1 uncultured Methylocystaceae bacterium
ATATTCATATCGATTTGTCGACACAGACGATGCATGTGAACTCGTCGTCAGGCAGCTACACTTGGCCCGTGTCGACGGCGCGGGCGGGTTACGTGACGCCAAGAGGCAGCTTCTCGCCCAAGAGCCTGCAATCGATCCATTATTCGAAAAAATACGACAATGCGCCGATGCCGCATTCCATCTTTTTCAGTGGCGGTTACGCCATTCACGGCAGCTATGCGACAGGCTCTCTCGGTAGCCCCGCTTCTCATGGCTGCGTGCGCCTCTCGCCCGGACACGCTGCTCAGCTATATCAGATGGTTCAGGCGGAGGGCGGCCACATTACGATATCCGGCAGCGCGCCAAGAGGCGGCGGCCATGGCGCTTCTGCGCGTCATCGTAGAGGCCGTGCGGCGCGGCAGGATGTCTGGAGCGATCCCTTTGTCGAAATTTTCGGCAACTAATCCGACAATCTGAAACGAGGTCGTTGTCCGCACTCTGACCTCTTGGGAAAATCGGCGGGTTCTTCTCCTACCTTCAGGTTATGAACCCGCTCAATCCCCAACGCATGTCTCCCGCCGAACGGCAGGCCGAGATCGGCCGCATTCTGGCCGCCGGCCTGAGGCGTATGTGGTCCCATAAGTCCAATTCTTTATCTGCCGAAAACGCAGACAGTTTCGTTGCAACAACCGCCCCAAGGAGCCGGTGTGTCGGTCGCAAACCGCGCAACCGAGTTGGAGGGCGATGATGAAAACAGCGATCAAAAAGATCGATAATCTGTCCGGGGCCGATCCCTTCCTGGACAAAACCGTGCTGTCGCAACTGGCGGCGCTGAAAAAGATGTCGGTCAGACAGCTGCGGGATAAATGGACGACGGTGTTCGACACGCCGCCGGTCAATTTCAGTCGTGGCAATCTCGAAATGCGGATCGCCTATCGGCTGCAGGAACTGAGCTACGGCGGCCTGTCGCGCGAGACGCGGCGGATGCTGAACGCGCTGGCCGATGAGATCGAAAGCAAGACGCCATCGCGCCGAACGATTGGCGATCTGCGCAGCCCGGTCGCCGGAACGCGACTCGTGCGTGAGTGGCAGGGCGTCGAGCACACCGTCACCGTTTTGACGGAAGGCTTCGAGTGGGAGGGGCGGACCTACAAATCCCTCTCCGCCATCGCCCGCGCCATCACCGGAACTCAATGGAACGGCTGGCGCTTTTTCGGAATTCGCGAGTCGCGGCGGGGGCGCAAATGAAAAAGTCATCCGCATCCATCATCGCCATGCCGAAGCGCCTGCGTTGCGCGGTCTACACGAGAAAAAGCTCGGAGGAGGGGTTGGACATGGCGTTCAACAGCCTCGATGCCCAGCGCGAAGCCTGCGAGGCCTATGTCGCCAGCCAGAAGGCCGAGGGGTGGGTCGCGACCCGCGAGCGATATGATGACGGCGGTTACTCCGGGGGTAATCTCGACCGGCCGGCGCTGAAGCAAATGATCGCCGACATCGAGGCGGGCCTCGTCGACGTGATCGTGGTCTATAAAATAGACCGCCTGTCGCGCTCGCTGATGGATTTCGCCAAATTGGTCGAGGTCTTCGACCGGCACAACGTCACCTTCGTCAGCGTAACCCAGTCGTTCAACACGACGACCAGCATGGGCCGGCTGACGCTGAACATATTGTTGTCCTTCGCCCAGTTCGAACGCGAGGTGATCGGCGAGCGGATCCGGGACAAGTTCGCCGCCTCCCGCAAGCGCGGCATGTGGATGGGCGGCTACACGCCGCTGGGCTATGACGTCAAAGACCGCAAGCTGGTCATCAACATCGAAGAGGCGGCGCGGATCAGGAAAATCTTCGAGCGGTTCATCGCCGTCGGCTCCGTCACCATCCTCGCCAAGGAATACGCCGCGCGCAATGAGCGCAACAAGCGTGGCGCGCAGATGGACAAGGGATTTCTCTACCGCGTCCTGAGCAACAGGCTCTATATCGGCGAGGCCTGCCACAAGGGGGCCTACTACCCCGGCGAGCATGAGGCGATCGTCAGTCAGGAGCTGTGGGACAAGGCGCACGCCATTCTGGGCGAGAGCCCGCGCGCCCGCGCCGCCAACACCCGCAACACGACGCCGGCGCTGCTCAAGGGACTGATCTTCATGGAAAGCGGCGTCGCCATGACGCCGACGGCGGCAAAGAAGGGCGCCAAGCTCTACCGCTACTACACCTCCATGGACCTGATCCGTAACCGCGCCACGGCTGCCCCCACGGGCCCTCAGCGGCTGCCGGCCGGCATGGTCGAGGGAGCCGTGGTCGGCGAAATGCGCCGCATGCTACGCACACCCGAGGTCGCGGCGCGCGCCATTGAGGCGCTGCGATCCGAAGGGCTGGAGCCGGACGAAAGGTCGGTGGTTGAGGCGCTGGCCGGCTTCGACGAGCTGTGGGCGTCGCTGTTTCCGGCCGAGCAGGCGCGCATCGTTCAACTGGCGGTCCAGCGTGTCACGGTTGGTGGCGGCGGGATCGCCGTCGACCTGCGCCATCAGGGCGTCGGCGCCCTCGTTCGGGAAATGCTGACACCAGCAGGAAAGGAAGCAAGCGCATGACCAACGAACCCGATACGATCCGCGTATTCATCCCGCTCACTTTCAAGAAGCGCAACGGCCGGCCGAAAATCCTGCCGCCGGACAATGTCGAGCGGCTGGCCGAGCGGCGTCAGGATCCGCACGTTCTTCGCGCCATCGGCCGCGCGTGGGCTTGGCGGCGGCGGCTGGAGAGTGGGGAGGTTTCGACGCTGGCGGAGATTGCAAAATCTGAAAAGGTTTCTGAGCAGTTTGTCGGCCGCCACATCAGGTTGGCGTATCTGGCTCCGGATGTGCTTCAGTCGCTCGTTCTTCAGCGCTATGCTTGCAAGGTTTCACTGGATGATTTGTTGCGAGCGGTGAATAAGCCTTGGATAAGGCAGAAAGAAGTTCTCTAGATACCTGATGACTTATTAATGAATGTTTCTTGTGTAATTACAGTCTGGCCAATTAGAGCATCCAAAAAATAAGCCATTCTTTCCATGTTTTTTCCGGATCTGTCCTTTTTTGCATCTAGGGCAAATTTCTAACTCATGCCCGCATTCCTGGCATACGAATGTTTCGTCAATTTTGCGAAACAAGCCTATGTTACATGAAGGGCAGACAGATTGTGTATGATTACAATAAGGAAAGTTTGAGCAGCCATAGAACGTGCCTGTCGGCCCACTTTTCAGACCCATTTGACCCTCAATACAAATAGGACATTGGTTATCTTGATTAAGTTGATGTCCAAACGTTACAACATCGTAGTTGCTGGTTATAAGCTCGCTTACAAATGCCGAGCGAGTTCTCTCCGTTAATAGAAACACCTTTCTCTTTGCTCGGGTCAGTGCGACATAAAACAATCGTCTTTCTTCGGCATTTGGGTGTTTTTCTGGGGCTGAAAGAACCAAATCAAGCAGCGGGTCGTCTTCGATTTCGGATGGAAAACCGTGTTTTCCAGCTTTTAATTCGAGTATAATAACGTAATCGGCCTCGCTGCCTTTTGATTTATGAACTGTCTGAAATTCGATGTTCAAACTCGAATATCTACGTGCAATCTGGCGCAGATTTGATGGGCGAATGAAGTTATAGCGACCGAGAATAAGAACTTTTGGTTTAGATTGGCTGTTACTGACTTCCGATTCAATGCTTGCAAGTGTTTCAGAAAGAAGGTCATGGTTATTATCAGCTGGAAATCCAACCAAAATACAACTTTCCTTGGAGAAATTTACTGATCGGAATTGTTTGCGTAATTGGGAGGGGTTTTGCATTACGAATTGTGCCGATACATTGGCGATCTTATCTACACATCGAAATGTTGTTGTAAGATCGATTCTTTTGCAAGGATTAAAAATAAATGAAAAATCCCGCATGATTGAGGTGTCTGAGCCAGCAAATCTATAAATCGACTGCCAGTCATCGCCTACAGCCAAGAGCTGGGTTTGTGGACGCTGATTGAGTAAAGCTTGTATGAGACGCGCTCTGCCTGATGAGATGTCCTGAAATTCATCAATTATAATATAATCGAATGGACTCTTGAATTGGCCATTCAACACATAATTAGTCGCAGTTCTTATCATGTCTTCAAAATCTATTTCTTGACTATTTTTTAGGTGGGTTTCGTATAAATTGTAAATAACCAAAAAAATCTGAACAAATGCTAATGATCGATCGCTTTGGGTTGTCTTTTTAGCTTTAGCGACTAATTCTTTCTCACTTAATTGTGACCCTTTATAATGATTTAGAAAGGTTTGGATCAGCTGAGTAAATCTATCTACTCTTTCTTGCTCTGATAGCTTCTTGAAAATTTCCTCTGGGGGAATAGGTTCCGCCTTAACATCAAATATACGTAGCTTCTCCATCAGGCGTTTTGTTAATGTGTCTTTCCCTAATTTTTTCTCATAGCTGTATGTCTCAACAAGTATTGTTCTATTCCTTTTATGCAGTTTTCGCTTCCATTCCATTGACTCAAGGTATTCATCTTGGTTAATGAAAGGAGGCGTTCTTCCGTCTAAACTGATCGCGAAATGCTCAATATAGATGCCGTAGTCGATAAGATAAAAATCTGGCTTGTATTGTCTGCGAGATGATGTGCTGGTATCTTTTTCATAGGGTTTTTCATAGGCATATTTTATACCCTGCAAGTATAAAAAATTTGCAATCTCACATTCCTCATAGCTTTTGACTAAATCTCCATTAAGCGATCGGATTTCATGGGTTTTTATGTATCTCCAGTATTCGCCATAATTATTGAATTCCATTTCGCTTCGATATGGTGCGAAGTAGCTTTGAAACCAGCTTTCAATTAGCGGCCTTAATGTTGAATCGATAAAAAGATCGTGAACAAATGACTTTAACAAATCTTGAAGTGCTTTTTTGTCCTCGGCTTTTTTCGATAGACTTGGGTATTTGTTATCAACATCTCGAATTATCTTGGTCCCAAGAGCATGAAAAGTATGAATTGAAATCTGCTCTGTTTCAGATTGACCTAGGCGTGATGTAAGTCGTGATCCCAATTCCTCACTGGCTTTTTTTGCGTAAGCAAGAACAAGAAGTTCAGATGGTTTCACATAACCTTTTTGAATTAACCAAGCGGCTTTAGCTGTTATGACAGATGTTTTCCCGCTACCAGCGGCGGCTACAACCAAGTTTCTATTTTCATCAGTAACTACAGCTAGCCTTTGTTCGTCTGTTAAAGGATTTTTTTCGAAATTGTCGAAGAATGACTTCGATCTAATCAATTCTTGCTCAATATATTTTTCGTTGCCGCATATTCTGATAGCATGCTCGTTTTTAATAAATACTCTAACCGAATTTAGTCGCCAATAAAATTCATGAAATGACAGTTCGGCAGGTATTAATTCAGGAATTCGTGACGATATGATTTGAGAATCTTTTAATAAAGATGAGTGTCTGTAATTTGATAGATATCGACTAGGGTCTGCGCAATCCTTTAATCTAGAGAAGAGAGACTCCAGCTCCCGTGAATGATCCTCAAATAATCCCAGAATGAAATTGATCTGAGCTGATTTAATTAGGGAGTGTATTGCTTCAGCCGATCTTTTTGGCAATCCACAAATTTTTACCACTCGTTCGGCAGCAACGATTTCGATATCGGTCCAAAGCAGCCTGCTATGGGATGTTATTTCTCCGACATCGTATAGACGAAGCTCATTGTCTCCAGAACCTCTGTTCAGGATAATTGCGTGGTCGACGAATGAGAGGGAACGGACGTGATTGCGGTCCAGTAAAGGTATTAACGACCCCCAGTAAAAGATGCTCCGTTTAAGTCTGATCGAACCTTTGGGGAGGCTGTCCGGCACTAACCCGCTCATCCAATACCCCCTCAAGCCCTTGGAGATCGTATCGTATCCGGGATTTTGACTAGCTGTAGAGTATGCCTCTTTAGTATGCCTATACTTCGGGTTTCAAACTCGAACGCTGAGCAAAATAATCGCGAAAGGTTGGGATCAAAAAGTAGCGTAAGTTGTTGATGTTATTAATCCAAACCTGAAAGCGCGAGGTTTAGTCCTCCTGAGACGAAACGCCTTTTGAGACCGAAAATTGGCGCTCTCGCAGTCTCAGAGGTTGGGATGTCTGTCGCAAACCCTTCGGAAATAATAGGGTTTTCCGGCGCTTTGAGGGGATGATTTTTATTTCGAAACAGTAACTTGGCGGAGACGGTGGGATTCGAACCCACGATAGGGTTTCCCCTATAACGATTTAGCAAACCGTCGCCTTCAGCCTCTCGGCCACGTCTCCCCAAACGGCCCGAGGACCGTCTCCAGCCATATGCCAAAGCCGTCGAGACTTGGCAACCGCGCTTGAGCCCCGGAAGACCAGCCCGTGCCTTTGCCCGGACGGCTCTTTCCCCTCGGGCCGGGCGGCGAGGGGGCAAAGCCGCCCCGGCGCATGAACCTACAGTCATCGCCGCCGTTATCCGCAGCGTTCCATCGCAGACTATTCCTGTTTCCGTCGGTTGGGGCCAGGCCCGAAAGGCGGGTTCTATCGGGAGAGGGCGAGAATCATTTTCGCAGGCTGGTCGATAAACAAGTCAAAAATTGACGCAATATACCAAATGTCAACATATTTGCATGTAAGTCTTGGCGGTCCTCTGCAAACCGGAGCCCGAACATGCACAGGGATGATTTTTTTGATCTGATCGATCAACTTTCGCGTGCAAACAGGATTGACGTGGCGTCGGATACGCTAGGGAGATTGCTGTCGGACTGGGGATTGCATAATTCGGCCTATCTCGGGTTCAACATGCCGACTCCAACCGCAGAGCGACCGCTTCTCAGCGCGACCTATTCAGCGGAGTGGCAAAAGCATTACGCCCAGAAAGCCTATATCGATATCGATCCCATCGTTCGGTCCGGCTTTGGCGGGATTTTGCCGGTGGATTGGTCTGAGATCGATCGCAGCGACCCAATCGTGAGAAAATTTTTTGGGGAGGCGCAAGAACTGGATGTAGGCTCGCAAGGCCTCTCCCTGCCGATGCGAGGACGTCATGGCGAATTTGCCCTGTTCACCGTGACCTGGAAAGGGCTTGAGCCTGAATGGCTGAAGATCAAGGAAGCCCTGCTCCGTGATCTGATGCTGTTCGCCTGGAATTTCCATGCGGTGGCCTTGCGCTCCTGCGGCGTTGGGCTCGACGAAAAGAAAATCCGCCTGCCGCCGCGCGAGGCGAGTTGCCTGCGCTGGAAGGCGCTCGGCAAAACCGATGAAGATATCGCCCGCATCCTGTCGATCAGTCCACATACGGTTCGTTTTCATCTCGAAGCGGCGCGATCACGTCTGAACACATCGAACACAACTCACACGGTGGCGAAGGCTCTGGCTCTGGGGCTGATCAATCTCTCCTACGAGCCGACCAGCCTGCTTCAGCTCAGGCCGGATTAAGACTGGCTTCCCCCTGAATTTCTGGAGGTTAATTTAATCTTAAGCACAGCTATTTCTCTCCCGCCATTGTGCACAGCAATGCAGGAGAGGCCAAAATGATAAAAATCATCCCCGGTGAATGGCGCGACCGTTATCCGCGTCTGATCGATGACATGCACAAACTGCGTCGCAGCGTCTTTCACGATCGATTGAGATGGCAGGTGACGGTGATCAACCGTTGGGAGATCGACGGGTACGATGCGCTTAATCCCCTCTATGTCGTCGCACTCGACGAAGATGAGCGGGTGATTGGCGGGTTGAGGCTGCTACCCACTACCGGGTTCAATATGTTGAACGATACCTTTTCCGAGCTTTTGCCGGACGGCGCGCGCTTCGGCAGCCCGCTGATCTGGGAGTCCAGCCGATTCACGGTTCGGATCACTGGCGATGCGCGAGTGGACGCAAAAGTCGTTAGCCGCACAACGGCTGAATTGTTAATGGCGCTGAATGAAGTTGGCAGAGCAGCAGCGTTGACGCATCTCGTTACCGTATGCGATCAGGCCATGTATCGATTAATGTCACGCTGTGGTTTGGCCGGCGATTTGCTGAGCGAGCCAAAATTAATTGGCGGCGTAAAGACTTACGCTCTGATCTACGAGTATGGCGAGGCGCTGGACGCGCGTATTGCAAAGCTCGCCTGTCAGACGGGTTTGACCATCGATCCAACGGTCATGAGCGCCATGAAGATGCGCCTCGCTTCATAAAAAAGCCGACCGGAGTCTGTGGGCGCGCTGACTCCGGTCGCTTGTCCTTTAACGTCTCGTCTCAAAGGAATCTGAAGATGGAGCTCACGCCAAAACGCAAACCGGTTTGGCGAAAGAAAGCGGGATAAAAAGATCAGCCTTCCTGTCCGCATCAATCAAATCGGGAAACGCGCTAAGCGGTGCGCCGCAACGCCATCTCCGAGGCTGCGGTCGGTTGGCGCATCAGGCGCGGTAGGGCGAGGTGGGGCAATATGCCCTCGCGAATGATCGCGCGCCGTAAGGGCCCCAGCGCGGCGACAGCGATAAAACTCGCTCCGCGAAACAAATCTACCGGGAGGTAAGGAATAATCAGCGAACGATTCAGGATGTCGACGCCATGCGTTCTGAAACCGATATCGGCGCGACGGTGGCGATCATAGCGTGCGAGCGCGCGCGACAACTCCCTGTCATTTGCAAGATCGACGCTGGCGAGACAATCCTCAAGATCGGCGACGTCACGCAGGCTAAGGTTCAGGCCCTGCGCCCCAATGGGCGGAAAAACGTGACAGGTTTCGCCTGCAAGCGCCAGACGCCCCCTGGCGTGTTGGGAAACCTGCATGCCGCCCATGCGAAATTGGCCGATATCGCTATCGATCTTCATCAGGCCAAATTCCGATTTGGCGTAATCCTCGATCTCGAACTCCAGTTCCTCGCGTGGTTTGGCGAGCCGGCGCCGGGCGTCGTCGACGTTCATGAGCCAGACCAGACTGGAGCGGTGCGGCGCCGCGTCAGTCGCCGGCAACGGCACCAACGTAAACGGTCCCGAACGGGTGTGATATTCGGTCGATTGAAAATTATGCGGAAATTCATGCCGCAACATCATCGTCAAGGCGACCTGCGGGTAGGTCCATTCCTTGACGTCAATGCCGGCGACGCTGCGGGCGCGGCTCGTGCGCCCGTCGGCGGCGACGATCAAACGGGCCACAATACGCTGGCCATCGCGAAGAAAGGCGACGGCGCGATCGCTGAAGTCGTAATCGACGATCTCGGCATCGATGAAATCGATCAGACTGCATGATCGCGCCAGATCGAGCAGAACCCCGACGAGTTCGTCGTTTGAGATGTTTACGCCCAAAGCCGGCAGGCCGACTTCGCTGGCGCGCAGCGCCAATTCGGGCACGGGCAAAAGCTGATCGGTGTCATCGATCATACGTATCGCCTCGATCCGGCATCCCAGCGCCCTCACGCGATCAAGCGCGCCAAGTTGATCGAGAAAACGCAGGGAGGCTTCGAACAACGCCACCGTGCGACCGGGCAGGGGGGGCGGAATACGTCCGATCAGCTTGACCCGCACGCCAGCTTTGGCGAATGCGAGGGCCGCCGCCAGGCCAGTTGATCCTGCGCCAGCGACGATAATATCTGCGGACTGTTCCTCAACTGGCGTGGCCGTTGTTTCCTGTCGCATGGGTTGGCGTTCTCCTTATCCCTACTATAACCTCCCCGGCGGCATCCTTGAAGCGCGCAATGTCGCAGGGGATGATTTTGTATTTTGGTAAATATTGCTTAAGTCTGCGCCCGGCAATCCGAAGCGTGGCGGGGAGGCGTTATGGTCAAGGCGATTCGTGTTCATGAGCCGGGCAGCGCCGAAGTTTTAATCTACGAGGACATTGAACTGCCTTCGCCGGGCGAGGGACAGGTTCAGATTCGCCATCGGGCGATTGGCGTCAATTTTATCGACATCTACCGGCGCACCGGCGCCTACCCGGCAGATTATCCATTTATACCCGGGCACGAGGCAGCGGGTGAAGTTGTCGCGGTTGGAGCCGGGGTCAAGGATTTCGTTGAGGGCGACCGCGTCGCCTATGTCGGGCCGCTTGGCGGCTACAGCGCCATGCGCAATATCGCCGCCGGCGATCTGTTGCGCCTCCCCAAATCACTGACCTTTTCCCAGGGGGCCGTGGCCATGCTCAAGGGCCTGACGGCACAGTATCTTCTGCGGCGAACCTTTCGGGTGAAGGCAGGCCATCGGGTGCTGGTCCATGCCGGCGCCGGGGGCACAGGACAGCTGCTTTGCCAATGGGCCAGCGCCCTGGGCGCCAAAGTGATCGCGACAGTCGGCTCGAAGGAGAAGATCGAGATCGCCAGAAAGGCGGGCGCGCGCGACATCATCCTCTACAGCGAGGAAAACTTCGTCGATCGCGTACGCGACATCACCCACGGCAAGCTCTGCGATGTTGTTTACGACGGCGTTGGCCGGGCAACCTTTCCGGCTTCTCTTGATTGCCTCCGGCCCATGGGCATGTTCGTCAGCTTCGGCTCCGCATCGGGCCCGATCGAGGCTTTCGATCTCGGCCTGCTGACCTTAAAGGGGTCACTTTACGTCACGCGCCCTTCGCTTTTCAGCTATATTGCCCGACGAAAAGATTACGAGAACATGGCCGAAGACCTGTTTCGGGCGATCAAGCGCGGTCATGTCGTCATAGAGGAGCCTCAGTCGTTCCCACTCTCGGAGGCCCGGTTGGTGCATGAGGCGCTCGAATCGCGTCGCACCTCTGGAGCGATGGTTTTGGTGCCGTAACCCCTACTTTCGATAGGGCGATAGACCAACGTCCCCGGGCTACGGGGGCTACCTCGGCCATCCGACAGGTCATGGCCATCCGATTAGCCCGGCCAACTCGGCGATTTTATTCCTGAGCGAAGACTGACCCAATTTTGTTGCATTTGGCGGCGATTCACCCCATCCTTTCCTCGCGGTCATTGCGCCTTGCGCTTCCCGACCGCTCAGCTGGAGGAATAAAACGCTGTCTAAAGGTGTTCTTCCGGGGACGACGTCGTCTCCACAGTCTGACATCGGTCCTTTTGGGCCGTCCGGTGAAGCAACCTTTCTCGCTATTCTCGCGAGCCTCGACGATGCGAAGGCGGAGGATGTAATCAAGATCGACCTGCGCGGCAAAACAGCCCTAGCGGATCAAATGATAATTGCGACAGGAAGGTCGACAACTCATGTCGGCGCTATTGCAGACAAGGTGATTAAAGCCTGCAAGTCTGCGGGCTTGGCGTCGCCCCGGGTCGAGGGACTGCCGCAATGCGATTGGGTGCTGATCGACGCCAGCGACGTCATCGTCCATGTGTTCCGTCCCGAAGTGCGTCAGTTCTATAATCTCGAGAAAATGTGGGGCGGTGATCGGCCAGTGGAGATAAAGCTGGTCTGAACGCCGACTGGGAATGAGACTGGGACTGATTTGTGTCGGGCGATTGAAGACCGGTCCAGAACGCGAGCTTTACGGGCGTTACGCCGAACGGATTGCCGCGCTGCGAAGGATTGGCCTCGAAGGCCTCGATCTCAGGGAAATCGACGAAGGCAAAGCGAAAACACCCGTCGGGCGCATGGTCCGGGAGGCTCAGGAGTTGCTGGCTTTGGTTCCCGAGGAGGCGGCGCTGGTCGTTTTTGACGAGCGTGGAAAGGCTGCTGACAGCATGGCCTTTGCAAATTTCATTGGTCGCGAGCGAGACGCCGGGCGTCGATCACTGTGGTTTTTGGTCGGAGGCCCGGAGGGCCTCGACCCACTTGTGCGGGACCGTGCAGCCGCCATCTTCTCTTTCGGAGCAATGACTTTGCCCCACCAACTGGTTCGTGTGTTGGTCGTCGAGCAGATTTACCGAGCAATGACCATTCTCTCCGGCCATCCGTATCACCGCGCCTGACCGCGATCGATAACTAGCGCGCCTACCATGTAACCACGTGAAAAGGAGCACACAAGCATCGCCCTTTTCGTAAATTTTATGTGAACATTGGCAAGAATGTCCCTCCGATCTCGCTCGCTCGAAAGCAAATGTGTTTTTACTCCAGCACCAAGGCGGCCGCCTGGATTCTGAGATATGGCTGAAGTCCCCAAGTCCGGCGAAACAAAAAGAAAGTCAATAAGCATCTAACCGGAAACCCCAGATCGACGTCGCAAAGGGGTTCTGAAGCAGATTTGGCGAAATGCTCTTAATTTTCACTGAGACAGACCCAGGATTTTGATGAAGTAATGATCAGGGTTGATTTATGTTGCGACCGTCGGATCAAGGTCATTGTTATTATTTTTGTTTCCTTTCCTTTCATTTAATACCGCCGCACAGCTTTAAACCGGAAGCCTTCGTCGAAGGTTGTGATGAAATTACAACATGGGCGGGGCGTTCGAGAAGCGTCGTCATGATTTTGGCGTCACTCCAAAACTCCAGCCCACTCGTTTAAGCGAGGATATGTGGCGATCATAATTATCCAGCGTGTGAAGAACGCGGCACTGTGGAGAAGGCAGAAAAATGCGAAAGCTTGACGCGCGCGACCTGAAATTGACCGGTTTATTGCATAAAGGCCAGTCTTTACTTTAGTGGCATTTAAACGCTTCGCCGGGCTCCGGGACCAGGGAAATAAATTACCACGTTCGCTGGCGAGTTAATGGCTTCATTCATAAAGGCTTCATGCTCAACCAAGGTGACCGCTTCGCGCCGATAACAAGGTCTTTTTCTGCTATATATCCAAACTTCACCCGTTGTTGCCTATCAGGGAATCAATGTAGGGGGAATGATGAATCTGCTAAAATATATGAAATTTTCTATCAAACGAAGCGGTCTTGCTCGAATAGCATCTCTATAGCCAGACTGGCGGAGAGCATAGACTTGCAGAAAGCCTCGATTGGGAGCAAACATGTTTGGATAAAAGCCGCCACCTGGAGGCTGATCGCTCATTTCATTGGATGCGTAAAATGAAATTAACTCAATGTAGAAGTTTAATAATAAAATCACTCACTTTGATATCAATCATCGCGACAGGCCCATCAGTCGCCCAAAATCTTTCATGGAAAAATATCCCAAAATTATCACTCGGTAAAATACATATCTATTGGAATGTAATGGACGGTTCAAATGGCGCGAATAGTGAAATAGCAAAAGCTCATGGTTTTCATGGTGTAGCTTTACTCAATACCTACGCAGATTATCCCGGCGAGCAAAGAGAAAATATTACTAGGTGGATGCCAAATAATTACTCGGATCCATGGACCAAGCCGCCTTTTTTCGAGCAGACCATAAAAAGAAATATAAGTAACCTCAAGCCAGATGATATTTATGTCAATGACATTGAAGTTAATTTTCAGGGGGACCCAAATAAAGCCAGGGCAGAAATTAAAAGTAATAATTTAGAGATGTATAAAAATCCTGGATCATTTCAAGACGTCTATTTTAAGGAAATGGCGCAATGGTTTTCCCTTCCACTCATTTGGACAAAGCAAAAATATCCAAAAACAAAAGTTGGTCTCTATGGAGTGCAGCCATTCCGTAGAGATTATTGGGGAATAGTAGGAAAAAGTATTTTAGAAATTGATGGCGCTCATGAATATGATATCAATTTATGGAAACATATTGATCCTTATGTCGATTTTTATACCTCTAGCGTGTATTATTTTTATGACACGCCGGACTCATATTACTATTTGATGGCAAATATCGAGAATAATTACTTGAGCACAAGAAAATACGGAAATAAACCGGTTTATGCTTATGAATGGCTCCGTTATCATACTGGAAACTCTCTCCTCGCCAATCAGGAAGTGAGGCCAGAACTTGTAGAGGCTATGGCAATTTTGCCTTTTTTCTCAGGAGCCCAGGGAATAGCTCTGTATGGGTGGGAGCCACAAATTAAGCAAGCTGGAGAGCATCCATACGCCAACCTGAAATTATTTGTTAAATCACTCAAAAGGCTGGAACCATTATCCTCTATAATAACAGATGGCAGCTTGATTATAGACAAGAATGCAAGCCAGCTTTGGAATACAAAGGAACCGATTATTCGTAAGATAGAAAAGTCCAAAAATGAATGCTTAATAATGGCTGTAAACCCATGGCAAGTGGAAGCCGCATCACCTCCGGTAAAAGCAGTTTGTGGAGAAAATGAAGTGTCAGTAAAGATGCAAGCAAACCATATAACATTAATCTCAATTAAAAATGGTGTAATCAAGTATCATTGAAATTAAATTATTCGGACAAATTTATGTGGTCTCTAATTTAATTCCCTATTCCCGGGAATTCGTATTTGATTTAACTCAGCATGTCAGCAAGGTCGCCATGCGCCAAATGAAATTTATCAGCTTTGGCTTTCAGGACCACCATTAGCTAACGAAGCATATGCTCTTGCTGAGCGAGATGGATGTTGTCCTCCTAAGGCGATAGCTTTGCCGCCTGATTGAGCCCAATTATCCCTCGGGCCAAAGAGTCTGCCCGCCGGTTGGTGTTGAGTGGATGCTCAGTATCTACTTCCTGCAGCAATGGTTCAATATGTCGGACTGTTAATTTTCACTGAGATTTGACCCGGGTTGATTTATGTTCTGAATGTCAGTTTGAGGTCCAGGTCAAGTTTTTTCTTTCCTTCCTTTTGTTACCGCCGCGCTTGCCTTGAACCGGAAGCTGTCATTGCCGGTTTCGACGATGTGGCAATGATGGGTGAGGCGGTCGAGGAGCGCCGTCGTCATTTTGGCGTCGCCAAAAATCCCGGCCCATTCGCTGAAGCTCAAGTTTGTAGTGATCACGACGCTGGCGCGTTCGTAGAGTTTGCTCAGCAGGTGAAAGAGCAAGGCGCCGCCTGAAGCGCTGAACGGGAGGTAGCCCAGCTCATTGAGGATAACGAGATCGTAGCGCACAAGTCGCTCGGCCAGTTGTACAGCCTTTCCGTTTTTTTTCTCCTGTTCGAGAGCATTGACCAGCTCGACGGTCGAGAAGATGGCGTTGTAACTGCCTGAAGGCGTCCGGCAGTTCAGCAAAAGGCGCACCATTGCGTAAAGTTCCGGGTTTGCGCTGGAGAACAGCCAGATAATGACGCCAGTCATAAATTGTCCGCCCATGGCTGTGAGAGCGATTGATGACGCGCTGATGTTCGCAGACGATTTGACCTTCGGCGACAACGACGATGCGATCAGGATAAACACGCAAGCTGACCGGCCGGTTGGCGAAGGAAGCCGGCACGCTGTAACGGTTGCGGTCAAGGTGAACAAGACAGGTCGGCGAGACGCGCTTGCCGTAGTCCACAAAGCCGTCAAAAGCCGGCGGCAACGGCATAAGCGACGCTTTTTCGCTTTGCCAGACATCAAAAATCGAGCCTGGCTGGCCTCCATGGGGAATCTCGCGCCAGAGTTCCCGACAGCGACGTTCAAGCCAATCGTTCAAGGCTTCAAGAGTGGGAAAACGGGGCGTGACTTGCCAGAGCCGATGGCGGGCGTCCCGCACGTTCTTTTCCTCCTTGCCCTTCTCCCATCCCGACGACGGATTGCAAAAATCCGTGTCGAACAAATAATGACTGACCATCGCCGCAAAGCGCGCGTTAATCTGCCTCTGCTTCCTGGCGCCGACACGATCGACGGCCGTGCGCATATTGTCTTAGATCCCGCGTCGGGGCACGCCGCTCAGAATCCGGAACGCGTGGTAATGGGCGTCAAACAGCATTTCATGCGTTTGAAGAAGGTAGGCTCGCAGAACAAAAGCCCGGCTATGCGACAGCTTGATGTGCGCGACCTGCAGCTTCACTCGTTCGTCGCCAATAAAGGCCCAATCTTCACTCCAGTCGAACTGAAACGCCTCGCCGGGCTCAAAGGCCAGCGGAACAAACGTCCCGCGTCCGCTGGCGTGCTGCTCGCGTCGTTGTTCCGCCTTCCAGCGGCGTGCAAAAGCCGCGACGCGGCCGTACGAGCCCGTAAAGCCAAGAGCAACAAGATCTGTATGAAGTTGTTTCAGCGTCCTCTTTTGCTTGCGAGGCTTGCCCGCCTCAACTTTGAGCATTCGTGCCAATTGATCGGTAAAGGCCGCAAGCTTGCCGGGACGCGCACGCGTCCTGAATTTCGGCTCAACAATGTTGCCGCGCAAATATTTTCGGATCGTGTTGCGAGAAAGTTTCGTTCGACGGGAAATCTCTCGTATCGGGAGATGATCGCGTAACGCCCAACGTCTGATAATGCCCAAAAGGTCCATGTTGATCACTCCAGCGCTCCCCGCCATGACAGACGGGGTCGAGGTCAAAACATGGGTCAATTCTCAGCGAAAATTTCCGCCCAAA
>CAIQCB010000024.1 GCA_903870245.1 uncultured Methylocystaceae bacterium
CTATCTAAAGTCCTTCGAAAAGGGCCGTCGAGAGATATCGCTCGGCGAAGGAGGGTATAATTAGCACGATATTCTTGCCGGCGGCTTCGGGGCGAGCGGCGATTTCCAGAGCGGCGGCGACAGCAGCGCCTGAAGAAATGCCGCCGGGCACGCCCTCGATCCGCGCCAGCAGACGCGAGGCGTCGATGGCGGTCTGGTTGCCGATGGTGATGATTTCATCGATCACGCCCCGATCCAGAATCGGCGGCACGAAACCGGCTCCGATCCCCTGAATTTTATGAGGTCCCGGTGGGCGACCTGATAAAACCGCAGAGTCTTCAGGCTCGATGGCGACGACACGCACGTCGGGCTTGCGCTGTTTCAACACCTGACCGACGCCGGTGATGGTGCCGCCGGTGCCGACGCCGGATACGAAATAATCAATCGCGCCATTCGTATCGTTCCAGATTTCCTCTGCGGTCGTCAGGCTGTGAATTGCTGGATTTGCAGGATTCTCGAATTGTTGAGGGATAACCGCCCCGGGCGTTTCGGCGGCGATCTCCGCGGCTTTCGCCAGGGCGCCCTTCATGCCTTGCGCCGCCGGCGTCAGCACCAGTTCGGCGCCAAGCAGCGCCAGCATCTTGCGCCGTTCCATCGACATCGACTCGGGCATGACAAGGATCAGCCGATACCCGCGCGCGGCGGCGACAAAAGCGAGCGCGATGCCTGTGTTGCCGGATGTCGGCTCGATGAGGACGGTTTTGCCGGGGCTGATCTTACCGCTTTTCTCCAGCGCCTCGATCATGTTGACGCCGATACGATCTTTGACGCTGGCGATGGGATTGAAGAACTCGAGTTTGGCGAGAAGATTTCCCGCAACGCCCTTTTCGCGCGCCAGCCTGTCGAGCCGCACAATCGGCGTGTCGCCGATGGTTTGCGTGATCGAATTATAAATACGTCCGCGGCCCGGCTTCACGGGCGCAGAAAAGGACGTGTCGTTTGTCATGATTCCCTCGCTGCTGGCCTCCGCCAGTTATAGCGAGAGTTTTGCGCCGACGACAGCCATCATTGTCGCCAGCGCCGGACGCAGGTAACGATCCGGCACGCGCGCGGCGAGATGGCTGCCGATGGCGATTCCCGGAATGGAGCCGATCAGCAGCGACGCCAGCAACAGCCAGTCGACTCCGCCCATCATCCAATGGCCGATTCCGGCGACAAAGGTTAGCGGCACGGCGTGAGCGATATCCGAACCGACCAGACGCACGGTTCGGGTGTGAGAATAGAGCGCCATCAACACCGTCATCCCGATGGCGCCGGCCCCAACCGAGGAGATGGACACCAGCACGCCGATGAAGGCGCCGAGAACAATCGTCAGTGCGCCGATTCGCCTATCGCTCATGCGTTCGGTATGTCGGGCGATATGATCTAGCAACCAACGCCGAAACAGGATCGCCGCAGCGGTGAGCAGCAGCGCGAAGCCAAGCGTCGTGGTGATCAAGCCGCTGGCGGCGTGATTGCTGGTTTTGCCGAGCCAGGAGAGAGTCACCAGGGTGGCCAGCGTCGCCGGCACGCTGCCACAGGCCAGGCGGCGAGTGATTTTCCAGTCTATGGTTCCATTCAGCGCATGCACCAGCGTGCCGTTGGTCTTTGTGATCGCCGCATATAACAGATCCGTGCCGACGGCTGTGGCGGGCGCGACGCCAAACACCAGCATTAAAATCGGGGTCATTAACGAGCCGCCGCCTACGCCGGTGAAACCGACCAGGCCTCCGACAAAAAAACCGGAAGCCGCATAGAGCGGATTGATCGCCTGCGCCACCGCGAGAATCGTGGCCATAGAGTTCCCCCACTCCCACGTCGTGCCGGCGTTTATCGGCCAGCAACGAAATAAAATTCTAAAAACAGGATAAAAAACCCGTTCAATAGAAAATATTATCTACTCTAGCAAAATGGTCAACTTGCAAAGGGATCTCTGTCCCATAGTCGATTTCCTCAAAAACTTCAGGGTTCCGACGCCTCTGCAGCCGGCCCCACGAAGGGAACTGGATAAACAGGGCTAAATCTGATTTATGAAGTTGTTCAGAAAATTTTTCTCCGGAGTCCGGCCTTGATGTTGCTAGACACCGGCAATGGCCTCTGACACTGATTGAGCATGCTGACCAAAAAAGCCAAATATGGCCTAAAAGCAATGTGTTATCTCGCCGGGACACCTGCTGGCGAGACGGCTTTGGTCGCCGACATCGCTGAGGCCAATCAGATACCAAAGAAATTTCTCGACGCCATTCTCGGCGAATTGCGCAACGCCGGTTTCGTGCATTCCAAAAAAGGCAAGGGGGGCGGCTATATGCTTGCCCGTCCGCCGGCGGAGATCAGCGTCGGAAACATTGTCCGCACCCTTGATGGACCCCTGGCTCCGGTGCAATGCGCCAGCCGCAGCATCTATCGACGATGCGACGACTGTCCGGACGAAGTCCATTGCGCGGTGCGCGTTGTCATGCTTGAGGCGCGCGACGCCATCGCGAAGGTTCTTGACAGCACCTCCCTGGCTCAGATGCGGTCGCGCGGCGAAGCCGGCGCCCCGGTGATTGGCGAATGACCTCGCTTGTGCGCAGCTTGGTCAGCTGGCTGCGATGGACAGGGCCCCGAGGGGAACCTATAAAGCGGCCGTCGACGCGGTGATCGACGCATTCCCCAGAGAAGGCCGGCGCAACGCCGGAGACAGAATGTCCGAAGCAGCGGTGGCGCCGGCGCGGCGCGAGACGGATGAGGCGGCGGCGATGGCCGAACGGCGGCGCACGATGGTGGATCGGCAGCTTCGGCCTTTCGACATCACCGATGCGCCCCTGCTGGATCAGTTTCTTGCGACGCCACGAGAGCTTTTTTTGCCTGAAAATCAGGCTAATCTTGCCTATTCCGACCTCGCCGTAACGATCCGCGGCGTCTCCGATCGCGCCAGAACCTTGCTGCCGCCGCTGGTGTTGGCTCGCATGTTACAGGGCTGCGCGCCGCGTCCCGGCGAAAAGGCGTTGGTGATCGGCGGGGCGGGTTATTCCGCGGCGCTGCTCGCCGGCTTGCTCGACGAAGTGATTGTGCTGGATAACGATCCTGAACTCGCTCGTCGCGCCGTCGCGGGTCTTTGCGCCCTGGGGATCGCAAATGCGAAGGTCGAGACCGGCCCCTTGTCCAGAGGCGCGCCGCATCATGCGCCATTCGATATCATACTGGTTGAAGGGGCTGCGGATTCCGGTCTTGAATCGCTGCTCGACCAGCTCAAGCCCGATGGTCGTTTATTGGCCATTGTGACGCCAGAGTCCGGGGCTGGGCGCCAATTGGTGCGTTTCGAGCGCGTCGATGGCAAGGCTGCCGGCGATCGCCCGCTGTTGAGCGCTGGCGCGCCGGTTCTGGAAGGTTTTGAGAAAGCGCAAACCTTCGCCTTTTGAGAATTGTCGATGGAACGATCGACGATCCCTCCCCAAAATGGTTTCAGAAACTCCTGAAAGGCGGCTTCGGGCCGCCTTTTCGCCGGAATCGCGCCTGTAATGGCATGTCAGATCGAGCAGCCGTCGAACGCCAATCCGACGGTTAGGCTAGGAGGGCCTGGGTGAGTCGACCGGCAGGGCGGGCGGAAACAGAAAACGTGGCGATGTTTGCTCGCGCGGCGCAGCGCGCGTTGGCCATTCTTCTGTTAATCCTTAACTCCTCTACCCTCGTCACCGGGCCCGCGCGCGCGGAAAATTTGTTGACGGCCCTGTCGCGGGCCTATGATGGCAACCCTGATCTGAACCAGAGCCGCGCAAATGTTCGCGCCCGCGATGAGGATACGCCAAAGGCGCGTTCGGGAATGCGGCCAAAAGCCAACATTGTCGCCAACGCCGGTCCCCTCTATGGCAGCGTTCGAATTCCCTTTGGCGCCGGCGACGCGCTTGGTCGCGTAACGAATTTCTCCGACAGCTACACCGGCACGCCGCGCGGCGCGACGCTGAACATGTCGCAGACGATTTTTGACGGCGGCGCCACAGAGCATAATGTCCGCAAGGCGGAGTCCGGCGTGTTCGCAGCGCGCGCCAACATGCGTTTGACCGAACAGGCGATCCTTCAAAATGGCGCCGCCGCCTATATGAACGTCTTGCGCGAGACGGCGGTGCTCTCCCTGCGCAAGAACAACATCGCCGTTCTCGAACAACAGCTCAAACTGACGCAGGATCGTTTCAACGTCGGAGAAGTCACCCGCACCGACATCGCTCAGGCGGAGGCGTCGCTGGCGCAGGCCCGAACCGAATTTTATGCGGCCCAGGCCCAACTCAAGAATAGCATTGCAAATTATCGCCAAATCATCGGCGTCGATCCGACGCATCTCGAACCGGCGCGGGCGGTCGAACAACATCTGCCGAAATCGCTTGAGGCCGCGATCGAGGTGGCGCTGGTCGAACACCCCGGCGTCATCGCCGCCCTGCATCAGGTCGACGCCGCCGAAATGGCGGTCAAGGTCGCCGAGGCAGCCTTGTCGCCCAGCCTCTCCGTGAACGCGCAGGTCTCCAACCAATACGATAACTTCAACGGCTTGCCCGGCTCGCGTGGTTTCTTTGCCGGAGCCAGCGGACAACTCAATGTGCCGCTCTATCAGGGCGGATCGGAATACGCTTCGATCCGTCAGGCCAAGGAGCAATTGGGACAGGCCCGTCTCAACGCCGATCTGCAACGCGACAGCGTGCGCGCCAGCGTGGTCTCAAGTTATGGACTGCTCGAAACGGCGCGCGCCTCGATCATCTCCAGCCAGGCGGCGGTGAGGGCGGCGGAGACGGCGCTGGCCGGCACGCGCGCCGAGGCGCGGGTCGGTCAACGGACGACGCTCGATGTGCTCAACGCCCAGCAAGCCTTGCTGAATGCGCGGGTCGCGCTGGTGAGCGCCCAGCGCGATCGCGTCGTCGCTTCTTTTGCAGCGCTGGGAGCTATTGGCAGATTATCGGCGCGTCAGCTGGAGCTGGGCGTCGCCTACTACGATCCCGCCGCTCACTTCGAACAGGTCAATGCGAAATGGATCGGCACGCAAACCCCAGATGGTCGATAATCTCTGTTCGCTCACGTTGACCGCGCTGAAATGAAGCGCCCGTCGATGTTGCGCCCGACCCGGTGCCGTTTATGCTTGAACTTCGAGATGCACTGGGGAAGGTAGAATGATGGATCCGGCATCGCTTGTTCTCGCGGAGCGTATGGCGCCTCGATACACGAGCTATCCGACGGCGCCGCATTTTTCGAAGGACATCGGCGACGCGCAGATGCGAGACTGGCTCGCCGCACTGTCGCCCGACGCCTCCCTCTCTCTTTATTTCCACGTTCCTTTCTGCAGGGAGATTTGCGCCTATTGTGGCTGCCACACCAAGGCTTTGCAGCAGGATGCGCCGCTCACCGCCTACAAGGAGACGTTGCTGCGTGAAGTGGAGCTGACCGTCGCAGCGACGCCCGCGCGTCGGGTCGAGAGCATTCACTGGGGCGGCGGCACGCCGGGCATTCTCGGACCGGCGCGTTTCGCGGAAATCGCCGAACGGGCAGGCGAACTGTTCACGCTGTCGCGAAACATTGAACATTCGATCGAACTCGATCCCCGCCTGCTGACCCCCGAATTTGTCGAAATGCTGCCGCAGGCGGGCGTCAATCGCGCCTCGCTGGGCGTTCAGGACTTCAATGAGCATGTGCAGCTGGCCTCCGGACGCGTACAGCCTTTCGAGACCGTCGCGCGCGCCGTCAAGATGCTGAAAGCCGTCGGCGTTTCGGCCATCAACCTCGATCTGATGTATGGCTTGCCCAGGCAAAGCGTCGCCGATGTCGTCCGAACGGCGAAACTGGCCGCCAGCCTCTCGCCCTGGCGGCTCGCGGTTTTCGGCTACGCTCATGTGCCATGGTTCAAAATCCATCAGAAGCTGATCGACGCCGCTGATTTGCCCGGCGCCGCCGAGCGATTGACGCAGGCTGCGGCAGTGCGGTCGGCTCTGGAGGAGGAGGGGTTCGTCGCTATCGGCCTCGACCACTTCGCCCAACCCGACGATCCGCTGGCGATTGCGGCGCGAAATGGTCGTATGCGGCGCAATTTTCAGGGCTACACCATTGATCAGGCGGACGCCCTGCTGCCTTTTGGCGTGTCGTCCATCGGACGTTTGCCGCAAGGATTTGTCGGCAACGCCACCGACCTCGCCGGCTGGCGACGGGCGATCGAGGCCGACCTGTTTCCGGTCACGCGTGGACTGTTGTTTTCACAGGAGGACCGCGCCCGCGGCGAGATCATCGAAAGATTGATGTGCGATTTCACCGTTGATTACGGAGCGCTGGCGCTCGACCATGGCTATGCGATAGACGCCTTCGACTCAGCGCAGGCGGCGTTGGCCGATCTGGCCGCAGAAGGCGTTGTCGAATTATCCGAACGGCGCGTGACGGTAACGACGCGCGGACAGCCGTTTTTGCGGCTCGCCGCCGCCGCCTTCGACGCCTATCTGGCCAAAGCCCCGGCGCGTCATACGGCGGCGGTCTGAAACATTCGGGCGGGGGACTCTTGTCGACGGTCGCCGCCTCCGGCATCGTCCTGGTTTCCGACTCACCAGCTTGCCCGGAACTCATGCCCGAATGGACCCCGGAACAGGATCAGGCGCTTACCGCCGTCGCCCGTTGGCTCAAGACCGGGAGCGGGCCGCAGGTCTTTCGTCTCTTTGGCTTCGCGGGCGCCGGCAAATCGACCCTGGCCCGTCACCTTGCCGAAAATGTCGATGGCGATGTCGCTTTCGCCGCTTTCACCGGCAAGGCGGCGCTGGTCATGCGCTCGAAAGGCTGCCGCGACGCCCGCACCCTGCATAGCTTGATCTATCGCGCTACCGACACGGAAACCGAAGAGCCGTCGTTTGTGCTCAATGAAGAGAGCGACGCCGCCCATGCGAAGCTAATTATCGTTGATGAATGTTCGATGGTGGACGAGGAGCTTGGTCGCGATCTCCTGTCCTTCGGCACGAAAGTGCTGGTGTTGGGCGATCCGGCGCAATTGCCGCCGGTCAAGGGCGGCGGGTTTTTCACCGAAGCCGAACCCGATGTCATGCTGACGCAGGTGCATCGCCAGGCGGCGGATAATCCGATCATCCGCCTCTCGATGATGGTGCGCGAAGGACGGCCGCTTTCTCATGGAACCTTTGGCGACACCCGAATTATTTCGCGTGACGAACTCAAACCCGATTTTGTCACCGGCGCCGATCAGGTTCTTGTCGGCATGAACAAAACCCGCCGCGCCTATAATGGCCGGCTACGACAATTGCGTGGCTTCTCGGGCGCTTTGCCGCAATCGGGCGAGAAGCTGGTCTGCCTGCGCAACAATCGCAAGAAAGGTCTGTTGAATGGCGCCCTGTTTACGGTGAAAAGCGCGGGATCCTTGCGACGCGGCAAGGTGCGGATGCTGGTGACGCAGGAGGAGGGCGAGGCCGGAAAATTTCAGCGTGTCGCCGTGATCCCGCAATTTTTTGATGGCGGCGAAGGCGAGATACCTTACGCTTTGCGTAAGGACTCGGACGAATTCGATTTCGGTTACGCCCTGACCGTTCACAAGGCGCAGGGCTCGCAATGGGATCATGTGACCCTGTTCGATGAGTCCTTCGCCTTTCGCGAATATCGTGCGCGCTGGCTCTACACTGGCGTGACACGCGCCGCGAAACGACTGACTCTTGTGATGTGAGACGCCGGAATGAGCCTTGATAAAACGCCATTAAGCGAGCGGATCGAGATGCGCCGTCATTGTGACGGCGCCGTTTATACTTTCGTGCGGGCAAACGATGACAACGGAATGCGACGCTATCGCCGCGCCGACAAGAATATCTGGATGCTGCGTCACCCTGATTTTGGCTGGGTGGTCTGGGACGCGGACGCGGATTGTTTAATGGGGCGTCCCTGGGCCGTGGCGATCGCTGATCAGGGGGACAGGCCGCCCGAGGGAGATTGGGTCAGTCGAAAAGACAAAAATTCTTATGTCTACCGTCTGGCGTTCGTCGCCTGATCAATCGTCGCCCAGTTATCGACGCCTTCGGCGAAGATACGATCGCCGGTTGGGCCCTTCAGCAGATTGATGGTGGCGAGACGACCGTCGGCTAACTGCAAGGGCAGGTCGATAACCGAGAGGGAACGCAAAACCTGAATGTTGCGTTTCTCGGGATCGCCGCGCATCAGTCCGATGAGGAAGTAATTCGTGCTGATCGGCACCGGAATGCCGACAAGTTTTTCGCCCGACTGCGCGTCGGCGCGCCGCATCTGGATCGGGCCGATTGCTTTAACCCCCCCGACCGGACTGCCAGATTCGGGTTTGAAGGAAATATTGATTGTATGCGAGGCGGAGAGCGTCGGATCGGTGTTCTTGCGGAACACGAGCGTGGCTTTCAGCTTCGCGTCGGGAATATCGACATCGCCGCGTATCGCCGACCCCACGGTCTCCCCGGGGCCGCCGCCGACATTCTCCAGACGCCAGACGACGTTGGCGGCGTAAATGCGCTCGACTTTTTCAGGCTCATTGAGTGCGGCGACCCACATCTCGGCCTTTTGGGCGACCGGCAGGCGGGCGTTTTTGTCGGCGTCCGCAGAATCCAGTCGATCTCCGAACTTTCCGCTTACATCTGTCGAGGTTTCTCCGCCAGACGACTTCAGAGCGGCCTGCTCATCGGGACGCTCGTGAAACTGCCAGGCGAGCAGGCCAAGCGTTCCCAGCAGGGCGATGAGCACGCCCATTACCGCCAGGATTTGTCCGCGACGCCTCTGTGGCCGGGGCGGCAGGGGCAGGGGGGCCGCCGGGCGCAGGGTTTCCCGGGCGGCGGGGGAGGCTGCTGTGGCAGGCGACGCCTGTCGCGTTTCAACGTTCTCAAGAGTTTGCCGGAAACTTGAACCAGCGCCCGTGTTCCGGGCCGGGGGCGCGGCGGCGGGCGTTTCCGCGACGTCAGACCCGGCGTTTTTGGGCGCTCCCTTGGCTTGGGCGGCGCGTTCGCGCAATCGAGCCAGAGCTGCCGAGGGGGCGGGGGCCGCTTTGCCGACGCCGGCCGCCACCGGCGGCTGTGGCGCCTGAATTGTGCTTGAGTCGGTTGTTGAAACGGACGCTGAGGCCTTCGCCGCGATCTCGAGTTCAATGCGGGCGATTGCCTCTTCCAGCGCTCGACTTTCTGCGCGAATATCTGCTTCGCCGACCGGAGGTTGAATATTCTTGAGCTGAGTGACGAGCGCCGTGCGCGCGCGGGCGTAGAGCGCCTCGCGGGCCTCGATGGAGGAGAGCGGAAGCGCCGAGACTGCCCGCGAAATTAATGAGTAATAATCGGCCATAAAAGGTTAAGAACATGTTCCATCTGGAGCGTCAATATTCCCCCCTTGATATCGCCCGAAAAACAGGGGATTCCCGATGGCTCCGGATCATGCGACGCTGAAGGCGTTCTGGACAGGGAGAGCGGCGATGCATCTGCACAGTTGGTTCACAAGGCGCCGCATGCTCGCCCTCGCTTCAGTTTTCATCGCCCTGCTCGCCCTTGGCGCTGACGCCCATGCGATCAGCATGGATAAAAGTTCTACTATTCGCGACCAATGCGAACTCTCCATCGGTCCCGATCTCATTTCCGTCGTCGCCTACATGCCGGATCGCTCGCGCGATCGTTTCTGCGACGATTTTCCGGCGCCCGGTCGCATCATCCTCACAGTCGACCTGATCGCCGAGCGCCTGCGGGAGCTGCCAGTTGAGGCGCGGGTCGTGCGCGAAGCGGCGGGACCGCTTGACGAAAACGACGATCTCGCCGCCTCGACGGTCGCCCTCGTGCCGGCGCGCGTATATTCCGGCGGCGCCGTCGTCATCGATCATGACTTCGCCGAAAGCGGACGCTACGCCGCCTTCCTTACGGTGTCAGAGCCCTCGGGCGCGCGGCGCACGACCCGTTTCGCTTTTGTCGTCGGAAGCAAGCTGACGTTTTTCACGCCCGCCTTGCTGGCCGGGGTATTTCTCGCCGGTCTCGTTTACGCCTACTGGCTGCATAGCGGCGAGGGGCGCGGGATGCGGAAAAAATATTAATTGCTGTTCGCCCGCCCTTTCGGAACGGCGATAGACCAATAGAGCGCGCCGGTAAAAGCGCCGGTCAGGAAAAATAGCAGCGCAATCCGCGTCTCGACGGGGCTCGCTTCGCGCGCCTGATCCAGTCCCAGCGCAGCGCGCGCAATCCAGGGCGAGGCTCCGGCGAGCACGCCGCTGACGCCAGAATACCAGGCGACCTCGCGCAGCCCCATCGCCGCGCCGATAACGGCGACGAACACCAGGGGGGCGACGCAGACGGCGATGGCGATGGCGCGAATCCCGGCGAAGAACCCCTCGATGAGGTTCGCAGGGTCGCCATTTTTCATCGCTGCGTCGAGGATGTGAAAAATCCCGCTCATCGCAACGAAGAACCCCGTTTCGCGTGTCGTTGGATCGAACAGAACGAGGAGCGCAAGCGCAAATACGCCCGAGCATGAGGCCGTCAGCAGGGCAAAGACCATCACCAGCAGACGGCGCAGCATCACTTCTCCGGAGACGGGACGTCAGGGATCGAGCACCGTATCCCAATACAGATAGTCCATCCAGCTATCATGAAGGTAATTGGGCGGGAACATTCTGCCGTTGCGATGCAGATCGGTCACGCTCGGCTGAAAAGGCTTCTGCGACGGCGTCATATGCGCCTCATGAGGCAGGCGGTCGCCCTTGCGCAGATTGCAGGGCGAGCAGGCGGCGACGACATTGTCCCAGGTCGTCGCGCCGCCTTTGGAGCGCGGCACGACATGATCGAAGGTCAACTCGTCATGCGCCCCGCAATACTGACATGTGAAACGATCGCGCAGGAAAACGTTGAAGCGCGTAAACGCGGGGTGCCGCACCGGGCGCACATATTCCTTCAGGCAGACGACCGAGGGCAGGCGAATTTCGAAGCTCGGGCTTTTGACGGTGCGATCGTATTCAGAAACGATATGGACCCGATCAAGCACCACAGCCTTGATTGCATCCTGCCAGCCCCACAATGACAGGGGGTAATAGCTCAGAGGGCGATAGTCAGCGTTTAGGACGAGCGCGGGACAGGACTGGGGCGAAACGGTCTGGCGAAAGTGAATGGTCACGCTGCCTGCCTCTCTTTTTATTCGAGAAGGGCTCCACGGACCGAGAAGTCCATGTAGGCCTCCTGCGACGTCGATACAATTTATAGGCAGTATGACGCGCTTGTGAAGGCGCCGGGCGCTCAAGGGTCGAAGCGTTCGTCGCCCGGGCCCGTCGCGCCATCGACGAGGGCCTGCAAAACCGCAGGGTCGCGCGGGAAACCGGCGCGTATCCAGGCCTTTTGGAGAGCGTTCAGGGTCGCGCCCAGGTTCTTTCCCGGCGTCAGACCGCGCGCAATCAGATCTTTTCCCTTAAGTGGAAAAACCGGCGCGGATGTGTTCTCCAGATAATCGGCGGCCTCGCGCCAGCGCGAATCGGCCGGCGTCGCTCCGCTGGCGGCGAAGGCCAGCGCCAGCGCGTCTCGGGCGGTGCGGGCGCCGCAGAGGAATAGCATTTCTCGCAAATGGGATACCGGCGGCGGGATCTCGATCCCTTGCAGCGCTTCCATGGCGCGCGCCGCTGCGGCCAGTCGCGCCGCTTCGTCATTCGAGAGCCTCAGACGGTCGCGCAGTCGTTCGGCGTCCTCCACTGTCAGCACGGCGAAGGCGGCAAGCCTGAGGATCGCGTCGGGCTTTTTACCCTGCGCCGCCTCAAATTCGGCGAGTCGCTCAAGTCGCGCCGGATTGCCCATGCCGAGGATGACCTCGATGACCCCGGCTTGAGACATGGCGCGCATGACTTCAGGCGCCCGCCGGGCGATGAGCAGTTTCAGCAGTTCGGCGCGGACCCGCTCGCGCGACAATCGCGACAATTGTGCGCGCGCAAGGATAGACTGGCTCAAACCCTCACGGTCGAAGTCTCCTGAGCCAAGCGAAGCGTTGAAGCGAAAAAATCGCAGCACGCGCAGATAATCCTCGCGGATACGGGTCGCGGCGTCGCCAATGAACCGGATACGACGCGCGGCGAGATCCTCCAGGCCGCCGACGTAATCGTGGAGTTGTCCGTCCGGCGACAGAGAAAGGGCGTTGACGGTGAAGTCGCGACGACGCGCGTCCTGTTCAAAATCGCCGCCAAAACGCACTTTGGCGTAACGGCCGTCGGTTTCGACATCCTCGCGCAGCGTCGTTACTTCATAGGGCGCGCCGGCCACAATGAGCGTGACGGTGCCATGTTCGATGCCCGTCGGCGCCGCCTTGACGCCGGCGGCGGCGGCGGCGCGCATCACGGCGTCGGGCAGGGCGGTGGTGGCGAGGTCGATTTCGTGCGGCGGCAGACCGCAGAGCGCGTCGCGCACGGCGCCGCCGATAACCCGCGTCTCGGCGCCGGTCGTCGCCAGCACGGCGAAGACGGTGGCCAGGCGCGGATCGTCGAGCAGGCGTGCGGCGTCGTTCATTCGAATCGACCTGGCAGCAAGCGGCCACTCTCGACATGGGCCGGCGTCCAGGGGCCCTGTCGCAGCCGCATCTGTCCTAGCGCGACAACCCCGGCAATGACGGCGAGAAGCCCGGCCACGACAAGCCAGGAGACGACACGTCCCCGCCAAAGTTCGGCGACGAAGGGCCAGCGCCATCGCAGCAGATAAAACAAGGCATAGGCGACGAAGGGCGCCAGAAAGAGCTGGGCGGTTTCGATCATCGCGCGCCACATTGGCGGTCAGCCTCCGGAGGTTTGGTCGTGTCTAACACATTTCCACCCTCTCATCCGGTTCGTCTGCGGCGCCCCCCTTTTCACTTGAGGGGAGAGTGGGAGGGCGAGGGCCATGTGCGCAGGCGCACAGTCGCATCAATCGCCCGCAGCTAGTCTCTCATTATCGACGAGCGCCAGACAGGGAGACGGGAAATGAAAAATGAACCCGAAATCGAAAACGCCACGGCAAATATCATCTGCGGCGTAATTGGCGTGGTTTCCTGGGGCCTGCTGGCCGCCGGCCCTCTGGGGTTCTTCGCGATTGGATAGAGACGCGATTGGATGGGCAATTGTCGTCAGTCGGCGCTGGGCAGCCGTCGGATCGTAAATTCGATGCGGTCGTCATCGAGTTCGCGCCAGAATTCGATTTCAGTCATATAGGCCGCCTTTGGATAGCGGTCGAACCATTCCCGGGCGCGGGCGCGCGCCTCCATCCGCGGCAGTGTAAATGTCTCCCGGCGCCAGAAATCTCCGCGCGTGGCGTTTTTCGCACGGAAGCGGCGGGCGATGTCGCCCGGCGTGGTGGTTTTGCCTGAGGCCCCTTTAACGCTCATGCCCGCGCTCCGGGTTCGATCCCGAACCATAGGTCAACCAGGCGCAGGCGAGAAGGCCAAGCCGGAAAAGAGGTTAAAAAAGAACTGGCCTTTTATGTCGCGCGCCGCTTTTCCGGTTATCGAAAGCGCGCTAGATCAAATGCATGTCGAAACGCCCCGCTTATCTGATCACGACCGCCATTCCCTATGCGAACGGCGCGCCCCACATCGGTCACGCCTACGAGCGGATCGCCACTGACGCTTTCGCCCGCTGGAAACGGCTCGACGGGCATGAGGTGCTCTTCGTCACCGGCATGGACGAACATGGCCAGAAGATGCAGCGCACCGCAGAGAGGGAAGGGATCTCCCCCCAGGCGCTGGCCGACCGCACGGCCGCGCAATTCGCCCGCATGGGCGAGGCGCTGAACGCTCGCGCCGACGACATCGTGCGCACCACGCAAGCGCGTCACAAGGAGACCGTTCTGGAAATCTGGAGGCGAATGGCGGCGAACGGCGACCTTTATCTCTCCAAATACGCCGGATGGTACTCGGTTCGTGACGAAGCCTATTACGACGAGAGCGAACTTACCGAACGCGACGGCAAGAGGTTCGCGCCCACTGGCACGCCGGTCGAATGGGTGGAGGAGGAAAGCTGGTTTTTCCGTCTCTCCGCTTACGCCGGCAAATTGCTTGAGCTTTACGAGAAACACCCCGATTTCATAACGCCGGCTCATTACCGTAACGAGATTGTCGCCTTTGTGAAGCGGGGACTTTCCGATCTTTCGGTGTCGCGGACGACTTTCGACTGGGGCATTCCGATCCCCGCCAACCCCGAGACAACGGCAAATCATGTGATGTATGTCTGGGTAGACGCCCTCGCCAATTACATCACCGCTACCGGTTGGCTCACCGATCCGGACAGCGAGCGGGCGCGTTTCTGGCCGGCTGACGCGCATGTCATTGGCAAGGACATCACCCGCTTTCACGCCATCTACTGGCCGGCTTTTCTGATGTCTGCCGGCGCGCCCTTGCCCCGACAGATCGTCGTTCACGGATTTTTGTTCTCGCGAGGCGAGAAAATGTCGAAGTCCGTTGGCAATGTCGTCGATCCGCTGGAACTGGCCGAGCGCTATGGCGTCGATCCGTTGCGCTATTTCTTCCTGCGCGAGATTCCCTTCGGTCAGGACGGCAATTACTCGCACGAAGCGATTGTCAACAGACTCAACGCCGATCTCGCCAATGATCTTGGCAATCTCGCCCAGCGTTCGCTTTCCATGATCGCCAAAAACTGCGGCGGCGTTGTCCCGAAGCCAGGCGCGTTGCTCAACGCCGACCTCGAAATCCTCGATCTTGCCGCAGGCGCGTTGCAAGCGGCGCGCGCCGCCATGCAGGACTACGCGCCCCATCAGGCTCTTGCTGAAATTTTCCGGGTTGTCGCCGAGGCGAACCGGTATTTCGCCGGCGAGGAGCCCTGGGCGAAAAAGAAAACCGATCCGGCGCGTATGGAGACCGTGCTGTATGTTACCGCCGAAACCCTCCGGAGACTGGCGATCCCCTTGCAACCCTTCATCCCGGAGGCTTCCGGGAAATTGCTCGATCTCCTCGGCGTGGGACCCGACGAGCGCGACTTCGGCCACGCCGCGCCCTCGAATGCGCTCCAGCCGGGCGCGCCTCTACCAACGCCGGCGCCGGTCTTCCCGCGCTATATTGAAGAGGAGCTTTCTGCGAATTAGCGCAGGAACGGGACGGAAAATACAATGGCCAGATCAGCTCTAGCTGCGCTCTTCGGCGTTGCGACCCTCGCGCTCTTGTCCGACGGCGTTGGAGCGCAAACAGCGCGCGCCGCCACGGCTCCCGCCCCCAACGACAAGGATGGGAACTGGGTTATCGAGGCGCGGTGTCACAGTTTTCTCTGCCCGGTGAAGCACAAGCGACTCATCGCCCATGTCCGGGGGGGCCGTCTTGAACGGCTGGAGGGATTGCCCGGAACCGCGACAGGCGAGTTGGGGCCGGGCGGGTCGGTGACCATCACAATCCATGCTTTTGGCGCCGTCGGCCATATTCATGGTCGCGTCGATAATGGCGGCGGCGCGGGCGTCTGGTCGTCGAACAGCATGATTTGCTCCGGTGGCGACTGGCTCGCCTTCCCCCCGGCCCGGTAAGGAACTAAAATCCGATGTTGATCGATACCCATTGCCATCTCGACTTTCCGGATTTCGCTCCCGAACAGGCCGCAGTTGTGGCGCGCGCCTCGGCGCGCGGCGTCGGGCGGATGATTACGATCTCGACCCACCTTTCGCGCGTCAATAACATTAAGTCTATTTCAGAAGAATTTGAAAACGTTTATTTTACAGTTGGGACTCATCCTCATCATTCACATGAAGAAGAAGAGCCGACCGTCGATCAAATCGTCAGTCTTTCCGATCATCCGAAATGCGTCGGGCTTGGCGAAGCCGGGCTCGATTACCACTACGACAAGGCGCCCCGGGCAGTGTCGCAGCGGGTTTTTAGAACGCATATCGACGCCGCCCGGCGGACCCGGTTGCCGCTGGTTATCCACACGCGCGACGCCGACGCCGATTGCGCGGCAATTTTGAAAGAGGAAATGGGGAAGGGGGCCTTCCCAGCCCTGTTGCATTGTTTCACGAGTGGAAAGGCGCTAGCCGAAACCGCCGTTGAGCTTGGGCTTTACATCTCCTTCTCCGGCGTGCTGACATTCAAGAATTCCGCCGAGTTGCGCGAGACAGCCCGAGCCCTGCCTCTGTCGCGACTTCTGGTCGAGACCGATGCGCCGTTCCTGGCGCCGGTTCCACATCGCGGCAAGCGCAACGAGCCGGCCTTTGTTGTCGACACCGCGCGGGTTCTTGCGGAAATCAAGGGCGTCAGCGAGGCGGAGATCGCGCGGATCACTACCGAAAACGCCATGCGACTGTTCACAAAAATGCCGCCGATGGAGACGGCGGCATGACTTATGAAGTCACCATTCTTGGCTGCGGCTCCTCCGGCGGCGTGCCCCGGGTCGGGCAGGGTTGGGGCAGATGTAATCCCGACAATCCGAAAAATCGTCGCCGTCGCTGCTCGATCCTTTTGCGTAGCAGCCAGCCAGGCGCACCGGAAACTGATGCAACCCAGATACTTGTTGACACCGGACCTGACCTTCGCGAGCAATTGATAGACGCGCAGGTGACGCGCATCGACGCTGTTCTCTACACCCATCCGCACGCCGACCACACTCATGGGATCGACGATCTGAGAGGTCTGGTGATCCAGCACGGAAGGCGCATCCCCGCCTACATGGACGAGCCGACCTCCAGGCGCCTCGCGCATAAGTTTGATTATATTTTCGAAACGCCGCCGGGGAGTTTTTATCCCCCTTTGATGGTAGAGCATCGGCTGCGCCCGGGTCGGCCTGTAACGATCGAGGGGCCAGGGGGCGCTGTCGAGGCGATTCCATTCCGTCTCGATCATGGCGACATGGACGCGCTCGGCTTCCGTTTCGGCAACATCGCTTATACGCCCGATCTGAACGCCATCCCGCCAGAAAGCTCGCAGTTTCTTGAAAATCTCGATCTCTGGATAATCGACGCTTTGCGGTATCAGAAGCATGGCACGCATCTGAATGTCGAACAGGCTCTGGAGTTTGTTGCGGCCTTTGGGGCGAAACGCGCGATCCTGACGGATCTGCATGTCGATCTCGATTATGATGCGCTTTCCTCAAGATTGCCGGATAATGTGGTTCCGGCCCATGACGGTCTCAGGATTGTGATTTAGGTTCCATAATATCGATTATGCGAAATAGGTTTGAGGTTATGCACCCTCTCAAGCGCTTGAGGCGCGCCCTTCCGCTATGGGGCCCAGCAAGTAACCTGCCTGCAAGGACCTGGAAGTAACCTGCAAGTGACCTGCAAGTGATAAGTGATCAAAATTTTGGCGTCGCCAACGAAAATTTCCCGATACAAGGGTCGAAATTCTGCTATATTCCAGCCGTTCGCGCGGGACTGAATGGCATTCAAAAAGCAAATCTCATCCTATTAGAACGGACGCGGTTGCGCAGTCCGCTCTTTTGCATGAGCGTAAGCGATTGGGGCATGGAGGTCTTGCCGTTTTTGGCTGAGACGAGCAGGTAAAATGAGCAAAGGTAAAGATTTCCGGGGTCCCCGCAAGCGCGGCTTTGACGACGACGCCCCGTTTGGATACGACGCCCCCCGGCAGGGTCGCGCCCCCAGATCGCCCTTCGGCGGCGGCGGTTTCGACTCCCCCCCGTCATTCCCCCAGGTGGAAGGTCCTTCCGTCGACGCTATCGTGAAATGGTTCAAGAACGATAAAGGCTTCGGCTTCGTCGAACTCAGCAACGGCACGGGGGACGCCTTCCTGCACATCGGCGCCGTTCAGGCTGCGGGCTATGATTCGCTTCCGCCGGGCGCCAAGCTTGAGGTGCAGGTTACAAATTCGGTCAAGGGTCAACAGGTCGCGCGCGTATTGAGCGTCGATCTGGAAGGCGCTGCTGATCGCGCCCCGCCCCCGCCTCCGCGCGGCGGCGGTTTTGGCGGCGGTGGCGGCGGCGGCTATGACAGCCCTCGTCCGCGTCGTCAGGCGCCAGATCCGTCGACCGCCGTGCCTGTTTCCGGCACTGTTAAATGGTTCGACGAAACAAAGGGCTTCGGATTCGTTCAGTCGAACGATGGCGGCAAGGATGTTTTCGTCCACATCTCCATCCTCGCGCCCTCGGGCGTCAGCCGGCTTGTTGAAGGCCAACCGGTGACCATGCAGGTCGTCGATACGCCAAAAGGCCGCGAAGCGCTGTCAATCGCCACAAACTAGGCGAGCATGCTCAATTAAAACGCCGCGCTCCCTTGGGAACGCGGCGTTTTTTATTGCTTGGGAGGCGGCGTCAATGTCCGGCGAAATCGATCAATTGATCGCCATTATGGCGGCGCTGAGAACGCCAAAAACCGGGTGCCCCTGGGATCTCGAGCAGGATTTTCGCTCGGTCGCGCCCTACACGATCGAAGAGGCCTACGAAGTCGTCGACGCCATCGAACGCGGCGATCTCGACGATTTACGCGATGAGCTTGGCGATTTGCTTTTGCAGGTGGTTTTTCATGCCCGTCTGGCGGAGGAATCTGGAGTTTTCTCCTTTACGGAAATCGTAAAATCAATCTGCGACAAGCTTGTGCGGCGACATCCTCATGTGTTTGGCGACGCTTCAGGCCTGACAAGCGGCGACGTCGCCCTGCAATGGGAGGCGATCAAGGATCAGGAAAAAAAGCAGCGAAAGGACGCCAGGGCGAACGGTCTGCTCGATGGAGTACCCCTGCCCCTGCCCGCCCTGACGCGAGCAGTCAAACTTCAGAAAAAAGCGGCGACGGTTGGCTTCGACTGGAGCGATGCGCGGCAGGTTCTGGAAAAAATACGCGAGGAGACAGAGGAAGTCGCTGCGGAGCTTCAATCTCCCGGTGCAGAAGCGACCCCGGCGCTCGCCGAGGAAATCGGCGATCTGCTCTTCGTTATCGCCAATCTGGCGCGACATGCGCAGGTGGATCCGGAACAAGCGTTGCGCAGTGCGAACGCCAAATTCGAACGGCGCTTTCGACATATCGAAAACGAACTTGCCGCACGCGGCGTCACCCTCGCCGCCTCCACACTGGACGAGATGGAGGCGCTATGGATTGACGCCAAGATCAAAGAAAAAAAATCACATGTTTGAACCAGACTCAATATGTCTGACTTAAGAGCGCTTACTGCCGAAGTTGAAAACCGGTTCGACGAGAGAAAGCGCGACATGATTTAGGGAATAACCCTTTCTGACTCTATCAAACCGGGCAATGCTCCTGGCCCGGTTTCAGACCTCTCAGCGGGATCACACGGACAGAGCGTATATCAATCAATGCGCCGATCCCGCGTTTCTCGACAAATCCTGTGCCATTATGAACCGTGATGCGCCGATCCTTGAGCAGGAGATGATCGTTTCTTACGTTTCTCGTCGAGGGTTTGAAGAATCACGAAAAACGCAGGGACAAGCGCCACGGCGAGACATGTTGATGAAATCATGCCGGTGAAAACGCTCATGCCGAGCGAACGCCGGGCGTTAGCCCCTGCTCCCGTAGCAATCACCAAAGGCACGACGCCGAGGATGAAGGCGATGGATGTCATGAGAATTGGTCGGAAACGGGCTCGGGCCGCCTCAATCGCCGCATCGACGATCGACTTGCCATGCAACAGGCGCAACTCACGCGCTACTTCGACAATCAAAATGCCATTTTTCGCCGAGAGCGCGATCAACAGCATCAAACCGATTTGAACGTAAAGATTATTATCGACGCCGATTGAGGTCAGCGTGAGCGCAGGTCCGACGAGACCGAGCGGCACGGCAGAAATGACCGCCAACGGCAAAATCCAGCTTTCATATTGCCCGGCGAGAACGAGGTAGACCAGAAAAACCGAGAGCGCAAAGGCATAATATAGCGAATTACCGGTGATTTTTTCCTGATAGGCCATGGTCGTCCATTCATAGCCGACATCGCCAGGCAGAGCTTTTGTTGCAATTGTTTCCATTTCCTTTATGGCCTCGCCTGAACTGAAGCCTTTCGCCGGACCGCCAACTACAATCGCCGAAGGGTAGAGATTGTATAGAGTGATTAGCGCCGGCGCGCTTGACGGAGCAAGATGCGCCAAAGTCTCGATGGGAACCATTTTACCGTCATGGCTTCGAACATACAGTTTCAGGAGATCCTCTGGTTGCAAACGGTGTTGCGAGTCCGCCTGCACATAGACTTGAAGGACCTGGCCGAATTTGTTGAATTGATTCACATAGCTTGAGCCGACATAGGATGTCAGCGTCGATAGCACGTCGCCAACGGAAACCTTGAGAGACTCCGCCTGAACGCGATCAATTGTCATTTCGACATGCGGGGCATAGGGTTTGTAAGTTGTGTTCACCCGCTGAAGTTTTGTATCGCCCCTGGCTTCAACCATAAGAGCGTCTGTCGCTCGCCCCAGTCTTGCGTAATCAAAACTCCCGCCAATCAAATTAACCTGCATCTGAAATCCGCCAGCATTGCCAATTCCTTGAATGGGCGGCGGCGCCATCATGATCCCACGGCCATCGGGAAGCGCATCCATCTTTCTTTGCAGCGCTGTGATCAAGCCAAGCAGATCCTGATCCTTGTGTTTATGACGGCTTGAGAATTCGTCGAATATCACAAAATTGACGCCGACATTGGCGCGTATCGCGTTATTCTCGACAACCGAAATTCCGGCGATGGTAAGAACGTCTTTTACGCCAGGCGTATGAAGAGAAAGGTCGGTGGCGCGACTCAGCGACTCGACAGTGCGACCGAGGGCGGCGCCTTCGGATAACTGAACGGCCGCGATGGCGTATCCCTGATCCTCTATCGGGATAAAGGCGGTAGGCAACCGAGCGATCCCGTAAACTCCGGCCAGCGAGATCGCCAGTCCTGTCAAAACCACCATTCCCGCATGGCGAACAGTCCATTGGACAAGACTGATGTAATATTTTTCACAAAAATCATAGGCTTTGTTGAAGCCTCTGTATAAAGCGTTTCGTTTTTCGAGTTCAACGGGCTTTTCAAGCCAAAGAGCGCATTGCGTAGGCTTAAGGGTTGCAGCGTTGAGCGCGCTGATCAGCGCGGTGGTGGCGATAACGATAGCGAATTGCGCCAGCATTTTACCGGTCAACCCCGGCAGGAACGCCGCCGGTAAAAAGACCGCCATCAACACCAGGGTGATGCCGATGATTGGACCAAAAAGTTCTCCCATGGCGCGCACCGAGGCGTCGTGGGGAGAAAGGCCTTCTTCAATATATTTGCTGACCGCTTCGACGATCACAATGGCGTCGTCGACAACAATTCCGATAGCGAGGACGATGCCGAATAATGTCGAGAGGTTGACCGTATAACCCAGCGCATACATGCCAACGAAGGTTCCGATGATTGTTACCGGCACAGTTGTCGCGGGCACAAGGGTTGCCCGGAAATTTTGCAGAAAAAAGAGAATTACGATCAATACAAGAAAACCGGCTTCATAAAGCGTGTGATAGACCTCATTAATCGAGTCGTTGATGAATACGGTTGTGTCAAAAGGAATGCGATGTTGAATGTCGTCCGGAAATCGGGCGGCTAATTCCGTCATTTTCTTTTCGACGGATTTGGCGACCTGAAGTGAGTTCGCCTCAGGCGTCTGGAAGATGGCGACGCAGCCAGCCGGCCGGTCATTGATCTTGCATTGCTGAGAGTAGTTCTGCGAGCCCAACTCGACGCGGGCGATGTCCTTTATCCTGACCAGTCGGCCTCCGTCGCTGTTTTGCGCCTTGACGATAATCTCGGAGAACTGCGCTGGATCGTCGAAACGCGACAGAATATCGACAGTGTATTGAAAGTTTTGATCGGCCGGCGCCGGCGGCATGCCCGCCTGTCCGGCGGCCACGAGTTGGCTCTGCTGGCTGATCGCCTTGATCACATCCTGCGGTACCAATCCAAAGGAATAAAGTTTTCTTGGATCCAGCCACACGCGCATGGCGTATTTGGCGGCGCCGAAAACCGTGACGTTGGCGACGCCGGGTAAACGCGCCAGCTCGTTGACGATGTTGATCGTGGCGTAATTGCTTAAAAAAGACGAATCATAGGTTCCGCCCTTCGACTCCAGCGTGATGACTTCGAGCATCGCTGTTGAGCGCTTCATAACCGTCACGCCCTGTGATTGAACGGGCATGGGCAACATGGCGAGAGCGTTGGAAATGCGATTTTGCACCCTGACCTGCGCCTGATCCGGATCGACGCCGATCTTGAAGGTGACAATCAATTGATAGGAGCCATCAGCCGCCGCCGTCGATTGCATATATAACATGCCGTCGACGCCATTGACCTGTAACTCAATCGGTAGTGCGACGGTATCGACGATTGTTTGCGGGCTGGCGCCGGGATAACGCGCCGTCACCATGACCGTTGGAGGAACAATGTTGGGATATTGAGATATAGGAAGGCTGAAAACGGCGACGACGCCCAGAACCACAAGAACGATCGACAAAACGTTGGCCAGTACCGGACGCTCGATGAAGAATTTCGACAGCATCTGTCCGTTTCCTTACTCGCCAACACTAACGAGTTTGGGGTTAATCCTTGCCCCGGGCGCAGCCAGCCACAGATCGCCAACGACGATTCTGTCTTCTGGACCAAGTCCGGTCATGACGACTCTCAGATCGCCGACAAGGTCGCCCAGACGAATGGCGCGTTTCTCGACGACGTTATCTGCATTCAGCGCCAGCACATAACGACCGGTCTGGTCCGAGAGGATAGCGCGGTCGGGCACAAGCAGGGCGCCAGGGTTCTCCTTACCCTTGGGGATACGGATGCGCAGAAAAAAACCCGGTAGAATGGCGCGATCCGGATTATCCAGAACGCCCCTTAAAAACAGAGTGCCGGTTTTAGGGTCTATCGCCGGGGCTACATATTGCAGATGGCCGCGATAGGGGAACGAGGTGTTGTCTGCGACTCCGACTTCAATCGGGGTGCTCATAAGCGTGGCGTAATTTATCGGACCGATATTTTTCCTGATCGACAACACTTCCTGCTCGCTCAGATTGGCGACGGCGTAGATCGGGTTGATTTGCTGTATTTCGGCCAGGACCGCCCGTTGTCCGGCGGAGCCAACTGTTGCGCCGGGATAAAGATAGGTGTTGCTCATCATGCCGTCGAAAGGCGCTCTCACCTCGGTATAACTTAAATTAAGTTTGGCGATCTCTTCCTGAGCGCGTAAACCTGCGATATTCGCCTCTGATTTTTTCGTTTCGAATTTCCATCTGTCGACGATGACCTGCGAGGAGGCTCCTTTCTTGCGCAGATTCCCGTAACGCGCCGCCTCCAGCCTCGCCAGTTCGAGCGCCGCTTGTTCGGCCTGAATTTGCGCCTGTGTCTGGGCCAACTGCGCTTTGTATTGCTCTTGCTGGATAGTGAAAAGAAGATCGCCTTTTTTGACGATCTGACCATCCTTGAAATGAACTTTCTCTAGAAAACCCTCGACGCGCGCAACAAGATCGACATGATTGGGCGATTGCGCATTACCTGTCAGCTCGACAAATTCTCCAACCTTTTGCTTTCTTGGAAAGGCGACCTGAACGGTTGGCGCGTCATTTTTGACGGGCGTTACAGGCGCGTCTTTGGCGACGGTCGCCGCCTCGGCGAACTGCCGCATTCGACCCGTTTGGATCATATCCTTACGGTTGTCATCGGCAGTTGTCGTCGGAGAAGCGCTCCCCACCGAACTGGCGAAGAAAAGCGCAAGGCCCAGACATAACTCAATGACTAACCGTAGCGTTGCCGCCGAACTTTCGGCTCTCTTGAAAACGGTTAAGGGTTTCATGCGCGAAAGTCCTGCTTCATTCTCACCAATCCGGCCAACGGATCAGAGGGCCGACATTTTCCGGAGCCGGCAATTCGCTCGTCGTTTGTTTCGGAGCCGCCCCGTCGGGCGCCAGAATAGCGCCCCAATCGGTTCGCGCGTTCATTTCCTGCGCGACTTTTTCGGGCACGAATGGCTTGCCTTCGCGAATTTGCCAACCGCCGCCGAGTGACCGGTAAATCATGATGAGCCCGTTGGCGACGTTCCCCGCCGCAATGGCGTAGCTATTCTCCGTATCATAGACATATTGTTGCGCGTTCAACATCGTGTTGAAATCCCGCGTCCCTTGCTGATACTCCAGCAAGGCGATCTTCACTGCGCCCTCCGCCTCGCGAACGCCCTTTTGTAAAAAAGCGGCTTCAGTTTGAGACAATCGAAAGGTGTAGACGCCATTTTCGACTTCCTGCTGCGCCCTTAACACGGCGTTCTGATAATCGATTAGATATTGTTGAAGTTTAGCGTCCTGCAAACGAACGTTATTGGTGATTTGTCCATAATTCAGCACATTCCATTTGAATGACGGGCCGAGCATAAAGGCCTGCCCCACCGGCGAAACCACTTCGGCGAGATGGTGTCCGTAGGTGTCGCTGGCGACACCGCCAAAATTACCGGTAATGCTGATAGCGGGCAGCAATTCGGCTTTGGCGACGCCAATCTGGGCGCTTTGCGCCATGGCGCGCATTTCCGCCGCCCTGATGTCTGGACGCCGCCGCAGCAAATCCGCTGGCGGACCAAGCGACACTTTGCCGTGCGGCTGCGGGATTCGACCGTTCTCTCCGGAGAGTAAAAAGTCCAGCGACTGCGGCGGCATACCCAAGAGCACGCGTAGGGCGTTGAGGCCCTTGTTGAGCTGAATTTGTAATCTCGGAACAGATGCTTCCGTATTGGCCAAAATGTTCTCGGCCTGATGCACGTCGAGAAGAGACTCCGCGCCGCCCTCATATCGATCGCGCGCGACGCGTGCGGCCTCCCGCTGACGCACAACATTGGCCCTGGCGATAGCGATCTGCTTTTCAAGAACCCGGATGCCCACATAGGTTGAGGCGACGTCGCCCAGAAGGGTTACAAGGACATCATCATAGGAAGCGATCGACGAGAGATAGGCGGCGTCCGCCGACTCGACCCCACGCCTGAACTTGCCCCAAATATCGATTTCCCAGGCGGCCTGCATATTCAGCGCGTCGAGCCAGAAGTTTCGCAAGGCGTTTGAGGAGCCGCCGGCGCCGAGGGGCACAGCCTGGCTCATGCGCTGATATCTCAGGGCCCCCTGCCCTTGTTGCGCTTGCGGAAAAAGTTCGCCCACCGCGACGCCCAATTGCGCACGTGATTCGAGAACGCGCGCTCCGGCGCTCATCAGCGTTAAATTTTGTTCGCTGGCGATGTCGATCAGTTTGTTCAGGACCGGGTCGTGAAATATGCGCCACCAGGCGCGAAGGTCGGGCGAGTTCTTGCCTGGTCTTTCACTCCAGCCAAGCCATTTCTCCGCAACGGGCGCCTCGGGAGCCTGATAGTCCGGTCCGACCATCATGCAGCCGCTCATAAACAATGACATAGAGAGGGCGAAGCATAACGTCTGCCTGGCGCTCCTCATCGATAACGGCGTCCAGGCATAAGTTTGCCAGCATTCTCCCGCCTGCGCCATGGCGTCGCGACACGCTCGGCCAACACGCAAGACGAAAGGCTCGACATCAAATTGCATGTTTGATCCGATCGCCCTGAAAAGCGTGCTCATGCGTAAAAAGAAAATGCAGTAACCCAGACCTGAACCTGTCTTCCCTGCGCATTGGCGTAAAATTAGATAGAGGCCCATGCGCCCGGAGAGCCGATAGCACGAGCGGACTTCGCAATTTCCTCAAGGGCGAGGAGAAGAATCAGTTAACCCGACGCAAGGCCACTTTATCGAAGTTGGCGCAGGGGCGAACGCCAAATCAGCCTGGGGAGATTTTTTCAACAGAGAATTGACGCAGAAATTTTCAAACGGCGGCGAGTTAATCGTTGCAGGTCTGGGGCTAGGCCTTCGAGACTATTCGAATTGGCGGATAATTCGATCGCCTTCCTGATCTCTTACAGGGTCCTGTTCACGGAAATTCTGTTGTTGCCTGAAGTAACGCGATCCACCATCCGTCGTTGACGACGCTCCGGCGTCAAAAGGATTGCTGTTGTCAATCAGATCTTTCGGAAGTGGGATCGCCATGTCGTCGTCAGCAGGTTTGCCGGGCTGGGCTGCGGGAGGAGAAGTGTTTCGGCTAACAGCGGACTTCGCCATCGCGCCGGTCGCGCCTGTGCAAAGAACCATTGCGCAAAGAAAAACAAACCATCGCGTCAACGCCACGAGAAACCTCCAATACACAGGACCAATTTTTATAGCCTATCTTAATAGTCTTCGCCATGTCGCCGGTTTTGGTCCCGGATGATTGAAATGATATCAGGACCACCAGACCAGATTTATCAGGAAACCCATGTCAGATCACGAGCATCAGAGCCAGGAGTTGGCGAGCGCAGAAACGGGGGATGACGAAGCCTTCATGCGCGAGGCTTTGGCGGAGGCCGTCCAGGGCGATTTCCCTTTTGGGGCCGTGATCGTCAGTGAGGGGCGGATCGTGGCGCGCGGACATAATTCCGGGGTCATGCTGAACGATCCGACGGCGCATGGGGAAATGATGGCCATCCGAGATTTTATCTCCAGACATCCTGCCGCAGAACTCCGGTCGACGACGATTTACACGACGGGCGAGCCCTGCCCTATGTGCATGGGCGCCTTGATCTGGTGCGGCGTTCGCCGAATGGTGTTTGCCGCTCCGATCGAGGAACTGTCGACGCGGATCGGTCAGATCATGACGCCGAGCCGGGCGATTCTCGCTACGGCTCCCTTTGCCTCCATTGAAATCAGGGGCGGAGTTCTCAAGCCGGAGGCTATGGCGTTATTTCCGACGCCGCAGACTAATCCGATAAATTCGGTAAAAAATTGAAAAATTATGATTTTCTGAAATTCAATCGGCCCTGCGCAGGGCGGCGGGACGATGGAAATAAGTGTCATTTTCTTAATCATGTGAGCATTTTGTTCATATTTTTGGCTGATTCATAAGCTCTTGGTTTGATGCGCGTCAGATTAGCATACGCTGTTCATGCATGTTTCGCGTAAGTGACACCCTCTATCGCCCGATTCCCCGGGCATTTTTTCGGAAAGGTCAAAAATGGCGCGTAGCGGCATTTCGACAATCATTACAGCCGTTGTGGCGGGAGCCATCGGTTATGGCGCAGGGGCTCTGACCGGTCCGAGCGATCTGCGTTCGGGGATGGAGAGCCGTCTCCAGTCCCTGAAGGAAAAACTCAACAAAAAGCCGGACGAGGCGACAAAAGAAACGCCGGATGAGACTCCGGCTGAAACGCCTGCGGCTGAAACGCCGCCCGCGGACGCTGCGGCCCCGGCCGCAGAAGCGCCGGCGGATCCCAACACCGCCGCCCCGCCCGCCCCTGCAGCAGAAGCGACTCCCGAGGCTCCGCCAGCGGAAGCAGCGCCTGCCGCCGAAGCTCCCGCACCGGCGGCGCCGGCCGCCGAAATCCCGGCCGCTGCCCCGCTTGCGACACCTGTCGCGCCTGCCGCTGAGGCTCCCGCGCCAGCAGCGCCGGCCGCTTCCGAGGCTGCGCCTGCCGCGCCCGCTGCCCAGACGGAGGCCGCGCCTGCCAAAGCAGCCGCCAAGCCGACGCCCAAGCCAAAGCCGAAGCCCAAGCCCAAGCCGAAGCCGAAGCCTAAACCCGCCGGTGAAAGCGCCGCGCCCGCCGCTCCCGCAGAAGCGCCGGCGGCAGACGCCCCCGCGCAGTAATTTGGTTGAATATCCAACGACCTCCCGCCAGCCGGCGGGAGGTTTTTCATTTCCGGCGCCATCCCGGCGCGGGCAGACATGCCGAACCTCCGTCAATGACCTTCAATAAACAACGATTGCTCTGCGTTTTGGCCGCCCTTGTGTTGTTCGCTCCCGAGGCAAGAGCGCAAACGGCGGACGACAGTTCCGCCTGGATCGAGCCGCCGGTCGGCAAACATCAGACTGTTGCTCGACGGAGGGAGTTAATCCTGCTTCGCGCCGCGCGGATGGCGGAAGAGCGGGGCTTTACACATTTCGAACTGATGTTGAGCCCGGACACGACGGTAGAGGGCAGCGTCGCAGCCGACGCCTGGAAGGTGATGGACGCTTACGGAAACGCGTCAAACACGATCCATCCTTCGCCTCTGGCTCCCTCGCCGCTAAGCCGATCCGGCGCCGTCCTGGTGCGATTTTGTAACGAGAGCGAGGGAAGCTGTCCCGGCGTGCGGGCGCATCGTGTGTTGCTTAATTTGCGGCAACGGTGAAATTCAATTCAATCAGTCTCGATGAAACCTGAAAATTCCTCCATCGCCGCTTGCGACAACGGCGCATCCATCAATCCAGGAATGAGCCCCGGCGGAACTGTGATGTCCCTGCTGTAGGCGAGCGATTGCGCGATCAGAGCCGGCATGGAGAGACTCGCCAGCAACAGAAGCGCGTTATTCGCGCGCACGATCTCAACGATGGTCTTCAATCGCCGATCCCATTCGGCGTCGTTCTTCATCAGGCGCCCGAAATAAACAGCGATGCCGTCGGCGCCGGACTCCATCGCCATCAACGCCTGCGAGGGCGTGAAAACCGCAGTGACGAGAGTTTTGCACCCCGAGCGACGAAGCTCCTCAATGCAACGCAAATCCTTCATCCCCGGCGGCAGCTTGATCCACAAAGACTTCAACGAAGTTTCTGATCCCGCCACAGCCAATTGCTCCAGACATGCGGCGGCCAGATCCGCCGTTTGGGCATTTGAGCCAATCGTCTGGATCATCAAGTGTCGGATGCGACGTTCGGCGCCAGCAAATCGGCAAAGCTTCTCGCAAAAGGCTCGATAATCACCGGCGGAAATAATATCTCCGCCAGCCGCTTGCGCGATCAGCTTGGGATTGGTGGTAAAACCGCAAATAGCTGGGTTTTCGAGCGCAACGGAGATTTCTCCGATCGCCGCCGTGTCGACAAGGATCATGATGTCAGTCGCCGGCGCTCAGAGCTTGCCCTTATACTGACTCCAAACCCAGGCTCCGGGCGGCTGCTGGGCGGGAGCCGTTCCGATTGTCGGTCTCTCGCTGGCGACGGACTTCGAAACCGGTTCTTTGACGTTGTCTACCAGGGGAGCCGGGCCCGGCGCTGGCGGCGAGGATATCGGCGCCGTCGCCGCCTTTACAATCGTATCATTCGAGTTGGCCTTTGGAGTCGCTGGCCTCGCCGCAGTCGCGCTCGGACCGGGATCGCGCGCGCTCGGACCGGGATCGCGTCTCAACTTGCTGATGGCATAGGCGACAATCAGCGCAAAAAGGATCGCCGCGAGCATGAATGCAGTGCGATGCTTGCTCCTCGTAGTTTCGAGAGCCTGTCTCTCCTGCCTTGAGAGCGGTTTGATCTGTTCGGCCTCGGTGATTTCCTTTGTCAGCGTGTCGGTCGCAGAAGATTCAAGTTCTGACTCGGCGCGGATTTCCTTTTCTATCTCTGGGCGCCATTCGCGAGCGCCCTTTGCCTCCGGGGTCACCTCTGCGACGGCGCGAGCCTCTGGGGTCGCCTCTGCGGCGGCGTGAGCCTCTGGAGTCGCCTCTGCGGTGGCTTGGGCGGTGTCCTGCGAAGGTTCATTATCGTTTGCAGCCGCCTTTCCGTCGGTCTCGACGGGCTGCTGATCGATGGTTTCCTGCGGCGCCTCAGTGGTCTCCGTCGCCTTGACATCGGCTTCGGGCGTGGTCGCCGATGGCGGGGACGCGGGCGTTACGGTCGTTGCGTTTGAATTGGCCGATGCCGGCGCCTCTTGCTCGGGCACCGGGTTTTCAGACAAAATCGCCGGTTTTTCGACAACGGATGTGGCGTCGGCGGATCTCTGCGACGGATTGTTCGAAGCCGCGACGGCTTCGGAGGACGTCATTGGCTCCTGTTGGGGCGCAGGCTCGGGAGCGATCTCTGGTTGGGCGGCTCTGGCTGTCTGTTCGCTATTGACCGCCTGGACGGGAACTAGGTCCGGGATTTCCAGCTTTGCGCCGTTTAGGTTAAAGACCCGGATGGACTCGCGCTGCGCTTTTTCGATGCAGACAACGTCCGTCTTACATTTTTGGCGTTGTCGGATCAGCGGCAGGTTAATTTTGTTAGCTTGAGCCTTGCCCAGTTTGGCGCGCAGGAAAAGATATCCCTGATTGGCGATGCGATCGAGCGTCGTCAGACGCTGGTCCTGACAAATCGCCTTTTCGTCCGGCGACATGCGTTTCGAGCAGGCCAAGCCGGGATTAGGAGCGGCGAGCGACGCCGTCGAAGACAAGCCACCGATCACCAGAAAGAGCAGCGACCAAAACCTGAACAGCGACTTTAACATGCCTCACTCCAAATCGGTCGATCCGTATAATATTCTATGCTAACCATATCATTGAGCCTAGTCCGGATGAAACGTCTTGCTCAACCTTCGAGCAAGTTTATGATCATGACATCATGAATAAAGTTCTGTCATGACAAGCGCTCTTGTTCCCGGGGCGCGGCCTCCTGCGGTCGAACAGGTCTCTTCCCGCATCCGACGAATCGTCGCGCCCAATCCCGGCCCCTTCACCCATACTGGCACCTGCGCCTATGTCGTAGGCTCTGGCGATGTCGCTATCATCGATCCGGGGCCAGCCGACGCGGACCATGTCTCAACGATGCTGGCGGCGGTGGCGGGCGACCGATTGCGTTATGTTCTGGTGACGCATAGCCACCGCGATCATTCGCCGGCAGCGCGCCTGCTCGCGGAAGCCACAGGCGCCCTCGTCGTCGGATGCGCCCCCTATGTTCCCCCGGGTGACATCAGCGTAACGGGCGTCGGCCTCGACGCCGCGCATGATCGCGATTACGCGCCAGATATTGTCCTCACCCAGGCGACCCGGCTCTCGCTGGGCGACGTCACGCTGGAAACATTCGCGACTCCCGGACACACGGCGAACCATCTGTGTTTCGCGCTTTTGGAGGAAAGCGCCCTGTTCACGGGCGATCATGTCATGCGTTGGTCGACGACGGTGATCGCGCCGCCGGACGGATGTATGCGGGATTATATGTTATCGCTGGAGCGTCAGCGTTTACGTGACGATCAGGTGCTTTGGCCGGCGCATGGCGATCCGATCCGCCGTCCGCAACGCTACCTGAGGGCCCTTTACAATCACCGTCGCGCGCGTGAAGCGTCCATCCTTCAGCGAATCTCCGAGGGAGACCATTCGATAGGCGAGATCGTGAGCCGCATCTACGCTGGAGTCGATCCTCGCCTGCATGGCGCGGCGGCGATGACGGTTCTCGCGCATCTGGAGGATTTGGTCGAGCGCGATCTTGTTTCCTGTGAGGGACCATCCATGATCACCGCCCGCTATTTTTCCCGATAATTGATGTAATCATTGCTGATCCGGCGGGGTCAGCAGCACGACAACCTCGTTTTTGTGAACGCGTCCCAGAGTTTTCCGCACTTCGTCCTCAAGGATGTCGGCGTCGACTTTTTCGCCTTTGATCAAGGCCAACCTGTGCTCGATTTGCAGCCGCTGAAGTTTGAGCATATCGCGCTCAAATTTAAGCAGTGTGAGCTTTTGTTCATATTCCTCGCCGGCCTTCAGCCCCCGCTGTCCATGGACGGCGTGCCAGTAAAAAAAGCTTGTCGCCATGCTTGCGATGGAGACCAGCGCGAGGGAGTAAAACACCCGGCGGGAGAAGATACGACGGAAAGACATGACCGCATTATGGGTTGGTCATGGTGTAAGCGAGGTTAACAGACCTGAGGCGTCAGTTCCGTCTTCCGCGCGCAACGCGTTCGATCTCGGCGCGAACGAGTTTTTCGACGATTCCGGGGAGATTGTGGTCGAGCCATTCCTGCAGCATGGGGCGGAGAAGCTCGCTGACCATGTCTTCAATGCGACCGTCATCGCCGAACAGCCTACTGGCCGCCAGGGTTTCAAACTGGGCCGCGATCGCCGCCGCCGCCGTCTCGGAGACCAGCGGCGATTGTTCTTCCCTGTCCGGTGCGAACGCTGGCGTTCCAGGCGCGGCGCGCGTGATGGCCTGAGGGGGATCATGGCGGGCGATTTCACGCTCGGCCGCCTCAAGAATTTCAGCGGCCTGACGGAAGGCCCCGCGACTCTGCGCCTCGCTCGACGCTTTCAGGTGGCGCAGGAAATTGTCCCGTCTATCCTCGGCGGGATCGGGGTCGGCCGTTTCGGCCCCGACACGGAAGTCCGGCTCAAAAGACGGCTCGACGGAGAGACCCCGCGGCGCCTCTATCGTCGATTCACTAACGTAAGTCTTTTCCGGTTCGGATAAATCATCCTGTTGGCGGTCACCTCGCCGGGCGTTTTGGTCGTCAGTGATGATCCGCCGGATCGAGGCCAGAATCTCCTCCATGGAGGGTTCATGGGCGCGCCGCTTGTCTTCGACCGGTATGGAGGGAGCAGTAGCTTTTGCGGCGCTCATGAAGCTTGGGAGTCCTGACGCGGATTATATTGCGATTTCGGATGATGTGTGACGTTATTCAACGTGCGAATCAATGATCGATAATTGAATTCCACACCTTTTGAGGCCATCTGTCACTTACGGCCGCCTGTTCCGGTTCGGGTCCCGGTCGCTAACGCCTGCCCCGGTTGTTTGTAACTTCCAAAGGGCGAAGAGGCGAAAGGCGGAGGGTCGACGCTTCTCGATCATCCTATTCTAGTTTGGAGCTTCGTTCATGACGATCAGGATCACCCGCCTTGTTCTTTCAGGCGGAATTATCGCCTCCGCACTCGCCATGACGACCTGTCCGTCCGCGCTGGCCGCCGGCCGGCCCAATCCTGGCGGCAAAGGCGCAGAGACCGGGCGCTACGCCGTGCTACGCGACGACAAGGACACAAATTGTATGGTTACATTGCATCCCGGCGGGAAGGCGCAGCTAGCGCCCGCGTGTCGAGACAATGGCATTGTCGTATTCGATCCGATGAGTTGGCGATCGGAATCCGGCAATATTGTCCTGACCGCGCGCAAGGGTCATAAGATCGAACTTATGCGCGGGGAGAATAATGTCTGGCGACGCGATGGCGCTGCCGGAAAGGGGCTGGGTCTGCGGCAAATGTGACTTCCCGGAGACCCTGCGAGCGCCCTGCTCACCTATGAAAAACGGGATGGCCTGTCGCCAGACCATCCGGTTTTTGTTTTTTATGGAGATTGTCTTATCCCATGAAGCCCGGCGCGCGCAGGGCCTGACGGGCGCTGGCGGTCGTCACCATGGCCTCTGACGCCTCTTTAAGAGCGCGCAGCACTTCCTGCATCGCCTCGCGATTGGTGATCGAATCGTAGCTGTAGCCGCATTCAATCATCGCCTGACGTGTGGGCTCCCGCATGCGGGCGAGATTGCGGCGCGCCATGGTCGGGAACATGTGATGCTCGATCTGGCTGTTCAGGCCGCCCGCCAGCCAGTCGAAAAACGCGGAAGTGGGCGTATCACGCGTTGAGCGCGCCTGACGGTCGTAAAAACCCTCTGCGTCGCTGGCGTCATAGACTTCCATGCCGGTATGGCTGAGCACGAAGACGCAGGCGAGAATCAGTCCGCCGATCAGTTGCGCGACCAGGAACCATACCCAACCGGTCCAGGCGGCGCCGGGCGTCAGAAAGCCGGCCAGCGTTAGCCCCAGCACCCAGTGAGCAACGCAGAGGACGCCCTCAAGTTTCTGGCCGTTGCGGAAGGCGACGTCGATACTTTGCCAGCTCCAGTTGAATCTTGCGATCGCAAGCATGGGAAAAAACAGGAACGTCTGGATACGCGCCAGCATTAGCGCGATGGCGCGCCCCGTCTCTGTTTTCCAATTCAGATTAAAGTCGGCGAGCGCCTTGTCCCAGACGATAAAAGGACGCGCGTCGATGTCGCCGTCAATCGGGATCAACACGCCATCCTGCCCGGCTTTGCAGGCGTTGGGAAAAGCATGATGCAGTTCGTGTTTCTCCACCCACCAGGTAGGGCCGAAGCCCTGCGTGATCTCGGCGAGCATGAACATGAACTGCGCGAATTTTTCCTTGCGCGGGCCCCACTGCTCATGGGCGATGTCGTGAGAGAGATAAGCCGTGCGGGGATAGTGGACGCCCAGCACGATCGCTCCCAGCGCCGCCGCAAGACCGCCCTGCGTTAGCAGCGCGAAGGCGATCGCGGGCATCAGCAACAATTCGCCGATGCGAAAGGCCTGCTCCCACAATGGAACGACGAAATATCCTTTTTCCTTGGCTTCGGCCTTCAGAGCCGCCATGCGGCGCGCGAGCGCCTTTGCATCCCGACCGCTCACGCGACTGTCGGAATCTTCTTCTAAGGCAAAAGTCAAAGCAGTCCTCCCCGGATACGTTGTTGGGCTTTGTTTTTGTTGCATTTTTATGTTTTTGATTTGAAGCCGCAAGATATATTCTAACCTAGACGAGCGCACTCGCGTAGGGCCATTATCCAAAAATTCAAGAATTCCGACGCTTTTGGGTAAAAAAGCTAAATATAAAAAATAAAAACAATAACTTAAATAGAGCGGCCGCCCGGGAAGCCAGCACGCGGTTTAATCAATGCGGTTGGTCGTTGCGCCAAGGGATGGCATTCATGATGGTTTTGTTCAGGGAAACCTCCCGGATTTCTCCGGGAGGCTCCTGATCCTCCGCTGCGTGAGAGGGGCGGGATGCGGCGGCGGATAGCGACTGCGCTGCACTGACATTGTCGGCGAGCGCGAATTCGAATGTCTGTTGTGCAGGTTTCTACTCTCAGACACGCATGAATTACCGCATTCATTCTGAACGCAGTATGGCGACGCTGTTCATGTGGCGGTCAGTTTTGTGGCGGGAATCGACGATCCCGTCAGCTTCGCCGTCCCAGTGTGAGGAGGTCCCAAGCGCTCCGGGATCGCTTATGGAAGCGCCTTGCGATTGAGCTTGCCGTTGGCGTTGCGGGGAAGCGCGTCGAGGAAGACAACGGCGCGGGGGCGCTTGTAGGCCGCAAGATGCGCGTGACAATGCGCCAGCAGAGCTTCTTCGTCGGACTGAGTCCCGTCGCGCATAACCACATAGGCTTTGATGATGGTGCTTTCAGAGTCCCGCCCCGACCGCTCCGCCACTGCCGCTTCAGCGACATTGTCATAAGACAGCAGACATTTTTCGACTTCGGCTGGCGAAACCCTAAATCCGCCCGCGTTCATCACTTCATCCGCACGACCGTGTCGCCACATGTAGCCATCAGCGTCGAATTCGACGAGATCGCCTGAGACAAACCAGTCGCCGCGATAGGCCTCGCGCTCTTCGTCCGGACGGTTCCAATAGCCGAGCATCATGCCGGGATCGTCGCGATGAACGGCCAGCAGCCCGATCTGTCCGGCTGGCAGAATCGTCTCTCCGCCCTCTTGCGGCAAGGCCGCAACCACCCTGCCCGGCTGAGGACGCCCGGGCGAATCCGCCCTGACTGGAGTCGAGGGCCCGCTGGAAATGAAGGTCGAGATTTCGCTCATTCCGAATGCTTCGTAAATTTCCTTGCCCGTTCGTGCGCGCCATTCTTCCAGCAACGCCGGAGGCAAAGCCGCGCCAGCCGAAAGCCCGTGCCGCAGGCTCGACAGATCGGCGCGCTCTGGCGCGCCGTATTTGAGGATTTGTCGATAGACTCCCGGCACGGCGGCGAAAATTGTCGCGGCGTGCCCCGCGATCAACTCCGGCCAGATCGCAGGATCGGGGCGTCCATTATAGAGCACTGCCGATGCGCCGGACGACAGGGGATCGACGATGCCGACGCCGAGCGTGTAGGTCCAGTTGATGGCGCCGGCGTGCAGCATGACGTCGCCAGGTCCGAGCCCCGTCCAGTGGGCGCGCATCGGGCGCCGTCCCCAGGCCGCGCGATGAGCGTGTAACACGCCCTTGGGACGGCTGGTCGTGCCGGAGGTGTAGACAAGGTAGGCAGGATCGTCGGCGGCGGTTTCCGCATAATCCTCGAGCGGCGCATGCCCGGCAAGCATGGATAATTCTGCGCTGCGCAAAACGACGACGCCGGGCGCCTCATGCGCCTCCGTCTCATAGGCCGGGCCTAGCGCTAATACTGAGGCGCCACAATCGCGGAGCAGGAAATCCGCTTCCTCGAAGGTGAGTTGCGACGAGGCCAGCAGCGCGACATAGCCCCCGGCGATCGCGGCGAAATAGGCGAGAGCCGCATTGGCCTCGTTGCCCATCCGGATCATTATTCGGGCGCCGGGCGTGATCCCAAGACTCCGCAAGCCGGCGGCGAGACGCCGCACATTCAGGTCGAATTCCCCATGGGTCCAGCATTGCGCGCCATGATCGCCGACGACGGTGATGGCGGTTGCCTTCGGCCGCAGACGCGCGTTCTCCGCGAGGCAGTAGCGCGCGAGGTTGAATTTCCCGGGAACGGGTTCAGGCTGGTTGATCGAGTTAAAGCTCATACACTTTCATCTGGCTTTAGCGCTAACGACAGGGAAAAGGGCTGTCCAGCGACGGCGGACTTACCCGATCCCCGGGCACTATATTCAAGTTCATGATTTGCGAAACGGCGTCGAAAAATAGGCGTTAGTCAAACGCGAGAATCTTGTCCACGCTTCCGCAAGCAGTGTTTCATTTTTTCGTCGGCTTCCTGAGAATGATCAGAGAATCCCTCAGCGCCGGGTCGGGTTCCATCATTTGTTTCGCCCCTACCGCTTTATCGGCAGCCTCTTCTTTCAATTGAACTGTCAATATTTTGAGAAAATTTTCGGAAACAATCCCTGTCAAGGCCTTCGATTGGCGGGTGTCGCCAACAGGGGGCCGTTGACGGACGGAGTCGACGGATAGGTCGTGAGTCATTGTGTATGTCTACAGCGCTGGTTTTTAAAACTGGCGCTTGATTATAATGCCCGCGCTCCTCAAATTAACGCTGTCGGCGACGCGACGACAACGCACACAGCCGCCCGCAACCGGTGGGCGAGCGAAAAAACCGACGCGTTTCACGGAGAAATCATGAGCATATTTAGCGCCATCAAGGACAAGATTTTCGGCGTCAGCAAGGCCGAGGCCGCGCCTGCGGCCAATGGCGGCGTGGAAGGGTCGGTTTCGACTTCGGCCGCGCCGATCTCGGAAATCGATGTCGTCGCCATCCTCGAAGATCTCAATTCCAAAGCGAAAGAAAAACTCAACTGGCGCGTCTCAATCGTTGATCTGATGAAACTGCTTGATCTGGACAGCAGCCTTACAGCGCGCAAGGAGCTTGCCAAAGAACTCGCCTTCGACGGCGACATGCATGACTCCGCCTCCATGAACATCTGGCTGCATAAGCAGGTAATGGCCAAACTGGCGCAAAATGGGGGCAAGGTTCCCCAGGATCTGCAGAGCTGATCTATAGCTGTGATATTTTAAACGATGAGAGCCCGCTCCTCAAAGGCGCGGGCTTTTTTATAATTTAATCGAAGAGGCTTGAAACGCTCTCTTCGCGGGCGGTGCGGGCGATGGCTTCGGCAATCAGCGGACCGATCGGTATGACCCGGATATTCGGCGTCGCGGATACGGCGTCAGAAGGTCGAATGGTGTCGGTAATCACCAGCTCTTTAAGCTTGGACGAGCCGATGCGTTCGGACGCATGACCAGACAGTACCCCATGGGTAATATAGGCGTGAACGGATTCAGCGCCGGCGGCGAGCAGCGCCTCGGCGGCGTTGCACAGCGTGCCGCCGGAATCGACGATATCGTCAATGAGGATGCAATTGCGGCCCGAGACGTCGCCGATAATGTTCATGACTTCAGATTCGCCGGCTCGTTCGCGTCTTTTGTCGACAATCGCGAGCGGCGCGTCGATCCGTTTGGCCAGGGCGCGCGCCCGCACCACGCCGCCAACGTCGGGCGACACAACCATTGTATTTTTGAGATCGCGATGGGATTTGATGTCGGCCACAATCACCGGCGCGGCGAAAAGATTATCGGTCGGTATATCGAAGAAACCCTGAACCTGGCCGGCGTGAAGATCTACGGTCAACACGCGGTCGACCCCCGCTCGGGTAATCAGATTGGCGACAAGCTTGGCCGAGATCGGTGTGCGCGGGCCCTGCTTGCGGTCCTGTCGGGCGTATCCGAAATAGGGAATCACTGCCGTAATGCGGCGGGCCGAGGCGCGACGCAACGCGTCGGCCATGATCAGCAGCTCCATCAGATGATCATTGGCCGGCGCCGATGTGGACTGGATGATGAAAACATCCTGACCACGAACGTTTTCAAGAATTTCGATCCAGACCTCGCCGTCGGCGAAGCGCCGGACATGGGCCCGGCAGAGGGGAATGTCGAGATGGACGGAAACTGCCTCGGCGAGCGCTCGATTGGAATTACCCGCCAAAAGTTTCATCGCCGACATTGCGGAAGTCCCCGAATTTCGTCCGGCGGGGTCTTAGCAGTCGCGCCCCCGGCGAACAATATCGGGCTCGGGGGGAAGAAACCACTTCCCCAGCGAGATTGCGTCGGGGCGCGGGAATGTCTAAAGGATGGCCTTGCAACAATTTTCAACATCTTAAATCCGGTCCCATGACGCCCAGAGCCCCTTTTGGCCGCTCAGCTAAAGAGCCCGCCGCGCCATGACGGCATGCGCGACAGCCAACCCGCCATTACCTCCGAGGGAGCCGGGCGTATCCCGGGTTGTCGTCGCCATGTCAGGCGGCGTGGATTCGAGCGTCGTGGCGGCGCTCATGAAACAGCAGGGCTATGATGTTGTCGGTGTAACGCTTCAGCTTTACGACCATGGCGAGGCGACCCATCGCAAGGGCGCATGCTGCGCGGGTCAGGATATTCAAGACGCTCGCGCCGTCGCTGCACGACTGGGCATTCCGCATTTCGTTCTCGATTTCGAACGCCGTTTTCAGGAGAAGGTGATTCAGGAGTTTGCCGCCGCTTACGCCAGCGGCGAGACGCCCGTGCCTTGCGTCGCCTGCAACCAGTTCATCAAATTTGCTGATTTGTTCGAGACGGCGCGGGATCTTGGCGCCGATGCGCTCGCCACCGGACATTACATCGCCTCTCATGACGATGGCGCCGGCGGCCGGGCCCTTTATCGCGCCAGAGACGCCGGACGCGACCAGAGTTATTTTCTGTTTGCGACGACCCGCGATCAATTGAGAATGTTGCGCTTTCCGCTGGGAGGCTACACCAAAGCAGAGGTGCGGGAGATGGCCCGCGGCTATGGTCTGGAAATCGCCGACAAGCCGGACAGTCAGGACATCTGCTTTGTGCCGAGCGGTCGTTACACCGACGTTGTCGCGCGTTTCGCGCCGGATGCGGTTCAGCCCGGCGACATCGTCCACATCGACGGCAGGGTTCTGGGCCAGCACGCCGGCGTGGCGCATTACACTATTGGTCAACGTCGTGGGCTGGGGCTGGGCGCCGCCGTATCGGGTCGCGACGCCGAGCCCCTGTTCGTCGTGCGGCTCGAGTCGGAGACCGCCCGCGTGGTCGTCGGACCGCGCGAGGCGCTGGAGACCAGAGCCGTCGCCCTGCGGGACGTGAACTGGATCGGGCCCGGCGCATTTTCGGACCTTCCGCCGCAGGGCCTCGACGTCATGGCCCGGGTACGGTCAACGCGCCCCCCCGTACCGGCGCGGCTTATCGCCGACGGCGACCATCGAGCGAAGGTTGTTTTCGCAGCCGGAGAATTCGGCGTGTCGCCGGGTCAGGCTTGTGTTTTTTATGATTCTTCGGATAACGATGCGCGAGTTCTGGGCGGCGGCTTCATCGCCGCCGTCGAACCGGCGAAACTTCCAATCCGGACACCTATGGCGCCGCCCCAACGCGCCGAACATGCGCGAAGGGCGCCTGCATGAGCGAAGCCAGGACTTATTTGCCGGAAACGGACACACTGGATAATGAAGACGTCGCTGCAGCCTATTCGCGGTGGGCGCCGATCTACGATCTGACCTTCGAACGCGTCATGCGACCCGGCCGCCGCGCCATCGCCGCCGCCACTGCGCGGCTTGACGGGACTTTGCTCGACGTCGGCGTCGGCACCGGTCTCGAACTTCCGATGTTCGCCCCGCATCTTGACGTCACAGGCGTGGATCTCTGCGAGTCCATGCTGGCGCGCGCGGCGCAACGTGTCGCGCGCGAACGGCTGTCGAACGTCACCGGACTGGTGCGTATGGACGCCACTTGCATGGCGTTTCCCGACTCCAGTTTCGACTGCGTCGTCGCCCCCTATGTGCTGACTGTCGTTCCGGAGCCGGACGCCCTGCTAGACGAGCTGGCCCGGGTTGTGCGCCCGGGCGGTGAGATTATTCTTGTCAATCATATCAGCGGTCGCGACGATCCTTTCTCAATTCTTGAGAAGTGGCTGGATCGTCACGTTGCGCCAAAGCTTGGATGGCGTCCGCAGTTTCCCTGGCAGGTGGTCAGCGACTGGCTCGACCAGCGTCAGGACGTCGAACTGCTGGATCGTCGTCCTCTGGCGCCTTTTGGTCTCTTCACCTTCATTCGTTTGCGCCGGTTGCCGCAAAATGCGGTTACGGAAGCCGCGCCCGAACTGGCGGAAGAGTCTGAATTCGCCTGACCGGGCTCTGGCGTCGTCATCGTCCAGAGGCTACATAGTAGTGGCGGTGCTGCGGGGCGCGTGCAGGACTATTATTCCCCGGGGCCTTATCGATCCTAACGGGAGCTGTCCCTGATCTTGCCCGTGGGCTTGGTCATATGGCGCCCACCTACGTTGTAGGTTTCCCGGGATCGATGTCCCACGGCTCATGTGGCCCGCA
>CAIQCB010000025.1 GCA_903870245.1 uncultured Methylocystaceae bacterium
GTCGCTCACATCAAATCCCAGCCGGGGGCGCCCTACGACGGCCACACATTGGCGGCGTTGATCCCAGAAATGGAAGAGCGACTCGGGACGCCCATCAATCGGATTATCGCTGATCATGACTATCGTGGCCACAACGCCTCTTCCACGCATCAGTTCAAGGTGTATATCGCTGGTCAAAAGCGCCGGGTCACGGACGCCATCAAACGCAAGCTGCGCCGCAGGCCGGCAGTTGAACCTGTGATTGGTCATCTGAAGGATGATCACAGGATGGGGCGTAACTTCCTGTCTCACGCCGCCGGGGACGCCATCAATGCCATTCTCGCAGCTGCCGGCTATAACTTCCGACGCGTCCTCGCCTGGCTGAAGCTTTTGTGCGCCTGGTTCATTGTGCTGATGACACTCAACCGCTCACAGAATTATCAACCCGCGTGTGCATAATCGAGTTCTTCACGCTCGACTAATTACCAAATAAACCAAATCTAATCTGTCAAAGTAATGCTAGAGAACGAAATGAACGAGGAAGCACTTGCTGTGCTGCGAACATCTCAGCCTAAGGTCTGGCGAGGCCGCGATACATCGAGTTGGGTGGGAAAAGTCTATCCGACATACCAAGGTGTCTTATTGAATAAAAGCTCTCTTACGAGAGAAGATTTGCAAAGACTAATCAGCAATGAAGATTTAACTCCTGAAGAACAGTTTCTTGCAATCGCGGCCTGGGGTGGTATGCGATATGATCACGGTCGAGATGCTTTGACGGCTGTAACAGTTTGGAAGAACATTCTGATCCGTTTACAAAAAGAAAGAGGCACACGCGCCGATGCATTCGATTTTTTTCACCAAGCAAGATTGCACAAAACTATTCCAAGCTTGGGAGCAGCGTATTACACTAAATTAATTTTTTTTCTGCAGCCCGAGCGCAAAGGACTCATCATGGATCAGTGGGTGTCGAGATCCATAAATCTATTATGCGGCAAGACGGTCGAACTTCAAAATGGCTGGGTCACGGACCAAAACGACAAGAATGTCTATGAAAGGTTTTGCCAGCATATAGAGAGTGTAGCGGACGCGCTAGGCAAAGACCCATCAGAAACGGAGCGTCTTCTTTTTAGCTCCGGTGGACGTAATCCCGGTGAATGGCGCCTCTACGTTAAGTTACATACTCATTGATGCTGCGCAGAGCATGCAATAAATTCGTTGTCGAATATTGATATTCGGCGCTGACATCGCTCCATGGGCAAATCCAGCTGAATCTCGTTCTGGCCCACACGAGGCCCAGAACATGAAGCGCAGCCGTTTCTCGGAAGCTAAGAAGCTAATGGTTTCCACAATATTGCATGCAAGGAAACGGTCCACTAGATCTCAAAATGCGCAGACATTACGATGTGACCCTTAAACACTACATGGAGGCCACTGATGGCGATTGGAAATGCAGTTCAGCGTGGAGGCTTCGTATATGTTTACGATGAGAAGGGTAGGCAGATGTTTGCAACGCCAGTTGGGTCTGGAAAAGACGATGGTCTCAAAGGTTACACTGGATCGACAGTCAACATTAGGCGTGGAAATTTCATTTACACTTATAACGAAAAGGGTCAACAAACTGCCACCACACAAGCACGCTAATTCTGAAATGAAACTCTTTTGGGGGGAATAATCTTAGAGACAAAAACCATTCGCGGCCCGAGGGAAAGTCGAGAGAATAACTATGTTACGAATTTCTGCGATCAAAATGATCGCCGATTTCGTTCGCAAATCGTCCGGTATATGCCCTTGCAGTCCCTCATCTACCCCCCCCCGCCCGCCGCAGGATTTCCTCCTTCGTTCGCTTGCGCTTGACCACGTAATACTGGCCTTGGGTCTGGGCCTCGGCGAACTCCTTGGCCTGCTTGCCGGTCTTGAACCATCCCGCGATGCTATCCTTTAGCTCACCCTCGACCATTGACCGGCATACGGACATCCAGCCGCCGTCCTGCTCGGCGTAGATTCGGGCTATGGCAAAAGCCGCTGGCTGCGTTCCAAAGGCTCCAGTCGTCGGGGAGTGGGGCCAGTCGGCCGTTGCGCTCGATGGCGGAGCGGCGCCAGATAAGGCCGGGGGTCATGGGTGTGGAGGCTCCATAAGGCTCTCGCGTTGCTGTTTTCGCCATTCCCATGGCGGCTAACCAGCTCAGGATAAAAGATTGCTGGTTTTATCAAAAATCAGCAATCATTTGTTTCGATATGTGCTTCCAATTGGAGAGCTGATTTGTGCGACATTCAGTTGGCTTGTAGATTTGTCGAATCGTGACACTCCTGATGCAAAGTTTTCGGCTTCTCGTTGCAGGCGGCCGGGGAGATTAGCTTGAGCGAAACATTTTTTGAACATCCCATTCTAAACTCTCCCTACGCCTACCCCGGTCGTCATTGGGAGTTGGATGCAGAGGGACAGCCAACAACCCGGATACTGGATATCCGTCGACGGTCGGACCTGATCACCCCGGTTCCAAAGCCAAAAAAACGCAGGCAAAGTTCAAAACAACAATCATTTGTGCTCGGTGGCAAGGATGACCTGTCCGATGCCAATCAGGAATATAACCCTACGCCGATTATCAACGAGTTGCGCACTGAAATTGATAAATGGCGCAATCTCCCGAATTCCGACCAATGGCTGGTCACGCCGGAGACGGAGAGACTGCTCAAACATTGGCGCTGCCACAATTTTCAAAGCATCAAGCCGTTCTTCTGCCAAATCGAGGCCGTCGAGACGGCGATCTGGCTCGCCGAGGTCGCGCCCAAGCTCGGGTCTAGGGTCGCGAAGTTCTGGGCGCATATTAAAGGCGGCAACGACCAGGCGAACCCCGAACTGCTGCGTCTCGCTCTGAAACTGGCGACCGGCGCGGGTAAAACCACTGTCATGGCCATGATCATCGCCTGGCAGACGGTCAACGCTGTGCGCCACCCTAACAGCAAGCAGTTCTCGCGAGGATTTCTTATTGTTGCGCCGGGCATCACGATCCGCGATCGTTTGCGGGTGCTGTTACCGAATGACCCGGAGAGCTATTACCGCCATCGGGAGATCGTGCCGCCGGATATGCTGGCGGATATCGATCGGGCGAAGATCGTCATCACCAACTATCATGCCTTCAAACTTCGCGAGCGTCTTGAAATCGCCAAGGGCACAAGAACAGCGCTCGAAGGTTGGCGGGGCGAAAAGCTGCAAACCCTCGAAACAGAAGGGCAGATGATCCAGCGCGTCATGCCCGAATTGATGGGCATGAAGAATATTGTCGTGCTGAATGACGAGGCGCATCATTGCTACCGCGAACGCGTGAAGGACCCCACAGGCGAGACCGAAGAAGACTTGTCCGGCGAAGAGAAAGACGAAGCCAAGGAGAACAACGAGGCCGCGCGGATGTGGATATCCGGTCTTGAGGCCGTCAAACGCAAGATAGGTCTGTCTATCGTCTATGATCTCTCTGCGACGCCTTTCTTTCTTCGCGGATCGGGTTACGTCGAAGGAACGCTCTTCCCATGGACAATGAGCGATTTCTCGCTGATGGACGCCATTGAATGCGGGATTGTCAAACTGCCGCGCGTGCCGGTAGCCGACAACATTCCCGGAGGCGACACTCCAAAGTTTCGTAACCTTTGGGAGCATATCGGCAAGAAATTGCCCAAGAAAGGACGCGGAGGCTCCGGCAGGACTCTCGATCCCTTGAGTTTGCCGGCGGAATTATTGACGGCGCTTGAGGCGCTTTATGGCCATTACGCAAAAACTTTCGAGCTGTGGGAAAACGAAAGGATCGGCGTGCCGCCGGTTTTCATTGTCGTGTGCAACAATACTTCCACCTCGGAGCTAATTTATCGATATATTTCCGGATTTAATCGCGAAAACGATGATGGCTCTACAACGCTCGAAAACGGCCGATTGGCGCTTTTCCGAAATTACGACGACTTTGGCAATCGCCTTGCGCGTCCCAACACCATCCTGATCGACAGCGCTCAGCTTGAATCCGGCGAGGCGCTGGACAAAGATTTCCGTGAAATGGCGGCTGACGAAATCGAGCGGTTCCGGCGCGAGATGATCGAACGCACCGGCGATAGTCATGCGGGCGACAAAATAGACGAAGCGACGCTGCTGCGCGAAGTCATGAACACGGTCGGCAAGAAGGGAAAACTCGGCGAGCAGATTCGTTGCGTGGTCTCTGTCTCGATGCTCACCGAGGGCTGGGACGCCAACACTGTCACGCATATCCTTGGCGTTCGCGCCTTTGGCACGCAGCTTCTTTGCGAACAGGTCGTCGGACGCGGGCTTCGTCGCCAGTCCTACGATTTGAACGACGAAGGGTTGTTCAATGTCGAATATGCCGATGTGCTCGGCATCCCCTTCGATTTCGCCGCAAAACCCGTCATCGCCCCGCCGGCCAAGCCACGCGAAACCGTGCGGGTCCACGCCGTCAAACCTGAGCGCGATGCGCTGGAAATTGTCTTTCCGCGTGTCGAGGGTTATCGGGTCGAGCTGCCGGAAGAACGGCTGGAGGCCCGATTTGGCCCCGATCATGTTCTCAATCTGACGCCGCAACTGGTTGGTCCCTCGATCACCAAGAATCAGGGGATCATTGGCGAAGGCGTCGATCTGACGATTGCACATCTGGAAGACATGCGATCTTCGACGATCCTGTTCCACCTTGCGCGGCACCTGCTCTACAACAAATACCGCGATCCCGGCGAAGAGCCGAAGCTGCATCTTTTTGGGCAACTGAAACGCATCACCCGCGAGTGGCTCGATGGCGGCTATCTCAAATGCTCGGGCGGAACCTATCCCGCGCAACTGATCTACAAGGAAATCGCCGATATGGCGGCCGAGCGGATCAAATCCGCGATTACACTGACCCTCGTCGGAACCAACCCGGTCAAGGCTATCCTCGACGCCTATAATCCCACCGGCTCGACCTCCTACGTCAATTTCACCACCTCGAAGGAGACGCGCTGGCAGACCGATCCGCGCAAATGTCATGTCAACTGGGTGGTCTGCGACAGCGATTGGGAGGCGGAGTTCTGCCGCGTGGCGGAGGCGCATCCCAAGGTTCTGGCCTATGTGAAAAACCAGAACCTTGGACTTGAGGTTCCCTATCTGATGGGTTCGACCCAGCGCAAATATATTCCCGATTTCATTGTCCGCATCGACGATGGCAATCCCGAGCCACTGAATCTCATCGTCGAAATCAAGGGCTATCGCGGCGAAGACGCCAAGGAAAAAGCCAACACCATGCGCGCCTATTGGGTTCCGGGCGTAAACAATCTGGGTAAATTCGGCCGCTGGGCCTTCGCGGAGTTCACGGCGGTCTATAAAATCGACTCGGAGTTCGCAAAGCTGGTCGACAAGCTCCTCGGTGGAACCGCGTCATGAAAACGGAAGTGGTGCATCAATTGACCGCGACTTTCGAAGGGCATGCACAGCAAACCGAATCAGGCGTTGAATATTGGCTTCCGCGCGATCTCCAGTTTTTGCTTGGTTATACGAAATGGGATAATTTTCAAAATGTTCTGACCAAGGCACGGACAGCCTGCGATGTTGCGGGCCATGAGGTTGGCGACCATTTTGCCGATGTCGGGAAAATGGTCGAACTCGGCTCCGGCGCGACGCGAGAAGTCGACGATGTCATGCTCACGCGCTTTGCCTGCTATCTGATCGCCCAGAACGGCGAAAAAGCAATTCCTCCTATCCATAAGTATGAGGACAAATCATGATCAAGAAAGTTCCCACGACCCAGCCTGTCAATCAACCCAATCTTATTTTCTGGGCTGTCATTGAGCATCATAGATGGTGGTTCGCAGATGATGGTGTTCATCTACAATCTATTGCCCAAAACGGCTTAAATGGTCAGAATTTGAGAAACATAGCAAAAAGTTATTTTGTAAGTAGAGGAATATACGGCGGCAGAGAGTCTGAACTCGCAGAGCATATAAACAATCAATCAACAGAGTGGCCAGAGAATTTATTGGAGCGATGTCAATTTTGTGCGAATCTCGCAACATATGCCGAAGAAGAAGGCTGGACGAGGGGGCAGCAAGCTTCAGCAATGTCCAAGCTAATGTGGTTTTTGAAACCTACAAAGTGGACAATGTTTGATCAATTCGCAGCAAACGGAGCTGAAGTACCGAGAAATGCAAATCCTCTTTTAAGAATGCAAAATTTTTTTACTGCAATACATAATCGAGGATTTACTCATGCGGCGGGTGAAATTCAGGCTGTGATCGATGAAAGAGAGCAAATCTGCTTATTCGGAGAAAGAGTTATTGACAAATTTCTCATGCTTCGTGGGTTTGATGAAAATAGGAGAACGACAACAATTAATTATTGCCAATATTATTTGAATATACTCCCTGAAGCCCAAAAAAATAGTTTAATTGATCTTGCTGGCGCTATACAGGCGAGTTGTGCTGATGGGTTATTGCGTCTTCCTGCAAACATTTAGCGAGATAAAATGGCTAAAAAGCCCCTTTCGGTCGAAACCCTCAAGCACGACGCCGCGTCGCGGAAGAATATTCCGACGGCGGAGTTCGAGAGCGTCATGCGCGAGGCGGACAAGACGCCGATCCAGCTCGCCTATGAACGCAGAAACCGCGATCTCGATCCGCAGCTTGTCTGGCGCGGGAAGGATGAACAGGACTGGTCCGATCTGATCGTTTCCGCGCCGCCGCTCTATATTCAGGAGAAGGTGCATCCGAAAGTTCTGATCGACGATCTGAAACGCGAGGCGAAAAAGCGCGCGGAGGAGTCGACGCCGGCGGCGCCCGATCTCTTTGCCGATTTCAACGGCCTCGACCTCGAAGCCAAGACCGAATTTTACGCCCACGACCAGCACTGGTCGAACCGGATGATCTCGGGCGACTCGCTGTCGGTGATGGCGTCGCTCGCCGAGCGCGAGGGGCTGCGCGGCAAGGTGCAATGCATCTATTTCGATCCGCCCTATGGCATCAAATTCAATTCGAATTTCCAGTGGAGTACGACTTCAAATAAAGTGAAGGACGGCGCGAAGGATCAGATTACACGCGAACCCGAGCAGGTTCGAGCGTTTCGCGACACGTGGCGAGACGGAATCCATTCCTACCTATCCTACTTAAGAGATCGTCTTACAGTCGCGAGTGATTTGCTTTCTGATAGTGGCAGTATTTTTGTCCAGATTGGTGACGAAAATGTGCATCGTGTTCGCGTGCTAATGGACGAAATCTTTGGTGACGAAAACTTCCTGAGCCTGATAACTACGAAAAAAAGTGGAGGTATGGGTGAAGAATACATAGACAATATTTCTGATTATATCCTCTGGTATGCTAGGCGACGTGACAGCCTAAAGTACCGCAACCCGCTGCGCGTCAAGCGTCTTTCCGAAGGATCTGGTGCAAGATATCGGTCAGTACAGGTTGACCCAGCCACTATCAGACCATTGCGAGCGGAGGAGGCGCGTGGCGATCAACCTCTGCTACCTGACGAAAGAGTTTTCTTAGCTGGCCCTTTGACTTCAGAAACAGCAAGTAACTCTACAATATTCTCGTTTGAATTGGAGGGTAAAGAGGTCCGGCTACGGAAAGGTGGTTGGAAGACCAGCGCCCATGGAATGCAGAGACTGAAAAAGACACATAGGCTCTTAAAAACCAAGGATTTTGTGAACTATAAGATTTTCTTTGATGACTTCCCTGCGTTGTCGATCTCGAATCTTTGGGACGACACGATGGGTACGGCTGAACAGAACAAAATTTACGTCGTTCAAACAGTGACGAAGGTAATTCAACGCTGTATCCTAATGACGACCGATCCGGGAGATTTGGTGCTTGATCCAACTTGTGGTTCGGGTACGACAGCTTATGTCGCCGAACAATGGGGTCGTCGGTGGATAACAATAGACACGTCGCGTGTTGCGATCGCTTTGTCACGCTCGCGACTGATGGGCTCGCGTTATCCCTTTTACCTGCTCGCCGATAGTCCCGAGGGCCAGCGCAAGGAAGGCGAGATCACCCGCACGCCGCCGAAAACCACGCCAACGCGCGGCGATCTTCGCCATGGCTTCGTCTATGAGCGCGTGCCGCATATCACGCTGAAAAGCATCGCCAACAACGCCGAGATCGACGTGATCTGGGAGAAGCGTCAGCCGGCGGTGGAAGAAGCGCGCGCCGCGCTCAACGCCGCGCTAAAGGGCTATGCGAAGCCCTTCACGGTGGAGACCGGCGGGCGCGCCGGCGCGAAAATCGATTTTACCGCCGCCGGCGAGGCGAAACTCCCCTCCGGCGAAAGCGCGCCGGCCAATGGCTTTATGGAATGGGAAATTCCGCGCGAGGCGCCAGAGAGCTGGCCGCAGACCGCCAAAGACGCGCTTGCAAATTTCTGGGACGCGCGCATCGCCCGGCAAAAGGAGATCGACGCCTCCATCGCCGCAAAGGCCGAGTTCGAATATCTCTACGACAAGCCCTATGTTGACACGGCGCGGGTGCGCGTCGCCGGGCCGTTCACGGTCGAGAGCCTCTCGCCGCATCGCACGCTCGCCGTCGACTGGAACGACGAGTTGATCGACATTCTCGACGCGGCCGAAGGCAAGCGCGAGCCGCCAGGCCGCGACGCAGCCGTGACCGATTTCGCGCAGATGATCCTGCAAAATCTCAAAATCGCCGGCGTGCAGCAGGCGCATAAGGAAGACCGGATCGTCTTCACCGCGCTAACCGGCTGGCCGGGCCGTTTCATCTGCGCCGAGGGCGCCTTCATGGAGGGCGATACGCCGAAACGCGCTGGCGTGTTCATCGGTCCGGAGTTCGGCACGGTGTCGCGGCCCGATCTTGTCGCCGCCGCGCGCGAGGCGGGCGACGCCGGTTTCGATGTGCTGATCGCCTGCGCCTTCAACTACGACGCGCATTCCGCCGAGTTCGACAAGCTCGGCCGCGTGCCGGTGCTGAAAGCCCGTATGAATCCCGATCTGCATATGGGCGGCGATCTAAAGGCGACCGGCGCCGGCAATCTCTTTGTGATCTTCGGCGAACCCGACATCAAGATCGAGGACGCTGGCAAGGATTCGTCTGGAAACCCGCTGATAAGGGTGAAGGTGTTCGGCGTCGATGTATTCAAGCCACAGACCGGCGAGGTTGTCGCCGAGGGGACGGATGGCATCGCGCTGTGGATGCTCGATACGGATTACAACGAGGAAAGCTTCTTCGTCCGCCACGCCTATTTCCTCGGCGCCAACGATCCCTACAAGGCGCTGAAAACGACGCTGAAGGCCGAGATCGATCAGGAGGCTTGGGACAGCCTGTATTCCGATACCTCCCGCCCATTCGCGAAGCCCGCCTCGGGCCGTATCGCCGTGAAGGTCATCAATCACCTTGGCGACGAGGTGATGAAAGTGTTTTCGGTGGGGTGAAAAATGCTTCAGCTTAGGATTGATCGCTCTTGGGAACCCCAAGATTTTATCGAAGTAATACAGTCCATTGAATCAATGTACTACAAGCTCTCTTCGCCATTTGAGCGACGCTTTCGGCCATACCCATTTTTCGAGGACGAGCTTTTTTTGATTGAAGGCGGCATGAGTGGCGTCATGCCATTCGGAAATCGCCTTGATCTTGCAAACCTGAGACTGCTTGAGCGAGCGCGATATGAAGCCCGCTCCTACGAGCGATTATTTGTGCGTCGGATTGAATATGCCTCTCCAGGCGGCATCGACTTCATGGGGATCGGAAAGGTCGTTGAAGTCATGGCAAACTCGATTGGGCGCATGAAGGTTTACTGGGATGAGGCGCACCTTCGCCGCGAGCGGGATGCCCAGATGTCCCTCGAAACGAGCAGAAAGCGCATTGAACTGGACAAGGAGCAGGAAAACCTGCGCTCCATACAGATCCGTAACGCGAGAGAAGCGCTAGAACTGTTAGAAAAGTTTCCAGATCGGCATGACGTGCTGGTGCCGTTGTTGGTTCGCGATCAAGAGCATTTGTCGACCCGAATCGCCGAAGGAAAACTCATCAGCGCAACAGTATCCGACTCGGACAAGGCAGGGTAACCGAGGCATGGAGTTCAGGATCGCGGACACGTTCACCGACAGCCTGGGGCGGCTGACGGCGCAGGAGCAGAAGGCGGTGAAGACCACAGCCTTCGATCTGCAAATGGACCCGTCCGCGCCTGGCCTCTCGTTCCACAAGCTGGACCGCGCCAAGGATACGAATTTCTGGTCGGTGCGCGTCAACGCCGACATTCGCCTGATTGTTCATCGCACGGCCTCCAGCATTCTGCTCGTCTATGTCGATCATCACGACGCCGCCTATAAATGGGCGGAGCGCCGCAAGATCGAGCGCCACCCGACCACCGGCGCCATGCAGCTTGTCGAGGTGCGCGAGCGCATCGAAGAGATCGACATCTTCAGGCCAAGGGAGATCGAAGCGCCCGCCGCGCCGTCGGCGGCTAAACCTGCCGTGGCGCTATTCGATAATCTGCGTAAATACGAGTTGATGGCGTTTGGCGTGCCGGAAGAATGGGTCGACGATGTGCGCAAGGCGACCGAGGATACGCTGTTCGACATCATCAGCCATCTCCCGCAGGAGGCGCAGGAAGCGCTGCTGAAGCTGGCCGTCGGCGAGAAGGTCGAACCACCGAAGCCGGTTCCGACCGAAGCCGACGCTTTCGCGCATCCCGACGCCCAACGCCGCTTCCGCGTATTGACGAATATCGAGGAGTTGCGGCAGGCGCTGGATTACCCCTGGGATAAATGGGCGGTGTTTTTGCATCCGGCACAGCGCGGGCTGGTCGAGCGAGATTACTCCGGCCCGGCGCGGATTTCCGGTTCGGCAGGAACCGGCAAAACCATTGTCGCCCTGCATCGCGCGGCGCATCTCGCCCGCGCCAATCCGCAGGCGCGCGTTCTCTTGACGACCTTTTCGACGCCGCTCGCCAATTCGCTGCGCACGAAACTGGCGAGCCTCCTCGCCAGCGAACCGACGGTCGCGGCACGGATCAGCGTGAAGGCGATCACCGCTGCGGGTTACGATCTCTATGCCGAACGCTTTGGCCAAGCCGAGATCGCCTCGCCAGCGCTGATTGGAACTTTGATCGCCAAAGCAGCGGCCGAGGTCGAAGGGCACAAATTCCCGGCGCGTTTCCTGCTCGGCGAATGGAACGACGTCGTCGACGCCTGGCAGTTGACGACATGGGAAGCCTATCGAGACGTCTCTCGTCTGGGACGCAAGACGCGGATCGGCGGCAGGCAGCGCGAACTTCTCTGGGCTATCTTTGAACGGGTGCGCAATGCGCTTGCAGAGCGCAAGGTCGTGACATGGTCGCAGGTGTTCGGGCGACTGGCCGATCAACTGGGGTTGGACGCGCGCCGCCCCTATGATTTCGTAGTAGTCGACGAGTGTCAGGACCTTGGCGTCGCAGAAGCGCGGTTTCTTGGCGCGCTGGCGGGCGGGCGCCCTGATGGGCTGTTTTTCACCGGCGATCTCGGGCAGCGGATATTCCAGCAGCCCTTCTCGTGGAAGGCGCTTGGCATTGACGTTCGCGGGCGGTCATCCACGCTTCGCATCAACTATCGCACCTCGCATCAAATCCGTCTGCATGCCGATCGTCTGCTTCCGTCTGCGGTTTCGGATGTCGATGGCAACGCCGAGAGCCGGCGCGGCGCCGTTTCCATGTTCGACGGACCACAGCCGCAAGTGACGGCATGTCAGGACGCCAGCAAGGAAGCGGAGGTTGTGGGGTCATGGATCGCGCAACGGCTGCGGGAGGGCAGTCCGCCGCAGGAGATCGGCGTTTTTGTTCGCTCGGACGCCGAACTCAAACGCGCCAGAGCTGCGATAAAGAATGCAGGCGCGCGATCGATTGAACTCAGTGACAAAATCGAGATTGAGGACGGCGCCATCGCGATCGGCGCGATGCATTTCGCCAAGGGACTAGAGTTTCGATCCGTCGTCGTTATGGCCTGTGATGATGAAGTCATCCCGCTTCAAGAGCGTATCGAGACGGTCGCCGACGACGCCGATCTCGAAGAGGTCTACAACACCGAGCGACATCTGCTTTATGTCGCCTGCACTCGTGCGCGGGATCACCTGCTCGTCACGGGCGTGGCGCCGGTCTCGGAGTTTCTGGATGATTTCAGGATGGGGGATTGATTAGAAAGTTAACGAACTACTTGATTGCGCTGTGGCGTCGATAAGCAAGATCAAATGTTTTTATGAATTAAAGACCCATGGCCTATTTTTTTATGCCATGCTTTAAAAAACTCGGTGTAATCCCCTCTTACCCGACTGGACTTCCCTGAAAGCGTACGCATTGCTGTTCGCATAACACTGCGGCGGCCAAGGAGTCGCCGGGACAGGGCGCGCCTCGCAATTTGCGGGGCTTTGGGCGGTGCGGACGTCGCTTGTGACGCCGCCCAACGGAGCCCGACCATGTCAGTTCAATCCGCCAAAAAGACCTCAACGCCAAAAAGTTCGGCAACAAAAAACACATCAACAAAAAACGCGACGTCAAAAC
>CAIQCB010000026.1 GCA_903870245.1 uncultured Methylocystaceae bacterium
AGAAGCCCGTCCACAGCGGGGGCGGGGGCGGGGGCGGCAGAACCGGGGCCTTGCGGGAGGGGAGATCGGCGGCGATCGCCGAACCCGTGAGAACGACCAGCGACACGGCCGAGAGAAGAACTTTTTTCATGGGATTGTCCATCCTTGTGTGAATACGTCTTGGGTGGGCCGCGAGACCAAACTCAAGATGGAATTTTCTACGATCGATCCGAACCAAACATCAATCGCCAAAATGGTCCCCAAAGCCTTTTTCGGGGATGTGTGGCAATTTCGCCACAGAGGCAGGATCGACCCAAAACAATTGATTTTATTAAAAAAATTAAGGATTGATGCGGAAGCGTGTCCGGGCCGTTGACTGCCTTCTCATCCCTGGCTGACGACATGTCGGATCATTCCGGCAAAGGTTTACCGAAACTATCCACAGACGGACCGCTGCGAAGGCGGAAACATCAAACCATGCTCGACGGAAAACATATCGCGTCTCCCTCGTCTCCGGTTCCCTGCGAGGAAGTCCTTCACACGCAATGTTTGCGGCGCGGTTTTCTGAATTGACTTTGGCCAGTCATGACGAATGATCGGCTTGCCTCCCAGCTTTGAAGAGCTCCCATGCAACCGACCGTAAACGCCGAACAGATTCGCAACTTGATCGATCTCGCCGGTTTGTTGATCGATGTCGCAGGAGTGATTGTGATTTTATCGGGAGCCGCAGTCTCGACGCTGATTTATCTCGCTGGCGTCGCGCGCGGTTCTTCGTCGTTGACGATGTATCGAAAAAATGTCGGCCGCACGCTTTTGCTCGGCCTTGAGTTTCTTGTCGGCGGCGACGTCATCCGCACCGTTTCGGTCGCGCATCCAGAATTTATGGATGTCGTCGTGTTGGCCCTGATCGTCATGATCCGGACGGCGATGAGTTGGGCAATGGAAGTCGAGCTCGACGGCCGCTGGCCGTGGCTCGCCTGGCGTTCGACGACGGAGAGCCTGACGACCGACGCGTCGATATCGACTTTGACGCCGGAAAAACCGCAAGATTCCGGGCGACTGACTCAGTAACTACGAAAGATTCTCCGGCCATCGACAATCGTCGCAACGCCGATGACTTTTCCTTCCGGCGTGGTGAGATAACTCACGTTACCGATCATGGTCAGGCTTCCGATCAAATGCCCACGCGCATCGAAGAAATCTTCGGAGCTTTGCTGAGCGGGGCGTGAAGGCGCGCTCTCCAACGATTCGGCGAAAGCGGGAAAGTGCGCCAACCATAGAACGGCTGCGAAAATCATTGATTTCATGGGGCTAGCCCCCTGTCGACGCGAAGCCCCCAGCGGACCCGCCTCGACAAATCTTCCTGCAATTACGGCGCCAACAAAGCCACTGGTTCGGGGAATTGTTTAGCTGGTCCTATTTCACTCGGGCGCAAACGGTTTTTTCGGAATAGGCGACCTGACCCCCGCCGCCCCATCCACCGGAGCGAATCTCCAGCTTTGCCGGCATGGTGTTGTTTGTCGCGCCGTAGTTTTTGATTCCGAATTCATAAGTCGCGCCGCCGATTGACGCCGTCATCACTGGCAACGGCGTATTTTCAAGCGGATAGACAGCGCCTTCGATCGTCACGGTGGGCGGCTCCGGGTAGGAGAGGGAGATCACCATCGGCGGTTGATTTTTAAAATTGCACTTAAAATCACCGGCGCTGGCGCTCCCGACAGTTAACGCAAGAGCAAAAAATGCGAAAAGGGCAGAGCGTTTCATGTGCGACCGATCTCCTTGCTTGCGTCAATCGCGCCTGTAGAACCGCCCGTGGGGCGCAGGTTCGCAGCGGCGTTGATCGCGACGCGGACCAAGATGGTTTATAGCCGGTCCGGCTGCAAAACTGACGATTGACGTCGTTGCATATATCCTCACAATTTGTCACGCCGACAATGCATCATGCACAAACGATAAAAAATCATCGGGGGAACCATGGCTCTTTTTGACTCACTGATCGACGATCTCTCCAGCCGCTTCGGTCTCGGACCGACGGCGACGCCACTCGTACGCGAAACACTTAAGCTTATTATCGGCTCCAATGATGGTTTGAGCGGTTTCATCGGTCGCCTGACTGCCTCCGGATTGGGCTCGGTCGCCGCAAGTTGGCTCGGCGCCAGCGATCCTGCCCCCCTCTCGACCCAGCAAGTCGAGACGGCGGTCGGTTCGTCAAGCCTGTCCTCAATCGCGGAAAAGCTTGGTCTGAACAATTCGATCGTAACCAGCGCTATTGGTTATGCCTTGCCGAGGCTCATCGGTCTCCTGACCCCGGGCGGCGGCGTTCCCAGCGTTTTGCCCGCCGCCGTGACGAACTTTCTGCTGGACCCCGCCGGCGCCGGGCCGACGGCGACAGGGCCGGCGCCCGCGCAGCGCAGCAGCCTACTTCCCCTGGTGATTGGCGCTGCGGCGCTGATCGGCGGCGTTTCCTACTTCCTTTCGCAGAATGAAAAAACTGCTGGCGGCGCTCCTCCCGCCGTCACCGCCCAGGCGCCAGGCGAGGCCCGCGGTTCGTCCACCGCCGGAACGATCCAGACATTGCCCGCACAACTCGCCATCAACGACGACGGTCGTCATATCGCCTACAAGGGCGCTGTTCACGATGACGCGACCCGCGCCAGCGTCATCGATGCGCTCAAGGCCGTCTTTGGATCGAAGCGTCTGCAAGGAGACATCGCCGTCGATCCCAATCGTGGTCCAGCCCCATGGGCGGAGTATCTTCGCAAGGCGCTGGAAGGGCTCAAGGCGCTGGGTATCCGAACGGCAGGCTCGCAGCTCCTGTTCGAAGGGCCGGCGATTACCGTCGGCGGAACGAGCCCTGACGAAACCCAGACGAAAATTTCAGGCGCGCTGCGCAACGCGCTGGGCGGCGGCCTCACCGTCGGCGGCTTCGCCGATAAGGTCGCCAGCGCGGTATCCGACGCCAACGCCAAAGTCGCTTCGGCATTGGGCGGGCTCAAATCGGATTTCAGCGCCAAGGAGCTGGTCGACGTCCTTAACAAGGCGATCATCAATTTCCACACCGCCGAGTCGACAGTGCCGAAAGACGCGGAAGCGCTGCTCAAGAGCGCCGCCGAACTGATCAGGAAACTGCCGGCCGACATCAGGCTCGAAATCTCCGGCCATACCGATAATGTCGGCGATGAGCGCGCCAATCAGGCGCTCTCGCAACGCCGGGCCGACTCCGTGCGTAATTTCCTCGCCGCCGCAGGGGTCAAACGAACGGCGATCCAGACGAAGGGCTATGGCAGCGCTCGCCCCGTGGCCAGCAACGACACGCCCGAGGGCCGCTTCCAGAACCGGCGGATCGAATATCATGTCGTGCAGTAACAAATGACAAAAGGCCTCTAGGGCCCCAACCGACCGGCCTGCTGCGCAGTGCGTATTTCCAAGCCGGAGGCATTTGCAATATGCGTCGGAGCCCTCAGCGGCTCCGACGTCAAGCGCCCATTGGCCCTTTCCTTGCGATCCACGAGGGCTTAAATCCTTTTTATGATCTGGATTGTCTTCGCCCTCATGACCGGCGCCGCAGTGATGGCCGTGCTCGCGCCTCTCGCCGCCGGGCGAGGAACGCTGCAGGACAAGACCGCCGATATCGACTTTTTCGAGTCTCAGATCGCCGAGATCGAACGTGATCGCGACGAGGGCCGCCTTGACCCCCTCGACGCCGAGGCGGCGCGCGCCGAAGCCGCACGCAGGCTTTTGCGCGCGGGAGCTGCGCCTCAGGAGAGATCGGGGATCTCTCGCAAGGCGACTCTGATCGCTGCGCTCGCCGCCATAGCCTTTATTCCTGCGCTTGGGCTTTCCCTGTATTTCCGGCTTGGCGCCGCCGATCTGCCAGATATGCCGCTCGCCGCCCGTCTCGACTCACGGCCCGAGCCGACCGATCTCGCAGGCGCGGTGGCGCGGATCGAACAGCATTTGCGCGATCACCCTGACGACGGTCGCGGCTGGGAGGTTGTGGCGCCCTATTTCCTGCGCACGGGTCGAGGCGAAGACGCTATACACGCCTATGCGGAGGCCCTCCGTTTGCTCGGCGCGACGGCGGAACGATACGCCTCGCTCGGAGAGGCGCGAATGATCGTCGCGGATGGAAAGGCGACGCCTGAGGCGATCCGTGATTTCGAGGCCGCGACGGCGCGGGACCCCGGAAATCTGACAGCGAGCTACTACCTGGCCGTCGCGGCGGCGCAGGCCGGCGACAAAGAGAAAGCCATCGCAATGTTCGAACGTCTGGCGGCGAGTGCGCCGCAAGACGCCCCATGGATTGGCGTCGTCAAGTCCAGACTGGCTGACTTGCGCGGCGACGGCGCTGCGGCGCCGACGACAACTTCCAGAGCCGGGCCGCCGGACTCGCGCAGCGGGCCTGACAGCGAACAGGGGCGGGCGATTGCCAGCATGCCGGCGCAGGAGCGCGCGGGCATGATCCGAAACATGGTTGAAAGACTGGCGACGCGCCTGCAAGCGAATGGCGACGATGTCGAAGGCTGGCTCAGACTGATCCGGGCTTATAGCGTGCTCGCCGAACCGGATAAGCTTAAAAAGGCGATTGACGACGCGCACAAAGCCCTGGCCGCCAAACAGGATGATCGCGCCCGTATCGACGCGCTGGCGAAAGAACTGGGCGTGGGCGGCTAGACCGAACAACGACAACCGGGGAGCAGGGAAGCGCCATGACGCGCAAGGGCAAGCGGCTGACAATGATCATCGGCGCACTCGTAGCGCTTGGCCTCGCCGCCGGGCTGGTGCTTTTCGCCCTGCGGGACAACATCGTGTTTTTTTACACGCCTTCGGAGCTGGCGACCCGGACGATCGCGCCCGGCGCCCGGCTTCGGATCGGCGGCCTGGTGAAGGAAGGCAGCGTCCTGAAAAACGGCAAGGATGCGTTTTTCATAGTCACAGACCGCTCGAGAGACCTGAAGGTTTCCTTCACTGGGCTTTTGCCCGATTTGTTCCGCGAGGGTCAGGGCGTCGTTGTCGACGGGGCGCTCAATCCTGATGGCGCCTTCCGCGCCGATAGCGTGTTGGCCAAGCACGACGAGCGCTACATGCCCAGGGATGTCGCAGACAAGCTGAAAGCCCAGGGCGTCTGGCAGGGAGACAAGAAGTGAGGTCCGGAGTTTTTCCTGCCCGCCCACATGAGGGAGAAAGAGCCTCGCCGATCCCGCAGGCGGGCGGGAGCCGCCGTCCTGCGAGGCAGCTTCGCGGCAACGCCCTCCTCCGTCAGCCTGAAAAGGGAGATTCGCCGCTATGATCGTCGAAACCGGTCACTACGCGCTCGTTCTTGCGCTTGCCCTGGCGCTGATGCAATTCGCCGTTCCTTTCGTCGGCGCGCGGATTTCCGACGCCGCACTCATGCGCGTTGCGCAACCGGCGGCCATCGCGCAATTTCTGTTCATCGCTCTCGCCTATGGCGCGCTGACCTATGCGCATGTCGTATCGGATTTTTCGCTCGTCAATGTCATCGAGAATTCGCACTCCCTGAAGCCATTCATCTATAAAATCTCCGGCGTATGGGGCAACCACGAAGGGTCGATGCTGCTTTGGGTGCTCGTGCTCTCGCTCTGCGGCGCGCTGATTGCGCTATTTTCCCCAGCAATCCCCGACAGATTGCGCGCTGACGCTCTCGCCGTGCAGGGATTGATCGGCGCTGCATTTCTGCTCTTCATCCTGCTCACCTCCAATCCCTTCGCGCGCATGACGCCCGCGCCCTGGGAAGGGCGCGATCTCAATCCGATCCTGCAGGATCCCGGCCTCGCGATACATCCGCCGCTGCTCTATCTCGGCTATGTCGGTTTCTCGATCGTCTTCTCCTTCGCGGCGGCGGCGCTGATCGGCGGACGCATCGACGCCGCCTGGGCGCGCGTGGTTCGGCCATGGACGCTATTCGCCTGGATTGCGTTGACTCTCGGCATCGCCATGGGTTCGTACTGGGCGTACTACACGCTTGGCTGGGGCGGATTCTGGTTCTGGGACCCGGTTGAAAACGCTTCGCTAATGCCCTGGCTCGCGGGCACGGCGCTGCTGCACAGCGCGGCCGTGATGGAGAAGCGGGAGGCGCTTAAGGTCTGGACGATCTTTCTCTCCATCCTCGCCTTCTCGCTGTCTTTGCTCGGCACGTTCCTCGTGCGTTCTGGCGTGCTGACCTCCGTGCACGCTTTCGCCAGCGATCCGGAGCGCGGCGTGTTCATTCTCGCCATCCTTGTCTTCTTTATTGGCGGCGCGCTGACTCTCTTTGCTTTTCGCGCCGGTTCCTTGCCGACAGGCGGGCTTTTTGCGCCGATCTCGCGCGAAGGCGCGCTGGTGGTGAACAATCTTTTGCTGTCGGCGAGTTGTGCGACAGTGGTGATTGGCACACTCTATCCGCTGGCGCTCGAAGCCCTGACGGGAGAGAAAATTTCGGTCGGCGCGCCCTTTTTCAACACCGTGCTCATCCCGATAGCGCTGCCGCTCGCAGCGCTCATGCCCATTGGACAGATGCTGCCATGGAAACGCGGCGACCTCGTCGCCGCCTTGCAACGCTTGCGAGCAGCCTTTGCGATTGGCGTTCTGGCGGCGGCGGCCCTTGCAGCATATTTTGGAACGCCTTTGCTCTCCATCGTCGCTGCAGGCATAGCCGTTTATTTGATCGTCGGCGGCGTCAGCGACATCGCCCAGCGAATGGCCTTACGAACGACGTCGATCTTGTCGCGATTGCGCGGCGTGCCGCTCTCCGCCTGGGGCGCATCGATTGCGCACGCCGGCATGGGTTTGACGATTCTTGGACTCGCCGCCGCCGGCTGGGGCGTCGAGAATATTGTCGCGATGAAGCCGCAACAGACTTACGATGTTGGTCCCTATCAACTCGCAATTACCGCGATCACGCCGCGCAACGGTCCGAACTATTCGGAAATTTACGCGGCGATGGATGTGCAGAAAGGCGGCGCGACGCTTGCGCGCATCGAACCCGCCAAACGCTTCTACCCGGCGCGCAAAATGGCGCGCTCGGAGGCTGGCATCGTTACGCTCGGGCTGGGACAAATCTACGCCGCCATCGGCGACTCGCATCCCGACGGCACAATTGACGCGCGTCTCTATTATAAACCGCTCGTCACATTGATCTGGATCGGCGCGCTGGTCATGGCCTTTGGCGGCGCCTGCTCGCTCGCCGACCGGCGGTTGCGCATCGGCGTCGCCCGTCGCGCCGCGCCGGCCGCCCTGCCGGAGGCCGCAGAATGAAACGCCTTCTCACTACCGCCCTGATCCTTCTGCCTCTCGCCGCCCATGCGGTGACGCCGGGCGAGATGCTCGCCGATCCGGCCCTGGAAGCGCGCGCCCGCGCCATAACCGGCGAATTGCGCTGTCTTGTCTGCCAGAACCAATCGATCGACGATTCCGACGCCGCGCTGGCGAAGGATTTGCGCATGCTGGTGCGCGAGAAGCTGAAGGAAGGATTGGGTGACGCGCAGGTTCGCGACTACGTTCACGCCCGATATGGCGATTTCGTGCTGCTGCGGCCGCCGTTGAACAGCGGCACGCTCCTGCTCTGGGCGGCGCCTGCGCTGGCGCTGCTTGCCGGCGCCGGCGCCCTTTGGTCCGCGTCGCGGCGTAGCCGCCAGACCCTCGCGACGGCGCCGCTCACCGCTGAAGAGCAGGCGAGACTGGAGGCGCTGACCCGACGCGCCGAATAACCCTGTTCAAGCCGTTCGAGCTGCAATATAGGGGGTTTGCTGCGTATCGAGAGGAAGCTATGGCCGAACATTCCACGCCCCACTATCATAACCAGCCCGGCGTGGCCCGGATCAGGGTCGGGGCGAAAGAGTTCATGTGCATCGGCGCGCTGCCGCCCTTCGATCATCCGCATGTTTACATCGACATGGGCGCGGCGAACGAGAGCGTCTGCCCCTATTGCTCGACGCTGTTCGTCTATGACGCCGCCCTGCATGGCGGCGCCGATCCGGCGGCGTGCGTCTACCATCCGGAAAGCGTCGCCTAGATCGGGCGCAACCGCGTGAACGCGCCGATCGTCATCGCCGGCGCAGGAATCGGCGGACTGACCGCCGCTCTGGCTCTGGCCGGCAGCGGCCGCCGCGCGCTGGTGCTGGAGCAGGCGCCGGTCATCGCGGAAGTCGGGGCTGGTCTGCAAATCGCTCCCAACGCCGGCCGCGTTTTGGCGCGTCTTGGCCTCGAGGAGGCGTTGGCCGCCGCGGCGCTGGAGCCTCGGGCGGTCAATATCCGACGCGGCCGCGACGGCGATCTTCTCGCCCGCCTCGATCTCTCCGTCGCGCGCGCGCGCTGGGGAGCGCCGTTTCGGGTTTTTCATCGCGCCGACCTTCAACAGATCTTGCTCCGCGCGGCGCGCGCCCATCCGCTGATCGAGGTTCGGGAGGGCGCACGCGTTGCTGATTTCAGAGATCGCGGCGCGCAGGTCGACATCGACGTCGAGACGACGCAGGGCGCCCGTACGCTTTCCGCCGCCGGACTCGTCGGAGCCGATGGCGGCCGCTCCGCAATACGCGCGCGGCTGCTGCCCGTGGAGGCTGACGCGCCGGCATATGCGGGCGCCAGCGCCTGGCGCGCGCTGATTCCGGCCGGGCGCGCCCCCGATTTTCTGCGCGGCGTCGAAAGCCATCTCTGGCTGCTGCCCGGCGCGCATGTCGTGCATTATCCGCTGCGCGACGGCGGGCTCATCAATGTCGTGATCATCCTTGCTGAAACCGCCCCCGCGTCGACAGTCGCCGCGCGCAGCGGCGCCGAGGTGGCGGGTCTGCTTGAGGCCTATCGCGCGGCGCCTGCGCTTTGCGCGCTGATCGGCTGCGCGGAGACCTATCGTCACTGGCCGCTCTACGTCCGACCGTCGCTGACGCGCTGGTGTCATGGCCCCGTGACGCTGCTTGGCGACGCCGCCCATCCAATGGTTCCTTTTCTGGCGCAGGGCGCTGCACAGGCGATCGAGGACGCCGACGCGCTCGGTCGCGCCTTCTCTGCGACGCCGCGCGAGCCGGTCGCGCGGATTTTCGCCAATTACGCGCAAGCGCGCCGCGCGCGCGCGTCGGCGGTGGCGCGCGCCTCTTCCCGACAGGGCCATATCGACCACCTGCGCGGCCCGTTGGCGACGGCGCGCGATTTCGCCATCCGCGCGCTCGGCGGCGACGCCCTGCTGATGCGCAACGCCTGGCTCTATCGCGGCGAGACGTTGGAGTAAGACTAACGGAGTTCGGCGCAGAACCGGAGGTTAACAGCGTTAACCATTGGTTAGGGTTTTGCTTTTCGGCGTTAAGATTTCGTTTACTCTTCGCCTGTCGCTGATGGGGAAGACAATGATCGCCGACCGCTTTCGCACCTTGCTGATCGCCATGCTAGCCGCTGCGGCGACTGTGGCGCTGACGGCGACCGTGCAAGCCGCGACCCCGAAAGCTACTTTCGCGGCGGTCGGCGACGAAACCGCGATCCCTTATGGCTGGGTCGATTTCTGCGGCCGCCAGCCCCAGGAATGCGAGCAAGAGGCCTTGCCCGCAGAAGACCTCATTCTTACGCCGAAGGTCTGGAAGCTTTTGCGCGCGATCACCAAACGTGTGAACGCAGCCATCGAGCCGGTCTCAAACCTCGATCACTGGGGCACGCTCGCCGATCACTGGGACTATCCTGTTGACGGCAAGGGCGATTGCAAAATCTACGCGCTCGAAAAGCGCCGTCAGCTCATTGCGGCCGGCGTGCCACGGCAGGCGTTGTTGATGACCATCGTTCGCGACCACGAAAATATGGGCCACGCCATCCTTACTGTACGCACTGATAAGGGCGACTTTATTCTCGACAATCTGACTGACGCAGTTCGTCCATGGGCCGAGACCGGATACCGGTTCGTTAAACGCCAGTCGCAGGAAGATCCAAACGTATGGCTCTCGATCGCGCCAACCGACGCCGACCGGATCGGCGCGCGTTAGAGCGGGGAAGATCCGCCTGTGGCGGCCGACGGGTCGCATTAATAGTGATAAAAATACGACACAGCAGGGAATATTTACGCCAGGCGCCTTAGCGCCCGATAGATTTAGTTTTCTTTAAGGGAAAAAACCCCAAAAGTCTTTTATCAAGTTGCAGGTGTGTCATGAGCAAATTTCGTAATGGAGAGTTTTATCGCGTCGGACGTCTTGTTCCGCCACGCATCCCGAACATTCTGCTGATCGCTGTGATCGAAATTATCGCGCTCGCCTATGCGGCGTCGGTATTGGCGAGCGCGATCGGCGTTTCAAATGATCATATCGCCGAATATCATTACGAGAGCCCGGCGAAAATCATCCGTCGATAAGCTCCGATGTCTGGAATGCGCGAGGACAAGGCGCGTCTCTGGCGTCTGCGGCTTTCTTCTTTATCCGGCGATCCAGCAGCCCTTTACGATCTTGCCTGCGCCTGCGAACTTGGAATCGGACAAGCGCCCGACGCCAACGCCGCCACACGCTGGCATCGTCGAGCCGCGATCAAAGGAGAGGCCCGCAGCATGGCGGCGCTGGGCCAACGCTACGCCACGGGACAGACCCTGGCCCGCGATCCCGTCGAGGGGCTTGCCTGGCTGTCGCTGGCCGTCGACTGTTGCGCCATCGATGTGCTGCGGCGGGTCTTCGCCTGGCAACGCGACGACCTCGCCGGGAGCATGAGTCCCTGCGAGCGGGAGGACGCCAGCGCGCGGGCGCATGAACTGGCTCAGGCCATACGCCGACGAGGTTTGCTTCCGCTCCGACGGAGAACATAAAAAGGCTCGGCGCGGGAGCCTCCCTGTCCACTGGGTATTTCCGAAAGGGATCATGGCTCTGGACAAGACCGCCGGCGCTTTCTATAAGCCCTCACCGCCTTGGCGGGCCCAGGTAGCTCAGTTGGTAGAGCATGCGACTGAAAATCGCAGTGTCGGTGGTTCGATCCCGCCCCTGGGCACCATCCCAAAATCCGAAATACTACGATAAAGCACAATAATTCATTAGTTTATCGAGCCATATCGTTTTCGGAACTACGACACCGTCCTACAAAATATCCGGCGACTTCCGTTCCAGCCCTTGCTGAACCCTTGCTGGAATTGCCTGCTACCCTTAAATTTCGGTCATCGAAAAGCACTAGCATTGAATGCGAAAGCTTAACCATGCGTGATCGAATTACGAAACGCGTTGTCGAGGGCGTCCAGCCTGGCCTACGTGATGTTTTTCTTTGGGACAGCGATATCCCTGGCTTTGGTTGCAAGGTCACGCCGAAGGGCAAGCGCATTTACGTTCTGCAATATAGCCGCAACGGAAAAGACCACAGGGTCACAATAGGTCGTCACGGCATTGAATTGACCGCCGAGATGGCTCGTAATGAGGCGTACCGCCTGCGCGGTAGCATTGCATCTGGAGAAAACCCCGCTCTAGAGAGAAAAAGAGAGCAATCTCAACCCACGATCACAGAACTCGGGGAGCGTTACATCCGAGATTATGCGTGTCCACACAAAAAGCCATCTGGCTTGGCCCAGGACCGTCGAAATCTTGACAACCACATCAAGCCACTGATGGGATCTCTCAAGGTTTCAGAAGTGGAACGTCAGGATATTTCCCGTGTCATGCGCGAAGTGGCCGTTGGCAAAACTGCAAGGGATGAGAAAACGAAACATCAAGGTCGCCGGATCGTGCGAGGTGGAGAAATCGTCGCTAACCGTGTGCAAGCATTACTATCTAAAATGTTTGAATTGGCTGAAGAATGGCAATATCGCCCGATAAATTCAAATCCATGTAGGGGCGTGAAACGATTTTCAGAAAATAAAATTGAAAGATACCTGTCATCCATGGAGTTTTCACGCCTTGGTCACGCTCTCGCTGCTGCTGAAGACGGGCGCATGGTCCTCGAAACCACCCCCCAGTCACCAACTCCTCGTAAACGGGGAGGGCAAAGGAAAACAGGACCGCGTTTTGAAAATAGATACACAGTAGCTGCAATTCGGCTGCTTATTTTTACAGGATGCCGGCTCGGAGAGATATTGAAATTAAAATGGTCACAAATCGATTTTGAAAGGCGGATGTTAATAATCCCAGACAGCAAGACTGGCGCCAAAACTGTCTATCTTTCAGAGGATGCTGTTAATGTGATTAAGTCCATCTCCCCCGTGGAGGGTAATTCGCACGTCTTTCCCGGCAAAAACCCCGGGGAGCACATCCAAACAATAAGAAAACCATGGGAAAACATTTGCAAGGCAGCAGGCGTCGACAACCTGAGACTGCACGATTTAAGACACAGTTTTGCAAGTGTGGGCGCAGCAAGTGGTCTAAGCTTGCCTATGATCGGCGCATTACTGGGCCATTCGCAACCTAATACGACTGCACGCTATGCTCACTTGGCGGCATCACCTTTGCATCAAGCAGCCGATACAATTGGCAATCAAATCTCTAAATCCATGAACCAAAACCAGTAGACCTTTGATGCACCAGATGTCGATGGGATCATCGCAGCGATGCTGCTTCTTAAAATCTTTTTATGGTGAATGCTTGCCCTATCTATTGGATATCAAAGGCCCCGGCCGGATGGCCGGGGCTTTTTGGCGTCTTTAGTCAACCCGTCGGCCATTGGGACGGGACCAAATCAGCGAGTAACCCTCCCCGTCCTCGTCATCGAAGAGGTTGGCGTAGATCGGGGCGTTGAAGCTCGGATCGTCCAGCTTCAGGCCCAGATACTCGCGGCCCTCGTTGGAGCGTTTGGACCAGGCGGCGCCGATTTCCGCGCGGCCGACCAGCACGCGATGGCTGGGGGCGTTCTCGCCGGAGGCGCGCAGGTCGGGGATGATGCGCACGCCTTTCGCCTGAACGCTGAGGGTGACGATGTCGCCGGTAAACTCGTTCGAACCGGACTTTTTGAAGCTGCCGATGGTCGCCATGTTGAAATCTCCATTTTCCGTTTCGAGCCCGCACCATGCGGCCTCGATGGCGATCAACCGGCCGGAGGCGACCGACGACGCATCGCTGGCGACCGCAGCAAAGCGGAGGATGGCTCCGGCGCGGTTTTCTTGTCTCGCGAGGAACGGGTGAAACCCGGGGGAAGAAAATTGCGACGCGCCGTTGCGGCTCAGACGGTCGAGACGTTAGCCGTCCTTCGGCCAGATCAGGCCATAGAAGAGGTCGTCTGGAGCGCTCGGCGACGGATTGACTGTGGAGATGACTGGCGGCCCTTCGGCGCTTCAAATGGAAAACTCGTTGGAGAACCGGCAACGTCTTTCCCTGATTTCAGGTTGAGCTTGCCGATCCCTCCCGCCGCGTTTCGGCGGCCGAGACCCATGACCGACGCCAGACGGCTTTCGAGAGACAATCAGCGCTGGCTATCTTCGCGACAATGACGCCTGCCGAGTGGCGGAAGCCGACGATATCCTGCGAATAGACGTCGCCGCTGCAACCCCGACGATGACGACAGCGGTGTCGCTACAGGTTTCGGTTACATCGTCCCTGTCGGAGTGGCGATCTGGACCCAGAAGTCTCGGCCCCGACGGGAGCGTTGATATTTCAACAAACTGACGAAACGCTGTGACGCCGATCACTGTGGCGGCCATGATCGAGAAAGCGATCTGCAATGATGCAGAGGGTGTGATGTGTTTCACGATCCCGTGCATGACATGATAGCCGGCGATGACTGCCGGCATGACGAAGAGCGTCATGATCGATAAACGCGCCCATGTTGGACGGACAATGATCACAAGAAATCGACCGGCGCAAAGCATCAGCGCCGCGCCAATCGACCCGACGATGATTGCCTCCGGCAAACTCGCGCCGGCCTGACTTGCCCACCCGCCCACAAAGAAGCCAGTGAAGAGCGGCGTGGCGAAGACGGCCAGAATGCAGGCCAACCACAAGAAAGAGCCGATAACGGCGATGCATAGAAGGATCGTGCTCAGCAACATGGCGGTGGTCTCCGTTCGAATTCTCCGACGGTTGCGCCTCCACCACCGCCACGGCGCAAAAATCAGCATAACAAAAAAGATAAGAGACGGAGGCGGAAACCAAAAAGATTTCCGCCGTCGCTGCGAATGTCTTCGCTCTGTCTAACGGGCGAAGGGATCGATTTCGCAGAGGATTTCCGTTTCATCGCCGTCATATTCCGAGGCGGGGATCACCGAGAGCGTGCCGTCTCCGGCGCGAAAGATAACAATGGCGGCCATGAGCGAGATGGCGAGGCTGAAGGCGAAGGCGTGAGCGTCGTTGAAGGACATCGATCCGGCTCCTGTGCGAAGCGGAGGACCATCCCCCGCTGACAGGCGCCCGATGTGTCTGGTCGTGGGCTGCAATCACCGCGCAGGCGTAGCCGAAGCGGCGGCGCGCTTGCGTCGTCCGACCCTTTACGGGTTGATGGCGTCAGGCCCGCGGCTGGACCAGGGAAATGCGCAGTAAAGCAGGGGGATATGTCTGAACCGGGAGAATTGAGCCGGATCGTCCTGCGGCGCTCTTAACGACGCAGACAGTCGGTTAGCCGACCGCCTTCCAGGGATCGATGACGTTTAGTCTGGCGGCCTTGAAAGCGTTTGTATCACGGGACGCCACCGCAAAGCCGTGCGTTGAGGCAATCGCGGCGATGTAGCCGTCCGGCGTCGGAAAACCTTTGCCTGCAGCCCGAGCCTTGACGGCAAGCTCAGCGTATCGCCGGGCCGCTTGCGTATCGAATGGCAGAATGCGGGACTCGAACAACTCGATTACGCCATCGAGCGCCAGCGCCAGCCTGTCCTTTCGCTTGCCCTTCGGCAATGCGCCGATGCCGAACATCAGTTCAGCGATGCTGACGCTGGTGATAAAAAGCGTATCCGCCGCCTGCGCGTCGAGCCATTCTACAACCGGGCGATAGGGTTCGGGCTTCATCGCCTCGGACAGTACATTGGTGTCGAGCAAGATCACTCGATACGCATCGGCTGGGCGGGGCGACTGTCGCGGGCGCGTTCGAGCGCCTCGACATCGGCATTTGTGAGCCCGATCCTCCGCCCAATTTCCGAAAGCGCCGTGCCGAGCCGCAGCCGTCCTTCGGGACGGACTGCGGCCTCCAGAATTGCGCGCATTTCGGCTTCTGCGCTGCGATTATGCTGCGCCGCGCGCGCCTTCAGGGCGCGATGCGTTTCCTCGGAGAGTTTGCGAATGGTGATGGCCGGCAATTTTGGGATCTCGGTCAATTCGACAAGATTGATATCAAAATATCGAATTTGATATCAAAATGCAAGGGTAACGAGCCCCCCGCTGTCAGGCCCCGATGTATCTGGCCGTAGGCTGCAATCACCGCGCTGGAGCAGCCGAAGCGGCGGCGCGCTTGCGTCGTCCGACCCTTTACGGGTTGATGGCGTCAGGCCCGCGGCTGGACCAGGGAAATGCGCTTATGAAGCGGGGGTGCTTCGGAAATAGGATTCGTTAGGCTTGGAATGAATCCGCCATTTGCCATAGTTCTGACGAATGACCCTTTCGGTTCAGAAAGGACATGCGCAATATCGCCGCGAAGTTCAGCGCCGGCGCACGTGAGAAGACGGAGCTTAACATGGATGTTTCAGACGCCGTTGATAGCTTGTTCGCAGGCGCGGTTCCTGAACGTATCGAAGAACTCAGGGGACTTTGGGGCGAGCATGCGGACCGCGTACGACTGCTCGCGGTCGATCGCTTCCTCATCCAGATGGGCTTCGGTTCGGTTCAAATCAGCGAGTTGGCGCTCCGCCAGATATGGATCACCGGATACGCGGCTTGGCGTGCAGTGAACGCCTACAACGTCCCACTTGCGCTAGCATCGTTGACAATGTCGTCGGCTGATCGAGGCGAATGGCGGCGGATTTATGCAGATGTGGCCGCGCGAGAAGATGAGTTTGCGGAATTATTCGGAGCGATCCGTGGCATCGCAGAGGCTGCCAAGTTCGGGAACATCGACACTTTTCCTTGGCCGGCGGGGGTGCCGAATCCAGAGTATGGACTAAAAATTACCGATCCGGGCCTTAAGGGTGCATTCGACCTAGTGTGCATGGCAGGAGCATATGTTTTCGCTCACGAGGTTCGCCATTATATTTACGAGGCCCAGAACAACTCGCCGCAACATTTGCTAGAAGAAGAGACGGAATGCGACCGATGGGCACTCGCGCTCATGCTGGATCGGGCCAGCGATTATGCAGTTGACAACGGATGGAAGCCGGACTTGGTTCGCGCCAAGCGAATTCTCGGCGTTATCATTGCTCAACTCGCCATTCTTGCAATTACGCCGCGCACCTCCTGGGATCACTCGGATGGACACCCCCCTGTCTGCAACCGAATTCGTAGCGTTCTCGATGCGGCGACCGATCCGGTGCCAACGTGGTTTTGGACGACGATAGCCTCGATGCTGCTTGGCTTTGCCAGCCAATCCGGCGTGCTAGTTGAGACGATCCCAGTGACATCTGATATGCGCGAACTCGCCTATACCTTGTGTGATCGACTTCAGTCGGCATGAGTAATGGGTTGCTTTGTAGGTGGATGGGCATCGTCTTTGGTCACTTCGAACGGCGGCCTTGCTCATAACCGGCCAATAGCAGCACCGTTGATGAACGGCCTAGGTTGGTGGTCAGCAGGCGGCGTTGCAGCGCTCACGCACTTCCCTTTCCAAACCTATAAACCGGAATGCCCATCTTTCTTGCCTTGTCGGCGAGATTGTCCTGAATGCCGGTGCCGGGAAAGATGATGACGCCAATCGGCAAAACTTCGAGCATCCGGTCGTTGCGTTTGAAGGGCGCGGCTCTGCCGTGTTTCGTCCAGTCGGGCTTGAAGACGATCTGTGGCGTCTTGCGGCTATCGGCCCAGCGGGCCGCGATCTTTTCGGCGCCTTTCGGGCTTCCGCCATGCATCAGCACCATGTCGGGATGTTTTTCGCGGATGCGATCGAGCTTGTTCCAGATTGGCTTGTGATCGGCGCAATCGCCGCCGGAGAAAGCGATCTTCGGTCCTGCCGGGATCAGCACTTCGGCATCGGCGCGTCGTTTGGCGGCCAGAAAATCGCGACTGTCGACGACGGCCGACGTCAGATTGCGATGATTGACCAGCGAACCGGCGCGCGGTTTCCAGCCCGAGCCGGTTTGTTGCGAATAATGCCCGGCGGCCTGATCGCGCATGAGTTCGAAAGCATCGCGCCGTTCAAGCAGCGTCCGTCCCTCGGCGGTGACGCGCTCCAGTTCGACGGATTTGACCTCGCCGCCATCCTGTTCGCACTGAAGGCGACGCTGCGCCTGCTCGTTGTCGTCGAGTTCGCGTTCGATCCGGTCTGTGGCGCGGTGAAAGAGATTGACGGTCGACCAGAGGAGATTGTCGAGGTCGGGTTCGAGGCGCGTGTCGAGGAATGTGGATATGAGGGCGTCGAAGATATCGGCGATGGCGCCGGCGACGCGATCGCCCTCGGGAAGGGGCCGAGGGTCGGGTTCATCCTCGAAGGGTCGATAGCCATAGAGTTGCAACGCCTGCAGGACGTGCGCCGTTGGGGAAGAATGATGATGGGGTTCGTCGTCATTGCGCCCGCGCATGGGAGGCTCCCTCGATTGGACCGCGACCGCCGCGGCCTTCATGGCGATGAAGCCCACGGGCGGGATGGCGCTGCACCCGGCGCGCAGCACAGGGCCGAAGCGCAGCGGAGGATGGCGGAGGCCGGCTATTTTGTTTCGCGATGGAAAGGCGGGCTTTGCCCGCCGCCGGAAAATAGTCGGCCACAGCCATTGCCGGGCCAGACCGGCTGTGGGCCACTCGTCCTCTCGAAGGCCGGGGCGCGGTCCGCTGTCGATGGAAACCCTTGCCTGCGGGCGCCGATGACGAAAACGCCGAAACTCATTTCCCCTTTCCGGTTACGCGGCTGTGCGCATGAAACGGGTGACGTCTTGCGGCGCGAGCCGGGAGCGAAGATGTGCGCGAAGCGCCTCGACGCCGTCGGCGCAGAGATCCTCGTTGAAATCCCCGCGCAGGGGAGACAATGCGATCGCCTCGATCCCGGCCGCGTCTGCGCGTTGGATCAGACTGTCTCTGGCGCTATCGCCCGCCGGATCGTTATCGCAAAGGACATAGAGCCGGCGCAGCGTGTCGGGAAACCGGATAGCGGCGAGATGGGCGGCCGAGAGCGCCGCCGCCGTGGCCATGGCGGGAAGCGCTTCGCGAACCGAGAGCACGCTTTCGATACCCTCGCCGACGGCCATGACCTCTCCAGCAAGACCGAAGCGAACCGCGTGACCGAGCAGTTCGCCCATCGCCTTGCGCGGCGTATCGACGGGCGCCTTGCCGGCGCCGTCCGGCGAGAGCCATGTGCGATGCGCACCGGTAATCGCGCCGGAGAGATCGCTGACGGCGGCGATCATCGCCGGCCATGTCCGGGTCGGCTCATGCGCGTCGGATCGATAATAGCAGCGGGGATGAAAGCGCAGGCTGGTCAGCCCTTGCCGGGTCGAGACGCCGCGACGTCGCAAATATCTGGCTGCGAGCGTTCCGTCGATCGGCCGCGACAGGGCGAAGAGCCGTCTTGCCGCCTCGGTCGATCCTGCTACGGGGCCGGAGCGCGAGTGTGGATATCGTTGCGGCAGTTGACCGGGCTCAGGCTGCGGCAGGCTCAGAAAGGCGCGGGCTTCGTTGGCGACATTGGCAAAGTCTTTCAGTCCCAGCGCCAGGCGAATGATGTCGAGCAGATCGCCGCTCTCTCCTGTCGCAGCGTCGCGCCATCTTCCGGCCGGGCCTTTTGATGAGTCCCTGAGCCGCACGAACAGTGAGCGGCCCGGCGTATTGCGCACGTCGCCCACAAGCCAGTAGTGGCCCTGTCTGCGACCGGCGGCGAGATAACGCCGACACACCGCTTCGGCGCAGCGGCCAAGACGTTGCGACAGATCGGCTGCGTCGTGTCTCGACATCACGCCGCCTCCCTCTGAGAGACGCGCAGGACCGGCCAGGTCTCGAACAGTCGGCCGATGACCTTTTCGCCATTCTCGTCGACCGGCGCGAAGAAGCGCAGTTTCCAGGAAATGATCTCGGTGAAGAGGCCACAGGCGCGCAACCGTTCGCGCATGGCGTCGGTGACGCCGATCAGTTCGATGCGGTTCGCCCCCATGACCCGGACGCGACGAAGCTGGAGATCCTCGACAAGATCAATGACGACCTGCCCGTCGAGCAGTGCGACATAAGCGTCTTGCGCCGAGAGTTTCGTTAGTCCCGAGGTCGCAGCATTCGCCGCCCATGCCGGCGAGACGAGGCGACCGACGATGCGCTCGCCGTCGTCCATCTGGAGGCGATAAACCCGCGCCGCCTCGTTTGGCAGACGTTTCCAGACCGGCAGCAGCAGACCGGCTACGATGTGAATCGTGCGCTCGGAGAACATCGGGATCTCGTCCAGTTCCCGTTTCCATGCGGTTGCGAACGTCTCGCGATCGACTTCTTCCCACTGGCTCTCGGCCATCGCCGCGAGCGTGAGGTGATGATGCTCCAAGGGGCGGTTCAACCGGAGCCGGCGTTCGATCTTGCCGTCGTCGCGCATCAGGGAGGGCGCAGGCGTTTGCACGGCGGCGCGGCCCGATCTTTCGTTGACCAGCAGCCGACCCTGTCTGTCTCGCGACAGGACGAGCGCATCGTCGAGCGACATCGGCTGATTACGCTCGCGCTGCAGGATTGCGAGAAGGCGCGTCTGCGCACCCGTGGCGGGATGGGCGTAGATCGTCGTGCGCCCGGTCACGACGAAGCTTTCCGCCATCAGCGTCTCCAGCCCCACATCGTAAACGCCGCCGGCGATGGCGCCGGCCACCCGGGCTTCGAGCAATTGTTCGAAAGCGTCGAAGAGGACGCCTTGCAGATCGATGGTCAGGGCGAGCAGACGATTGAGAAAGGTCGTGATCGGCGGCAACTCGTCCTTCATACCGGCGTCGTCCATCAGCTTCAGGCCCGTCATGGTTTCGAAGCGTTCGAGCGAACAGCCGTCGATCTTGCCATTAACGATCAGCGAATAGAGTTGTCGCAACGCGGCACGCGCATATGGGCTTTCGAGATTGTCCTCGGGGCGAAAAAGTCCCTGTCCGCCGGTCTGGCGTTGACCGCGCGTGATTGCGCCGAGCGTATCGAGCCGTCGCGCAATGGTGCTCAGAAAACGCTTTTCGGCTTTGACGTCCGTTGCGATCGGGCGAAAGAGCGGCGGCTGCGCCTGATGGGTGCGATTGGTGCGCCCCAATCCCTGGATCGCCGCATCGGCTTTCCAGCCCGGTTCGAGAAGGTAATGGAGGCGAAGCCGTTGGTTTTTGGCCGAGAGATCGGCGTGATAGCTGCGCCCGGTGCCGCCGGCGTCCGAAAAAACGAGGATGCGTTTTTGATCGTCCATGAAGGCGGCGGTCTCGGAGAGGTTGGCGTTGGCGGCGCGATTTTCGACGAGGTAACGCTCGCCCCTACGCACGATGCGGCGCGAACGGCCCGTCACCTCCGCCACCCTCTCCGCACCGAAGCGCTGCACGATCTGATCCAGCGCGCCGGGCACGGGCGCGAGCGCGGCCAGGCGTTCGATGAGATCGTCGCGCCGGGCGACGGCCTCGCAACACAAGACCGGCTGCCCATCGCGCATGACCGGACGCGAGGCGAGGTTGCCGTCGGCGTCGGTGTAGGGCTCGTAAAGTTGTACGGGGAAAGAATGCTGCAAATATGACAGGACATATTCGCGTGGCGTGATATCGACGCGCACGTCGCCCCATTCCTCGCTTGGAATTTCCGCGAGCCGGCGCTCCATCAACGCCTCGCCGGTCGAGACGATCTGGATGACGGCGGAATGGCCTTCGTCGAGATCGCGTTCGATGGAGCGGATCAGCGTCGGCGTTTTCATCGAGGTCAGCAAATGACCGAAAAACCGCTGTTTCACCGACTCGAAGGCGCTGCGGGCGGCGGACTTCGCCTGACGGTTCAGCGCGCGGTCCTTGCCGGTGATGTTTGCCGCCTCCATGGCAGCGTCGAGATGATTGTGGATGATGGCGAAAGCGCCGGCGTAGGCGTCGTAAATCCGGCGCTGTTCGTCGGTCAGCCTATGTTCGATCAGTTCGTATTCGACGCCGTCGTAGGAGAGGGACCTTGCGGTGTAAAGACCGAGCGCCCGCAGATCGCGCGCCAGGACTTCCATTGCCGCGACGCCGCCCGCTTCGATCGCTTCCACGAATTCGGCGCGGGTCGAAAAAGGAAAATCGTCGCCGCCCCAAAGTCCGAGGCGCTGGGCGTAGGCGAGATTATGAACGCTGGTGGCGCCCGTGGCGGAAACATAGACGACCCGGGCGTCGGGCAAGGCGTGTTGCAGGCGCAGTCCGGCGCGTCCCTGTTGCGAGGGCGCAACGTCGCCGCGTTCGCCCTTGCCGCCGCCGGCGTTCTGCATGGCGTGGCTTTCGTCGAAAACGATGACGCCGTCGAAATCGGCGCCGAGCCAATCGACGATTTGCCGAACCCGGGACGCTTTCTCGCCCCGCTCGTCGGAGCGCAGCGTGGCGTAGGTCGTAAACAGGACGCCTTCGGAGAGGGCGATGGGTTTTCCTTGCGGAAAACGCGACAGCGGCGTCACCAGCAGGCGCTCCACGCCGAGCGCCGACCAGTCGCGTTGTGCGTCCTCGATCAGCTTGTCCGACTTCGAAATCCACAAGGCCTTGCGCCGACCCTGAAGCCAGTTGTCGAGGATGATCCCCGCTGATTGGCGTCCCTTGCCGGCGCCGGTGCCATCGCCAAGCATGAAGCCGCGCCGGAAACGAACGGCGTTGATGGCGTCTTCGGGCGCGGCCTGAACGAGATCGAAGGTCTCGTTTACGCTCCAGAAGCCGGCGAGGTAATCCTTGTGCGCTTGCCCGGCATAGATGACGGTTTCGAGTTGTGCGTCGGAGAGAAAAGCGCAAATGTTTTCCGGCAACAACGGTCTGTAATCGGGTTTGGGCGGCGCGACCGAGGCCATGGCGGCCGATTGCACAAGTTTGATGGGATGAGGCCGGGCGCCGGGAATGCGAATGGATTGCAAGGTGTAGGGTTCGTAGAGGCCTTCGCTCAAGCGCTGATCTTCGGGGGCCGACCAGTCGAGGGTCTCGTAGACAAGGGTGGCGCCTTCTGGATCGCCTCCTGTCCTAATTTCTGGTCTTTGCGTCAAACGCTGAGGACAGACGCCCCGGGATATTGGCGTAGCGGCGATGCGCGGCTTCACGGGGTGCGGCAAGGACACGGGCAGGCGGGGCGGCGTCAGCCTGACGATCCAGTCGAGAAGCGTTTCGACATCGGGCGCCATGCCTGGCGCCGCCGGGAACGTGATCGGATCGTCGGCCGGCAGTTTGTCGATGACGGTCAGCCGGGTCGGAAAAGTCGTCCCGTGTTTGGCGTAGACCGCACCGTCGATTGTGACCGAGAACACGACGCGTCCGCGCGCCTGCAATTGTACGAAAGGGTCGCGCCAGTCAGGCATGTCCGGGCCGACGTTTGCGCCCGTGATTGCAACCAGCCTGCCGCCGGGCGCAAGACGCGCAAAGGCAGACGTCAGATGACGGAAGCCCGCGTCCTGTTTCCGGCCGGCGACATGGGCCAGCGCCGAGAAGGGCGGGTTCATCAAAACGACGGACGGAGTCCCGGCTGTGTCGAGATGATCGTCGATCTGCGCGGCGTCGAAGCGGGTGACGTCGCCTCGCGGAAAGAGCTGGCGAAGCAAATCGGCGCGGGTCTCGGCCAGTTCGTTGAGGATCAGGCCGCCGGCGCCAGTCATCTGCGCCAGAATGGCGAGAAGACCCGTGCCGGCGGAGGGCTCCAGCACGACATCATGCGGCGTAATCGCCGCCGCCGTCAGCGCTGCAAGGCCGAGCGTGATCGGCGTCGAAAATTGCTGTAGCTTCTGGCTCTCTTGCGATCGGCGCGTCTGCGTCGGCAGAAGCGCGGCGATTTTCTTAATCACCATAAGCCGCGCATTGGGCGTGAGGTTTTTTCGAAACAGTCTCTCGCCATATTTGCGCAGAAACAGGACAGTTGCGACTTCGCAGGCGTCATAAGCCTGCTTCCAGTCCCATGCGCCGGAGGCGTCGGAGGCGCCAAAGGCAGTTTCCATGGCGGCACGCAGGATCAGGGCGTCGATCCGCCCGCCGCATTCGAGGTAGGGCAAAAGAAGCTCCGCCGCGAAATAAATATTCGAAGAAGAACAGCGAAGCGGCGACGACGTTGACGCCGCGTTGACAGGAACGGGAAGAGTCATGGGACGAAAGCCTTGACGAGAGCGGAGAAGCGTCGACCCGCGCCACGCTCTCTCTCGTTCGCGGGGGTCTCGTCTCCGCGCCCGCCATCCTCTTCCTCTCGAAGGCCGGCATGAAAAAAGCGCCCGGTCATAAGACAGGACGCTTTTTCAGGGTTCAGCCAAACCGCCGGCCGGCTTGTGTGAAGGTATATTCATTCGCCGCAATCGTCTCGTCGACGGCTGTATCCGATGTTTGATCGATATATTCACTTTTGAGCGCACGATAGAGCCAACGCGCCAGATCACGCAGCGCCTCGACGACGACTTCCTCGGCGTCTCTGGTCATATCCTGGCCCGTGGCGCTGTCCCGATTGACCGTAATCGACATGCAATATTCGTGATAATAGCGGCCGCGATGGCGGATATCGGCGTTGAGCCCATAAAAATTGCGACGCTGTATTGCCTGTAAGGCATCGACGATCCGATGAAGTTCAGTGTCCCGTGGCGCATATTCGCGAATCTTGACCGAGGCCTGCGGCGTATAGGCGTAGCATCCCTCGAAACAGGCGCCATCGCCCTGACTCCAGAAGCCCCTGAAATAAATGCATGGCTTCCCGCGTGACCCGCCGCCAAAGAGAGGGACCGGGCGCGTTCTCAGCGTGACGCCGAGAATATTGCAGATGCTTTCGAAATCGGCGTAGACGGCGTCATGCCAGTCGTCATCGAAGCCGCCATCGCGATACCAGGCGCGCGCCTTTTCTTTTGCCCCGTCGGAAAGTTCATGAAGACGATAGACGGTTGTGCAGATGATCTCAGGCATCGCCGTCGTCTCCCGTGAGAACCGACGCCAGCCAGCCATCCGTGCAGATCGAGGCGATGGTCTCGCCGGTGGCGAGATCGAGGACATGCGCGCCGCCGCCAAAGCCATCGAGGCGCGGTTTCGAGCAGCAGCTGGCGTATTGGAACCCCCAGCGGCCGGAGAGATGAAACTCGGCTGCGCAGCGCTTCACGAACCGAACGACGCATTCGGGATCGCCGTCGCCGTCGTTGCGTATCCAGAGAACGCCGTTGTCTTGGGATTGAATCGAGAGAAGAAATCCCTCGCAGGGGCGCGCGTCCGAAGCGTCCTCTTCGGATAAGATCTTGTAAAGCTCCAATGCGCGGACGGCGTTTGCGGTCGAACCGACATCGAGCAAACAGGAGAAGGAGGTGGAATAATCGGCCATTTGAGCCCCCAAAGAGAAACAGCCCGGCCCCGCGTTGCAACTGCAGCGCGTGGTTATGACTAGGCTTTAAAGGTTGAAAGGAAGGACGCGATCAGTCGCCAAATCGCCATGACGGCCAGGCTTGTCCGTCATGGGCGGCCGCGACAGCCGTCGTCAGATAATCGGCTTCACCCTCGACGACGACCGGATTGTTGACAGGCGTATCGTCGATCACATTGACCGATATTACGAGCCCGTCCTCGACTTCGACGTAAACGGGAACGAGATAGCGAAAGACCACACGGCGCATTGGCATGGAACGAAGGTTCATGTTGATTTCTCCAAGGCAAAGCGCGGAGAGCGGCTCGGATAAAGTGTTCCGCCGCTCTCCGCTCCGGGCGATTATTCGGAAGCGGCGACGGCTCTTGCGTCCTCGTCTTCGGGCTCGATCGCCTCCTCGTCTTCGCCGTCATCCGTGAGGAAGGCGGGCAAGGAAACCTCGCCAACTTCGCCATCGTCGGCCTCGACGCCTGTTGAGGCGCTGGCGTCGGTAAGACGAAGCGTTTCAGGCAACCAGCCGCTATCGGCGAGCAATCGTTCGGCTTCCCGCGCCATGTCGCCTTTTTTCATGTGATCGATAAGTTGCGCGGCCCGGTCGCCCGCGCCCTCCCGTACGGCTTCGAGAATGCGCGCTCTGGTGACCCGGCCCAGATAATTGCCAACCGTCGGTCGCCAGCCCGCTTGCGCCATGTCGAGACTCGTCTCCCGCGCCAGCCGATCCGCCTGAGAGAGACGAAGGCGTAGCCCATGTTCGCTGACGCCGGCGCCGCCATAGGGGGTGGGACGCTCATAGAGCGCGTTCAGGCCATAGCTGACGCAATGGGCAAGCAAGGCCATGCGCTCGTTGTCGCCTAGCGAGTCCAGAAAATCCCAGAGCGCCGTTTCGTCCCTCGGGATCCGATTGCCCCACGCTTCATGCCGTCGCTCGATGGATTTTGCGGAGAGACTGTCGTTCAGATCTTCCGCCTGCGCCGGGAAGGAGACATGCCGGACATTGACCTCCAGCGCGCCAAAGGTCGGGAGATGGTGGAAGGCGCTGGCGGCGAGCTTGTGCAAAAGCGCCGTCAGGGCGATCCGCGGATTTTGCGCCAGAGCGTCGCGAAGGGCGAGGGTGCGATGCGCCGTGAGTTCACTCATCAAGCGATCGGGCAAGGGCTTGACGCCTTCGTCTTCCTCGCTGTCGTCCAGGCCGCGCTCGTCGCCGGCGATCCTGACTGTCGATCTCGTTTCATGATCGGGCGACTCCGTTCCTTCGACACCGGTTGCGGCTTGTGCGTCATTTTCTTTGGCGTCGCGCGCGATCTCGTCTTCTGGACGGACGTATCCCCGATCCACATCGAGCCTGCCATCGGAATTAATGGTGACAAAAACCCCGGAGATCGCGATTTCCGTCGGATCGTAGCGCATCGGCTGATTGTCGAGCGCGTCGATCTCGGCTTCGAGTTCGCCGAACCGGCGGTCGATCTCGTCCGGCAGCTCCTCGGCGTTTTCGTATTCCTCGGTCAGACGATCAATCTCGGCCTGCAAGACGGCGCGTTTCGTCAGTTCCTCTTCGCTCATCCCGATCGGGACGCCGGCGAGTTCACGCATGCCATGGCTTGCGCCATAGGGAAGGTTGACGTTCGCCTCGACCCACTTCCAGCCTTCCGCGGCGATTTTTTCGACCTCCGATCTGAACTTTTCGGCGACCATGCGTTCAAGCAGGCCAACATCCTGAAGCCAGCCGCCGTCGTCGGATTGAAACAGATCGCGCAAGATGACGCCGCCAGCGGCTTCATAGGCCTCCAGGCCGACAAACAGCGCGCGTTTATCGCTTGCGCGGACCGCCTTTTCCGTCAGCATACGGCGGATATGCCAGGGCTCGTTTTGCCAGCCGTCATGGATCGTTTCCCAGACCTGTTCCTGACGCGCATGATCCTCAATGACAGTGAATGCCATGAGCTGTTCGAGCGTCATCCCGTCTTCGGCGTAAACCTCGAGCAGTTTGGGCGAGACGGCGGCAAGGCGCAGGCGCTGTTTGACGACTTTGGCGTCGACGAGAAAGGCGGCGGCGATAGCTTCCTCGGTCATGCCCTTGTCGCGCATCGCCGCAAAGGCGCGAAACTGATCGAGCGGATGTAAAGGCGCGCGTTCGATGTTTTCGACGAGTGACACCTCGTCGACCAGAATGTCGCTTAAAGGATCGCCCACGACGCAAGGCACCGGCGCGGTTTTGGCGAGGCGTTTCTGTTTGGCGAGCAGCTCCAGCGCGCGATAGCGTCGACCACCGGCCGGCACTTCGAACATGCCGGTTTCCCGCCCCTCGTCGTCGAGGACAGGGCGGACATGCAGGGACTGGATCAGACCGCGACGCGCGATGGACTCAGCCAGCTCCTCGACAGAAACGCCGGCTTTCACCCGACGGACGTTCGACTGGCTGAGCACGAGTTTGTTGAAGGGAATGTCACGCGACGACGACAGGGTGATCTTCTGAATGGCGGTCGCCATGATTTTTTACTCCGCGACGGACGGCCGGGAGACTTTTCTCTCGACCTCCAATCCGTCACGAAGCGAAGCGCAGCCCTCTTCCTCTGAAGGGGCCGCGCAACGAAAGCCATTGATCCTTGATGGTTAGTTGATCCCGGACCGCAAAACAGCCGTTGTAGTCGACGAGGCGAGAAGCCGGAGACACGCAAAACCGTATCTCCGACCTCAAGAAAGATCAGGCCGCGCGATCGAGCAGTTTCTTCGCCCTGGCCTCCATGTCGAGGCGGGCGTCCTGATGGGGTTTGTCGCGAGCGATGGCCGTAATCCCCTGCACGAAATCGAAAATAGATTTCGGCGGTCGGCCCTCCTCGGCCAGCACCGTTTCGATGATCTTGCCGGTCTCGGCTTTCGAGAAACCCTGCTTGCGCAGGAAATCCTTGCGATCCTCGTCCGTGCGGGCGACAATCCTTTCGCGCGCCGCTTTCACGCCATTGATAAAGGGCTGGGGCGACGAGTTCGCGAAATTGAGCAGCGCCGGCGCCGCTTCATGCGCGAAACGCGCGGCGGCGTATTTGCTGTGTCGGATGGTGATCTCCTCGAAATCCTCGACGCCCCACAGATTCCGGTTCTGACAAACGGCGCGCAGATAAAAACTCGCCATGCCCAGCGTCCGTGCGCCGACTTCCGAGTTCCAGCAATAAAACCCGCGAAAATACAGATCGGGCGATCCGTCCGGCAACTTACCCGCCTCGATCGGGTTGAGATCGTCGACCAGAAACAGAAACACGTCGCGGTCGGACGCATAGAGCGTCGTCGTATCCCTGGTGATGTCGACGCGCGGATGATAGACGCCGGTCGACCAGTCGAGAACGCCTGGCACCTTCCAGCGCGTATCGCCCGTTCCATTGCCAGCGATACGCTGTACCGCTTCGACCAGTTCGTGATCGTAGATGCGGCCGTAGTCGGGTCCGGTGACGGCGCGCAGTTCGATGCGGCCATTGTCTGTCTCGAAGGTTTTGATCTGCCCGGCGCGGTTCGAGGTCAGGCCATATTGCAGATTGATCGCCGCCAGCGGCGCCGGCAGTTGTCGCAGATAGGCGGCAGGCGCGCCGACCTGGCTCGCCAGTTGTCCGAAACTCCAATGGGTCGGCGCCACGGGCGCCTCCGCGGCGGGCAGGATCAGGGCCAGACGCTCGGGATCGTTCCGCTTCGCCTCGACATGGATCAGCGCGGTTTCGACGATGCGAGTCCGGCTCCGTTCGGAACGCTCGCGCACGACATTGGCCAACTCCCCGAGAGACAGAAACCGTTCGTCGTCGGGGCGGGAAAACCACTCGGACGACACCCGCCCGACGCGCTCGCCGCGCGTGATATCCACCTTGTAGCCGCCGCACGTTTGGCTGCCGGCGTCGAGGATCTGCATGTTCATGGGTCAATCTCCATGACGGGCGCCGGAAGCCTCTCTCCCGGCGCTCACCCGTCACGCAACCCCGATCCACACTCTCCCTCTTTGGGGGCGTTGCGGGGCTGCCCCGCAGAAGGGGCCGGCCGAGACCCTGGCTCGTACGCAGGGGAAGGCGTTCTCCTCCCGGCATCCTGCTCAGGAGAGCGAAATTCCCAATCCGCGTGTGATAGCCCCGCAATCTGTCAGAGCAGAAAATCCTGTTAGTGGCGGAGATCTGTCAGCATGATTGAACGACTAAGATGAGACTAAGGCATGAGATTCCATGAATGAGAAAATTATAAAATTAGAGCTGTAATCTTATGCCATTAGTTTCTCTAATCGGTTCTTGCGTCGCCGCCAATCAGGCATCACGCGGTCAAGTCTATGATAAAATTCTGGCCCATGGTGCGGAATGGCTCTATGGCAAAGCTCGTGCGTGATCACATAATCAATCGACTCCAATGGAGCTTCGATGAGCCGCCGATTGAGCATGAGGCGAGACGACGGCGACATCGAACCCCAGCGTCTGTTCGATAGCCGGATGATTAAACCTTTGGGGCGGAAATCTTCAGGTGTCGGAAATCGCTCGAGATTGACCTCCAGACGTTCGGAGAATTTGATACGAGCCCGCTCCCGATACCATGTTTCCATCAATGCGCGGACGACATCGGTGCGGGCTTTCTGTGGAGCTTGCACCTCGATAAATCCCCGAAGCAGCTTTACGCCAGTCGATGTATGCGGGACAATTTTCAAACGATACTGACGCCCAAGATAGAGAAATGTTTCGCCAGAGACATACTGCCGATCCGGCTTGCGCGGTAGAAACTGGACGAAATATCGCTGCTGGCGGCGGATCCATGGCGCACGGTTGCCAACTTTCCTTTCGATTGCCTCAAGAGAGACATCCAGCGGCGCGGTAACTGTGACGGAAGCATCGGGCTCTACGGCGATCTCGAGGGTCTTCCGCGCGCGACGCACTATGACAAAGTCGATGGTATGCTCGCCATAATGAATGCTGTGACGTTGTACCTTCATCCCGGAAACCGGGCGCGCGCCAGATCCATGATCTTCGCTTCCAGGTTGTCCATGACTTCAACAGGTAATTCGATCCCGCGTTCATCACGAAGGATATCGAAGAAATAATCATCGATGGCATTGCGCATATTGTTTTGCGCAATATCATTGGACCAAACGTCCACGATATGGTGAGATTTGATAATCTCGATGATAGAGAGCGCAATTTCGGCGATGTAGTCTGGTATTATTGCCATCTGGTCTTTATTCACAAGCGCGTCTTCCAGAATGCCATAAAAAGCCTGAGCGTCATCGTTTCCTCTGATCCTGTCGGGAAAATCGCGGCCACGATCCTTGCGCGCAACCTTGCTAGCCAGATCAACCACATTTTTCAGATACTCTCGCTCCGAAATGCGTTTGGCGCGATAGTCGCGGATGGTTTCTTCCAATAACTCGGAGAATTTACGGTAGAAACTGGGGTCTTCCTCCATCCTTTCCGTGATGGCCCGCCGTGTGGCGCTGGCGATCCTGTCCGCGCGCGATGCTTCCGAAACCCCCTTTTCTTCCACAACAGCTTTGAGCGCATGTGGATCATTGATATTCACGATGTCGATGATCGTCTCGGCAGGCATGGCCACAACATGATCGTCGAGCAATTTTTGGATCTTTGGCTCGAATTCCTTGACATCGACGGTTTCCTGATATCGAAGCTGAACGGAACGACGCAATTGAGAGAACTGTTTCCAGTCCTGCTTCATCATATCGATTTTGGCTTCGTCGAAAACGTCGAAAAGTTTGTCCGACGATAGAGAGATGTGCAGACAACGGCCAAAGGCCGTCAATTTTTCATAGAACTCCTGCCTTATCGACTCATCAGCCAGGAATTGCTCGAACTGCTCCATATCTTTTTTGTTTTTTACGGACCTGAACAGGTCCCAAAGCTGATCATGCAACTGGGGTAGCTTGCGAAGCTCTTCACGCACATCATGGACAGTGCCGGCAAGGTCCGCGCTCTCGAATCCCTCGAAAGCTGTATAGGTCGTAAGCGCCGCATCAAGTTCGCCAAGCAGACCTTCATAGTCGATGATAAAGCCGAATTGCTTTTCTGTTCCAGAGTCCTCGTAAAGACGGTTTACGCGGGCGATGGTTTGCAGAAGATTATGCTCACGCAAGGATTTGCAGACATAAAGGACTGTGTTGCGGGGCGCATCAAATCCTGTCAGGAGCTTCGAAACAACGATCAGAATTTCCGGATCGCCCGAGCCCTTAAAGGCGTCTATGATCTGCCGGGTATATTCGTCTTCGGTCTTGTAACGGGCCATCATCTGCGCCCAGAATTTGCGCACGAGGTCTTTGGATTCCTTGTCGACCTCTTCATTACCCTCGTTTTCGTCGGGCGGAGAGATGACAATTTCGCTGGAGACATGCCCAATCTCGTCGAGCGTTTCCTTGAATCGAACGGCGGCGGCTTTGGATGGCGCGACAAGTTGCGCCTTGAAACCTGTTCCTTGCCAATTCTGGCGGAAATGTTCCGATATATCGAATGCTTTCGCCCGAATGGCCTGACCGGTTGTCGCCAAAGCGTCCATGCGGGAGAATTTTCGCTTGAGATCGGCCGCCTGACTGCTCGTTAAGCCCTCACTGATCTTGTCGAACCACTTGTCTATCGCAGCGCTGTTAACTTGCTGTTCGACCAGACGGCCCTCATACAGCAGCGGAACGACTGCGCCATCGGCCACAGCCTCGTCGATGGCGTATTTGTGGATCAGGCCGCCGAAGTTCGACAGCGTATTTTTCTCTCTCTTCAGGAGCGGGGTTCCGGTGAAGCCCAGATAGCAGGCTTTTGGCAGAATCCGGCGCATGCGAGTCGCGAACTGGCTATGACCGCCATAGCGCCCGGACTGTGAGCGATGGCTCTCGTCGACCAGAACAAAGATATTGGCGTCTTCGTCAATGTCTCCTGCGGCTTTGGCGGCCGTTTCGAATTTATTGATGATGGTGGTTACGAGCGGCGTGCGATTGCGGATCAGCTCGATCAAATGCGCGCCGCTGGTCGCCCGCACGGGCTCCAGTTCACAGGACTTGAACGTATCCTTGATTTGCTTGTCGAGATCGTCACGGTCGGTGACAATAAGAATGCGGGGGTTCGCGATGGCCTTGTCAAGCGCCAGCGCCCGGCCGAGCATGACCATGGTCAGCGACTTTCCCGAACCCTGAGTATGCCAGATAACGCCGCCCTTGCGGCTGCCATCGAAGTTAAACTGGCGGACGCGTTCGACAGCCTTGCCGATGCCGAAAAACTGCTGGTGGCGCGCAATCTTGCGGGCGCCGCCATCGAAAACGGTAAAGCGACGGATCAGGTCCAGCAGGCGCTCCGGCCTACACAGGGCGTAAATGGCGCGATCCTGCGCCGTCACTGCGCGTTGGCCTTCGGCCGCAAGCGTCTCGAAATGGCTGCGTGCAAAGGCAAAGTCGCCCGAGAAAATCGCATTGGCCTCGGTCGTCGCTAGAGAGCGATTGGCCAGGGGAGCAATAGTTTCGTCCAGATCTTCTTCATCCCGCCACGTCTGCCAAAACTGCCGGGGCGCGCCAACCGTGGCGTATCGCGCATCGACACGGTTCATAACCATCAGAAGCTGTGCGAAGTGAAAGAGCTGCGGGATATTGTCTTCGCTCTGATAGCCGATCAGCTGGCTGCCAGCTTTTTTCAGGCTTTCGGTCGGCCGCTTGTTCTCGATCACCAGAAAGGGAAGGCCATTGACATAGGCGACGATATCGCACCGCCTGGTCTGGCTGCTGGCGGTTCGTTCGACGGAGAGTTCGGCGGTGACGTGAAAAACGTTGTTTGCCGGCGTCTCCCAATCGATATAGCGGAGCGAGTAGGATTTCGAGTCGCCCTGAATCGTCTTGGTAATCGTCGTGCCAAGCACGAGGGCGTCGTAGATATCCTGATTGGTGCCGCGCAGGCCTTTCTGGCGATCCGGCGTGGGTTTCAGCCGACGAATGGCCTCATGGGCGTCTTCGAGATCGAAGGGATAATCGCGGCCTTTGTAGCTGAAATGGTTGATGCGCAGGAGCTGTTCGGCGAGGATATCGTCGCACACGACAGTACGCAGCCGCCCGCCCCGCAGACGCACGGCTTCTGCCTGCGACAGCGGCGTGAAACCGAGCGCCACAAGCAATTGAAGGGCGGGTATCTGCGATTGATGCTTTTCGGCCGCGTCGAAGGTCATGGGCAGCGCTCTCGCCTGCGGATTAACTTGCGCAAAAGGAGTTTCGTGGTTATGTAATCAGCAAAGGATTGGGAATTTCCCGGTCGACAAAAGGGTCCTGGAGCTTCCGGGACCCTTTTGTTTTTTACGACATAACAAGGGCTTAGGGGAAGCATTTTAGCCCTCCGAGCTTCGGCCGGATGATGTCGAAGGCGCGGTTCGGCTGGTTGGGGCGCAACTGCGACAGTGCGATCGGCCGAGCCGTCAGGTCCGCCAGCTGCAACCCGGCCGCGTTTGCCGCCTTCGGCATAAACACCGGTTGGAAGTCGAACAGACTGAAGTCGCGGCGCTTGTAGCCCCAGTGGCCGTCATTCCCTGCGATCCGGCGGAACTCCAGCTCAAGTTCCGCATCCTCCTTCTTGCCACGGCTTTCAAAGATCACGTGTATGGTCCTGCCGTGCTGGGCCTCGGCGGTGAGCATGCCGTGCAGTCGCTCCATGCAGAACAGCAACGCGATCTCGTATGGATTCCAGGGATCGGCGTATCTGGCGCGCAGCCTCTGCTTGTCGATGACGGATGCGAAGATGGTCATGGGCGCCGCTTCGATCAGGCCGTTCAGCTCGTCATAGAACCGCTCGCGCAGGGCGCGGTCGGTCAGAAGCATGGCGAAGGGACCTTTGCTCTTGCGGATTTCGTGTTCGTGCAAAATAACGGCGTCATGTCCCCAGATTCCGAACTTGAACTTCTGCACGGCAGGCACGACCGTCCCGGAATAGTCGGCCTTGCGCAAGACGCAGAAGGTGAGCGCAAAGACCGGGTATTCGGGGTCGATGCTGACAAGTCCGTGGTCGCCGCTCTCATCGGCATAGACGATGAAATCGGAGAATTCAGGCACAAGAACTCTCCACCTTCACACGACTTTTGCCAGTCACCACAAACTGCTTGAAGTCTTTAACGAGCCTATCTGCCTTTTTTTGGGTCAGACCACGCTTGCAGAAGCGTGTAATTCGCTGGACTTTGTCGGATACCACATTACGTTTGCTGCAGGTCACGTCGTATCCCCCACCTGCAACTGACGAAACCAAGTATGAATACTCAAAGGTCCCGGACTTGCCTATCTCCCTCCCTGAAGGATCGACCGTCCAATGTCCCGGATAGTCCAGCTTCTCGATTGCTCTTCGCATTTCAAGGGCGCTGGAGAAGCGTTTCGATGGATCTGGACCCACGGCTCTCAAGATAACACGCCGAACTGCATGTGGGATGTGACAGACAAAGTCTTTCGGCTTAAGTAGCTGACCTGACGCGATGTCTTGCTCGAATTGTTGTTGCCCAATCCGCGACCATATCGCTTGGAGGTGATCTAGATGAATTAGCAATCTCGCGAGGGTCATTCCGACCTGGAAAATGTCGGAGCCGACACCAATGTTGCCCGTGGCGACAACTTCTGGCGCACGATGGAGGAGGTATGCATTTGGCGCCGCAACGAGCTCACCGTTCGACGAAACGCCAGTTATTCCGTAATCCGAGAGCATTGCCTGCCCCTGCGGCCCAATTAGGATATTCCCCGGCTTGATGTCGTTGTGGTAGAAATTCTGTGCATGGAGATATTCCAAACCTTGCAATATATCCCGCGCGATCCGGAGAACGGTGGGAAGAGGCAAGTATCCCCCCGGATTTGCCAGCCTCTCGACCGAACCATCTGGCTGGTAATCCATGGCAAGAATTACGACCGAGTCTTCTGCTATGGAAACGACATCCGCCTGATGGACATAAACGAGATTGTTGTGCTTGAGTCGGTTACCTATCTGCGCCTCGCGTAGCCGCTCGTGAACGGATACTTGCGGCTGTAGAATTTTAATCGCATATTCCCGCTTGAGGGTCATGTCGTTAGCGAGCCATACTTCACCGAAGTTACCTGCGCCGATCTTGTTGATCAGCCTGTATTTATAAAGGTCCATACCGGGAGTGAATGAGGCTGGGACTGGCTGGGTCAAGGGTTACGAAGCCCCCACCATGCTACATTTACAGCGTCCGCGATCTTGGCGTCCCAGTATTTGTCCGTCTTGCCGACGCGGGTTTCTGCATGATGCTTGGTGTCCTTGCTCGTCGTCGGCATTGATTTGTAAGTCTTCATCTCAACCGGGATACCGCGATGCGCACAAGCCAGAACGACAGCGGCGTCGGCATGAGCGGATTTGCGCTTCGCCTTCGTGTCGCTCTGTGTATAATCGTTCTGTTTGATCATCACTTTTTCGATGTCAGGATGATTAGTCAAGATCGTTAAGATTTCCTGATAAACCCAGTTCAGCCGCTCGGCATCCGCGTCCTCGGTGATTGATTTGGGGACGGACAGCTTATTGTCACTTGCAGCGTTCTCCAGCGTGTATGCATCGCCTTCCTTGGAAACAACCGCATAACGGGGAGCCTTGGGGTCACCTCTAAATCCAAGAACTTTCATCTAACAGCCTTATCAAGTTGAACTCGCCATTCGCCCGTCAACAACTTCTGCATCAGGCCGCGTTTCTGACGGGTCAAAGCGAAGATCCGCTCATTTTCAAGGGCAAGATCAGCTTCTTGAAAGCTGAAAGTGTATGCTTGCGTTGCCTGCTCGGCGAGGGGCGGAGCGGGTATACACATGTCTCCGAAGTCGCGAAAGGCAATCTGCTTGCCATCCCGGATACCGAAGATCAGCTTGTCAAGACGGCCGACAAAGCTACGTGACTTGAAGAAATGGCGGTAGTAGTCCCCGATGAGCTCAGTGCTCGGACGAAGGATTGTATAGGCGGGACTAACCAGTCCGGTAATTGAAGAATATTCGAGGCCACCCTCGAAAGAACGCAGGCTTATCACGAAGTCACCGGGACGGACGACCTTGTAGCTTGAGGTGTCGCCGTCTGGCATTGCGACGCGGCGGTCGAGTTCGTCGCGGCGGACGATACCGATGTCCTGCATCACGGCCAGAAGAGGTAAGTCTGGTCGGGCACGCTCAGAAACAGTTTCGAATATATCCCTGGCCCGGCGCAGCCGACTGTGGCATGCATACTCTTTCTCAAACAGGCGCTGCCGCGTCGAAGTGATACGCCGGAGCTTAGCCGCCCGCAGCGCCTCCAGCTTCTCGATGGCCTCGTCCCATGCCCGGAGGATTTCGGCGATCTTGCGCTGTTCAGGGAGTGGGGGGAGTGCGATTTGGAAATCTTTGACGGCATGTATGGAAAACTCAAGCCGGGTCGAACCGACGACCTTACTGTCAATTCGTCTTTGCGTTTGATCTGCTTGAAGCTGGAAAGAAAGAAATTCTGCATCACAATTTGATTTCGGACGGATGCGAGCGATCTCCCGCGCTATGTTTCCTTCGAAACCAGTTGGGACCAAACCGATATCCCCGATCGTTCCCTTTACAGATATAAGTACGTCGCCGCCTTTCACACGGCTACCAGCGTAGGCCGCCTCAATTTTGGGTGAGGCACGGTGAAGCTTGGCGTGATTTATTCGCCGGATGTGTTTTATGGGTACGATTGGCACTCCATCCGGGGTGTCGGGCCCTATCTGGACGACCCCGTAACGAATCGTAGCAGATGGATCAGTAACATCCTCAAGCCTCACAACTTCCCAGTTGTAGGGCAGTTTTCCAATCTTGGTTTCTTTATAGACCGATTGGTGAGATGTCTGCGCATGCGCCTTTTTAAGCATCACGCGATCCCTTGTTCCGCTCGTTAGCTACCTTCCCAAACTCCTCCAGTTCGGCCATGTCGGCTTCGTCCGCCGCCCGCGCCTCGGCGACGCGGCGGTTGGCGTCGAATGTCTCGAAGCGCTCGCTGGCCAGCTTCTGCGCCACATCCATCCGCAACCGTCCGGCATGGGTCAGCACGTCGCGTTCGTTGAAAGACAAAAAGGCGTCGAGCTTGTCCGACCATTCCGCCATGGTGACGGTCTGGCGGCGTTTGGCCTGATCCTCGGCGTAATCGAGATACATGACGACGACGCGATTCAACTCCTCGACCTCCTCGGCCCTGAGGTAGTTTTTCGCCGTGCCGACATCGCCCTTGCGCACGACTGCGCCTTTCCAGCTGGTCAGGCCCATATTGGGGGCAGCGGCATCGCTGCGGCTTTCGATCAGTTCGGCGGCTGTCTTGCCCGTGACCGCCCAGAGCATCTTGTTCTGCACCTTCCTGAAGAAGGCCTGCGCCTGTTCGGAGGTTTTGTCGTAATCCACGGCGGTGGCGTAGAGATCGCGCACCTTCTGGTAGAACCGCTTCTCCGAGGCGCGAATATCCCGGATGCGGGCAAGCCACTCGTCGAAATAGTCCCATTGCTCGGCCTGTTTCAGCCGGGCGTCGTCCATGGCGAAACCCTTGACCAGATATTCGCGCAGGATGGTGGTGGCCCAGCGGCGGAACTGCGCGCCACGCGCCGACCGGACGCGGTAGCCGACGGCGAGGATGACATCGAGATTGTATACGTTTGTCCGATAGGCTTTACCGTCTGCCGCAGTTGTCAAGGATTCCTTGACAACTGAATCGGCCGACAGCTCGGCTTCGGATAGCAAGTTATTGATATGCAGACTGATATTTTGCTTGGAGGTATCGAACAGCTCCGCCATTTCCAGCTGAGTCAGCCAGACGGTCCCGTCCACGGCCCGCAGGCCGATGGTCGCGGCGCCATCCTCGGTGCTGTAGAGAATCAGCTCCCCTTCAGACATCGACGCCCAGCTCCTTCAGGTAACCGGCCATCCTGCCGCGCACCTCCGTCAGTTCGGCCTCGATGGCGTTGATCTGCTTTTGCAGGGCGGCGATATCGATTTCCTCTTCCGGCTCGAAGGTGTCGACGTAACGGGGAATGTTGAGGTTGAAGTCGTTTTCCGCGATTTCTTCCGGACTGGCGCGATGAGAGTATTTTTCGACTTCAGTGCGCGCGGCGCAGGTCTCCAGCACTTTCGCGATATGGGCGTCATCCATCACGTTCTGGGTTTTGCCCGGCGTGAATTCCTTGCTGGCGTCGATGAACAGCACATCGCGGCGAGATTCGTTAGCGCCGCCCTGTTCGCGCGAGCGGTCGAAGACCAGAATGGCCACCGGAATGCCCGTGGTCGTGAACAGATTTGCCGGCAGACCCACGACCGTATCGAGCAGGTTCTCTTCGATCAGCGCCTGGCGGATACGTCCTTCGGCCCCGCCCCTGAACAGCACGCCATGCGGAACGATGACGGCCACCCGGCCGCTCTGGCGCTTGGCGATCTCGATCATGTGGGTGATGAAGCCGTAGTCACCTTTGGACTTCGGCGGGATGCCGCGCCAGAAGCGTTTGAACTGATCCGTATCGGCGTGTTCCGCGCCCCATTTATCGAGACTGAACGGCGGATTGGCCACGACAACGTCGAATTTCATGAGTCGGTCGCCCTCGACCAGAGCGGGGCTGTTGAGCGTATCGCACCACTCGATGCGCGCGGCGTCTCTGGCGTGAAGAAACATGTTCATGCGCGCCAGCGCCCATGTCGCGCCGTTCACTTCCTGTCCGTAAAGCGCGAAATTATCCGAGCCGACTTCTTCCGCCGCACGGATCAGCAGAGAGCCGGAACCGCAGGCCGGATCGCAAATGGTGTCGCCGGGCTTTGGCGCGGCCAATTTCGCCAGAAGGCGAGAAACGGCGGCAGGCGTGTAGAATTCACCGGCCTTTTTGCCGGCGTCCGAGGCGAATCTCGAAATCAGATAGATGTAGCATTCGCCGATAATGTCCTCGGTCACACGCGAGGGACGCAGATCGAGCGCCGGTTTGACGAAGTCCTCCAGCAGATTTTTGAGCCGCCGGTTGCGATCCTTGACGCGGCCGAGATTGGCTTCGGAATTGAAATCGATATTGCGGAAAACCCCTTCGAGCTTGGCGCGGTTTGCGTCCTCTATCCGCTCAAGGGCTATGTTGATGCGCTCGCCGATATTGGCCTCGTTGCGGGCCTCGTAAAGATCGTAGAAGCTTGCGCCTTCGGGAAGAACGAAGCGCTCCCGCTCCAGTCGCCGACGGATACGGGTTTCATCTCCGCCATATTGCTTGCGGTAGGCTTCAAGATGATCCTTCCAGTGATCGGAGATGTATTTCAGGAACAGCATCACAAGGATGTAGTCCTTATACTGTCCAGCATCGACAACGCCCCTGAAGGTGTCGCACGCCGCCCAGGCTGTTTGATTGACCTGTTGCTGGGTAAGTCGATCGTTCATTGGGGCGACCTTTCTTTTCTTGTTTCTGCGCGCAACCTGCTGGCCAGTTGCGCAAGGATCTTGCTCGTCAATGTTCTTCGTTTTTCAGCAGCGAGACGGGATAATTCCAACTCCGTTCCGGCCAGCGCATCGATTGCGACGATTTTATTCTGAGTCTCGATATCCGGGATATCCAGTTCGAGAGAGTCGAGACTGGTGCGCGGAATCATTCGCATATTGGTTCCGCGCGCCGTGCTGTCGAAATGGCGCTGGGCGGCGGGCTGATTGATGATCCAGGCCAGATATTCGGGAGTCACGACATTGGAGTTTGGACGCAAAATCAGGAGCGGCAAGAAAGCAAGAGCCGGCTCGCGGAACTCATTCCCCAGCGCCAGCGCGGTAGTGCGGTCGCCGCGCGAGCGGAAGAGCACGTCCCCGGCGCTGACGAAGTATCGATCCGCGATACCCTCCAGATGAACCCGCGCGAGACCCTCGGGGGCTGCGAGGCCATTGACGGCAATGTCGCCCAACTGGATGGCGATCACGCCGCCGGCGGGGGCCGGCTCGAGCCTGCCGCGGGCGGTGTAGCCTGAGTGAATGGCGCATACGTCAACGAGTCGCATAAAAATCCTTGTAGATTGCTCTACAGACTATTCTATAAATAAGCGAGTGTCAATATAAATCTGTAGATCGTTCTACAGCATATAATAGCGAAAATGCTGTTTTCTGGTCTTCATGATGCTTTGTGCAAAGAGCGGCCCGGATACCCAAAAGACCAATCGCTCAAATTCGGAAGGCGTCTGCATCCAAAAACACCGAAATTTTTTGGGTCTTCAGGTTCCGGTCGAACCATCCTCGAGCGGCGCATCGGCTGTTAATGCGCTTCGATAGCGCCGGGTGATCCTGTCGCCCGGATAAACTTAACCTTCGAGGATGTGCGCCAGCGTACATTCGTCGGCCGCCAAATTGTTTACATACAGGCAGACCTATTTCAGGTTTCATCACAAAGCCGATTGTCGGCTTACGTTGCGCTTACGGAAACCACCCAATCATGATTTTCGGAGGAAGGTCATGCCAATGATGAATCTCACGTCCATTCAATACGCGCTTGAGGTTTCCAGACAGGGCAGCTTCAACAAGGCAGCGCAAGCGCTCGGCGTCGACCAATCGGCGGTCAGCCGGCGCGTCAGGGCGTTCGAGGACAGTATCGGCGTCTCGCTTTTCGAGCGGGAAGGCAATCGTATTCGCGAGACAGCGGCTGGACGCAAATTTCTTCATGACGCGCACCGA
>CAIQCB010000027.1 GCA_903870245.1 uncultured Methylocystaceae bacterium
CGCGCCGCCAAGGCAAGTTGACCGGCGATTTTGTCGATGGCGCCGATCGCTTCGCGCACCCGGATCGAGACAACCTGCGGGAAGCGTTTCGCCGTGTCGCGGGCGAGACGCTGATCAAGCGCGTCGCGTCCTGCTGGCGCGCCATAGGCGATGGTGAATAATTCGGTATAGGGCGCGGCGCGAAAGACGTTGGGCGAAAAAACCATGATGAAATTAATGCCGTAGCTGCGCCAGTCGAGTTTGCGCATATTCGTCACCGTCGCGACGATCTCCCGCCCCATGACATTGACCGTGATCTCGTCGCCGACGCCGACGCCAATGCCCTCCGCGACTTTCCGCTCCAGCGAAACCTGCGGCGGACCGGCATAATCTTCGGACCACCAGGCGCCGGCGGCGAGTTGCGAATTGGCGGGCACGGTCGCCGAGAAGGTGACGCCACGATCACCGTCGAGCGCCCATCTGGCGTCATCGGCGACGGCGATTTTGTCCACGGGAACGCCCTTCACAGCAACGATCCGCCCACGCATCATCGGCACATGCGCAATTTGCGCCGCCGGGACAAGGCCCTCAAGAAAGGACCGAAAGGACTCCTTTTCCAGTTTTGGAACGTCGATGAAAAAGAAATTGGGAATTTCGCCAGCGTCGGCGCGCTCCAGTTCACGGTGAATGGCCCCTTCGACCAGAGACAGCGCGATCAGAAGCGTCTGCACGACGCCGATGGAGACGATCAGCGCCGGCGTCAGACTTTTGGGCCGCCAGATATTGGCCAGCGCCAGCCGCAGACGCGGATCGCGGGGATGTGGAAGCGCCCGGGCGAGACGCATCACCAGAAAGGCGGCCCCGCGCAGCGCCACGACGGCGCCGATCGCGGCGCCAATATAGGCTGCGCCGACTTTCGCGTCCGCCGCCGAAACCATCGCCAGCGCAAGAAGCGCCAGTCCGGCGCCGGCGCCGGCGAGTCGATAACGCCAGAGCCTGTCAGGGCGCGGATCGTCTCGCAGAAGGGCGGCGACAGAAACTTCATGCACTCGGCCCAGAGGCGCGAGCGAAAACATCAGCGTCACCAGCAATCCATAGAGCGCTCCCAGCGCCGCGCCTGCCGCATCGGGCGTGGCCGCGACCGGAAGTTGCGCAACCTGGCGCAGGGCGTCGGCCGCAACCCCCGGAATCATCGCGCCCAGCGCCAGGCCAAGCAATATGGCGACGATCGCCGCAGCCATCACCTGCATCAAGGCGATGGCGAAAACCCGCTGACCGGAGCCGCCGAGCGCCTTGAGCACAGCGAACTGCCCGCGCTTACGATCAACAAACCCCTGAACGGCGTTGGCGACGCCGGCGCCGCCGGCGACAAGCGCAGTCAGGGCGACAAGCGTCAGCAATTGCGCGAAGCGGTCAAGATTACGGGAAAACGCCGGCGAGACCGCGTCGCGACTGCGCGTCTCCCACCCCGCCTGCGGAAAGGTGGCGTCGGCCGCCGCCATAAAACCTTTCAACGCCGTGTCACTCGCTTCAGGCGCCAACGTCACCCGCGTGACATGGCGCACCACGGCGCCCGGAGTCACAAGTCCGGTGCGCGCCAGCGCGGCGCGGGAGATCATCACGCGTGGACCGAAGCCGACGCCGCCGGCGAGCTTATCGGGCTCGTTGATCAGCGTCGCGCTTAAACGGAAGCGCATACCGCCGATGTCGACGACGTCGCCCACACTGACGTTGAGACGCGCCAGCAGCGTTGGATCAACCAAGGCGCCAGCGACGCCGTCGCGCGTCTGGAGCGCAGTGGCTAGCGGCAAGGCCGGATCGCTCTCAAGCGACCCGAAGACGGGATAGCTTTCAGGGTCGACGGCCTTGATCTCGACCATCGCCGCCTCGCCGTTATCTCGTCGGGCCATGGCGCGCATCAGATCAATCTCCGACAGGCGGCCGTGCGATCCGAGAAAGGCGCTCTGTTCGGCGCTCAATTCGCGCGCCACGACGCTGAAGGAGGCGTCGCCACCCAAAATCGTGCGTCCCTCCCGCGCCAGCCCTTGCGCCAGCGACCGCGACAGGCCGGAGACGCCTGAAATGGCGGCGACCCCAATCGCAACGCAAGCGATGAACACCCCGAAACCTCGCGGATCGCCAAGCAGATCGCGCAGCGCGAAACGCAGGCCGAAGGGCAGTCGAGCGAAGCGGGGCGCCGTCATACGACGTCGTCCGACTCGATGCGTCCAGAGCGCAGCGACACGCGTCTGGCGCAGCGCGCGGCCAGCGACGGATCGTGAGTGACAAGCACCAGAGTCGCGCCGCGGCGCTTTTGCTGGGCAAAGATCAGATCGGCGATGGCGGCGCCGGTCTCTGAGTCCAGATTGCCGGTCGGCTCGTCGGCCGCCAGAATGAGAGGATCGGGCGCGAGCGCCCGCGCCAGAGCCACGCGCTGTTGTTCGCCGCCCGAGAGCTGACCCGGATAATGGGCAAGCCGGTCGCCGAGTCCCACCGCCTCAAGTTCGGCCCGGGCCCGCGTAAAGGAATCGGATCGACCGGCAAGTTCGAGCGGCACAGCGACGTTCTCCAGCGCCGTCATTGTCGGGATCAACTGGAAAGATTGGAAAACCACCCCTATGTTTGAACCACGAAAGCGCGCCAGCGCGTCCTCGGAGAGGGCGTTGAGATCATGTCCGCCCACCCGCACGGTTCCGGCGTCTGGCCGCTCCAGCCCGGCGAGGGTCATCAGCAAAGTGGATTTACCGGATCCCGACGGCCCCACGAGACCTACCGTCTCGCCCCTGGCCACCGACAGGGTGACGCCTTTGAGAACATGCACCCGCGCTGCGCCCGCGCCGAGGGTGAGATGAAGATCGCTCAGTTCGATAACCTGTCCCACAAAGGATTTCCCTTATGACCTCGCCCCGCGCGACAGCGCTTTATCGCCTGTTCCGGCCGTCCCTCCAAACATTGTTTGCGACTTTGTTCTCAACTCTGTTCTGCGGCGCGAGCGCCGTGGAGGCCGCGCCCGCGCGAATCCTCGTTTTCGGCGACAGCCTCTCCGCCGGCTTCGGCCTTGGCGCGCAGGACGCCTTGCCGGCCCGGCTCGAAAACCGCCTGCGCGCCGACGGCTTCGATGCGCGAGTCGTCAATGCCGGGGTCTCCGGCGACACTACGGCGAACGGACTGGCGCGACTCGACTACACGCTCGAATCGGGCCCCTTCGACGTTGTCATCATCGAACTGGGAGCCAACGACATGTTGCGCGGAGTCGATCCCAAGATCGCCCGCGACAATCTCGACCGGATGATCAGGAGTTTTCAGTCGAAAGGCTTGAATGTCATGCTCGCGACAATGTCGTCGGGCGATAATTGGGGGCAAGCTTACAAGACGGCGTTCGATTCGATCTATCCTGAACTGGCGGCTAAATATGAGGCGACGTTGATCCCTTTCATGATGGCGCCTGTGTGGGGCGACCCCAAACTGCTGATCGGCGACGGTCTGCATCCGAACCCGGCGGGCGTAGCAAAAATGGTGGATATCGCCGCACCGCCAGTCGAGAACCTTCTTGGCGTGCGTGGCCTGGGCAAAAGCCCTACCGGCCCGACGCAGAACCGCTAGAGCGTTCTTCGGTCTGATCGACTCAGACAGTCGTTCTGTTCTTTAATTTTGCCGCGCGTTCTCTCGCCGAATGGCCTCCACCTCGGCGGAAAGCGCTTCCAGAAGCGGAAGACGACAGGAGAAGCTGATGCCCAGACTGTTTACGGCGCTGGAGATTCCGGCCGCTGTCGCCGAGAGCCTGGAGCGGCTGCGCGGCGGCGTGCCCAACGCCCGCTGGATCGATGTCGAGAATTATCACATTACCCTGCGCTTCATCGGCGACGTTGACGACGCCTTCGCGCGCGACGCCGCCAATGCCCTCGCCTTCATCGAGCGTCCCGAAATTGCGGTGACTCTTGATGAATTGGCCGCGTTTGGCGGTGACAAGCCGCGCGCCATCGTCGCGCGCGCGCGTTGCGACTCCGCGCTGATGGAGATGCAGATCGAGCAGGAGCGTTTGCTGCGCAGGCTGGGCGCGCCGCCAGAGCCGCGCAAATTTACGCCGCATGTGACGCTGGCGAGGCTGCGCGGCGCCAGCCCCTCAGCTGTCGCCGCCTATCTTGGCGCACGCGGCTATTTCCCGCCGCTCCGCTTCGTCGCCACGCGTTTCGTGCTCTATTCATCCCGGGATTCGATCGGCGGCGGGCCTTATATCCTTGAGGCGGAATATCCTCTGCACGAACCGCGTGCGGCGCTCGCCGCCGGCGCGTGAGTCCCCTCACACTCGCTTCTCGACCTTCCTGAGGTTGAAGGGATGATCTCTCCCGACGAAGGAAGCTTTCCCGCAGACAAAGCTGATAAGGGGCGCGTGAGTGAAGACAAAGATTGGCGATCGCCCTACCTTTTGGCCCCTCTTGCAGCCCTTTTCGCCAGCGTACGCAGACGCAGGGCATTGAGTTTTATGAAGCCCTCTGCGTCGCGCTGGTCATAGGCGCCGCCTTCCTCGAAGCTCACCAGCTCCTGATCGTAAAGCGACCACGGGCTTTCGCGGCCCACCAGAATCGCGGCGCCCTTGTAAAGCTTCAGCCTCACCCGGCCCTCGACATGCTCCTGACTTTTGTCGATCGCCGCCTGAAGCATTTCACGCTCCGGCGAAAACCAAAAGCCATTGTAGATCAGTTCGGCGTAACGCGGCATCAGCTCGTCCTTGAGATGCGCCGCGCCGCGGTCGAGCGTCAGGCTCTCGATCCCGCGATGGGCGACGAGCAGGATGGTTCCGCCCGGCGTTTCGTACATGCCGCGCGACTTCATGCCGACGAAGCGGTTTTCGACGAGATCAAGCCGGCCAACGCCATGCAGTCGGCCGAGTTCGTTGAGTTTGGCGAGCAGCGCCGCCGGCGAGAGTTTGACGCCGTCGATAGCGACAGGATCGCCCTTCTCGAAGTCGATCGTGATATATTGCGGCGCATCGGGACCTTCTGCCGGATCCCCAGTACGCGAGTAGACGTAATCCGGCGTCTCCTGTGACGGATCTTCGAGCACCTTGCCTTCGGAAGAGGTGTGAAGGAGATTGGCGTCGGTGGAGAAGGGCGCCTCGCCGCGCTTGTCTTTGGCGATTGGAATCTGATGCGCCTCGGCGAATTTGATCAGATCGGTGCGCGAGACGAAATCCCATTCGCGCCAGGGCGCGATGACTGTGATGTCGGGCTCCAGCGCATAATAACCGAGTTCGAAACGCACCTGATCGTTGCCCTTGCCGGTCGCCCCGTGGCAGACGGCGTCGGCCTTCATCTTGCGGGCGATCTCGATCTGCTTTTTGGCGATCAAGGGCCGCGCGATCGAGGTGCCGAGCAGATAAAGCCCCTCATACTGGGCGTTGGCGCGAAACATCGGGAAGACGTAATCGCGCACGAATTCCTCGCGCAGGTCCTCGATAAAGATGTTTTCCGGCTTCACCCCGAGCAGCAGCGCCTTGTCCCGCGCAGGCTGCAACTCCTCGCCCTGACCAAGGTCGGCGGTGAAGGTAATGACTTCCGCGCCATAGGTTGTCTGAAGCCATTTCAGGATGATGGAGGTGTCGAGGCCTCCGGAATAGGCGAGAACGACGCGTTTGATCTCTTTCCTTGGGCGGGTCATATCGGGCTCTATTGGGAAGTGTGCGTTGCGCGCGGGACTATAGGCGCCGGGCGCGCCAGCGCAAGTTAGGCCCCTGCCGGGTTAGCTCCGGGAGGGCGCTTCGCCGGGAAATAAGGGTTTGATTTGATGATAAAAGCTCCCATTAAAGCTTGTTGTCGCCTGCTTTTTTCACTGGCGGCGATGTCCGGGCTCCTGACGCCCGCCGGCGCGGAGCCCGGCGCCAGGGTTTGGACGCTTGATGCAGTCAGCGCCAACTCCGATGGGACGGTGCGCCTGAGCTATGGCTTGCCCGAGACGGACGATACGGTGATCCGGCTATCCTGTGCGCCGGCAAGCGGCCTCCTTGATGTGCTGATCCTGCATACGCAGCAGCGAATGACTCGCGGCGCCGGAGCAACGGCGCGTTTAATGGCTGGCGAGACCCGCTGGTCGATCCGGGGCAAAATCATCGGCAATGACGAAAGTCTCGATGAAAGTTTCACTGGACGCGCCACCTTCGAACATTCTCGATTTTTGAGACTGACCCGCGCAGACCGATTGCGAATCTCGGTCGGCCATGGACCGGCGCAATCGGTGCCGCTTGGCGGCGCCGGCGAGACCCTCCGGCAATTTGCCAAGTTATGCGCCAGGCCCTGAGGATAGCCCGTCCGGCTCGTTTTTCCGCCCCGACGCCGCTAGAATGGGGCGCATGAGCCGAGATCGCCAGGAACACCATGCATCACCCGTCGTCGATCCCGCCGGGGTAACAGGACTGACGCCTGCGCGCCGGCGCGCGCTTGAGGTTTTGACACAAGCCAATCGGCCGGTAGGCGCTTACGAAATGATCGATCTGATGGCGGTCGCGGATGGAAAACGTCCGGCGCCGGTATCGGTCTATCGGGCGCTGGCCTTCCTCCTTGATAACGGACTGGCGCACCGGCTGGAGTCGAAAAACGCCTTCGTTGTCTGCGGCCACGCACATGCGGCCGGCGAACCGGTGGTGTTTCTCATTTGTGAACAGTGCGGCGAGGTGAAGGAGGCCACAACGCCGGGCCTGACCCGCGAACTGACGACTCTGTGCGCTTCGGCGGAGTTTCGCGCCCGCACCCGGGTTGTCGAAATTGCGGGCCGTTGCGCGAATTGCGCGGGGGGATGACCGGCTTGTCGCGGCCGCTCCCGATTTTGGTTCCAATTTCGTTCCGCCTGGGCTAAGACGCCGCATCGCAACATAACCCGTCGCACGCCGCCTTCCTCGCGAAGGAGGCGTCATCGCGACCGAGAAGCCCTTTCCCATGAAGCTGCGCAACATCGCCATCATCGCCCACGTCGATCACGGCAAGACCACGCTCGTCGACCGTCTCCTTCAGCAGTCGGGCGCCTTTCGTGAAAACCAGCGCGTCGCCGAACGCGTGATGGATTCGAACGATCTCGAAAAAGAGCGCGGCATCACCATCATGGCCAAGGCCACATCCATTACCTGGAAGGATGTGCGCATCAACATTGTCGACACGCCCGGCCACGCCGATTTCGGCGGCGAGGTGGAGCGTATCCTGTCGATGGTCGATGGCGCCATCGTGCTCGTCGACGCCGCCGAAGGCCCGATGCCGCAGACGAAATTCGTTGTCGGCAAGGCGCTCAAGATCGGCCTCAAGCCGATCGTCTGCGTCAACAAGGTCGACAAGCCCGATGCGCGCATTTCGGAAGTCGTCAATGAGGTCTTCGATCTTTTCGCCGCGCTTGACGCCACCGACGAGCAACTCGACTTTCCGATCATCTATGGCTCCGCCAAGCAGGGCTGGATGGCCGAGGAGCCGACAGGCCCGCAGGATGGTATGGGCCCGCTGTTTGACCTCGTGCTCAAACATGTGCCCGAGCCCAAGGTTGAAGACGGCGGTTTTCGCATGCTCGGCACACTGTTGGAAGCCAATCCCTACCTTGGCCGAATCATCACCGGCCGCGTATTCTCGGGCAGCGTGAAGCCCAATCAGCCGGTTAAGGTGCTGGATCGCACCGGTAAGGTCGTCGAACAGGGCCGCGTCTCGAAAATCCTCGCTTTTCGCGGCATTGAGCGCCAGCCGATCGAGGAAGCGGAAGCCGGCGACATCGTCGCTATCGCGGGCCTTGAGAAATTCAACGTCGCCGATACGCTGAGCGCGCTTGACGTCAACGAGCCGCTCCAGGCGCAACCGATCGATCCGCCGACGCTCTCCATGACCTTCCTCGTCAACGACAGCCCGCTTGCGGGCACGGAAGGGGACAAGGTGACGAGCCGCATGATTCGGGCGCGCCTGATGAAGGAGGCCGAGGGCAATGTGGCGCTGCGCGTCGAGGACGCCCCAATGGGCGACGCCTTCATCGTCTCCGGCCGCGGCGAATTGCAGCTCGGCATTCTCATCGAGACGATGCGCCGCGAAGGCTTTGAACTGGGCGTCTCCCGTCCCAAGGTCGTCTTCAAGAAGGACGAAAATGGCGACATTCTCGAGCCGATCGAAGAAGTCGTGATTGACGTCGACGAGGAGCATTCAGGCGTCGTCGTGCAGAAAATGTCGGAACGCAAGGCGGAGATGATCGAGATGCGGCCCTCGGGCGGCAATCGGTTGCGCCTGGTGTTCCATGCGCCGACGCGCGGCCTCATCGGCTATCAGGGGGAATTGCTTACCGACACGCGCGGCACGGCGATCATGAATCGCCTGTTTCACGAATATGCGCCCCACAAGGGCGAGATTCAGGGCCGCCGCAACGGCGTGCTGATCTCCAATGATCAGGGCGAGGCCGTCGCCTACGCCATGTGGAAACTGGAAGATCGCGGCCCGATGATGATCGAGCCCGGCTGGAGAGTCTATCGCGGGATGATTGTCGGCGAGCATACGCGCGACAATGATCTTGAGATCAATGTGCTCAAAGGCAAACAGCTCACCAACATCCGTACGCAATCGAAGGATGAGGCTGTGCGCCTCACGCCGCCGATCCAGATGACGCTGGAGAAGGCGCTCGCTTACATTGAGGACGACGAGCGCGTCGAGGTGACTCCGGCGTCGATCCGCCTGCGCAAAGTCTGGCTTGATCCCAACGATCGTAAAAAATACGGCAAGAAAGCCGGGGCGCTGGTGGAGTAAGGAACGTCAGCTGATGCGGCGGCGGCTGACTCAGGCGCCGCCGAACAGCAATTGCGCCGAACCAAGCGCCGCGATAGCGACAACGCAAACAACCAGGGCGTTTTCGATCGTGCTGATGTTGGCGTTGCCGGTGATCGCCCGTTTGAAATTTTTGAGGTGCCGGATCATGGCCCAACTCGCTTATCAGTGATGGCGGTGCGCAATGCGCGCCGTGCGGTATCTTGAAGAATTAATAAAAAAAGAGAGTTAAAATTTCATTGCCGTATCTTGGCGAGGCTTCATCCTTTCGGCAGGGTGAGCACGCCGGCCGCGCCATCGTCCGCGCCGAACGCCAGCCTTGCGCCTTTCGCATCCCAGGCCAATGCGCCAATGCGCGCGTTTTTTCCGCCCTCTGAGGGACGCCGCACGAGAAGTTCCGATCCATCGGAAATACGCGATAGCAGCACCATTCCGTCGTCATAGCCTATCGCGACGACTGGCGCCGACGGGTGGAAAGCAACGCGCGTCACAGGGATTTCGGCGCGCACGCCGCACTCGCGCGGCGTCTCGCCCATCGGCCCCTCCTTGCCGGCGAAGGGCCAGATGATACAGGCGTCGGCCCCGGAGGTGGCGAGCCACTTGCCGTCCGAAGACCATGAGAAACTGCGCGTCTTTCCGGGATAGCCAGCCATGCGCATATGCTTGCCATCCGCAAGACGCCAGCCATGCAGCGTGTTCTCCTGCATTGAGGTGACGAGAAAACGACCGTCCGGCGAAATCGTCGCTTCGAGATGCGCGCCTTTCCATTGCAGAGTTTCGGGCGCGCCAGCATTAGGAAACCATAGCGTCGCGCCATTGTAGTGTGCGGCGGCCAGACGATAACCCTTGGGGAAAAAGGCGAGCCCCCGGGAGGTCGAGGGCAGATCGAGGTTTTTCGTCTCCCCTTTCGCAGAGCGCGCCCGCATGCTGCGTCCCGTCGACCATGCGGTTGCGCCGTCGCGCAACGCCAGAGCGTCAATCCATTTGCCGCTTTCATCGCCAAGCGTGACACAGGAGCCGTCATATCGGGTTTCAATCACGCGACCATCGTCGCCGCCAGTGACGATACGCTCGCCCTCGCAGGCGGCAATCAGGATTGCGGCCTGCGGATGCGCCTTGATACGACGACTTTCCGCCGAGTCTCCAAGCATGATATCGCCGCCGGCGAGGGCGAGAAATGGCGCACCGCCAATAAAACCGGCGGCGACGACGGCGTCGTCCGCCGACAGCGGCGCAACAGCGGATGTCAACGAAGGGTAATCGGTCACGTCATTTCCTGCGTAAATGTATTCAAAGCCAGTGTCATAATGCAGTTGGCGGCGACTGCCTACCGTCCATGACCCGCGCCCATTCCTCCCGCACATCGGGGTCGGCCTCTTGCTTCAACGCCAGCCACGCCTGAGCCTGCGCCCGCACTGGTTCGAGTCGCCACAGCGCCCATATGGCGGCGCCGCGAATCAGCGGCGCCGGATCGTCGAGATGACGCAAGACCTCCAGCCCCAGCGACGGAACGCCGGAATTGCCGATGGCGATGAGAACATTGCGCAAAAAGCGCGTGCGACCGATACGCTTGATCGGCGAACCGGCGAAGAAAGCCCGAAAAGCCGCATCGTCGAGGCGAGAGAGCATGGCGAGCGAGGGGGAATTCAGATCGGCCCGGGCGACAAGCTTCATTTCACGAGTGGTTTGCGCAAATTTATTCCATGGACACACGGCGAGACAATCGTCGCAGCCATAAATGCGGTTTCCGATGGCTGAGCGAAATTCGTGAGGGATTGGTCCCTTGTGCTCGATGGTGAGATAGGAAATGCAGCGACGGGCGTCCAACCGATTGGGCTCCGGAAAGGCTTGAGTCGGGCAAATATCGAGACAGGCTCTGCAATTTCCACAATGGTCTTTTTCCGGCGCGTCGGGCGTCAGATCGAGCGTTGTGAAAATTGCGCCGAGGAATAACCATGAACCAAAATCTCGCGAAACGAGATTGGTGTGTTTCCCTTGCCAGCCCAATCCCGCAAGCTGAGCGAGGGGCTTCTCCATGACCGGCGCGGTATCGACGAAAACCTTCGCTTCTCCCTGTCCTGCCCGCTTCAGGAGGAATGCCGCCAATTCCTTCAGCCGTCCCTTGATGAGATCATGATAATCCCGGTGACGAGCGTAGACGGAAATCGCTCCGCTTTTGGGCTGCACAAGAACTTCGAGAGGATCGCTTTCGGGCCCATAATTCACGCCAAGCAAGATGACGCTGCGGGCTTCTGACCACAAGGCTTGTGGATCTGCGCGTCGCTCAAGTGTATCCGCCATCCAGTCCATCCCGCCCTGCGCCCCCGACTGCACCCATTCGCGCAGCCTTTCCCCGATCTCTGGCGGCAGGTGCGCGGGCGCAACCCGGCACAAGTCGAAACCGAGCCTATGCGCTTTAAGTCGCAAGGCATCGTGCAATGTCGGGGGAGTTTCACAATCCTGGGTCGACATTTTTGCGGGGGGGAGCGGCGGTATCATATCGTCATCTGAGTATAAAGGATTTCATGACGAAACATATGAATGAATGGCGGCAGAAAAAAGCGCCCTGCTCCGCGCTTGAGAAAAACTTACGGAGCCTGTTTTTTGGGATCCGGGTTCAGGCACTTTGGCGGCGAGGGGAAACTCGGGGACGATAAGGGCGATTGCTCACAAGAGCTTTGATGCCGGGGAAGTTCGGGTTTGGAGCGCTTGCATCGCCAAAGTCAGAGCTTGCCGCGAGCTGGAGTTATGCAATGCAAATATTTCCTTGCATTTGGCTTCACGGGTTCGGAACTGTCGAGTTGCCAAATGGATTGTCCCCGACAAATCCAGGCGGATTGACATCGACATTGCCGCGAGGGTTAACACCTGCGTTGGTGTTAGCGCGATCCGCCATATTGCTTTGCTGGGAGACAAAAAAGTCCCTGCCTCTGACTTTTGGCTGAACGCCGGGACCGATCATCGTTCCATAGGCGTCGCTGAAAGGGTTGTTTGTCTGGGCTTGCGCAAGAACAGCCTGTTGCGAAATAGCGAGAGTCGTGAGGATAATGCGCAGGTATGATTTCCAAAACATGGTGACATGATTTAACCGCATCATTGTATTTATCCCCCATCGATGCTTGCAGCGCATATTTGATCTATCGACAGACCATCATGATGTGATGAAAATCCTGGTCTGTTGGAAACAATCAAGGAAATCTTTTGCGCAACACAGTCGCTTCAAGCAATTGGTCATCCTATGGGGCATAGCCCTCAGCTTGATTTAATCTCGAGACGGCGGCGCCTACCGAGACGGAAGCCGCCGCCTGCATTCGCTGCGCCTCAAGTTGAATTTGCCGCACACGATAAAGATCGAAAGCGCTCGTTTCGCCAAGGGCGAAGGACTTTCGGGATAATTCGAACTGTTCGTTGGCTGCCGCAAGCCGTTGATCGGCGGTTTTGACTGCTTTCTGGGCCGAGGCGAGGGAAATCTTCGCCGCTTTGATTTCAGCGATCACAAAACGTTTCGTCCGCTCGTAATCGGCCCGTGCGCGCGTCATTTCAGCAGCGGCTTCGGCGGCGCGAGGCTCATTTCGGCCAGGCGTTGGGAGAGGCACACGAACACGAACGCCGATCGTTCCAGAGTCGGTGCGCTGGTTAACGCGCGGCGCGAGAGGATTCAGCGGTTCGCTGAAAAGATCAGAATATTGATTATTGTGCTCGCTCCGACCAAAAAGACCAAAGTCCGGGTTGTCGATGGGAGTCGCCTCGATCAGCTTCGCCTGAGATTCCGCCCTGGCAAGGGCTGCTTTTGGCGCCCGCAACGCAGGATGATCTTCAATGTCTCCCATGGGATGGACGATTTCCAGTACCCCGTCGGGCGTTGTTCCTCCCGTTAATGCAGCGTAATGAACACGAGCGACTTTCTCGGCGCCCTCGGCCTGGGCGAGTTCCGTCTCAGCGGCCAGGGTCTCGTTCTTCGCCAGCAGCGCGTCGGATTGCGCGGCATCGCCAAGCTCGACGCGTCGCATCATGTCGTTACCGATTTCATGAGCCATGGCGACACGCGTTCTCGCGACAGTAGCGTCACGCGCCGCACGCTGCGCGTTCCACCAGGCGTCCCGTAACATTCCGGCGACTTCAAGTCTGCGCAGCGCTAATCTCTCGTCAATCTCGTGAACGCCTGTCGTCACGGTCGCTTCGTAGGCGTCGCGTTGACCCGGCAGCCATAGGGGCATTCCGACTTCTATCTCCGTTTCATTGAAATTTCGAAGATTACCGGACACATTGTTGAGCTGGGAGCCGCTGAAATACGGAGACCCGGGCGTTAGCGAGTTCGCTGTGGCGTACCGCGATGATACGGCGCCGCTTTGAGAGACAAGCCCCCGGCTTTGAGCATCCAGCGCGACCGCCATATCAAGATGTCTGACAAGTTGATGTCCGAAAGCGCGTTTGGGTCGCACATCGACGCCCTGATTTTCGCGGATGATTTTCGAGGCGCTGGCGCCCGACGAAGGATTGACGCCCCTTACGCGGGAGGCTTGAGCGGGCCTGGATGTGGGCTTGCGAACGGTAACTTCGCCATGCGGATCGATCGATTGAGGAGTCGATGCTATCTGCGCCTGCGATATATCGATGAAAGCAAGGCCGCAAAGAAGAAAAAAAACAGGTAGAGTCTGCCGACCAATCATGTCGCGGTTTTCCATCCGGGAAAACGCAATCGTCCCATTCTCCAGCCGACCGTTCGATCATACAGAATCGGAAGGAGAACGAGAGTTAGCACCGTCGCGGATATCAATCCGCCGATAACCACAATTGCCAGGGGTCGCTGAATCTCGGCTCCGGGCCCTGTAGCGAAGAGAAACGGAATCAGTCCGAATGCCGCAATTGTAGCTGTCAGCATCACAGGACGCATTCGACGCCGGGCGCCCTCGAGCACGGCGTCACGCTTTGTGCGGCCACCTTCGGCGAGAAGCTTGTTTATGTAGGAGATCAACACCACACCATTGAGAACGGCAATGCCAATCAGCGCGATGAAACCAACCGAAGCGGGCACCGATAGAAATTCTCCTGACAGCCATAACCCCAGAATGCCGCCGATGGCTGCGAATGGAACGTTACAGAAGACCAATGTTGCTTGCAGCGCCGAGTTAAATGTGAAGTAGAGAAGAAGGAAAATCAATGCTAGGGCGATGGGGACGACAACCCCAAGCCGGGCTGACGCCCGCTGTTGGTTCTCGAATTGACCTCCCCATTGATAGATGTAGCCCGGCGGCGACTTCACCGATTTCGCGACGGCTTTCTTGGCCTCATCGACAAAACCCACCAGATCGCGGCCGCTCACATTGGCAAGCACTGTCGCAAAACGTCGTCCGTCTTCCCGAATGACCTGTATTGGACCATTCTCGGCTTGAACCTCGGCGAGTTGCGATAACTCAACCACTTTTCCATCCTTGGAGACCATAGGCAGGCGAGCGAAGTCCACGGACGAACGTCTTGATGTTTCCGAGCCGCGCACGACGAGAGGCGTTCGGATTGGACCTTCCAGCACAAGACCTACCTGATGACCATCGACCCATACGCGCAGAGCGTCCTGGATTTCGCTGGCGTTGAGACCCAGGCGACCGGCGGCGAGACGATCAACCTTCGCGGTCAAATAACGCATACCATCATTTTGCAGCGCAAAAACATCCCGTGCGCCGGTAAGTTTTTTCAGGACCCCGGCGACTTCGCGGGTCAGTCGGTTAAGCTCGCCAATATCATCGCCGAAAATCTTGATCACAACGTCTCCACGCGCGCCAATGATCATTTCCTGCACACGCATGTCGATAGGCTGGGAAAAGGAATAAGAGACGCCCGGAATAGCATCGAGAACTTTGCGAATTTCACTCATCAACCAGTCAATATTATGCTCCCGCCATTCTTTCTGGGGAGCAAGCGTGAGAAAATTATCGGTTTCATTAAGACCAACGGGATCGATACCAAGTTCATCGGCTCCGGCGCGCGCCATCATACCCCTGACTTCGGGAACATGCTCCATGATCTCCCGCTGAATACGCTTGTCGGTCTCGGCGGCGATATCAACGCTTATGGTGGGATGTTTGCGAATTGTGATCACTGGCGTACCTTCGTCCATCACCGGCATAAAGGTTTGACCGATGTGCGTGTAAGCCAGCGCAGCGACAATAAGGCCGATGATAGCAATGGAGCCAACAACGAGAGGACGACGAAGCGCCACGGACAACAAGGGTTCATAATATCCCGCAATCTTGCGCACAAGCCAGGGTTCGTCAGCATGTCCAGGCTGCAACAACGTCACGCTCAGGGCAGGAACGACCGTGAGGGACAGGGCCAGCGCCGAGGCGAGGGCGAATGCGATCGTCAACGCCACCGGCGCGAAAAGACGTCCCTCGAGACCCTCAAGAGAAAGTAATGGAAGAAAGACTGTGATAATAATGACAACCCCGGAGACAAGCGGCGAAGCAACCTCCCGCGTCGCTTCAAGAGTCATATACAGCCGATCGGAAAATCCGGCGTTCGGCGTGTGCGCCATCCTATGCTCGACATTTTCGACAACGACAACGGCGCAATCGACCAGCAAACCAATGGCGATCGCAAGCCCGCCTAGCGACATGATATTGGCGGACAACCCCCACCATCTCATTACGCCAAACGTGCCAAGAGCTGCCAGCGGCAGGATAATCGAGACGACCAGAGCCGCGCGCAAATTACCAAGGAAGAGGGCAAGAAGAACCACCACCAAGGCAATCGCTTCAATGAGAACCTTTTGCACCGTCCAGACGGCTTTGCCGATCAACTCGCTTCGATCATAGAAAATTTCAATTTTCACTCCTTTCGGAAGCGATGGAGTGAGTTCATCGAATTTCGCCTTGACTCCATTCACCACAGCGCGCGCATCGGCTCCCCTCAGGCCAAGCACAAGAGCCCAGATCGCCTCATGCTCGCCGTTGCGGGTGACGACGCCATTGCGTGGCAAGGAGCCGACGCGTACGTCCGCGACATCGCCGACGCGCACGACGCCCTTGGCGCGAGCGTCAATGACAACAGATCGAATATCCTCGAGATTGCGTAATCTGCCCTCGGCTCGAACCAACAACACTTCCTCGCCATCGCGCACGCGACCGGCGCCATCGTTGCGGTTATTTGTTGACAATGCGCTTTCAAGCATTTCTACGGTGACGCCTCGGGAGGCCATAGCGGAGGGAGAGGGCGCGACCTCGAAGGTTCGCACGAAACCTCCAAGCACATTTAGATCGGCGACCCCCGGCACGCCTCTGATTGCGGGTCTGATCGTCCAATCGATCAAACTTCGTTGCTCCATCGGACTCAAATCGCCACCGACGAGCGTAAACATCAGCATTTCCCCGAGAGGGGTCACGATAGGGGCCAGCCCTCCCGTGACTCCGTCTGGTAATTGATCCTGCACCTGCGCCAGACGTTCATTAACCTGCGCGCGCGCCCAGTAAATATCCGTGCCCTCAGCGAATTCGAATGTCAGCAGCGTCACGGAATATCGCGTCGTGGAGCGCATCCGCGTCAGTGAGGGTATGCCCCGCGCAGCGATCTCGATAGGAGCTGTCACCCGACTTTCGAGTTCCTCCGGAGTCAGGCCAGGCGCGCGCATGGCGACCAACACTTGAATTGGAGCTACGTCGGGAAAGGCGTCAATCGGCAACTTAAAATAACTGAACGCTCCCCACCCAGCAATGAAAAGGGCCCCCAATAAAGTGAGCATTCGTTGACGAAGCGAGAAGTGGATCAGGGCTTCGAGCATTTGGTTTATTGTCGCTCAATTTCAGCAAGTTCGGCGAGTAGCGTCAGGAGACCGCGCACCGCCACCCGTTCTCCACTCGCCAGATTGCCCTGGACCGAGGCAAAGTGCGGCGTTTCAGAAATGAGCGTGATCTGGGTCGCCCGAAAGCCTGCAGGGGTGCGCACAAAGACCCAGCTTTTATTCTGATGACTGACGACCGCATCGGCAGGAACGCGCCACTGAGCGCCGCTGTCGCTAAGAACATATAATTTGGCTTGAACCGCCTGCCCGGGACGCAAGAGCGTTTTGCCCGGACGAAACTCCGCGACGGCTGCAACAGATTGCGTCTCGGCGTCGACTGTCCGGCCTACGCGGATCAAACGTCCGTCCAGGCCTGTCGCCGCAAGATGCACCCGCTCAACGCTCTCCAGCGCGCCGACTCTCGTCAGTGGCACTTGCAGATTAACCCATATGGGATCAAGACGGGCGATCGTCACAAGGGGCGCGGAGGCCTGAACGCGTTCACCGGTCGTGCCGTGACGCTGGAGAATGATACCGGTGATCGGCGCGCGAACGGTCAAAGAACTAACAAGTCGACGATCATTCTTGAGCGCATCGATATCCTGAGCGGTCATACCGGCAAGAGAGAGAATTTGGCCCCGTTCATCGAAAGCCGAGCGGGCCTGCATAGCCTCCGCCCGCGTAACGATCAATCTTCTCTCTGCAATGATATGCTCTTTAAACAACTGCTCGTCACGTCTGAGTTTTTCGGCAGCGAGGTTAGCCTCAGAGAGCGCATGCAGGAAAGCGCGTTGTTGTTCGATGAGTTCGGAGGATTTCAGGGTCGCAAGCGGCGCTCCTTCCCTGACGTCTTCATCGGGCGCAACAAGCAGCGTCTCAACTAAACCCGCTGCAGGGGCGGCGACAATTCTCAGCTGTTGCGGTGGAACCGTCACCACGCCGGGGACGACGATCTCTCCGACCCCTGCCTCAGGCTCTATCGGCTCAGTTTCGATTCCCGCGGCACGAACCTGCTCATCGGTCAACGGTACGCTGATATCTTTCGAAGTGGACGCCGCCGCCGCCCAGGCGACGCTGCTCCAACATAGGAAGATGAGTAAAAAGAGATGGCGCATAGTGCTCGGCTTTGGGCAGGAGGCGAGAATTCTGTATGCCTATAAATCTTCATCGAAGCCAATTTAAGGCGCATGCTCGCGCGGACCAAGGATAAAGTCGATCCAGGCCTGCAAATCGTCGCCTTGGCTTTCAGCGGGGAGGCCATAGTCCGGAACGCTGAAAAAATTTATATTATCAAATTTTTCTATAATGCGTCGAGTTGCTGCCAGCCACTCGGGCGCTTGCTTATTTAAGCGCTGGATCTTGATCTTCGATTTTTTCCTGGCCGTCTCGCGCCGTCGGCCTTTGCCCAAAATAATTCGCAGCGCCGCTTGGTTAATTGTTCAGGGGCGGCGTAAAAGCGAGAAACGGCAGACCGAAAATGGCTGCGACCTCAATTTTACTCTCATGTTATCGATCAACCGGGAATAAACTCTCAGGGTGAAATGGGTTGCAATCGCAATCTCGGAGCCCTGCTGAAGCGACGCGAACTATAATGGCTAGAGGCCGATTGAGCGCTTTTTTTAAGCAAGAGAGGTCTGGACGCCGATTTTTCGGCGCTCGTGACTTTGTCGCCTCATAAGATTTTCAAAATATCGCCAACGCGCCTCATCACAGGCGCGCTGGATACATTAAATTCGATGCGATTTTTGATCCGTACCGCCCAAAAAAATTTTAATAGGCGACGCTAATCATATTGGAATAACCATAAATCGGGTCGAACTCGCCTGTCGCCGATGTTTGCGATGGCTCATCCTGCTGCTTGGTCAGTCGCTCATGCGCAGAGTTTTGGGCTCTGGCCCGGGCAGGCGCATTCGGGGCGTGTATCGTCACACGCGGCGGGAACCCCGCACCGGGGTTCTCATATCCGAGGGCGACAGGTGATTTGCGCCCAGAACCGTGCGCCAGAACTCGACCCGAAGATTTGGCGTGATTGGCCTCCGACTCATGCCTTTTTGTGAGAAGAGGCGCTTTATGCTCCGCCTGGTCATGGACTGGCTTTTTCCACTTATCCTCTGTGGGAACAGATGAGGACTGAACGCCTGTCGTCGGCTTCTGAATTGACGAAGCTGATGATCGTTCAACCGAGCCTTTAGAAGGAGCAGGCAGCGTCGCTGACGGTGAGGAGGCTTTGCCTTGAGCTTGATCAGCGCCCTCTTTTCTGGCCTTTTCCAGCGCGCCAGGATCGACCCATACTTGCGTGGCGGGCGTCGCCAAATGGCTTTGGGGATAAGCGGCCGAAGGCATAAAACTCGTGAAGGCAAGAGTTATGATTCCCCATAATGAAGATTGTGATTTGTTCGTTTTCACACTCATAACTTTTCCCTGGGTTGAAAATCGATCGTCAGGTCATAAGTCGATTGAAACCTGATGATAACAACACTAAATTAAAGAAAAGCTAACCACGAAACGACATCTTTAGCTTTGGCAGGAGTCGATAGATAATTCGCTAGGAATGATTGAGACTACAATATAAATCATTTTTGAAGTTGGCCTGAAAAGCAAAGCCCCGACGTTTCAGTCAGGGCTTGAATTATTGTCTGAATATTTCGTTTCAGGCAGCGGCCCTGAACTTGCTATAGAGGTCGCTGGTGAACTTTTCGGCTAATTTTACATATTCCTGTGCTCTTGGCAGTTGATCGTTCAAAACCCGCTCGACCGCGCGCCAAAAGCTCTCGCCGTGAACAGAAAGTCTGTGCTCAATCCCGGAGACCCACGCCCTCATCGCGGGTCTGTCGATTGTGCGTAATTTTTCTTTCGCTTCGGTTGCTGTTTCCATGGCCTGAGAAAGGAGGCCTCGCAGTTTCAGGGCTCCCGACAATAACATCTTGAGATTGGATACTTCCCTCTCTAGCATGTTTATATGCAGATCCCGCTGCATGATATCGAATCCCCGCTGCTCGTTCAGCGCTGTCAAGTTATCGAGCTGTTGCGATTGCGCCGCGATATGACTCGCGATGCAATCGCTCATCTGAAATGAAAATTTGCCCGTGTTAAGCCTTTCGAGAGCGTCATTTATGTTCATCTGATTTGACATCCTTTATTCCCGATTAACCCTGCCCCAGGCGTTTTTTGAGCGGATCGGCGCCGGGCGGAACTCCGTCGACCTACCGGAAAATCGCCGCGTCATGCGACGCTGTGGCCCAAAAGCCACATTCTCACTTTTTCGAGAATTATCTGATTTTCCCTAAGAAGCCCTTAACCAGCTCTGGATTAGCGGCGGCGACTCATCAGATCGCCGCAACCATGGCGTTTCGGGATGAAAAGCGTCATCGGGGTTGCTTACCAGGCTGCGAATTCCGGAGATTTTTGATCGATCCATAGGATCGGGGTCCGGATCCACTCAAGGCTGGCCCTTTTGTCGATGTTTTTTCCTGTGAAATACGGATTGTCGTCGCACTCTGGCGAAAATTGCCAGTCAGCATCCAGTTTTTCGGTATTATTCTCATACTGGCTGGTGGATTTGCGCGTTTTTTTCCCAGGGCGCGGGCTTTTGCCAGCACAACTCAGGTCGCCAGCCCAGAGCTGGCGACTTTTTTATTTCAACAGCCATCCGCCTTGTTGTATTGTTCGTTGTCCCTAGGGCGGCGCGAAAAGGTTGCGAAACGCGCCGGGGATCATTTTCCGGATCCGGGGAAGAGCCAGTACTCTGAGAGATTCCCATTTTTTTTGAATTCGACAGGAGGGAAATGGGTAATTACCCCAAGAGCGGCTTTGCACCGGTTTTCGCACTGGGCGTAGCGGCCGTATCCGTTGCGTTCCTCGTTGGCCGTTATCTTCAAAACACGCCATGGGAGCCCCGGGAAAAATCACGGATTTTCGATCTGGCTCTCGATGCAACCGCTTTGAATAAAACACTTCCCGAAATGGTCAGCGAAGGTGTTCGGCTGGATAAAACCAGCGCGGGCCCTGGAAAAGTTTTCAATTATTTTTACACCATCCTTGATGAGGGCCAGGCTCGCGGCCTCGCAACAAATCCCTCACGGCTCCAGCAAATTGTCTCTCAATTAAACGAACGCGTTTGCATAATGATGCCAAACTACGTCAGGAATGGCGTTGTCGTGAAATATTACCTGAAAAACAATATTGTTGCGGATTTACCGACAGTCGTTGTTGATCCGCACGACTGCAATTCGAGCGAAAAGATCAGGCGATAATAAATTCGCTGGCGGCCGCCACGCCGCGAAGGGAGCATTTGTCTCCTTTCTGAAGATTGTGATCTCGCTCGCCAGCTTTTGTGATGGCGGTCCGTTCGTAGCGCGCACTCTAGCCTGCTGCCGAGAGGAAAAGCTCTGGCCATGGCAAGCATGAGCCTATCCGTCCGGATAGGCGAAACGCCCGTCAGCCGCACTCCGTGAGACATTCTGGCGCGGATTGATTATCCGATCGACAGACCCGGACCCCGGCGCTCGGCATTGACTTTGACCTGGGGAATTAAGCATTTGTATTTAAATATATAAATAGAAAACACCGATCCCGGACCTAAACTGGGGCCATAGTTAAAATGTCGCGATCTTCCTCCATTCTTGAGCATTGCGTAGCAGCAACGCCTGCTCAGCCAGGCGAGCGCTGCGACGCCGCGCCGCGCCCCTTTTATCCTGCAAAGCCATTCCCATATCGAAACAGGAAGGTCGCCATACGGGGCCTGTATACATTGATGCGGGGCGCGCCGCCTGAGGGGCCGCTCCAAGGTCGAGAGGGGTGAATATGGATTTCGAAAAATACACAGAGCGCGCTCGCGGTTTCGTGCAGTCGGCGCAGTCCCTCGCCATGCGGGAGAGTAATCCGCAATTTGTGCCGGAACACCTCTTGAAGGTTTTGCTGGATGACGAGCAGGGGCTCGCCGCCGGATTGATTGATCGCGCCGGCGGTCGATCTCGCGAGGCGCTGGCAAAAACCGAAGCGGCGCTGGCCAAACTGCCAAAGGTCAGTGGTTCCGGGGCCGGACAGGTTTACCTTGCGCCGGGCCTGGCGCGAATATTCGATAATGCCGCCAAGATTGCCCAGAAAGCCGGCGACTCCTATGTCACGGTCGAGCGGCTGTTGCTCGCCATTGCGCTGGAAAAGGAGACGGAGGCGGCCCGCATCCTCGAAGACGCCGGGGTATCGCCGCAATCTCTTAATGCGGCAATTGAAGATTTACGCAAAGGCCGCACGGCGGACTCCGCCTCAGCTGAAAACGCCTATGACGCCCTGAAAAAATACGCGCGCGATCTCACCGAGGCCGCGCGTGAGGGCAAGCTTGATCCGGTTATCGGCCGCGACGAAGAAATCCGTCGCACCATTCAGGTTCTGTCGCGCCGCACCAAGAATAATCCTGTGCTGATCGGTGAGCCAGGGGTCGGCAAGACCGCTATTGTCGAGGGTCTGGCGCTGCGCATCGTCAACGGCGATGTGCCTGAGTCGCTCGAAAACAAGAAACTCCTGGCCCTCGACATGGGCGCGCTGATCGCCGGGGCGAAATATCGCGGCGAATTCGAGGAGCGTCTGAAGGCCGTGCTGAATGAAGTCACGGCGGCGGAAGGCGACATCATCCTGTTCATCGACGAGATGCACACACTGGTTGGCGCCGGCAAAGCTGATGGGGCCATGGACGCCTCCAACCTGCTGAAGCCAGCGCTGGCGCGCGGCGAATTGCATTGCGTCGGCGCCACGACTCTCGACGAATATCGCAAACATGTCGAGAAAGACGCTGCGCTGGCGCGACGCTTCCAGCCCGTGTTCGTGGATGAGCCAACGGTAGAGGACACCGTCTCGATCCTGCGCGGGTTGAAAGAGAAATACGAATTGCATCATGGCGTTCGAATTTCCGACTCAGCCATCGTCGCAGCGGCGACGCTGTCCAACCGCTACATCGCCGACCGTTTCCTGCCCGACAAGGCGATCGATCTTGTCGACGAAGCCTCATCGCGCCTGCGCATGCAGATCGACTCGAAGCCCGAGGAACTCGACGAACTGGACCGGCGCATCATTCAGCTCAAGATCGAGCAGGAGGCGCTGAAAAAAGAAAGCGATCCGGCGTCGAAAGACCGGCTCAAAAAGCTTGAGGTCGAACTGGCCGATCTGGAGGAAAAATCCGCCGCTCTCACTGCGCGCTGGCGCGCCGAAAAAGACAAGCTCGGCAGCGCCCAGAAGTTGAAAGAGCAGTTGGAGACGGCGCGTAACGAACTCGCCCAGGCGCAGCGGCGCGGCGAATTTCAGCGCGCCGGCGAGTTGACTTACGGCGTCATCCCGGACCTTGAGAAGAAACTCGCAGCGACCGAGTCTCGTGAAGGGGCGCTGGTCGAGGAGGCCGTGACCGCCGACCACATCGCGCAAGTGATTTCGCGCTGGACCGGCGTGCCAGTCGACAAGATGCTCGAAGGCGAGCGCGAAAAACTGCTCCAGATGGAGGAGGAATTGGGCAAACGCGTCGTCGGCCAGCATGAAGCTGTGGCGGCGGTGTCGACGGCGGTTCGCCGCGCCCGCGCAGGTCTGCAGGATCCCAATCGGCCGATCGGCAGCTTCATCTTTTTGGGTCCGACCGGCGTGGGTAAGACCGAATTGACCAAGGCTCTGGCGAGCTTTCTGTTCGACGACGAGACGGCGATGGTGCGTCTCGACATGTCGGAATATATGGAGAAGCACTCGGTTTCGCGTCTGATCGGCGCGCCGCCCGGCTATGTCGGTTATGAAGAGGGCGGCGCGCTGACGGAAGCGGTGCGGCGCCGGCCCTATCAGGTCGTACTTTTCGACGAGATCGAGAAAGCCCATCCGGACGTCTTCAACGTGCTGTTGCAGGTGCTCGACGACGGACGGTTGACGGACGGCCAGGGACGTACGGTCGATTTCAAGAACACGCTCATCATCATGACCTCCAATCTCGGGGCAGATATGCTGGTGATGCAGAAGGAGGGAGAAGACTCCTCGGCCGTGCATCACGAGGTGATGAATGTCGTGCGCGGACATTTCCGTCCGGAGTTCCTGAACCGCATCGACGAGATCATCCTGTTCCATCGCCTGCGTCGTGAGGATATGGGCGCAATCGTGGATATCCAGTTCCGTCGCCTGTCGAAGTTGCTTGAGGATCGCAAGATCATTCTCAGGCCTGATTCGAAGGCGCGCGACTGGCTCGCCGACAAAGGTTACGATCCAGCCTATGGCGCGCGGCCGCTGAAACGCGTCATGCAAAAGGAGTTGCAAGACGCCCTCGCCGAAAGGCTGCTGGCCGGCGAGATCATCGACGGCGCCTCCGTCGATGTCTCAGCTGACGTCAGGGGTCTGACTCTTGACGGCAAGCCGGCGCATAGCAAGGAGCCCGCGGCGCCTCTGTTTAAAACAGCGGGCAATGCTTGACGCAGGATGCTCCATGACTTGATTTGCCCCTCTTCCGCTCGCGGAAGAGGGTTTTTTACAGCTTCCTGAGCGCCACTTCCTCGATACGGTGATCGGCGCCCTTGGTGAGAATAAGACTCGCACGCGGTCGGGTCGGAGCGATGTTGTTACGCAGATTTTCGAGATTGATCGTCGTCCAGATATCTTTCGCAACTCTAATAGCGGCGGCGTCGTCAATTTCGGCGTATTTACGGAAATAGGAGCGCGGATCGCGGAAGGCTGTCTGGCGCAGCGTCAGGAATCGATCGACGTACCAGCGCTCAAGCATCTCTTCCGAGGCGTCAAGATAGATCGAAAAATCGAAGAAATCCGAGACGAAGGGAATGTCGCGCGGCTGGCGCGAGGGCCGCGCCGCCAGAACATTCACGCCCTCGACGATGAGAATGTCGGGATGATCGACGCTCTCTCGCTCGCCATCAATGACGTCATAGACCAGATGCGAATAGACCGGCGCCGTGACGTGAGGCTCCCCGGCCTTCACATCCGATAAAAAACGCAGCAGCGCCCTGTGATCGTAACTCTCGGGAAAGCCCTTTTTCTCCATAAGCCCCTCGCGTTCGAGCACGGCGTTGGGCAGGAGAAAGCCGTCGGTGGTGATCAGTTCGACCTTGGGCGTATTCGGCCAGCGCGACAGCAAGGCGCGCAACACGCGAGCCGTTGTCGATTTGCCGGCCGAGACAGAGCCCGCGACCCCGATGATGTATGGCACCTTACCGTCGCCGGCGCCCAGAAAGCGTTGCGTCGCCTTGAACAGGCCCTGTGTCGCCGCGACATATAGCGCCAGAAGGCGCGAAAGCGGTAAATAGATCTCGATCACTTCCTCAAGCGAGATCGGATCGTGCAGGGACTTCAGTCGCGATAGATCGTCCAGCGTCAATGTCAGCGGCGTATCGGCGCGCAGATTTGCCCATTCCTCGCGGGTGAAGAGACGATAGGGCGATCCAACGGCGTTCATGCGCCCGCTCCGCGCGACGCCTTTTCGGCCAGTCCCGATTGATTGGTTCGGCGCTCAAGCTCCCGTAACACGTCAGCGAGCGCGATGTCCCTGGCTTCAAGCAAGACGAGCAGATGATAAAGCACGTCAGCCGCCTCCATCGTCAATTCCTTGCGATCGTTCCCCATGGCCGCGATCACCGCTTCAACCGCCTCCTCGCCGAATTTTTTGGCGATGCGCGGCGCGCCGGCGTCGAACAGGCTTCTGGTGTAGGATTTCGATGCGTCGTCCTGTCGGCGCGATTTGATCAACGCGGCAAGATCGTCGAGCGAGAAACTCATATCGCCTCCAGTCCGTCGAGACGCATGGGCAGGCCGGCGGCGGCCATATGGCGCTTGGCCTGTGGTATCGTAAATTCGCCAAAGTGAAAGATGGATGCGGCAAGAACGGCGGTGGCGTGGCCCTCCCGCACGCCGGCGACCAGATGATCAAGAACGCCAACGCCACCCGAAGCGATCACCGGCACGCCGACGGCGTCGGCTACGGCGCGGGTCAGCGCTATGTCGAAGCCGATTTTGGCGCCGTCGCGATCCATCGAAGTGAGGAGAATTTCGCCCGCGCCCAGCGCCGTCGTCTCGCGCGCAAAATCGACGGCGTCAATGCCTGTGGGACGTCGGCCGCCGTGCGTGAAAATCTCCCATTTATCCGGCCCGACCTGTTTGGCGTCGATGGCGACGACGATGCATTGGGAGCCGAACTTTTCCGCCGCCTCGCGTACGAATTGCCGGTTGGCGACGGCGGCGGTGTTAATCGAGGCCTTGTCGGCGCCGGCAAGCAAAAGATTGCGGATATCGTCAAGCGTGCGCACGCCGCCGCCAACGGTGAGCGGCATGAAGCAGGCTTCCGCCGTGCGTTGCACGACATCGAGAAGAATGCCGCGATTTTCATGGCTGGCTGTGATGTCGAGAAAACAAAGTTCGTCAGCGCCAGCGGCGTCATAGGCAATGGCGCATTCCACAGGATCGCCGGCGTCGCGCAAATCGACGAAGTTGACGCCCTTGACGACGCGGCCTTCCTTGACGTCAAGGCAAGGGATTACGCGGGCCTTAAGCATCAGCCTTGTCCAGAAGCTCTACGCGCCGCGCCAATCAGCGCCAGCGCTTCCGCCGGATCGAGGCGGCCGTCATAGAGAGCGCGGCCGCTTATAGCGCCGGCGATCCGCGCGCAATCGGGCAGCAGTAGACGTTCAACGTCAGCGAGCGAGGCCAGACCGCCAGAGGCGATCACCGGAATGGTCAGCGTATTGGCCAGGCCAAGCGTTTGTTCGATGTTCAATCCGGTCAATACGCCGTCCCGGGCGATGTCGGTATAGATGATGGCGCTGACGCCAGCGTCCTCAAACTGCCGACCGAGATCAAGCGCCGACATTGTGGTTGCGCGCGCCCATCCATCGACTGCGACCATGCCGTCGCGCGCATCGATGCCCACCGCGACTCGACCGGGATAGCGCCGCGCCGCTTCGCGAACAAAGGATGGGTCCCTCACCGCCGCCGTGCCGATAATGACGCGCGTTACGCCCTTGTCGAGCCAGCCAGCGAGCGTGCGCATGTCGCGAATGCCGCCGCCGAGTTGCACTGGGATCGTCAACGCCGCGAGGACCGCCTCAACCGCCTGCGCATTGCGCGGCGCGCCGGCGAAAGCGCCATCAAGGTCGACAACATGCAAATATTCGAAGCCTTGCGACTGGAAGGCGCGGGCCTGTTCGGCCGGATCGTCGTTGAAGACGGTGGCTCGGTCCATGTCGCCCTGCGCAAGACGCACACACTGGCCTTCTTTAAGATCAATCGCAGGAAATAAAATCACGGACGCCACCTCAGATAATTGGCGATCAGCGCGAGGCCGAGCCTCTGGCTTTTTTCGGGATGAAATTGCACGCCGATGAGATTGTCCCTCGCCACCGCCGCCGTGAGCGGCGCGCCATAATCGGTGCGCGCCAGCACATGGGCCGAATCGTCGGGCACGAAGTGAAAGGAGTGAACGAAATAGGCGTGCAATCCCCCGGCGCCGGTCGCGACGCCATCGAAGACAGGATGAGATCGCGCAAGATCGAGCGTATTCCAGCCCATATGTGGAATTTTCAATGTTGGATCGCCGGGATCTATAGCGACCACGTCGCCGCCAATCCAGTCAAGCCCGGCGCTTTCGCCATGTTCGAGGCCACGCGAAGCCATCAACTGCATGCCGACGCAAATACCGAGGAATGGCCGCCCGCGGTCGATCACGGCTTCGCGCATCGCCGCATCAAGACCGGCGAGCGCCTGCAAGCCGGCGCGACAATCGGCAAAAGCCCCAACCCCGGGGAGAACGAGTCGCTCGGCCCGGCGAATTGTTTCCGGATCGCTGGTGACGGTGACTGCTTCCGTCTGGCCGTGTTCACGTGCGGCGCGTTCAAAAGCTTTTTGCGCGGAATGAAGATTGCCGGAGCCATAGTCGATGATCGCAGTCGTCACGCAGCGGTCTCCGCCGCATGATGCGCACCCGTCATTGCGTCCATACGCGCGAAATAAACTTCTTCCGCCTCATCCTCGTTTTCAGCAATAATGACATCGCTCTCGACATAACCGCGTCGTTTGAGCGACCAGCCCAGTATTTGTCGACCTTCGAGCCCCAGCCAGATCGCCAGAGCCAGACCGAGGAAAACGGACAGGATTGGAGAGGCTCCGGGCAACTGGGCCAGAAGCGTCAGCAGCGATAGTAGCGCGACAACGGTCGCTGCCGGCATCCACGCTCGTTTCCACAACAGCCAGACCGGGCCGAACAGAAACGCAGGCGTCGAAAAACCATCTCGCAAAAATACGATTCTTTCTGGCGTCGCTTGCGCGCCCGGCGGAAGAAAAACCGAGAAACTGGCCATCGCGACCGCCCCCTTGTAAAAATCGAAACACTGACGCTCAGGCGGTCAGCGTTCCTTTGGTGGAGGGCGCTTCGCCCTGAAGTCGACGCGGATCGATGGCGACGGCCTTGCCGAAGGCGCGGGCGAAGCCTTTGAAGGCGCTTTCGGCTATATGGTGGCTGTTTACGCCCCGCAAACAATCGATATGCAGACCAATGCGGGCCTGCGTCGCCACGGCCTGAAAGAATTCGCGGGTCATCTCCGTATCGAATTCGCCAATCCGTTGCGCCGGAAATTCGACGTTGAAGACGAGATATGGTCGTCCGGAGATATCCACGACGACGCGGGTCAGCGCTTCGTCGAGCGGCACATGAACGTCGCCATATCGGGAAATTCCCCTGCGGTCGCCCAGCGCCCGATCAATCGCCTGCCCCAACGCCAGCCCGATGTCCTCAATCGTGTGATGGCCGTCAATATGTAAATCGCCCTTTGCGCGCACGGTCAGATCGAGCGGCGCATGGCGGGCGATCTGATCCAGCATATGATCGAAAAAGCCGATGCCGGTTGAAATTTCAGCTTGGCCTGAGCCGTCGAGATCCAGGGTGACGGCGATGCTGGTTTCCTTCGTGTCGCGCTCGACGGATGCGCTACGCATGGGTTGACTGGCCTTCCGAAAATCGCCCCGAACCGCGGGACTGGCGCGAAGCTTTCTGATCGCAGGACTATCTAACAACTCCGACAGGCTTTCGCCACCCGGAACGTTGGGGAGACAGCTTAGGAGGCAAACACATAAAATTCTGTAAAATCGACGAAAATTCCTTTTCGCAAGGCTTGGCGCCCTTGCTGGGCGTCGGGATCGGTCCTAGTTCCTGCGAACAGGCTCCGGCGGAAGGCGAAAATGGAACCCGAAGAGGCTTCACCCCTACAGATGCACGCGACAACAATTATTCTCGTGAAAAAACAGGGAGAAACGGTCATTGCCGGGGATGGGCAGGTCAGTCTGGGCCAGACCATCATGAAAGGTAACGCCCGCAAGGTGCGCAGGCTCGGCAAGGGGGACGTTATCGCGGGTTTCGCTGGCGCGACGGCTGACGCCTTCACCCTCTTCGAACGTCTTGAGTCCAAGCTCGATCAATACCCTGGCCAATTAATGCGCGCATGCGTTGAACTCGCCAAAGACTGGCGTATGGATCGCTATCTGCGTCGTCTCGAGGCGATGATGCTGGTCGCTGACCACAATGTCGGCCTGGTGCTGACCGGCTCGGGGGACGTGCTTGAGCCTGAGGCCTCGGAAGGCGGGGCGGTAGCGGCAATTGGCTCGGGCGGAAACTATGCGCTCGCGGCCGGACGCGCTCTGATGGACACTTCAGCTGACGCAGAAACTATTGCGCGCCGCGCCATGACAATCGCCGCAGAAATCTGTGTCTACACAAACCACAACATCGTGGTGGAGAAAATCTAGACCGCGTCGCCGGGGGGATGGAAAAAATGGCCGATTTCTCGCCGCGCGAGATCGTCTCGGAACTTGACCGCTACATTGTCGGCCAAAGCGACGCCAAGCGCGCCGTCGCCATCGCCTTGCGTAACCGCTGGCGACGTCTGCGGCTTGAGGGGCAGATGCGCGAAGAAGTGCTGCCAAAAAATATTCTCATGATTGGACCGACAGGTTGCGGCAAAACTGAAATCGCCCGGCGTCTGGCGCGGCTGGCCAATGCGCCGTTTCTCAAGGTCGAGGCGACAAAATTCACTGAAGTCGGCTACGTCGGGCGGGACGTCGAGCAAATTGTCCGTGACCTTGTGGAAGTCGCAATCGTGATGGTGAAGGAGCGCCGGCGGAAAGATGTTCAAGCGCGCGCCGAGAAGGCGGCGGAAGACCGTCTGCTTGACGCGCTGGTCGGACCGGCCGCCTCTCCACAGACCCGCGACGTTTTCCGCGCCCGCCTGCGTAATGAAGAACTGGAAAACAAGGAAGTCGAGATAGAAATTACGCAGAGCGCCAGCGCAACGCCAATGTTCGAATTACCCAACATGCCGGGTGGCGGCAGCGTGTCCGCCTTCTCCCTTGGCGACCTCTTCGGCAAAGCGTTTCAGGGACGCGGCAAGCCGCGCAAAATGAACGTGGGCGAGGCGCGAGCGCCGCTATTGGCGGAAGAGAGCGACAAATTGCTAGATCAGGACGCCTGTATACGTGAGGCGATCGGCGAAGTTGAGAACAATGGCATCGTCTTTATCGACGAGATGGACAAGATTTGCGCCCGCGAGGGTCGAAGCGGCGCGGATGTCTCGCGCGAGGGCGTACAGCGCGATCTATTGCCGCTGATCGAGGGCACAACGGTTTCGACCAAGCATGGACCCGTTAAGACCGATCATGTGCTTTTCATTGCCTCCGGCGCTTTTCATGTCGCCAAGCCGTCCGACCTATTGCCCGAATTGCAGGGACGGCTGCCGATTCGTGTCGAACTCGCCTCGTTGAATGAGGAGGATTTCCGGCGCATTCTCACCGAAACCGAAGCCTGTTTGACTAGGCAATATGTTGCGCTGTTGAGCACAGAAGGGGTTAAGTTGGAATTCGCGACCACCGCGATCGACGCGATCGCCAAAGTGGCGGTACAGGTCAACACCTCTGTCGAGAATATCGGCGCCCGACGTCTGCAAACCGTGATGGAGCGGGTGCTCGACGAGATCAGCTTTACGGCGTCAGATCGGCCCGGCGATAGAATCGTAATAGACGGCGATTACGTTGAAAAGCACATAGGCGATCTGGCGCGTAATCGCGATTTGAGCCGGTTTGTGCTTTAATCCCTGTTGGCAAGCGACTGCGCCTTCGCGCGCCCTCGCTCTTGCGTATCCGTTCCGGCGTTGCGATAAGACCGGCCAAATTCTCGACCCCGATGGCGATCCTATGTCAACCTTTCCCCAGCGCGTGTTCTCCGGCGTTCAATCGACCGGCAATCTGCATCTTGGCAACTATCTCGGCGCGATCGTTAAATTCGTCGAATTGCAGAAAAACTTCGAATGCCTCTATTGCGTCGTCGACCTCCACGCCATCACCGTGCCGCAGGACCCCATCGAACTGCGTAATAACACCCGCGAAATCGCCGCCGCTTTTATAGCCTGCGGCATCGATCCAAAGAAAAATATTGTCTTTAACCAGAGTCAGGTGCCGGAGCATGCAGAACTCGCCTGGGTGCTGAACTGTGTGGCGCGCATTGGCTGGCTGAACCGTATGACGCAGTTTAAGGACAAGGCCGGCAAGGATCGCGAGAACGCCTCTGTCGGGCTGCTGGATTACCCGGTTCTGATGGCCGCCGATATCTTGATCTATCGCGCCACGCATGTGCCGGTCGGTGATGACCAGAAGCAACATCTGGAGCTGGCGCGGGACATCGCCCAGAAATTCAATAATGATTTTGGCTCCTCGATCGAGCGGAATGGCTTCGGCGATGCTTTCTTCCCCTTGCCGGAGCCGCTGATCTCGGGGCCTGCGACCCGGGTGATGAGCCTGCGCGACGGGACGAAGAAAATGTCGAAATCCGACGCCTCGGATTATTCGCGCATTAATCTCTCCGACGACGCCGATCAAATCGCCCAAAAGGTGCGCAAGGCCAAGACCGATCCGGAGCCCCTGCCCTCAGAGGAGAAAGGTCTGGAGGGTCGGCCCGAGGCGGATAATCTCGTCGGCATTTTCGCGGCGCTCTCCGGCCGCGCCAAAACTGACGTGCTGGCTGAATTTGGCGGCGCCAATTTCTCCGCCTTCAAGAATGCGCTGGTCGACGTCGCCGTCGCCAGGCTGGCGCCAATCACGGCGCAGATGCGTCGTATCCGCGAGGATGAGAGCTACATCGACGGCGTCTTGCGTGACGGCTCCGAGCGTGCTCGCGCCATCGCTCGCGAGAATATGAACGCAGTGAAAGACATCGTCGGCTTCCTGCGCTGAGGGCTTCGTCAGCGCTCTTCGAGCGCTTCCGGCCTCGGGCCGCCGCTGGCCCAGTCGAGTAACTCCACCGTATGGACAACGGGAATATCCGTGCCCGCCGCGATCTGGGTCATACAGCCGAGATTGCCGGCTGCGACGACCTGCGGGGCAACGCTCTCGATATTGACGATCTTGCGGGCGCGTAAGGCCCCAGCGAGTTCGGGCTGAAGCAGATTATACGTTCCGGCCGAACCGCAGCAGATATGGCTCTCGGGAATCATAACGACCTCGAAACCCGCGCGGGTCAGCAGGTCGATCGGCTGTTGCAGTATTTTCTGTCCATGCTGCAGCGAACAGGCGGCGTGATAGGCGACGCGTCGCCGCATGGTCGCCTCCTCGGCCGCAAATCCCAGGTTCGCCACAAGCTCGCACACATCTATGGCGCGCGCCGATATGACAGCCGCCTTTGTCGCCATGGCCGGATCGTTGCGGAACATGAAGCCGTAATCCTTGACGCTCGTGCCGCAGCCTGAGGCGTTGATAACCACGTAATCGAGACCATTGACGTCGATCTCACGCGTCCACGCCTCGATATTACGTCTTGCGAAGGCCTGAGACTCATCCACGTGACCCAGATGATGGGCGAGCGCCCCGCAACACCCGGCGCCTTCGGCGACGACGACCTCGACGCCAAGGCGCGTCAAAAGCCGTATGGTAGCGGCGTTGATTCGCGTGTCGAGCACAGTCTGGGCGCACCCATTGAGCAAGGCGACCCGAAAACGCCGCGCGCCATGAGCGGTAAAAATCTGCGGCTGGTCGATGTCTGAAGGCGGGGGCGCTTTTTGTGGCGCCAGCCGCAGCATTGCTTTCAGGCGTCCCGGCAGGTAGGGCGCAAGCGGTTGTGCAATCGCTGCGGCGCGCAGAGCCATGCGAAAAAGCGCCGGGCGCGGCAGAATGCCAGCAAGCAACGCCCGTAATGCCCGGTCGAAAAGCGGACGACTGTAGGTCTGTTCGATATGAGCGCGGGCATGATCGATAAGATGCATGTAATTCACGCTCGATGGACAGGTCGTCATGCAGGAGAGACAGGAGAGACAGCGATCAATGTGGTGGACCGTGCGCGCGTCGGCCGGACGCGCCGTCTCCAGCATGTCCTTGATTAGATATATCCTTCCCCGTGGCGAATCGAGCTCATCACCGGTCAGTAGGTAGGTAGGACAAGTGGCGGTGCAGAACCCGCAATGCACGCAGGCGCGCAATATCCGTTCGGACTCCGCCATATCCGGATCGGCGAGCGTCGCCAGCGAGAAATGCGTCTGCATCTTCTAGAACTCCGCGCGCATGCGGCCGCGCTCCAAGACGTGCGCAGGATCGAAAGCAACTTTGACGCGTTTCGTTAACGCCGCAAGCGCTTGTGGTTGCGGATGAAAAACCTCGACATGGGCGCGCACGGCGTCATCAGCACGGATCAGCGTCGCATGGCCGCCCACAGAGTCGACGGCGGCGCGCACAAGCGACGCATGCGCATCCGGCGCCGGCGAGAGGGAGAGCCAGATCAGGCCGCCTGCCCAGTCGTAATAATGCGCCCGCAACGGCGCGCCGCAATTGCGAATGGCTTCTACGACTGTCAAAGCATCTGATGGCGCTACAGAAAGGCGCCAAATTTGGCCATCCTGACGCGCAACAGGCTCGGCGTCGCGTATCGCCGCCCAGAATTTCTGTGAATGCTCAGCCTGCAAATTCATGATCCGGTTCGAGGGCTCGACAAGCGCCGATAAAAGCTGGTCGCGTCGAGCGCTCACGGAAATTTTTGGCCCCTCTATCCGCAAGGCGGCGGCGTTGACGTCTAATCCCGGTATGACGCCCGGCGGCGTCATGGCGTAGCCGGACACTTCGAAGGGCGTGGCGGTTGCACGGCGCAGAAGGGCGAGACTGCTCGCTTCATCAAGGCCCAGAACAAGAATGCTTTGCTCGGTTTCCGGTTTGGGGTGCACTTTCACCGTCACTTCCGTCAACGCCGCCAGCGTGCCGTAGGAGCCGCAAACCAGTTTTGACAAATCGAAACCGGTAACATTCTTCATCACCCGACCGCCCGATTTAACGATGTCTCCGCGCCCAGTGACAGCATGAAAGCCCAATAGATGATCGCGCGCGGCGCCGGCCTTGATGCGGCGTGGACCGGAGGCGTTCACGGCGATCGTCCCGCCGAGAGTCGCGGCGTGTCCGGTTTCTCCATAAATCGGTCCGAAATTCATGGGTTCGAAGGCGAGTTGCTGACGATGCGACTCAAGCAATCGCTCGATCTCTCGCAGCGGCGTGCCAGCGCGCGCCGACAGAACCAGTTCTTCCGGCTCATAGAGCGTGACGCCGGTAAACGACTGGATCGAAAGCATTTTTGAAGCGGGCGCATGGCGACCTAGTCGTTTTTTGGAGCCCGCGCCGGTAATCCCGCAGGTCTCGCCACGCGCATTGGCGACGCTGAGCGCCTCGGCCAGATCGCTGGCGTCATGGATCTCGATAATTGGCGCCGGCGGGTTCATGGCTAGAATCGCGGCAGGTCGGGAAACTGGATTTTTTCGGCCGAGACATGCATCATGCCGAATTCGGCGCAGCGATGCAGAATCGGGAAAACCTTACCGGGATTCAGACGTCCCTGCGGGTCGAAGGCGCATTTGACGCGTTGCTGCTGATCGAGATCAGTCTCGCTGAACATCTCGCCCATCAAATCTCGCTTCTCGACGCCGACGCCATGTTCGCCGGTCAGCACGCCGCCGACAGAGACGCAAAGACGCAAAATATCGAATCCAAGTTGCTCGGCGCGTTCTGTGTCGCCTTCCTTTGCCGAGTCGTACAGGATCAACGGATGCAGATTGCCGTCTCCGGCATGAAAGACATTTGCGACGCCCAGATCATATTTAGCGGCAAGCGCGTCCATGCCGGCGAGAACCTCTGGCAGTCGGCCACGCGGGATCGTGCCGTCCATGCAAAGATAATCGGGCTTGATCCGATTGACCGCAGGGAAAGCGTTCTTGCGGCCGGCCCAGAATTGAAGACGTTCGCTCTCAGTGGACGAGGCCCTTGCCGTCGTCGCGCCCGCGTCTCGCGCGATCTTCTCGACCACACCGACAAGATGATCGACTTCCTCCCCGGTTCCATCGAGTTCGACGATGACAACGGACTCGACGTCGAGCGGATAGCCGCAGGGCTGGAAACGCTCTACCGCATGGATAGTTTTTTTATCCATCATCTCCATGCCTCCGGGGATAATTCCGTTGGCTATGACCGCGCCGACGCAGCGCGCGCCAGCTTCAACGCTGGGAAATCCCAGCAAAAGACAGCGCGCGACAGCGGGCTTTTGGAGAATACGCACTGTGACTTCTGTGACAACGCCAAGCAATCCTTCGGAGCCGGTCATCAGGCCGAGTAAATCATAGGCCTCGCTATCGAGATGCTTGCCTCCCAGACGGATCGCCTCACCGCCCATCAGCACCACCTCAAGACCAAGAATATTGTTAGTCGTGAGCCCGTACTTCAGGCAATGCACCCCGCCGGCGTTTTCTGCGACATTACCGCCGATGGTGCAGGCGATCTGTGACGACGGGTCGGGCGCGTAGTAAAATCCCCGCGCCTCGACGGCTCTGGAAATAGCAAGATTTTGCACGCCGGGTTGAACGCGCGCGCAACGATTGTCGTAATCGATCTCGAGAATGCGATTAAACTTCGCCATGCCGAGCAGGAGGCCGTCTTCAAGTGGCATCGCACCGCCCGACAGCGATGTGCCTGCGCCACGCGGAACGATCTTGACGTTCATCTCCGCAGCGAGGCGCAGGATCGCCTGAACCTGCCCGACCGTTTCCGGCAGCGCCACAATCATTGGCAGGGCGCGATACATGGTAAAGGCGTCACACTCATAGGCGCGACGCGCGGTCTCATCAACGATCAGGCTTTGCGACGGTAGCAAGGCTCGAAGCCGCCCGACGATCTCGTCCCGCCGTGCGAGGATAGCGTTCTCCGGCGTCGGCATGATCAGGGTCAAGGGATGAGTCCTCTCCGCGTCTGCGCCGCAGCGAATTCAGTCGACTAAAGCATTGCTCCCGCCCGAATGGCGTGAGAATTTGACGAACGCAAACGAACACCCCCGATTCCCTAGTCGAGCCCATCCGCCTTCGCAAGCGCGGCCACCCCGACAGGGTCCAGTCAAAGGCTTCGACATGAAAATGAAATTCGAACTCACGCTCGCCGACGCAAAACGCGTCGCCGCCGCGGCCGAAGCCGAGGCCCGGCGAAACGACTGGAATGTCGTCATCGCCATCGTCGACGACGCCGGACTTCCAGTCTACCTGGAGCGGCTCGACGGCGCTCAGCCCGCCTCATGCGAGATCGCCCAGCACAAGGCCCGCGCCGCAGCCCTGTTTCGTCGGCCGACTAAAGCGCTGGAGGAGGTCGTCGCCGGCGGACGGCTGGCCCTGCTCAGCCTGCCGCAGATCACGCCGGTCGAGGGCGGCGCGCCCTTGGTCTATGAAGGCCATGTCGTCGGAGCGATCGGCGTCTCCGGGGTCCAATCGTCTCAGGACGGGCAGATAGCCCAGGCCGGCGCCGCAGCCCTCGCCGCGATGGAGTGACCGCGGCTTAGAATTCCTCGCCGCTCCCCAACGCCCGGCGGGCGACGCCGACGGTCTCGGGCGGAACGCCATTTTCCCTGGTGAAGTCGAGCAGCATGGTTTCGTCTCCAGCCAGGTGGTCGAGGATCGCAAGGTGGAAGCCGCGATCTCCAAGCAGATCAGCCACATCGCCGCGATCCAAACCCGTCAGGGCGAGAAATCGCATCAGCCGCTCCTCGTCCCCGGCAAGATAACCGAGCGCGAGCAGAGCCACCTCCCCGGCTGCTTTGGCGCGATTGTCACGATCCGGCGGGCGTTTCATTAATCTTTCCCATGCTAGTCTGGCTCCCGATCGCAACGACCGGCGAAAGATGCGGGGCATGACCAAAACGGTCCTGATCGTAGAAGATAATGAATTGAATATGAAGCTCTTCAACGATCTGTTGGAGGCCAACGGCCGCGCGACCCTGCGCACAAAAAGCGGCGTCGAGGCGGTCAAACTCGCCCGCGATCACAAACCCGATCTGATTCTGATGGACATTCAGCTCCCCGAGGTCAGCGGGCTCGAAGTCACTCGCTGGCTGAAGGAAGATCCAGAATTGTGTCACATTCCGGTAGTGGCGATCACAGCCTTCGCCATGAAAGGCGACGAGGAGAAAATCCTGCAGGGCGGGTGCGAGGGGTATCTTTCCAAGCCGATATCAGTGGCTAAATTCCTCGAAACGGTGAATGCTTTTCTTGGGGACAAGCGCCCATAACGTTTAAAGCCCATGACGGCTCGCACAGCCCATGACCGCCCGCGTTCTGATTGTCGACGATTTTCGCCCCAACCTGAAAATGCTTGAGGTTCGGTTGCTCGCCGAATATTTCGAGGTCGTTTCGGCGTCTTCCGGCGCGGAGGCGTTGACGCTCTGTCGTGACGGCAAATGCGATATCGTCCTGTTGGATGTGATGATGCCGGACCTCAATGGTTTTGATGTCTGCCGACGTTTGAAGGCCGATCCGAAGACCATGCATTTGCCGGTGCTGATCGTGACGGCGCTCGACGAACCATCCGATCGGCTGTGCGGCCTCGAAGCGGGAGCCGACGATTTCCTGATAAAACCAGTGGACGAAATCGCCTTGATCGCGCGTGTGCGCTCGCTGACGCGCCTCAAGATTGCGCTGGACGAATTACGCGCCCGCGCGATCTCCTATGCGGGATTAGGACTTGCCGATCCCATAGCCGCGCCGATACGGCAGGAAGACCCGCTTGGACGCATCCTGCTTGTCGAGGATCGCCCGGCCTCCGCCGAACGGATTGTTTCCGACCTAGGCGACCGGCATGAGGTCTCGATCGAGCCCAGACCGTCGGAAGCCCTGTTTCGGGCAGCTGAGGCCTTGCCGGATCTGATCATCCTCAGCCTCGATCTGGAGAATTTCGACGCCTTGCGGCTTTGTAGCCAGCTTCGCTCACTGGAGCGCACACGCGCCATGCCGGTGCTGGCGCTGGCCGATCGCGATGATCGAAGCCGCATTCTGCGCGGCCTCGATCTGGGCGTAAATGATTACGTGTTGCGTCCAGTGGACCGCAATGAGCTCATAGCGCGCGTGCGCACTCAATTGCGACGCAAGAGATATGTCGACGCCCTGCGCGACAACGAGCAGAACGCCATCGAACTCGCCGCCATCGACGCCCTGACCGGTTTGGCCAACCGCCGCTTTTTTGAAAAACAACTCTTCGAGACGCTCGATCGGGCTGCGCATGGCGGACGCGCCTTGTCGCTGATGATGATCGACATCGATCACTTCAAACAGGTCAACGACCGCTATGGCCACGATGCGGGCGATCATGTTCTGAAAAGCCTTGCGCATAGGATCAGGGGGATCCTGCGCCGGAGCGACCCGGTGTGTCGCTATGGCGGAGAGGAATTTCTCATTCTGCTGCCGGATACGCCCCTGGCCGTCGCCGAGCGCGTGGCGGAGCGGATGCGCGCGACGATTGAGTCGACGCCCTTCCGACTGAAGGCAGATGGCGCCCAGGCGATCCCGGTGACGATCTCGATCGGTCTCTCCGATCGCGGCGATGACGCCAATGCGGAAGCCCTGTTGCGCCGGACCGATCGCGCCCTTTACGCCTCGAAAACCGCCGGCCGTAATCGCGTCACCGTCTCGACCGCCTGAGGGGACCGGGCTTCCGGCGGCGGATATGCCCGACGGACTTGCCTGGCGGGAACTCCCCCCATCGAACTTAAGTGAAGCGCTAGCCCGGCGGATTTTTGGGGTGGACTTGCAGGGCGGTGTCGGCTGAACTATACAGCCGGCGTCGACTGCTTCGTCGGCCCGGCCCTCGCCCAGGAGATCGCCCGGAAAAAATGGGGCCATAGCTCAGTTGGGAGAGCGCTTCAATGGCATTGAAGAGGTCGTCGGTTCGATTCCGTCTGGCTCCACCAATTAAAACAATGACTCAAAGCCGAATTTTCAGCGGCAAAAAATCCAAAAAATCCAAAAATCGGCACCATGTCGGCACGGGCTTCAGTTCTGCCGCTCTTGGCATTTCCCAGCTACGCGATCCTGCCCTGTGGCGTCTCCCGGCTAGGGTCGAGGTGCGGCCGTGATCCTGCCCAATGGCGGCGGCGACATGCGGGCGACGATTGCGGGATCGAGGCCTCGATCCTTCCGGCTGGGCAGTTTCCCGGCGACGACGCCTCGATCATGTGCCTGGCCCGCCCGCGCGGCCGATAGCAGGGCCAGGACGGCCCAGGGCGATCTTGTGGCGGTCTTTGGCCGGCTGGGGCGGTGTTGGTGCCGGGTCCGGTGGAGACGCGCGCCGGTGGCGCGCTCTGCGGTCTGTGGCGGGGCGATCAGGACGGCTTCACGCCATCGGCGATCAGTCCGGCCACAATGCGCGACAAGGCGCCATCGAGGCGACGATAAGCCGTCCCCTTGCTCCCGGCGACCTTCGGCGACAGGCGGCCAAATGGCGCGCCGGTCAGGTCGCAATGAATCCAGAACGCCAGAACGCGGCGCATACCTTCGTCGGCGACATATCGGATCGGCCATTGCATCGCGTCTTCGGCGTCGGCGAGTTCCTTCGCCCCGACGCCCCGGCTGTAAGATGGATCTGAAAATCGAGTCCCTTCCTTCACGCCCTCGGCCATCGCGTTGCGCTCA
>CAIQCB010000028.1 GCA_903870245.1 uncultured Methylocystaceae bacterium
ACGCCGTCGACCTTTTCATTGGTCTCGAACGCCTTTTCGAGCTTGACCCAGCTCTCCTCGCGGCGCGCCTTGTCGCGCGAGATGACGGCCTCGCCGAGCGCGTTCTCGACGCGCTCCAGATAGACCTCGACCTCCTCGCCGATTTGCGGGGCGGGATCGCGGCCATAGCCGGTGAATTCCTTGAGGGCGACCCGGCCTTCGGTCTTCAGACCGATGTCGATGACGGCGACGTCCTTTTCGATGGCGACCACGCGGCCCTTGATGACGGACCCCTCGAAAGCCTCGTTATCGCCATAGCTTTCGTTGAGCAGGGCGGCAAAATCTTCGCGCGTCGGGGCGCGCTCGGTCGTGACGGACATAAGTTCTCCTGAAAAGCCCGATGTGGGCGGGCGCCGGCGGGGTTGGCGTTACGAAAAGGCTTTCGGCGATCGGATGCCCGGTTCACGTCAGGAACGGGGCAAGAGGTTCGAGACTGCGAACCGGCCGGCGCGGCCCGAAGGCCGAAAACCCGATGAGCTGCGTCCGGGGCGGAAAACCGCCCCGAACGCGCCGTCGCTATATCAGTGATGGGACGGGCGGGCAAGACGCTCGGCCTGAATGCCCGGTCGTTGGTTCATGGCCGACAAGGCTCACTCGTCGAACACGCCCTCCAGCGCGTAATGCGTCACCGTCTTGCGGTTGGCGATCAGTTCGTCAGCGGTCGGCTGGCCCTTCAGGGCGCGGGAGATCGCGAGCTTCGTCGCCTCGTAATTGGTGCGGTAAAGATCTTTCTGATCGAGGTTCTCATCCGTGGCGCAGCGCGGATCGAGCCAGACCATGATGATCATGCACAGCTCGTTGACCTGATCCTTCGGGATAATCCCCTCGGCGAGGCAGTCGACGATGGCGTCGCCGGTGGCCGCCTGCACGATGCCGCCGAGCAGTTCGACATAGGCGCCGGATTTCACCGTCATCTTGGTGGTCATCATCGTCGCCGGACGCACCTGCTGGTTCAGATCGCGAATGACGAACATGCGCGGATGGCCGGCGACCTGCCCCGTCATGGACGCGAAGGCTTGGCCGACGGGTCCCTTCACATTGCCGATCAGCACTTCCGGCATGGCGTCGGTATATTGTCCATCCGCCGCCAGCACCGTCGCCTCGCCCGTCGCCAGCCAAATGTGTTCGCTCATGATTTTTCCTTTATGCTCAAGGGTGACGTTTGTGGCTTTTGCGCGCCAATAGCATCGAGCGACAGCTTATGAAAGCGCCGCATAATGCGCTGCGCGCAGCCCAACCCGGTCTTTTAGCGCAACGCCTTTGCGACCGGGATCATCGAGTAGTCCGCGCTTGATGCGATTGACCAGTCCCGGTCCCTCATAAACCAGAGCCGAATAAAGCTGCACGAGCGCCGCGCCGGCCTCGATCTTCGCGAGCGCCTTTTCGGCGCTATCGATCCCGCCGACGCCGATCAGCGGAAACTGACCTTCCACGCGCACAAAGGTCTGCGCCAGCATCCGCGTCGAGAGATCGAACAAGGGCGCGCCGGAGAGGCCGCCGCTTTCTCTCGCCAGCGGCGACCGCAGGCTTTCGTGTCGCGAGATCGTGGTGTTGGAAACGATCATGCCGTCGATCCGGCTGTCGCGCGCAACGCGCACGATTCCGTCGAGTTGATCGAGCGTCAGATCGGGCGCGATCTTGAGCAACAGGGGCCGGCGAATGACGGCGGCGTCGCGCGCCTCGATCGTCCGGGCCAATAAATCCCTAAGCGCCGACGGCTCCTGCAAATCGCGCAGGCCCGGCGTATTCGGCGAACTGACATTGATCGTGAAATAGCTTGCGACATTAGCGAAGGCGCGCACGCCGGAGACGTAATCGGCGATGCGGTCGTCTGCGTCCTTGTTGGCGCCGACATTGACGCCGACGATTCCCGCGCGCCCGCGCGCACGCAATCGCGCCAGCGCGGACGCATGGCCGCAATTGTTGAAGCCGTAACGATTGACGACGCCGCGATCCTCGCTCAGGCGAAAGGCGCGCGGCCGCGCATTGCCGGATTGCGGGCGCGGCGTCAGCGTGCCGACTTCGACGAAGCCGAAACCGAAACCGAGCATCGCGTCGGCGACCTCCGCGTCCTTGTCGAAACCGGCGGCGAGACCGACAGGGTTGGGAAAATCGAGACCGAAAGCCGAAACCGCCAGAAGCGGATCGTCGGGCGCAGGCGCGCGCAACGGCATGAATTTCAGCGCCGCAATGGTGGCGCGATGCGCGTCCTCGGGATCGAGGCGTCGCAGCCCGGCGGCGGCAAGGCCGAAGAGATCGATCATTCCAGCAGGCCGGCGAAATCATGCGCGCCATCAGCAGCGAGCGGCAGGGGGGCGACATGCGTCACGTCGTCGAACGAGAGCGGCGCGTAAAGATGCGGGAACAGCGCGCCGCCACGCGAGACTTCCCATTTAAGGGCGTCGGCGAGACGCGCGGGGTCGACGGCGACAAGCAGCAAATCGTCCTGGCCGGCAAAATGTTTGGCTGCCGTTTCGCGCGCCTGTTCAGCAGTCGAGAAGTGAATAAAGCCATCGTGAAGATCGATCGCGGCGCCGTGAAAAACGCCCGTCGTCGTCGCCGCGCGCCATTCCGGCGCCGTGACGATTTTGTAGATTAAACTCATTCAGCCGCCTGTGCGTCGCCGGCGGCTCTTGCCTCGGCCGTTATGTCGGATTTGCGCGGCAGACGCGCGATCATGCCGATCAGCGCGCGATCCGATAGCGCCACCAGACGTTCGCCGCGATTGAGCCATTTCACCGCGTCCTCAATCGTCTCGGCGTCGGCGATCTTGGCTTCGGCCATGGCCCGGTCTGTGGAAATCGCGCCGCGCTGGCGCGGTTTGCGCGCCGGCAGCCATTCCTCATGCAGCATTCGGAGTTCAGGATCGCCGTGCAGGGCGAGAAGGCCATTGACCTCATCCTCTCCGACGCGGGCGAGGGCCTTCGAGAGCGCCTTGCCGCGCTTGGCGATGGGCGGCGTCGCCGTCTCCTCAGGAGTCGTCAGCACGCCGGCGCGTCGAAACGCCAGTCCAAGCCATCGCTGGCTGGTCAGCCATGAAATTGGAATCGCCAGGATGAGGCCCGCGATCGTAGGCGACATCCACGCCACCAGCGATGGCGAAATCAGCAGGCCGGCGAACAGGGTCAACATGCCAAGCGCCATGTGCCAGCGATGACGTCGGATGATGTCGACAAGCGGCACCGAACCGTCGTCGCGCCTCTGCGGATCCCAACCGGTGTCGAACCCGAACACGATGTGAACGACATGGCCTGTCTGGATCAGCATCATGATCGGCGCCAGTAAAGCCGAGAGCACGATCTCGAACAGCGTCGAGATCAACAGCATGATCGCGCCGCCGGAACTGCGCCGCGTATCTGTTTCGTAGATCGCGACCAGCAGACCAAAAAATTTGGGCGCCAGCAGAATGCCCATTGTCAAAGCGAAAAGCTGTAGCGAACGTTCGGCGTCGAAGCGAGGGAAAGTCGGAAACAGGGCAAAGTCGCCAGTAAAATACTCGGGCTTAAGGTAACTCGCCTGAATGACGATGATGATGCCGACAAGAAGCTGCATCAACCACAGCGGCGAGGTCAGATAACCGAATATTCCTGTCAGAAAATGCTGTCGCGACGCCCAGTGCAGCCCACGCGCGAACAGGACGCGCGAGTGCTGCAAATTGCCCTGACACCAGCGGCGATCGCGAATAGACACATCGATGAGCGATGGCGGGCTCTCCTCATAGGAGCCGCCTAGCGTCGGGATCATATAGACCCCGTAGCCGGCGCGTCGGATCAGCGCCGCTTCGACAAAATCATGACTGAGGATATGGCCGCCAAAGGGCGGCTTGCCGGGCAGGTCCGGCAGTCCGCAATGCCTGGCAAAGGCTTCGGTTCGGATAATCGCGTTGTGGCCCCAGTAATTGCCGTCGCGCCCCATCCATGCCGACAGTCCCATGGCGATGACCGGACCGTAGATGCGCGCCGCAAATTGCTGGACGCGGGCGAACAGCGTGTTGCGATTGATGATGAGCGGCAGGGTCTGGATGATGCCGCTGTCGGGGTCCGACTCCATGGCCGCCGCGAGTTTGACGATGGTCGGCCCGGTCATCAGACTGTCGGCGTCGAGCACCACCATATGCGCATAGGCGCCGCCCCATCGGGAAACGAAATCCTCAATGTTGCCCGCCTTGCGGCTGGTGTTTTTTTCGCGTCGCCGATAGAAGACGCGCGCTTGCGGTCCAAGCCGGCGCCGCAGCGCGATAAAGGCGCGCTCTTCGGCGATCCAAATATCTGGATTGGTGGTGTCGGAAAGGAAAAACCAGTCGAAATTATCGCCCAGTCCCGTCGCCTGCACATCCTCGAAAATGGTTTGCAGAGCGGCGAAGACACGGCTTGGCGCCTCGTTGTAGATCGGCATGACGACGGCGGTTTTTTGACCCAGCGTCGTCGGCAGCGCCGGCGTCGGCGGTTTATTGAGCAACAGAACGAAGCCGACGACGGCGCTGCAAAAACTCAGCGCGATCCAGGAAAAGTTCAGCAGGAAAAGCGCCAGCAACGCCCATTTCAACGTCGTGACGCCGCCGACGTCGATAACGCGATACATTTGCCAGCCGCCATAGACAGTCAGCGCGAGGCCGCCGCCATAGGTGGCCAGTCGCGCCAGCCACGGCGTGCGCCAGAGCCATGGCGCAGCGGGCGAACGGATTTTACCCGTGTCATATTTGAAGAAATTTTGCGCCGGCATGGGCAACCTGGTTTCAACAGGCGTCGGCGGCAATTCAGATTGAAGGGGGGCGATGGAGGCGGCGGGCGGCGCGTGCGGTTCGGTCAGGGTGTCCATCTATATAGCCAGGTCTCGCTGAGCGCCTGCTCGCCCGATTTCAGGACAAGCCGCATTTCGCAAAAATTCTCCGCCGCCGGATCGATATCGAACGTGACACGGCAATTCTTCGCCGCCGGATTGTGAAAGGTCCTGACGTTCGTCGCCGCGCCGGGCGACGTGACCAGGGCGGCGGTCAGGTTTGTCGTGCGGCTTGCGTTGGCTAGCACATCGCCGGAAAAAACGACAAGAAAACGGCGATGCTTGCCATCAGGCGCACGACCGGAGCGCGACTCGGCCGCAATTGCTAGCGGCGGCCGCGTCGGCGGCTCCCAGCACCAGAACTGTCGGTAAGCGAAAGTGGTCGCCAAACCGGCAATGAGCGGGACTTTGGGCCTCCAGTAAGCAACGATATTTTCGTTGTTTTCCGACCCGGACGGAATTTCGACAAGCTGGATGGCGCCCGGTCCCCATTCGCCCAGCGGCTCGATCCACAGCGAGGGTCGATGCTCGAAATGCTGATCGTCGTCCTGATAGGCGGCGATATCGCGATCACGCACGAGAGCGCCAAAACCCCTGGGGTTGCTGTCGACGAAGGAGGAAAATTGCAGGCTTTCGCGATTGGAGACGGGCCGCCAGAGCCATTCGCCGGCGCCCGTCAGCATCTGCAGGCCATTTGCGGCGGCAACCATCGGCCGCAACGCGTCGGCGCGTCGACGGTCGAGCGGCGAGTACAGAGACATCGCGGCGAAACCGGCGAGACCGTAGTGATCGATATTCGTGCGGGGGAATAGCGTCAGCTCCACGTCGACGATTGTCGCCTCCGCGGGCCGCAGCGTGAAGCGGTAGGCTCCCGCAACGCTGGGCGCATCCAGAAGCGCGTGAATCACCAGCGCGTTATCGCCAAGGGCCGGTTTCTCGATCCAGAAAATGCGAAAGAAGGGAAACTCCTCGCCACGCGGATCGGCTGTGCGGATCGACAGACCGCGCGCCGTCACCCCAAGATTTTGCCCGGCCGCCACCGCCCGGTAGAAACTCGCTCCCTGGAAGATGGCGAGTTCCGCCTCCGCGCCACTGGCGTCCCTGCGCAAGACGCGAAAGCCGGAATAACTCAAATCCGGCAATTTCTCCGGCACTTTCAGGCCGCCATAATCGAATCGCGACTGATCGTAGGGCAGACGCGTCGCTGCGCCATTGTCGACAAGATACAGATCGACGGCGGCGGAGAAAATATGGCCGCGATGGAGCGGCTCGATTGCGAACCCCTTGTTCTCGCCGGCCCAGATCGCCTCCCCGGGCTTCGTCTTGATGCCGACGAATTGCTCATAGCTGAGACCGGCGAAGGGTTCGCGCAGATCGCCGGGCGGCGGCGCGTAGGGTTTCGCAGCGATGGTCCGGGCGAGATCGACGACTGTGTCCCGGGTGAACGCCGGCGGCGCAGGCGGCGCGCTCTCGGCCCTGGTCTGCCCGGGGTTCAGACCGGCGGCCATTGCTCCCAGGGCGGCCTTCAGGACGTGTCGACGTTCAAACATGGGAAACCGGGTAAGAGGGCGGCGGAGGCGGGGTTTCGAAATCGCCAAGAGATCATCTATACATTAAAAAACCGAAGCAAAAGGCTTTCTTGGCGGTTTCAGCGGTTGGAAAAAGTCCTGCTGCGGCTTGCTCACGCCCCCTCGAATCTGCAAAAAAACAATTCCCGGCAAACGCCATGCGGTCTGGCCGCATGCTTTAGCCTTCCCCCGCCACCTACGGATAATCCCGCGACATGCCCCCAACCTCCCGAAAAGCGCTGGCCGTTGTTCTCGCCGCCGGCGAGGGAACGCGGATGAAATCGGACAAGGCCAAGGTTCTGCACGCCGTCGCCGGTCGGTCGATGCTGGCGCATGTGCTGGCAAGCGTCGCTGCGGCCGATGTGACCGACGTCGCCGTCGTCATCGGCCCCGGTCGAGAGGATGTTCGCGCCGAGGCGCAAAAACTCGCTCCGCACTCTCAGGTTTTCGTGCAGGCCGACCGGCTCGGCACCGCCCATGCGGTGCTGGCGGCGGGCTCGGCTATCGGCGCCGGCTATGACGATTTGATCGTGCTTTTCGCCGACACGCCGCTGGTCACCGGAGAGACAATCCGCGCTTTGCGGGACGCGCTGGCGGCCGGCGCCGGCGTCGCGGCGCTTGGCTTCATGGCGGAAAACCCCTTTGGCTACGGCCGCCTTTTACAGGACGACTCCAGCCGCCTGATCGCCATCCGGGAGGAAAAGGACGCGAGCGAAGCAGAGCGGGCAATCCGTCTTTGCAACGCCGGATTGATGGCGATCGATGGTCATCGCGCGCTTGAGCTTCTCGGAAGAATCGAAGCGCAAAACGCCAAGGGCGAATATTACCTGACCGACATCGTCGAGATCGCCCGCGGAGAGAGCCTTGAGACGCGCGTCGTTGTCGCGACCGAGTCAGAAGTTCTTGGCGTCAACGATCGTATTCAACTGGCGCAGGCGGAAGCGGTGTTGCAAGCGCGGCTAAGGCGCGCGGCGATGATGAGCGGCGTAACCATGATTGCGCCGGAAACTGTTTTTTTGGCCCACGACACCATCCTGGGACGGGACGTGCTGATCGAGCCGCATGTCGTCTTTGGTCCCGGCGTCGCCGTCGGCGATGGCGCGACAATCCACGCCTTCTCACATCTGGAAGGCGCGCAAATCGGCGCGATGGCGACCGTCGGGCCTTATGCGCGGCTGCGTCCCGGCGCCTGCGTTGGCGAAAAGGCCAAGATCGGCAATTTCGTCGAACTGAAAAACGCCGAGATCGCGCCCGGGGCGAAGGTCAATCATCTGAGCTATGTCGGCGACGCTGACATCGGCGCGAACGCCAATATTGGCGCCGGCACGATCACCTGCAATTACGACGGTTTCTTCAAATACCGCACCGTGATTGGCGCAAACGCCTTTATTGGCTCCAATACCGCCCTGGTTGCGCCGGTGACGATCGGCGAGGGCGCCTATGTCGGCTCGGGTTCGGTGGTGACCAAAAACGTGCCCGCCGATGCGCTGGCTGTGGCGCGGGGCCGTCAGATGGAGAAGAGCGGTTGGGCGAACGCCTTCCGCGCCGTGCAGACGGCCAGAAAAGAAAAAGCCAGAAAGCAGGACTAAACGTCCGTCACGACGCCGGCGATTCCGGCGATAACTTCCGGAGATCGGGATGTGCGGCATTGTTGGCGTATTGGGCAAGGGACCCGTCGCGGGCGACATCATTGAGGCGCTGAAGCGTCTTGAGTATCGTGGCTATGACTCCGCCGGCGTCGCGACGCTGGAGAACGGTCGAATTTTCCGCGTTCGGGCCAGCGGCAAACTGAAGAACCTTGAGGACAAACTCGCCGGCGAAAAATTGTCCGGCGCCGCCGGCATCGGCCACACGCGCTGGGCGACTCATGGCAAGCCGACAGAAACAAACGCGCATCCGCACGCCAGCGACAAGGTCGCCGTCGTGCATAACGGCATTATCGAGAATTTCCGTGAGTTGCGCGAGGAGCTGGAGGGCCGCGGCCATCGTTTCGCATCCGAAACCGACTCGGAAGTCGTGGCGCATCTCGTCAGTGAGGGCCTCAATCGGGGCGCGACGCCGCAAGACGCCGTCGCGGCGGCGCTCAAGCGTCTCAGAGGCGCCTTTGCGCTCGCGTTTCTGTTTGAGGGCGAGGAGGATTTGCTCATCGGCGCCCGCCGGGGCTCTCCCCTGGCCGTCGGCTGGGGCGAGGAGGGCGTTTATCTGGGTTCGGACGCGCTGGCGCTGGCCCCCTTCGCCACCTCGATCGCCTACCTGGACGAGGGCGACTGGGTCGTGCTGCGGCGCGGATCGAGCGAGTTCCACAACGCCGAGGATACGATCGTCGAGCGCCGACGCTTGCCGTTGCAGGCCAGTTCATTTCTGGTCGAGAAAGGCAATTTCCGTCACTTCATGGCCAAGGAGATCTTCGAACAGCCGGAGGTTATCGGCCGGACGCTGGCGCATTATCTTGATCTTTCCGAGGGCGTCGTGCGTCTGCCCTTCGACTTCCCCTTCGATCCGGCGCGTTTGTCACGCGTAACCATCTCGGCCTGCGGCACGGCGTTCTATGCCGGACTTGTGGCGCGCTACTGGCTGGAGCGATTTGCGCGGCTGTCGGTCGATATCGATATCGCCTCAGAATTCCGCTACCGCGATCCGCCGCTGGCCGAAGACGGATTGATGATCGTTGTGTCTCAATCCGGCGAGACCGCTGACACCCTCGCAGCCCTGCGCTACGCCAAGGAGCATGGGCAGCATACGCTGGCGATCGTCAACGTCGACACCTCGACCATCGCCCGCGAGAGCGACATTGTCGCCAAGACTCTTGCCGGCCCCGAGATCGGAGTCGCCTCGACAAAGGCCTTCACCTGCCAACTCACGGTCTTCGCCTGTCTGGCGCTGGCGCTGGGGCGGGCGCGCGGCGTTCTGACCCGCGAGGAGGAGCGCAATCTGGTCGCCGAACTCATCGCTACCCCGGGACAAATGGCCGAGGAGCTGAACCGCGAGGCGCAGATTGAGCCCGTAGCGCGCGATGTGGCGCGCGCCACCAGCGCGCTTTATCTGGGACGCGGCCCCTCCTATCCGCTGGCGATGGAAGGCGCGCTCAAGCTGAAGGAGCTGTCCTACATCCATGCCGAGGGCTATGCCGCCGGCGAGTTGAAACACGGACCGATCGCGCTGATCGACTTCACCACGCCTGTCATTGTCATCGCGCCGCATGACGCGAGCCTGGAGAAGACCGTCTCCAACCTTCAGGAAGTCGCAGCGCGGGGCGGCCATCTGATCCTGATCGGCGCGCCCTCGGCCCGGACGGCCGCCGCCGCCAGTCTGGCGGGTTATATTGAGGTGGCGGAAAGCGTCTCGGGACCTTTCGCGGTCATCGTTTACGCCGCGCCGGTGCAGCTGCTTGCCTATCATGTCGCCGTCTTCATGGGCAAAGACGTCGATCAGCCGCGCAATCTCGCGAAAAGCGTCACGGTGGAATAAGCTAATCCGTTGGGGCGGCGGCAGTCAGACGACGGACGCCGCCTCGACGCCCTCCCCGCCCGACTCCGCCGGAAGCCTGAGGGGAAGAGGTGGGTCGTTGCGGTTGAGCCTGCCGATCATCCAGATGGACAGACCGGTTTCGAGCAGCGCGATCGCGGCCAGGAGAAAAGCGTACCGCCAGTTTAGCCGCATGAGCGACTCAAGCCCGACAAGAAACACGATATGCGCCGTCGGCGCCGCCATAACCATCAAACCGCCGCCGGCGCCGCGGCGGCCGGTGATATTGCCGTAGGTCAGACCCAGCGCCAGCGCCAGCAAGGTGTGCGACAAGGCGAGAATCGGCACGCCAAAGCGTTTCGCCGCCTCCGCCGACCACTCTCCAAGCTGTCGCGGATCGTTCAGCGCCTGCTGAAAATTAAGCCAGAACGCCGATGGCGACATTTCATAGACGCCATGCCAGCCGCGCTCAGGCAAGGCGCCGCTGCCCTGCATGGGCAAGGCCATGGCGTATTCGTCGAAATTCGAGATTTTCACCTCGCCGGCTCCCATCAGCGAGCGGGTCTGGATACTGCCCTTGGACAAAGCGACGACAACGCCGGCTTCATTGCGTCGAAAGTCAGCCCGAGCCGCCGTGATCGTCTGCTCCTGCATCTTCTCGATAGAGATTTGTCGAACGTAGAGATTGGCCGCGAGATCTGGCGTCAGCCAGCGTTCGATGTAAAGCGTCTTCAGACCGTTGTCGAAGGTATAGAAATGCGCCGCGTCCAGCATGCGGTGGTTCAACGAATTGCGCACGACATTGAGAACGTCCTGCATGTTGCTGGAGTAGTAGGGCGCAATCAAATTTCCCAACACATAACACAAAACGACGATCCCGGCGGCCAGCGTCAACGCCGGACGACATATCGCCCACGCGGAGAGCCGCAGCGCATAAAAGACCGCGATCATGCCCTCGCTCGCCATGCGCGAGAGTTCGAGCGCCGAGCCAAGGCCAACCGCCATCGGCAGCGTCAGAAAGGCGACAGTCGGCGAGATGCCGATCAGCGCGGGCATGACGAGTCCGCCGCGTACCGCCGCCGGCGGTAATTGATACAGGAGGTAGGACAGAACGACCGGCGCCGAAAGCGCCAGTTGAACGACAAGCATGCTCAGGCCGATGCGTTTGAACAAGTAAACAAACAACAGGCGCGGCATGATAAGTGGCCCCTGCTAGCGCGTGTTTTTGAAACGCGCCCAAGCGGCTTTCGAATAGGCGGTCCAGGCGGCGTCAAAGACGCCTCGGGCTGGCAGCGAGGTTGCGCCGGCCCAATGTGCGAAATAAATCTCCTTTCCCTCGTAATCGACCGGCTTGCCGTCGCGGAAACTCACGCCGGGCGCCTTGTAGAAGCTCTCGTGCGAAGCGTTTTCGACGACATTGGGCAGCAATTCGATTTTCAGGCCGCGGCGGTGTGTGACGAAATTGACCAGCGGTTGCGCAAAAAGCTGGCCGCGCTTGCGCACATCGTGAAAAATCGCTGCATCGGCGCGGATCGTTTCGATAAAATCCGACAGGGTCAGATAGGCGTTGGAGGTGACCCAAAAACCATCGTTGAACAATAAAACGTCTTTCAGGAAAGGATAATTGGCCCGACGTTCGTTGTAGACGTATTCGAAGCTTGGCGAGGCGACGATGAACTCCCGTTTTCCGGCTTCCAGACGTCCGAACAGTGGGCGGAAATCCCGAAAAACGATGACATCGACATCAACGTAAACAACTTCGTCGAGCGGCAGGGCCAGCGCCTGGAGCTTGCGTAGCCGGCGACGATTCGCGTTAAAGATGCCGGGGTAAAGCTCATGCGAGAGTCGATCGATATCGACCGGCTCCTCCTCGATGAAAGTGGCTCCATAGATTTCGGCCGCGCGACGCGTCTGCGAGACGTTATCGTCGTAGGGAATTAAATAGAGCGGCAAGCCGGCGTTGGTGTCGTGGTAGCTCTCCAGAAACGGCAACAGCCAGTCAATGATCTTGTCGTTTCCAACGATGGCGACGCCATAGCGTTTGGCGGGCGGCGCGGCCGCAGCGCCCGTCTCCGGCGCGCGCAGGGGTAGATTTGGTTGTCGAAGGCTCATATAGGGGATGTACTTTTAAAAATCGGGCAAAAGCAAGGGGGGCGCAGATCGATCCTCTTCCTCTGGCGGGCAAGACTGTCGCTGTGGTCCATGCCGCCTGGCACTCCTGCGGCAGCTATCAGGTCAATGTCAGCCAGATCGCCGCCTACCGGGCGCTGGGGGCGCGCGTCCTTTCTGTCGCCCTCATGGACGATCTGGGACCCGAGCCGCCAGGCGGACGACGGTGGCGCGAGTATATCGACGCAACCGGCGATCTCGGCGCGGATCGCCGATATTTTTCCGGCCCACCCTACGCAGCGATCGCGTCCCGTCTGGTTATCGACGGCTGGTGGCGGCTGATCCATGGCGATCAGGCGGCCTGGCTGCTTGAGCTTTCGACCCGCGCGCCGATCCCCGCAGGACTCGACGCCGAAAAAATAGATCTTTTTCACGCCAATCATTACTTCACCCTGCCCTTCGTCGAAAGGCTGAAAAAGGGCGAAAACATTCCGGTTGTTCTGGAAACCCAGGATATTCAGGCGCGACAATACGTCTTGCGCAATCGTGGCGGCTTTTTCATTCCGCCGCACGCCAGCTACGATGACATGCTGAAACAGGAGTTGCAGTGGATGCGACGCGCCGATTTATGCGTCCATCTCAACAGTGAGGAGGACGCCGATTTTCGTCGTCTGTTGCCGCAGGCGCGTCACGCGCTGGTTTTTCCCGCAGTATCGAGCGTTCCCAGAGCGCGAGGCCGAAAAATCATCATTGTCGCCAGTGACAATTACGCGAATTATGCAAGCTTGCGCTGGTTTCTGCAGGAAGTCGTTCCGCTGGCCGGCGACGCGCGCGTGGAAATTTACGGTAATATCGATGGGGGGGTGAAAAGGCGCGACGCGACGTTGTACGAGACGCATCGGGACCTGTTCCGCGGTCGGGTCGAGAACATCGGCGCCGTTTACGCTGAAGCCGGCTGCGTGCTCTTGCCGACGATCGAGGGCCACGGCCTGTCGATCAAGGCGGTCGAGGCCTTGTCCTGCGGCGCGCCGCTGGTGGCGACGCCGCACGCCTTCCGGGGCATGCAGATCGACCCAACAAAGCTCGACAATGTCGCATGCGCCGCCGATGCGGCGGCTTTCGCCCGCTGCTGGCGAGACGCGCAGTTGCGCGCCGATACGGGGCCGCCGCCCATGGAGGACAGCGCGACGCGGCGCTTGTATGAAGAGACTTTTAGCCCGAACTCTTACGCCTCAAAACTGGCCCAGGCGCTGGCTTCGCTGAAACCGCCGTCCAGAGACCAGACGCAACCGCTCGCCGGACGCAAGATCGCTCTGGTGCATCCCGCCTGGCATAGCTGTGGCACTTATCAGGTCGTGTTGGGACAGATCGCCGCCTATCGAGCGCTGGGCGCCGACGTCTGGCCGATCGCTATCAGCTCTGATCCCGGGTTCATTCCCGGACGCAACTGGCTCTGGGGCGCCTTCACACGGGCAACCCCGGAGCTCGACATGGGAGAGCGCTACTATGGCGGCGTGCCGTTCCATAACTATCTGCGCCCGAAATTTTTGCGCGACGTGCTCTGGCCCTATCTCCATGGCGATCAGGCGCGCATGCGACTGGGTAGCGCCGCCATGTCCATTCTGCCGCAAGCCGTTGAGGCGCAGCGCTTTGATCTCGTCCATTGCAACCATTTTTTCCTGACTCCGCTCGCGAAGCGACTGGCGCGCGGCCGTGCGCCCATCCTTCTCGACACCCATGATTTACAGGCGCGCCAATTCACACTGATCAACGAGCGGATGCCATGGCTGCATCCGCGCGTCGGCTACGAGGAGATGCTTGCGCAAGAGCTCGACGCGATGCGTGACTCAGATTTGCTCCTTCATCTCAACGCGCAGGAAGCCGAAGAATTCGAACGCCTGCTGCCGGAAAAGCGACATGCGCTGCTTTATCCCGCAACGCCGCCGGCCCCGACCGGACCTGGCGGCCCCAATATCCTCCTCGTCGCAAGCAACAACGCTGCAAATGTCGAAAGCGTCGCCTGGTTCCTGCGCGAGGTGGCGCCGCTGGCGCCAGACGTTAGAGTGCAAATTGTCGGCAACGTCGACGCCGGAGTGAAATCCCGGGCGCCGCAGGATTACCGACGATACGCGCATTGCTTCGCCGGACAGGTCGAAAATCTCGCTGAGGTTTACGCAAACGCCAAACTTGCGTTGCTGCCGACGATCAGCGGACATGGTTTGTCGATCAAGAGCGTCGAGGCATTGTCCAGCGGATTGCCGCTCATCGCCACCCCTCAGGCGATGCGCGGCATGGATGAGACCGTGATGACGCTTCCGGGTATTGAATTCGCCGGTAGCGCTGAAACTTTTGCGGCGCTCTTGCGCGCTGCCGACGGACGTCCCATCCCCGACGCGTCGATGCGCGCGGCCAGCGCGACGCGCGTCTTCTACGAGAGACATTTCTCGCAGGAGGCCTATCGGCGCAATCTCGCCGATCTCGTCACGTCGAACCTCGATTTGGGTTGAAATCGCCCGTCTTGCAAGCAGCCCGCGATCCGGCCGGAGAACCTCGCCAGATCCTGAGGCGCCGTCACATTACGATCATTCCGGTGGATCGAGCGGCGTCAAGCCTTTGAGCGCGCCATTTTCGTCAAGGGTGATTTTTTCGACCCGGGCCTCGGCCAGCGCCAGCAATTTCTCGCAACGGTCCTGAAGAGCGCGGCCGCGCGCATAAAGCGCCACCGACTCGTCCAGCGACACCTGGCCTTTCTCGAGTTCGCCGACGATTTGTTCAAGCTCCTGCATGGCCTGTTCGAACGGCAGTTCGGCGACGATGGTTTTGGCGGGTTCCCTGCTCATAATCACAGAATAATCCAATCGCGCCCGAATGGCCATCGTACGACCACCGTAGCGGGCTCGCTCGCCCTACCCATGGTCTTCCGGCTCGGCGTGGCCGACGATACGCAAAATCTCCGGAAACTGAACCAGCATGCGCCGCTCGACCTGATCCACCGCCTGATGGACGGTCTCGACGGCGACGGCCGGATCGACGCGGCAATGGAAATTGACGACCCAACCGCCCGATGTCTCGCGGGCGCGTACGTCATGAATGTCGCCCAGCCAGCCGACGTCCAGCGCATGACGATTGAGCGCCACGACAATTTCCTCCAGCGCCTCCGGATCGATATCGATTCCCGCCATTACATGCGGCGACATGGGATCGATGTGCGTCTCGATCTCGACATCGGCGCCAAATTCGTCGCGGATGGCGCGTTCGAAATCCGTCGCAATAGCGTGGGCGCGCCCCATCGGCATGGCCCCGTCAAGTTCGATATCGACGCCGATCGACAAGCGGTCGCCAATCTGCTGCGCAATGATGTGATGGGCCGTCAGGTGACGCCGCCCCGCGACCAGCATCGTTCGCTCGACAACCGTCTCGTCGTCCAGCGCTCGCGGCTCGATCACAACGGTAATCAGCGCGCGCGGTTCAACTGCAGCGACCGCCTCAGCAACACTCAGCCTGATCTGCGCGGCCTGCTCCACCCGCAGGCTGCGCGAGACGCCGATCACCGCCTCGCCGATCACCTCCGGTCCCACGCTGCGCAGACGTAAATCGTCCAGCGCAATGACCCCCGGCACCTCAGCGATGGCCTGTCGGATTTGCGGGGTCAGATCGCCCGGCGCGGCGTCGAGCAATGTGCTGATCGTGCGTTTGCCCAACCGATAGCCGGCGATGGCGATGAAGACCGCGACGCCGAAAGAGGCCAGCGCATCCCCCTTGAGGAATCCGAAATGAGTGGCGGCGACGCCCGCCAGCGCCAGAACGGAGGAAACCAGATCGCTGGCGAAATGCAGGGCGTCCGCCGCCAGCGCGTCGCTGTGCTCTTCCTGCGCGATCGTTTCCAACTGTCGCGAGCGGACAAAATCGATAGCGATGGAGACGCCCAGCACTGCGTAGACTGGCCAGCCGGCGTCGATCCTGACATCGGGCTCCATGAGCCGCCGGATCGCCTCGCCAACGACAAGCAGGGCAAGGCCAAAGAGGAAACCCGTCTCGATAAGCGCGGCCAGAGCCTCGAACTTGCCGTGACCGTAATGGTGCTCGGCGTCGGCGGGCTTCTCGGCTTCCCGCACCGCGTAAAATGTCAAAATCGTCGCCCCGGTGTCGACAAAGGCGTGACCGGCCTCCGAGAGCAACGCCAGCGACCCGGACCAGAGCCCTGCGGCAAGCTTGGCGACCGCCAGAAGCGCGCTCGCGGCAATGGAGGCGCGGGCGGCGGCGAGTTTGCGGCTTTGTCCCGCAAGATCGGCGGCGTCGAGGGCGGTCATGCTGGCGGTTGTAACCCTGGAGGGACGAAAATGATATAAGAGCGGCGGAGACAGGAGGCAAAAATGAAGTATCTGCATACGATGATTCGGGTCGGCGACCTCGACGCCGCGCTTGCGTTCTTCGCCCTGCTCGGCTTGAGCGAAATTAGACGCATGGAGAATGAAAAGGGCCGCTTCACCCTGGTCTATCTGGCGGCGACCGAAGATGTCGCGCAATCGAAGGAAACCGGGGCGCCAATGATCGAGCTTACCCATAACTGGGACGAGCACAACTACGCAGGCGGACGCAATTTCGGGCATATCGCATTCGCCGTCGACAATATCTATGAAGTTTGCGATCGACTGAAAGCCGGCGGCGTTACGATCAACCGGCCGCCGCGCGATGGTCACATGGCTTTCGTGCGCACGCCGGATGCAATCTCCATTGAGCTTCTGCAAAAGGGTCCGGCGCTGCCGCCAAGAGAACCCTGGACCTCAGCGCCGAACATCGGAGAATGGTGAAATTCGAGAAACGTCGCACGATCTTGCAACGCACTATCGAGTGAGCATCTGCAGCGACGAAATATTGTAAAAATTCAAAACCGCAGGCGACAATATGACATTTGCATAATAAGCTTGAATTGCAAGCGTGGTTGGTGAGGCAAGTCGAATCGACGGTCGCCTTCGTTCACGGGGGCCAAAAACAGTAATTGGCGAAAGTACGGCGAGTTGAGACGGAAGCGTTCGAAGTCCCGATCAATCACGCCGGTGCTGCGTTCAATTCATAAATGGTTCATGCGATCGCCATAGTTATGGGCGACATGAAAGGCCGTTACGATATCAATTTGGCGCGAGAGAGACGGAGGGAGGTCATGTTGATAGCTGATTTGATCCATTCCTGCTCGAACGAGAAGGTCGCAGAGGCGGCGCTTTGCTGCCTTGGCGGACGCTTCGCAGAAAACGTCAATGTCGCAGCGCGTGAAAAGGGGATGAGCCCCGGCGCCTTCGTTGTTTCCGTTATTCACGATTTCTCTCGCCAGGCCGACACGGCGACCCGCGAGTCCTTGCGGGAGAAAATTGTCAGTGACGATCAGCCCCTGCTGGAGGGACTGCGCACTCTCCTCGAGAGCGCCATGCGCGAGAGCCTGATGCCCGACGAGGCCGCCCTCGCATTGGCGCAGCTTGTCCGGACCAGCGTCGCCTGTAGCGGCCAGCATCTGTATTGAACCTAAATCGCCTTGAAAAAAATCGCAGAGGCGGCGCCATCGGCGCCGCTTTTTCTTTATCCGTCGCTGTGCGACAAGCACTCCTGTAACATTAGCAGGAGTCGGGGCGTCTTATGGCGCACATTCTCGATCAAAACCAGATTTCCGAGCTTCTCTCTGTGTGGGGCTACGCCGCCGTCGGCGTTGTCATCGCGCTGGAAAGCGCTGGCCTCCCCTTGCCTGGCGAAACCCTGCTGATCGGAGCGGCAATCTATGCCCGGCTCACCGGGGCCATGGCTATCGGGGGCATTGTCGGCGCTGCGGCCATCGGCGCCATCGTCGGCGACAATCTCGGCTATTGGGTCGGTCGACGATACGGCGTCGGCTTTCTCGAACGCCATGGCGCCAGGATCGGGCTGGGTCCGGAAAAATTCCGGCTCAGCCAATATCTTTTTTTCAAATGGGGCGGGATTGTTGTGTTCGTCGGGCGCTTCATCACCCTGTTGCGAATGTTTGCGGCTTTGTTGGCCGGAGCCAATCGTCTGCCCATGAAACAATTCATGATTTACAATGCCGCAGGCGGCGTAATCTGGGCGTCGGTATTCGGTTTCGGCGCCTATCACCTCACCGCCGGCTTCGAGAGGGTGGAGGGAGGCAGCGGGCGTTTCGCCTTCGGGGTCTTGCTCGCCTGCATGTTTATGTTCTGGCGTTATTACCGGCGTCACGAAGCCCGTCTGATGCAGGAGGCTGACGCCCTCTTCGCCGCCCGCGCAATCAAAGATCATTAAAGCGGTTAATCGAACCGCGGCCCCTGCCGCGCCGACGCCAAAGCCTCGCGCAAATCCCGCGCCAACACGGCTTTTTGCTCGGGGCCCAGAAATGCGCCGATTTCGACGCGCTCGCCCCGCGACGCCAGCGCCAGACGCTGCACGCCAAACTCCTCATGGGTCTCCTGCTCCAGCCGCACCCAACTCGGGTTAAAGCGCCATTCGCGGCGGTGGCCGCGCACGCCGACCTTGGCGTGAACCAGTTCTAGCGGAGTCAGGTCCAGCGTTTCATAGGCCCGCGCCGAACGGAAACTGATCTTGAAAGCGACATAGAGCGCCAGAGCGTCTAGCCCCATGAAACCGGCGACCGGCCATGCGCCCATCACCAGAAAAGGCAGCGCCAAAATCGCCTGCGCCAGACAGAAGCCGAGAATAAATACGGTGAAGGCGCGCGGCGTGAGTGAGCGATGGGGCTGGAGCCGCGCCGCGTAAATCTTGCGCTCGAAGGCTTCGGACATGCAAAAGACCCGACGCTATCGCCTAACCGGACGTCACGTTATAACGCCGTTTATGGCCGGAAAACACTCCCCCGCGAAAACCGCTGCGCCACGCCGGCGCCCCGGCGCGGCCGAGGCCAGGCGCATCGAAGAGATTTTCGCGCGCTTTTCCGCCGCAAACCCAGAGCCTAAAGGCGAGCTTTATTACACCAATCCCTTCACCCTGCTTGTCGCCGTCGTCCTCTCCGCGCAGGCGACGGACGCCGGCGTGAACAAGGCGACGCCCGCCCTGTTCGCGCAAGCCGACACACCCGCCAGAATGGCGGCGCTGGGTGAGGATAATGTGCGCGAAGCGATCAAGACCATCGGATTGTTCCGCTCGAAGGCGAAGCATGTCGTGGCGCTGTCGCGCCTGCTGATCGAACGCCATAATGGCGTGGTGCCGCAGACCCGCGACGAGTTGACAGCCTTGCCAGGCGTGGGCCGCAAGACGGCGAATGTCGTGCTCAATATCGCCTTTCATCAGCCGACCATGGCCGTCGACACCCATATCTTCCGCCTTTCGAACCGATTGCCGCTCGCCAAAGGCAAAACCCCCGAGGCAGTGGAGGCGGGGCTGGAGGCCGTCGTGCCGCAAGCCTACCGCCTCCATGCCCATCATTGGCTGATCCTGCACGGGCGCTATATCTGCAAGGCGCGCAAACCAGCCTGCAATCGCTGCATCATCAAGGATTTGTGCCGCTACCCGGCCAAGACCGACGAAGCCTAGCGGCGCCGCAGGGCGAGCTGATAAACACAAAGACGCGCTGATGAACACAGAGAGGAAACAATATGAAAAAACTTGCAAGGCTCGCCGGCGCGCTGCCGCTCTTTTTCGTCAGCGCCTCACTTGCGGATGGCGCAGTGGATGTAAAAGGATTCCATGGCAAGACGCGCGCGCAGATCGTCGATTTTGGCCATCTTCCCGAGTTGAACGGCAAATATCAATTGCGCGTCACCGAAGTGACCATCGATCCAGACGGCTACATGAAGCCGCACCATCACCTGGGACCGGGCGTCCGCTGCATCCTCACGGGTGAACTCACCTATGTTTTTCGCGGTCAGACCACGCTCTACAAGCCCGGCGATTGCTTCACCGAGACCGGCGACGAGGCGCACGAGGCGCGAAACGCCGGCAAGTCACCAGTGGTGCTGCATAATTCCGAACTGCTGCCGGCGTCTCTGCCCGAGGGCAAAACCTCTCTGATCCCGCTGCCGGCGGACGCGAAGAAATAGACGATTCCTCCGCGGGATTTATAGACTTCGCCCCAGTCGCCCGGCGAGATCGCAGATATATTGCCAGGCGACGCGCCCCGAACGCGCGCCGCGGGTGATCGACCATTCCAGCGCCTCGGCGCGAATGGTTTCCGCTGGCGCCGCCAGGTCGTAATGACGGACATAGCCGAAGATCATCGTGAGATAGTCGTCCTGGCTGCAATTATGGAAACCGATCCACAGACCGAAACGATCCGAAAGCGACACCTTCTCCTCGATCACTTCGCCCGGATCGATGGCGCTGGCGCTTTCATTCTCCATCATGTCGCGCGGCACGAGGTGACGACGGTTCGATGTGGCGTAGAAAATCACATTCTCCGGCCGCCCCTCGACGCCGCCCTCCAGCGCGCTTTTCAGCGCCTTGTAGCTGGTCTCTGGGCCATCGAAGGAGAGATCGTCGCAAAAGACGATGAAGCGTTGATTTGTCTCCGCCAGAACTCCGAGCAAACCCGGCAACGCCTCGATATCCTCGCGATGGATTTCGACCAGCTTCAACCGTCCCTCCCCGGCGAGGGCGCCGTGCACGCTTTTGACCAGCGAGGATTTGCCCATCCCCCGCGCGCCCCAGAGCAGCGCATTATTGGCGGGAAAGCCCTGAGCGAAGCGGCTGGTGTTGCCGAACAGGATATCGCGCTGACGGTCGACGCCGGCGAGCAGCGCCAGCGGGGTGCGATTGACGTGCGCGACCGGCTGGAATGTTTTGCCAGAAGCCCGCCAGACAAAGGCCTCGGCGACGGCGAAATCCGGCGCGGGCGGGGCCGGCGGGGCCAACCGCTCCAGCGCCTCGGCGATACGGATCAGATGGGTGGCGAGATCATGTTGCGACATTTGGTTTCCGGTCGTCAGGCTGATTTGCGGGTCATGGCGCATTATAGGGGAAGGACAGCCTGCTTCGAACGCCCGCCGAAGGAAAAACTCTCTTGACGCCCGACGCCGACGCCCTCATCGACCACGCCCGCGTGTTGATCGACCCGGCCCATCGCGAACAGGCCGAGCGAGCGCTGGACCGGGCGCTCGAAAAGGATGCGGCGGCGGACGGCGCGCTGGCTGCGCTTTTTTACGCGCGCCCGAAAGCGCGGGATCTCGTCTTCGGCGTTTTCGGCTCCTCGACCTATCTCGCCGATCTCGGCGCCCGCGATCCCGCCCGCCTCGCCCGCGCTCTCGCCAGCGAGCCGGCGACGCGGATCGAACAACTCATCGCGGCAACGAAAGAATTCGTCACCGACGACGAAGCCGAGTTGATGCGCCAGTTACGCCGTATCAAACAGGAGGCGGCGCTGGTGATCGCGCTCTCCGACCTGTCGAAAGTCTGGGAAACGCTCAAGGCGACCGCTGCGCTGACGCGCATCGCCGACGCGACGCTTTCAGCGGCGATCCGTTTCACGCTGCGCGAGGCGGCGGCGCGCGGCAAGATCGAACTCGCCGACCAGCGGGATCCCGAGCGCGGCTCGGGCTGGATTTTCCTTGGCATGGGCAAGGGTGGGGCCTGTGAGCTGAATTATTCCTCCGACATCGATCTGATCGTCTTCTTCGATCGGGATCGCGCCCGCCTGACCGATCCGATGGAGTCCGTCGATTTTTTCGTGCGGATGACCAAACGCGTCGTCAAGATCATGAGCGAACACACCGACGAAGGTTATGTGTTTCGCACCGATCTGCGTCTGCGGCCTGATCCAGGCGCAACCCCGATCGCCATCCCGCTCACCGCCGCGCTGAGCTATTACGAAAGCATGGGCCAAAACTGGGAGCGCGCCGCCTACATCAAGGCGCGCCCCGTAGCCGGCGACATTTACGCCGGCGAACAGTTCCTCAAGGAGCTATCGCCTTTCATCTGGCGCAAATATTTCGATTTCGCCGCCATCGCGGATGTGCATTCCATCAAGCGGCAAATCCATGCGCACAAGGGTCACGGAAAGATCGCCGTGCTCGGACATAACATCAAACTTGGCCGCGGCGGCATACGCGAAATCGAATTCTTCACCCAGACCCAGCAACTCATCACCGGCGGACGCGACCCGCGCCTGCGTGGCCGCGAGACGCTGGCGATGCTCGACCAGCTGGTCGAAAGCGGGTGGGTTGAGGCGTCGGCGCGCGACGAATTGCGCGAAGCCTACCTTTTTCTGCGCGATGTCGAACATCGCATCCAGATGGTCGCTGACGAACAAAAACATAGCCTGCCGGATACGCCAGAAGGCGTCGCCAATATCGGGCGCATGATGGGTTTCGCGGGTTACGAGGATTTCGCCGAAGCGCTGACCCGGCGTCTGGAGATCGTGCAGGGTCACTATGCACGGCTGTTCGAGGCTGCGCCGGAACTGACGACGGCGACCGGCAACCTGGTCTTCACCGGCGACGAGGACGACCCCGGGACCCTTGAGACCCTTTCGCGCATGGGCTACGCCAGCCCCAAAACTGTAACCGAAACCATTCGCGGCTGGCATTTCGGCCGCTACGCTGCAACCCGTTCGACCGTGGCGCGCGAGCGCCTCACGGAACTGACCCCGGCGCTGCTCGAAGCCCTGGCGCGCACCGAGAGCGCCGACAAAGCGTTTCTGGCGTTCGACAAGCTTCTCGGTCGTCTGCCGGCGGGAGTGCAGCTCTTTTCCCTGCTGGCGTCGCAACCGCGCCTTCTCGATTTGCTGGCTTCGATCATGGGCGCCGCACCGAAGCTTGCGGAAACCATCTCGCGGCGGCCGCGCGTCGTGGGGGCCTTGCTGGAGCCGGGTTTTTACGAAGCGGCGCCCGGCGCCGAAGATTTGCGTCAACGGCTCTGCGCGCAACTGGCGGAGTCGATCTCCTATGAAGACGCGCTGGATCGCGCGCGGATCTTCGGGCAGGAGCAGAAATTTCTGATCGGCGTGCGGGTGCTGACCGGTTCGCTGTCGGTGGCGGAAGTCGGAACCGCCTACAGCCGCCTCGCCGAAACGCTCATCACCGGACTATTCGATCGCGTGCGGGTCGAGTTCGAGCGCGCGCATGGCCGCATTGAAGGCGGCGAGGCGGCGATAGTCGCCATGGGCAAACTGGGCGGCCGCGAGATGACCGCAGCCTCCGATCTCGATCTTATGCTGCTTTACGACGCCGATCCGCTTGCGGAGTCGACCGGCGGCGAGCGTTCGCTCTCCACGGCGCAATATTATGCGCGCCTGACGCAGCGGCTGATCACAGCCCTCTCGGCGCCTACGTCCGAAGGACTGCTTTACGAAACCGATTTCCGATTAAGGCCATCGGGCAACAAGGGACCCATCGCAGTCAGTCTGGCGAGCTTCATCGATTATCAGGCGACCGAGGCCTGGACCTGGGAGCACATGGCGCTGACCCGCGCCAGGGTCATCACGGCGACGGCGGCGCTTGCAGAGCGCGTCGAAAGCGCGATCCGGGTTGCGCTGACACAACCCCGCGATCCGCAAAAGCTGAGAGACGACGCGCTGTCCATGCGACGACGTCTGGAGCAGGAAAAAGGTTCGACCAATCCCTGGGATGTAAAGCATGTCGCCGGCGGGCTCGTCGACATCGAATTTCTGGCGCAGTATCTGATGCTGCGCGACGGCCCTGCGCGACCGGAGATTTTCTCGGCCACGACGCCGATAGCGCTGACAAGGCTGCGAGACGCCGGCGTGCTCGATCCCGGCGCAGCGGAAACTCTTATCGCCGCTTCGGCGCTTTATCAGGGTCTGACGCAACTCATGCGCCTCGCCATTGACGACGCTTTCCGCCCGGCTGATGCGACGCGCGGCATCGTCGACCTTCTGCGACGAGTCGGCGACGCTCCGGACTTATCGAGCCTTGAGGCGCTGTTGCGCGAAACCGAGAAAAACACCCGCGAGGTCTTCATCCGTATTGTTGGCCCGCTGCCAGTGGGAGTCCCGGGCGATAGCGGGGAGTTGTCAGCCGGCGCACGGCCAGCTTAAAAACATCATGACCTTCCGGCAACGTCGCCTTGTGACAGCGGCGTTCCCCGCCTATCTGGGGTGTTCCGCCCCGCTTTCTGGAGCCTGTTCATGTTGAAGATTGAAAATAATGCGCGTTCCGCGACCCGTGCGGCGCTGGGCGCGATCGGTTTAGCCGCCCTGCTTGCGGCGAGTGCAGCGCCCGCGCAGGCCAAGGTTCTCGCCAAGGTCAATGGCGTTGAAATTACCGAAGAGGACGTCAAACTGGCTACGGACGACCTCGGTCCCGGCATACCGCGCCAGCTTGAGGGCAAAGCCCGCGACTCCTACGTCCTCGATTTTCTGATCGACGAGCAACTGGTGGTGCAGAAAGCGCAGGCCGACAAGCTCGCCGAAACTCCGGAATTCGCAAAAAAGCTCGCCTATCTTCGCGACAAGGCATTGATGGAAACGCTGCTTGGCAATGTCGCCAAAGCGGCCACGACCGACGCGGCGATTAAGCAGACGTACGACGAAGCGGCGAAAAACCAGAAGTCGGAAACGGAATATCACGCTCATCACCTGCTTGTTCCTACCGAGGAGGAAGCCAAAAAAGCGCTGGCTCGAATCAAGAGCGGCGAGGATTTCGGCAAGGTCGCCGACGAAGTCTCCAAGGACCCCGGCTCTAAGGGCGGCGATCTCGGCTGGTTCACCAAGGACCGCATGGTGCCGGAATTCGGCGATGCGGCGGCGAAGCTGCAACCGGGTCAGCTCTCGGAGCCGGTTAAATCCCAGTTCGGCTGGCACATCATCAAACTCGACGAAACGCGACCAAAAACATTCCCGCCGCTCGATCAGATCAAGGATCAAGTGGCTCGCTACGTCGTGCAAAAAGCGCAGAGCGAACTCGTGATAAAATTGCGCGATAGCGCCAAGGTCGAGCGCGCCGATTCGCCGCCGGCCGCCGCTGGCGCCGAGAAATCGGACGAAAAAAAGAAGTAAGCGCTGTCGCCGGCGCTCAACTGGCGCCGGCGTCATCTCTCCGTAACAGTATTTTCTGAAAACTGGCGAAGACGATGGAGACCGAGATCTCCGTCCCGCCGAGTGTGTGCGCCGGCAAATTACAACAATAAGGATTTCGCCGATGGCTCATAACGCCCTGCTCTCCCCGCTTGCGCCGAAAAAGACGCCCGATGTTCCCCCGCTGGACGGGGTGCGCTTTGCCGCCGGAATGGCCGGTGTACGATACGCCGGCCGCACTGATGTGATGCTGGCGTTGATGGACGAAGGCGCTACGGTCGCTGGCGTATTCACAAAATCGAAATGCCCCTCGGCGCCGGTCGACTGGTGCCGCGCCAAACTCAAGAGCGGCAAGGCGCGTGTGCTGCTGGTCAATTCCGGAAACGCCAACGCTTTTACCGGCAAGATCGGCGCTCAGGCGGTTAAACTGTCGGCCCAACTGGCGGCCAAAGCGGCGCATGTCAATGAAAAGCAGGTGTTTCTTGCCTCCACCGGCGTGATTGGCGAACCGCTTGACGCTACGAAATTCGATGGCGTGCTCGACACCCTCGTCAGCAGCGCACGGCCCGACGCCTGGCTTGACGCAGCACAGGCGATCATGACCACCGACACTTTTCCAAAGCTCGCTACCCGCAAGACCTCAATTGATGGCGTTGAAGTGACGATCAGCGGCATCGCCAAGGGCGCCGGGATGATTGCGCCCGACATGGCGACGATGCTGTCCTTTGTCTTCACAGACGCGGCAATTGGCGCTGATGCCTTGCAGGCTATGCTGTCGAAAGCGGTTCAGGTTTCATTCAACGCCATCACGGTCGATAGCGACACCTCGACCTCAGATACTTTGATGCTCTTCGCCACCGGCGCAGCAAGAAAGCGCGGAGCGCCGAAAATCGATAAGGCCGCCGACCGACGCCTGCTCGATTTCAAACGCGCCCTGTCAGAAATACTGCTCGATCTGGCCCAACAAGTTGTGAAAGACGGCGAAGGCGCGCGCAAATTTGTCGAAGTGACGGTGACTGGCGCAGAAAACGCAAAAGCGGCGAAACGTATTGCGCTCTCTATCGCTAATTCGCCTCTGGTGAAAACAGCAATCGCCGGCGAGGACGCAAATTGGGGACGCGTCGTGATGGCCGTCGGCAAGTCGGGCGAAAAAGCCGATCGCGACAAACTCTCGATCTGGTTTGGCGGCGTCCGCGTCGCGCATCAGGGCCTGCGCGACCCTGCATACAATGAAACGGAGGTTTCGCAGATCATGAAGCGCGAGGAGATCGTCATCAACGCAGACATCGGAATCGGGTCTGGCGCCGCGACGGTATGGACCTGCGACCTCACGAAGGAATATGTCGCGATCAATGGCGACTATCGAAGCTAGTTGCATTGTGGCGATGATACGCTCTTTGACGCAATTTGATCGCTCGACAACCGCAGACCAAAGCTTGTCCTAATTCTTGCTCCCGGTCCCGCGATGAATGTCGTGATTTTTGACGAGAGACGTCATGCCTCTGGTCCAGGACAAATCTGGATTCCCTCTTATATCGACGCTTAGAGCGAGCAAAATTTTCCGCTCGGGAACATCAATCATATATAAATTTATGTTGAGAATGAGAGTGGAGATCTTTTTGAACGACGATCCATGCGCTGATGTCGGCGCCTGATGCAACCCTATCATCGATTTCAAATCCCCCACAATCGCCAACAGCCAGGCCTGTACTGATTTTGGATTGAATTTCAGCTGAGGCGGGGATGAAGGGAATGTCACCTATCGTCTCCAGTTGCGATTAAAAAAATATCTTCTATCGCATGCATGCGCGTCCGCGCCGCATTTGTTTTGGATTCCTGCGCTTCAAGATCATTCTGAAATTTCGCGCCGAGAAACAATAATTTTCGTGGTTCAAGATGCGAGGAATCTGCTGCCGCAACGGCTCCTCCCGTTGGAAAATGAACAAAACAAGCGCGTCGCCACGACGATGATGGGGCACGCAAGAAAGCGATGTCCCGCAGGAGACTGTATGAAGGATTGGGCGTGTGTGACGGGTTCGGAAAGTGGACGAGTTTTGTATTCGACATCCCTGCCCGGGGCAGTGGTCGATTTAGTATCTGGACCGAAAATACTCTTATGGATCGCCGCCATGGCGGAAAAAGCTTTTGAAGGAAATAGAATTTCCCGCCGTTGAATCGAATCTGCGCAAGGAGAGAGCGATCGATATGAAAAACCCGGCGAAACGCCGGGTTTTCCGATTATCGGGCGTTTTTCTGAATCGCGTCCATCAACTTCGATTTCGGCAGCTTTTTGCAGTAACGCGCGATCTTTTCAGAGTTACGCTTGACATATTTTGAGTCGATCACCGTCAGGTTCTTCGTAGACATCCAGAAGCCGCGCATCCAGTTGCCAATGAAATCCTGGGTCTCAGCGTCGTATCCCGCGAAATCCTTACAGGTGATGTCGGACATCTCAATGGTGACCTGAGCCGCGACGGGCGACGCGCCGGGGAGAGCGAGGGCGAGCGCAATGGCGAAGCCGGCGAGTGTGATTTTTTTTGTCATGATACACATGCCTCCAGCTTACTTCTGCCCAACGGCGCGATCGACCGCCGCCATGATCGAGGCGGACGGATTGAACTTGCACCAGCTCATCACGCTCACCGTATTCTTGCGAAACAATCCAAGATCGATGAAGGTGCGGCCCGCTTTCTGGGCGAACCAGCCGCTCAAAAACGCGCCGAAATCCGATTGATCCTCCGGCGGCATCGCCATCACTTCGCCGCAGGTGACCTTGCTCATATCGATCTTGACCTGCGCCTGCGACAGCGATGGCAGGCACACGCTGGCCAGCGCCAGCGCAATGAGTAATTTCTTCATGCGTTCTCCTCCCAATCCATCGCCCGCCGTCCGGACCCGTTTGCCGCAAGCCCCCGCGATGCGCGGGTTCATACGACGATCATCGAGGCTGGCGGAACGCTTGCGACATGCAAAGAAGATGATGTCTGGACGCTCATGACATGGCGCCTATGCCTCGAAGGCCGTGCGTTGGCGATCCCGGCTCCTGTGACACGCCTTGGCTCGAATGGCAACTTTCCCGACGTTCGGAAAAAAGTCGGCTTTGTGCCGATCAAACCTCCTCATCTCAGAGCTCTGGCGAAAAAAACTCCTAAAAGCATTGCCGCATACATGTCGAAGAAGATGAAATCTGGTAAGATCAGCGCATGAAACTACTTCTGGTTGTCGCCGCCGCACTGATTGACTCGGATCAACGCGTGCTCATCGCCCAACGCCCGGAAGGCAAACAACTTGCAGGTCTATGGGAATTTCCCGGCGGCAAGCTCGATCCCGGCGAACGCCCAGAACGGGCGCTGGCGCGCGAACTGAAAGAGGAGCTCGGCGTCGACGTTTGTGAACCCTGCCTCGCGCCACTGACGTTCGCCAGCCACGCCTATGACGATTTTCATTTACTGATGCCGCTTTACGTCTGCCGCAAATGGGAGGGTCTTGTCGTTCCGGCGGAAGGGCAAAACGTCAAATGGGTGCGGGCGCGGGATTTGCGTCAATATGATATGCCGCCGGCTGATGCGCCGCTGATCGGACCTCTGATCGATTTTCTTCGCTGAAAGAGACATGTCTGCTGAAAGAGATGTGTTTAAAGCGTCGCCGGCTCGGTTTTCATCATGGCGAAGCTCGCCGGAATCGATAGCGTCCACACCAGCCCGTCGGGCGGAAAATTCAGCGACGCCTCGCCATCAAGCGCCAGCGCGACCAGGCGTTTAACGACCTTGTGTCCAAAGCCCTCGCGCGGCGGCGTCGCCACGGAGGGGCCGCCGCTCTCCCGCCACTCGATCTCCAGCCGACCATCCTCAAGGCCCCATTTCAACGAAACTGCGCCATCGGGCCGCGATAGCGCGCCATAGGCCAGGGCGTTGGTGGCGAGTTCGTGCAGGGCAAGGCCGATATTTTGCGCGGCTTCGGGCTTGAGCATCAGCTTCGGCCCTTCGATCACCGCATGTTGCGCCAGTTCGTCGCGGGAGACATCAAGACAATAGGCCATTTGCGCGCGCACCAGATCGTGCATCGAGGCGCCTCGCCAATCCTGCGATATCAGCAAATCATGCGCCATGGAGAGGGCCTGCAATCTCGCGCCGAACTTGCGCTGAAACTCCTCGACAGAGGGCGAGCCCGCCGCTGTCTGGCGAGACATCGCCTGAACGACGGCAAGCAGATTTTTCGAGCGATGCACCAGTTCGCGCAATAGCACACGAACATGCTGTTCGCGTTGCTTGCGTCCGGTGATGTCGCGAGCTGTGCCGAGGATGCGCACCGGTCGTCCGTTTTCAAAAAAGGTGCGCCCCCGGATCGAGACCCAGCGTTCGATGCCGTCATTAAGGCCAATCACCCGATATTCGATCTCGTAATCGCCGTCGTGTTCGGGATCGAGCGCCGTCTCCACCGCCTCGCGCGACCGCTTGCGATCCTGCGGATGCAGGGCGTTACGAAAAACTTCGAGGCTCGCAGGCGTATCGGCGTCAAAACCCCACAATTGACGAACGCGCGCGTCAAGATGCACTTCGCCGCTAACAAGGTTCCAGTCCCATACGCCGGTGCGACCGGCGTCGAGCGCCAGTTGCAAGCGCTCAAGGGCGTAGGCCTTATCTTTTTCGTCATCCGCACCCGAAGCGGCAAGAACCGATTTCGCTGCAACCGCGTCCAGATCGCTTGCGCGCCCATCGTCCGACATCAGATATCGACCAATTCGGCGGCGAAAGCCGCCTTTTCCTGTATGAAGGCGAAACGCGCTTCGGGCTTGTTGCCCATCAACCGCTCGACGCAATCGGCGGTCTCCTCGCGTTCCTCGCCGGCAAGCACGACCTTAAGCAAGGTGCGTTTGGTCGGGTCCATCGTGGTTTCCTTCAGTTGGGCGGCGCTCATTTCGCCCAGCCCCTTGAAACGGTTGACCTCGATCTTGCCCTTTCCGGTGAGTTCGGCGCGCTCAAGCTCCTCGCGATGCGCATTGTCGCGCGCATAGACGGTTTTGGCGCCCTGCGTCAGCTTGAAAAGCGGCGGTTGCGCCAGATAAAGATGGCCGCCTTCGATCAGGCGCGGCATCTGCCGGTAAAAAAAGGTGATTAACAACGATGCGATATGCGCGCCGTCGACATCGGCGTCGGTCATAATAATCACCTTGCCGTATCGCAAATCCTGCTCGCGATAATGCGCGCCCAGGCCGCAGCCAAGCGCCTGAGTCAGATCGGCGAGTTGCTGATTGGCCTGCAGCTTGTCCTTTGTCGCCGAAGCGACGTTCAGGATCTTGCCGCGCAACGGCAGCACAGCCTGCGTTGCGCGATTGCGCGCCTCCTTTGCTGAGCCGCCTGCGGAATCGCCTTCGACAATAAAAAGCTCCGAACCCTCGGTGGAGCTGTTGGTGCAATCAACCAGCTTGCCAGGCAGACGCAATTTGCGCGTCGCGGTCTTGCGCGCGACGTCTTTCTCTGCCCGGCGCCGAAGGCGCTCCTCGGCGCGCTCGATGGCGAAATCGAGCAACTTGTTGGCCTGCGATGGCGCGCCTGCGAGCCAGTGATCGAAGGCGTCGCGCACGACGCTTTCGACAATGCGCGAGGCCTCAAGCGTCATCAGCCGACTCTTGTTCTGACCTTGAAACTCCGGCTCGCGAATGAACACCGAGATCATCGCCGCAGATTGACCCATCAGATCGTCAGCGGTCACATCCTTTGCGCGTTTCGCCTGTCCGATGCGCTCGGCGTGATCGCGCAGCGCTTTGGTGAGCGCCGAACGAAAACCGGCTTCATGCGTGCCGCCATCCGGCGTGGGGATCGTGTTGCAATAGGAGTGAACGAAGCCATCGTCGTCGGCGAGCCACGCCACCGCCCATTCGAGCGAGCCATGGCCGCCCTCGCGCGTCACCTTGCCGACGAAGGGTTGATCGGTAACCGACTCCTTGCCGTGAATTTCACGCGCCAGATAGTCCTTGAGGCCCCCCGGAAAACGCAGCACAGCTTCGGCGGGAACATCCGAGCCCGCCTCGATCAGCCCGGGATCGCAGCGCCAGCGAATTTCAACGCCGCCGAAGAGATAGGCCTTGGACCGCGACATGCGAAACAGCCGCGCTGGCCGCCAGTGCGCCTGTGGGCCAAAAATCTGCGCATCCGGCCTGAAGCGCACTTTCGTGCCGCGCCGGTTGGCGATCCTGCCCAGTTCGACAAGCTTGCCGAGCGGGAGGCCGCGCGAAAACTCCTGCCGGTAAAGCTGGCCGCCGGTCGCCACTTCCACCTCGAGCTTTTCCGACAAGGCGTTGACGACGGATACGCCGACGCCGTGCAGGCCGCCGGAGGTTTGGTAGGCGCCGGAGTCGAATTTGCCGCCGGCGTGGAGCACGGTCATCACCACCTCCAACGCCGATTTGTTCTTCATTTTTGGATGCGGACCGACCGGAATGCCGCGCCCATTATCAATAACTGTTAGCCAGCCGTCGGGCTCCAGCGTCACCTCGATGAAGGTAGCGTGACCAGCGACCGCCTCATCCATGGCGTTGTCGAGCACCTCGGCGAAGAGATGATGCATGGCGGTTTCGTCAGTGCCGCCGATATACATGCCGGGGCGCCGGCGCACCGGCTCCAGCCCTTCGAGCACTTCGATGGACGCCGCAGAATATTCTGCGGGGACGGTTTTGGCGGCGGCTTTGGGCGCGGCGGCTTTACGCAGCGCGCCGCCGAAAAGGTCGGTTTTGGTGGCCATGACCGGGATATTAGCGCGATTCGACGACGGATGCGCGCAGCTTGGCCAATAACGGGCGGGAGATGACGGCGCCGCCGCCCTGGTTTAAGAGCGGGCCCGGTCTGCTATGGGAAAAATCGATGAAACGCCTGCTCGCCACCCTCCTCGCCGCCGCCGTCCTGGCCGCCGCCACGCTTGGCTTCGTCACCCCGGCCTCGGCCGACGACGTTCTGCGCCTCGCGCTGCAAAAAACCGGCACGGCGAGTTGGGAGATCGCTGTGATCAAGGCTTTCGGCCTTGATCGCGAGGCTGGACTGACGCTTGAGACAACCGAACTGGCGACGCCGGAGGCCAGCAAGATCGCGCTTCAGGGCGGCAGCGCCGACCTGATCGTCGCGGACTGGCTGTGGGTGGCGCGCGAGCGCGCCGAAGGGGCGAAGCTGACCCTTTATCCATACTCCACCGGCGTCGGCGCGGTGTTGACCAAAAATCCCGCCATCCGGGGAGTCGCCGACCTTGGCGGCAAAAAGCTCGGGATTGCCGGCGGACCGCTCGACAAGAGCTGGCTGCTGCTCAAGGCCTATGGCCTGAAAAATGGCGTCGATCTCGAAAAATCGGCGACGCTGGTCTATGGCGCGCCGCCGCTTGTCGCAGAAAAAGCGCTTGAGGGCGAAATCGATGCGGCGCTGGAGTTCTGGAACTTCGCCGTCGATCTGGAGGGCAAGGGCTTCGCCCGTCCCATCGAGATCGCCGAAGTGGAAAAGGCGCTCGGCGCAACGGGTCCTGTCGTCATCACCGGCTATGTCTTCGACGAAGGCTTCGCCGCCGGCCACGCCGACGCGCTCAAACGCTTTTTCGCCATCGCCGGGAAAGCGCGAGCGTTGATTGCGACCGAGGACAGGGCCTGGCGCATCGCCGCGCAGCGACTGGGCGGAAAAGACGAAGCGACGCTTAATCTTTACCGACGTCGTTACATCGCCGCGACGCCCAAGCGCGGCGTCGCCGATGAGGCGCGCGACGCCGCCTCGCTTTACGCTGTGCTGGCGGAGATCGGCGGCGAGAAACTGGTTGGCGCCGGAAAGACCCTCGCGCCGGGAACCTTCTATACGGTCGCGCCTTGATCCGGGCGCTGTCGCTCGCAACGATTATCGCGCTGTGGCAGGCGGCGGCGCTGATCGCCGATCCGCGTCGACTGCCCGGACCGCTGCCAGTGTTCGAGACCATGCTCCTGGAGGCGCAATCAGGCGCGTTGTTGGCCAATCTGACAATCACGCTGGCCCGTGTGCTCGCCGCCTTCGCCCTCGCCATGAGTTTCGGCGCAGCGATCGGCTATGCAATGGGCCGCCATCGCACACTTGACCGCCTGCTTGATCCCTGGTTGGTCGTGCTGCTCAATCTGCCGGCGCTTGTCGTCATCGTGCTCGCCTATATCTGGGCCGGCCTCACTGAAGTCGCGGCGATTGGCGCGGTAGCGCTCAACAAACTGCCCAACGCCGTCGTGACGTTGCGCGAAGGGGCCCGCGCGCTTGATCCCCAGCTTGAGGAGGTGGCGCAGGCGTTTCGCCTTTCGCCGCTCGCGCGGTTTCGACATGTCGTTGCGCCACAGCTCGCGCCCTATGTCGCCGCCGCGACCCGCGCCGGCCTGTCGCTGGTCTGGAAGATCGTGTTGATCGTCGAATTGCTCGGCCGGCCCAATGGCGTGGGCTTTGAAATCAACATGGCTTTTCAGCTTTTTGACATGCGGTTGCTGCTCGCCTACGCCCTGCCCTTCGTGGCGCTGATGCTCGCTCTTGAAACCCTTCTGGTGCAACCCTTTGAACGTTCCGTCTCCCGTTGGCGCGTCGGCGCTTGATCTGTCGATCCGTCGCAAGGATCACAAGACTCCCGACGGCGTGACCCATCATGTGCTGGCGGATTTGCGCCTGAGCCTGCCCGGCGGCGCTGTCGGCGCGTTGGTCGGCCCTTCCGGCTGCGGCAAGACGACACTGCTGCGCCTCGTCGCCGGACTGGATCGCGATTATGATGGCGACATTCGCCTGCCCGCACATGGTCGCCTCGGCATGGTCTTTCAGGAGCCACGCCTGCTGCCCTGGCGAACGGTGATCGATAATCTGCGCATCGCCGCGCCCGACGCGCATGACAAGGCGATCGCCGCGCTTCTTGAAGAACTGGGTCTCGCAGAACACGCTGCGCATTTCCCGCGCCAACTGTCGCTCGGGCTGGCCCGCCGCGTCGCGCTGGCGCGGGCGCTCGCCGTCGATCCTGATCTGCTGCTGCTTGATGAACCGCTGGTGTCGCTTGATGCGGCACGGGCGCGCGAACTGCGCGAGAAAATCGCCGCGCTGGTCGAGACGCGCCGCATCACGACGTTGCTTGTCACCCATGATCCGCGCGAGGCGATCGCTCTTGCCGATAAAATTTTCCTACTGTCGCCGCGCCCAGCGCATGTCGTCGCGACGCTGACGATCGATACGCCGCGCAGCCGTCTGACGCCCGAACGCGCTCATGAACTGGAGAAAGAAGCGCTTGCGATGCTGGCGGGAAACGGGACAAAAATTTAGGCGAGGACTCGACGTTGCCGGAATGTTCGCTGCAGCGCCGTTGAGCGCGTGGATTACGTCGCAGAACCCATCAGGGCGCGCTCAAATCTTTGTCAACGCTTGCCTCCTGAAAATCTGAGCTTTCGGCGCACACATCCTGTTGCGAAATTATCTCGCCGTTGAGCCTTGGCACCCTTCATCTATGGTGCAACTATTGCACTATGACAACCGACATTTTCGAATGTCCGTCCTGCAACGCTTCGGCGCTGTCAGCATCCGAATGTATGCCGAGGATCACCGCCCGCCTCACTTTCACAACGTCGCGCCTGATTTTCAGGCGCTGGTGCGGCTTTCTGATCTGGCCGTGATCGCCGGGGAAGCAAAAGCTGGCGAATTTGCCGAAGCTTTGTCCTGGGCGCGCGCGCATCGAGAAATGCTTGCCATGAAATGGGCGCAACTCAACGAACGAGACTGATCATGCCGAAGAAGAGCTTGCCGCGCATCGCCGCCGTCGCGCCGGGAAAAAAACCACTAACGTTACACGTGCGCTGGGAGGGCGGAGACGAGAGTCTTGTCAATCTTTCGGAGCCTGTGCGGACGTTCCGGGTCTATGAGCCCTTGCGTCGCTCGCCCGACATGTTCCGGAAGGCGCGAGTCGGCGATCATGGAACCGATATTGTCTGGACCGAAGATATCGACATGTCCGCCGATACGCTGTGGCGTCTGGCGCAGGAACAGGCGGGCGTCACTTTATCGGCGGAAGCTTTCAGGCAATGGCGCGAGCGTCAGGCCCATAGGCTGGATACGGCGGCGGCGGCGCTCGAAATCAGCCGTCGCATGATCGCTTATTACGAGCAGGGCAAAAAGCCGATCCCGCGCGTGGTCGCTCTGGCGACGCGCGCGCTTGAACTCACGTAATTCAGCGGCTACGCGATGACCTGCGACCTTGTGCGCGAAGAGATTGCGCGAAATTATGTTGATGCAAGCCTCCCGCTGCGCAGATCGTTTTTGTCTGCACTCACCACGGCAAATCCTGTCCGCGATAATCGAGAAAGCGGCCTGTATCGGCGTGGGTCAAGCCGGCGCAGACGGAGATAACGCCGGCGGCGCTGTCTTCAACGCTGAGGTCTGCGGCGGCGCCGCCCATATCGGTGCGCACCCATCCAGGATGCAACGCGATCACCGTCACCCCGTCCGGTTTGAGATCGGCCGCAAGGCATTGGGCGATACGATTGAGCCCCGCCTTTGAAGCGCGATAGGCGACGTTGAAGGTTCCGCCAACCGCCATCGAGCCAAGACGGCTCGACATTAGAACGATACGCGGATTGTCGTCGCGGCGCATGAACGGCAGAAAGGCCTGAACGACGCGCAGCGGCCCGAGTGTATTGGTCGAGAGCAAATCAAGCGCGCCATCGAAATCCATATCGGTCGAGGATTGCCGCATCGGCCCATAGGCGCCGGCGTTGGCGATAAGGACATCGATCGGCGTCTCGATCTGCGCGGCGGCGGCGTGGAGCGCCGCTTCATCGCGCGTGTCGAAGGCGACGATGCGGCCCCGTCCCGCCAGCGGCGCGAGGGCGGCGGCGACACGATCATGCGCCGATGGATCGCGCAGGCTCGCCGTAACGGTTTCACCGCGAAGCGCGAGCTGGCGCGCCATCTCCAGTCCTATGCCCCGGCTCGCGCCGGCGATCAGCCAATGCGCCATGCTCTCCTCCTTTTCTGGCAGGATATAGCGCGGCGGATACAAAAAGATCGTCCCGGCAGGGCTAGCGCGCGCCGGGACGAAATTTTATTTCGTATGTTCTAAACCCTACATCGCATGCGCGTGCGTGGGCGCCGCCTCGATCCGGGCCATGCCGCTGCGCACCGCCGCCTGAACCTTCTCAAAGGCGCGCACCTCGATCTGGCGCACGCGCTCCCGCGACACGCCAAACTCCTCCGAGAGTTGCTCCAGCGTCACCGGATCCTCAGCGAGACGCCGCGCCTCGAAAATGCGCCGCTCGCGCGGATTCAAAACATCTAGCGCGCCATGCAGGGCCTTATGACGATTATCGGTTTCCTCCTGGGCCAGCAGCAGATGCTCCTGATCGTCGCTGTCGTCGACCAGCCAGTCCTGCCACTCGCCCTCGCCTTCCTCGCGCAGCGGCGAATTGAGCGAGGCGTCGCCGCCCATGCGGCGGTTCATGTCGATTACGTCCTGCTTCGAGACGCCCAGACGCGTGGCGATCTTCTCGACGTTCTCCGGTCTGAGATCGCCCTCTTCATAGGCGGAAATGCGGCTCTTCGCCTTGCGCAGATTGAAGAACAGCTTCTTCTGGCTGGCGGTGGTGCCCATTTTGACAAGCGACCACGAGCGCAGGATGTATTCCTGAATCGCCGCGCGTATCCACCACATCGCATAGGTGGCGAGACGAAAGCCGCGATCTGGTTCGAAGCGCTTTACGGCCTGCATCAGGCCGACGTTGCCTTCAGAAATGATCTCCCCGATCGGCAGGCCGTAGCCGCGATAGCCCATCGCGATCTTGGCGACGAGACGCAAATGCGAAGTGATGAGCTCCTGCGCAGCCTTGGGGTCTTCGTGCTCGCGCCAGCGTTTGGCGAGCATATATTCCTGCTGGGGCTCCAGCATGGGGAAGCGACGAATTTCCGCAAGATAATGCGCAAGACCGCCTTCGGCGACGATGGGCAAGGAATTCGCCATAATTTACAACCTCCTGGCGAGCATCCGAATGACCGGGGCCCGCAATGGGCGGCAAGCGAAATCGCCAACCGCAACGAGGAGCACTATACGCCGCCGGCCGGAGTGAGAGAATACGCCAGCCTGTCCCCTGACTTAAACCTGGATTAAGCTTTGGTAATGAAGCCTTGAACGCAAGGGATTGTTTTATATTAATATTTATATTGAAATTGACATTCATGCGTCAATTCAAAAGGGGCAAATGCCGGAGCCGCGGCCGCCGTCGACTCCGCAGGGAGCATTGCGCGATCTTTATCCATCAGGGAGGGACTCTGGTCCTTTTTCTGTCGCGATTGCTTTCGCCGAACCGGTTTTCGCTTCTGCGCAAAGGGCCAGTCTCCCGGGAGCCCGTCTCTTGGCTTTCCGCCCAGCTGGAGCGATGCGGAACCGTCGGGAGAGGGTTGCCGTCCTCTGGCCGCAGCGTGGGATGGTGAGCCGCGCTTCAAATGCGCTGGCTGAGCGTTTCAACGCCACCAACGCCAGAGATGCAGCGACGTGATCCACGTCGTCATCATGGAACCCGAACGCTTCATCGCGCCGGCTCATCATGGGCCGGGGGCCGCAGGGGCAAAGCAAGAGCCCCGCAGCGTTGCCGAGCGTTCGTCCATCTCTGCCTCAACGACGCCTCGAAAGTTGCGTATGCGCAGATCAGGCCGGACAAAAACCGTCAACGCCAGCGACGATGTTTTTGCCCGATATATTTAATTGTCAAGGAAGCTTCTCAGCTTGCGGCTGCGGCTCGGATGCTTGAGCTTGCGCAGCGCTTTGGCCTCAATCTGGCGAATACGCTCGCGCGTCACCGAAAACTGCTGGCCAACCTCTTCAAGCGTATGATCGGTGTTCATACCGATGCCGAAGCGCATGCGCAGCACGCGCTCCTCGCGTGGCGTGAGCGAGGCGAGTACGCGGGTTGTTGTTTCACGCAAATTCGACTGGATCGCCGCCTCAATGGGGAGCACGGCGTTCTTGTCCTCGATGAAATCGCCGAGATGCGAATCTTCCTCGTCGCCGATCGGGGTCTCCAGCGAAATCGGCTCCTTGGCGATCTTGAGCACCTTGCGAACTTTTTCGAGCGGCATGGCGAGCTTTTCGGAAAGCTCCTCCGGTGTCGGCTCGCGACCGATCTCATGCAACATCTGGCGAGACGTCCGCACGATCTTGTTGATCGTTTCGATCATATGCACCGGAATGCGGATCGTGCGGGCCTGATCGGCGATGGAGCGGGTGATCGCCTGACGAATCCACCAGGTGGCGTAGGTCGAGAATTTATAGCCTCGCCGATATTCGAATTTATCGACCGCTTTCATCAGGCCGATATTGCCTTCCTGAATGAGGTCGAGAAATTGCAATCCGCGGTTGGTGTATTTCTTGGCGATAGAGATCACGAGGCGCAGATTGGCCTCGACCATTTCCTTCTTCGCCTGACGGGCCTCGCGTTCGCCCTTCTGCACCATATGAACGATCTTGCGGAACTCGGAGATTTCGAGACCCGTTTCGGTCGCCAGCGCGTGAATTTCGGTGCGCAGATCCTTGATGCGGTCTTTTTCTTCGGAGATGAATTCCTTCCAGCCCTTCGAGCCGAGTTTCGCGACCCGCATTACCCATTTTGGATCAAGCTCGGAGCCGTGAAACTTGTCGATGAAATCCTCTCGGGCCACGCCATGGCTGTCGGCGAGACGGAACAATTTCCCTTCGTAGCCGATAAGACGCTTGTTGATGTCGTAGAGCTGTTCGACCAACGCCTCGATACGATTCTGGTTCAATGAAAGCGATTTGACGTCGGCGACGATCTCTTTCTTGAGAGTCTTGTATTTGCGTTCCTGCGCCGGCGTCAGCGTTTCGTTTTTAAGTTTGTTCTCGACATTCTGGTCTTGCAGACGTCGCAACTTCTTGTAGGCGTCGGCGACGCGGGCAAAGGTTTCAAGCACTTTCGGCTTGAGCTCAGACTCCATGGCGGAGAGCGACACGGAGTTGTCCATGTCGTCTTCTTCCTCGAAGACCTCTTCCGGCGGCGGCTCTTCCTCGCCCAGACCCGCAGGCGGCGTACGCGGCGCTGTTGCTGGCGCCATTTCAGAGGTTTCGGCAGTCGCGGCCTCAACAGGCTTGGCCGTCTGCTTGCCGTCCGGACCGGCGTATGTGGCCTCAAGATCGATAATGTCGCGCAGCAGAACCTTGCCGGCTTCAAGCTCCTCACGCCAGATAATGATCGCCTGGAAGGTCAGCGGGCTTTCGCAGAGGCCCGCGATCATTGCTTCGCGGCCGGCCTCGATGCGCTTGGCGATGGCGATTTCGCCCTCGCGCGAGAGAAGCTCGACTGAACCCATTTCGCGCAAATACATGCGCACAGGATCGTCGGTGCGGTCGGCGGGCTCGGACGTGCGGGTGGCTACGGCCGTAGGGCGCGCGCCCTCGACGAGATCGCCGCCCTCGACCTCTTCCTCGGCCTGCTCCTCTTCCTCGACATCATCGGGATCGTCGCCCTCGGACACGGTGATCCCCATCTCGGAGAGCATTGCATACACGTCTTCGATCTGGTCCGACGACACTTCCTCGGAGGGCAACACGGCGTTGAGTTCAGCGTAGGTGACAAAACCGCGCTTCTTGGCGGTCTTGATCATACGCTTTACGGCGGCGTCATTGAGATCGAGCAAAGGTCCGTCGGCGGCCTCCACCGTCGCAACCGCTTCGTTGTCGACCTTTTCTGCGTCTTTTTTCGCCATTAAACGCTCCGAACGAGGTGACGGCGGAGCGCGCGTTGCGCCCCGCCGGCTCTCGTATCTATCGTCTCGTCATTCGAACCGGCATCGCCGGTTCGCCGGAAATTCGTTGAGGGCTCACAAACCGCTCGCCCCGATCAGCCCAACAATTATGTAGAGGCATCCGCCCCACCCAACTGCGACCACAGCTAAAGTGAGCGTGATGGACGCCCCGAGAGAGCGCCAAAGCCCTCCACTGCCGCCTCGGCGCCGTCAAGCGCCGACAGTTGCGTCTGAATATCCCTGATGCGCGCGGCGTCCCGCTCGTTTGGACTTTCGGCGAGCCGGGCCTCCACCTCGCGAAGTTCTCTATTTAACGCCCGCGCGCGGCGATGCAAGACTAAAGCCTGTCGCAGGCTCTCTGCGGCGTCCGCCGCCGCCGCCTCGGGGCGTACGCTCCACAACATGGCGTGGGCGACCATGCCAGAGAGCCGTTGGGCGGCGGGCGTTAATCCGTTTTCATCAATAAATTCAGTAAGAAGCTGCGCCTCTTCGCCGCCTGACTCACGCCAGCGCACCAAAGCGTCGCGTAACGCCGTGGCCTCCGGGGAGGCCAAATCCAACTCGGCGACTTCGTCGATCCGTTCCGCCAGTAACTCCGGGTGGTTCATCAGGATCAATAAAATCAGGCCCTCCCGGGGAGCAATTGGCGCTTTGACGCCTCGAAACAGCGGGGAATTGGCCAATGATGGTCCAACCCTCAAGGGGCCTGCAGGGGCGCCGGGGCGAGGAGCGAAGCCATTTCGGCGCGCGCCGAAATCGCGCCCGCCACCGGCGTTGGCGCGCCCGTCGACGCGTTGGGAAGACCCGCGACCCAGCAGTTTCGCGAGTCGATCGGCGAGTTCCCGGTGGTAGTGTCGGCGCAGAGTCTCGTCGCCGATCTGGCCCGCCAAGTCGCGCAGGCGGCGCTCCAGACCCGCTCTGCGCTCCGGCGTATCAAGGACGAGGCCATCGGTTTCGCGCATCCACAAAACATCGACGAGCGGCAATGTCGCGGCAAGAGCCTGAGCGACGGCCGTCCGCCCGCCCGCCCGCAGCAACTCGTCGGGGTCCATCCCCCCCGAGAGCAAAACGAATCTCAAACTGCGTCCCGGCCCGATCAATGGCAGCGCCGTGTCCACCGCCCGGAAGGCGGCCTTGAGCCCGGCCTTGTCGCCATCGAAACACAGCGCCGGCTCTTCCGCCATCCGCCAGAGCAAAGCGCATTGCTCAGGGGTCAAAGCCGTGCCGAGGGGGGCAACGGCGTATCCAATTCCGGCCGCATCAAGAGCGATCACGTCGATATATCCCTCAACGGCGATCACCGTTCCCGCCTCATGCGCCGCCTTGCGAGCGTGGTGCAGATTGTAGAGGGTCCCTCCCTTGTGAAAGAGCGGCGTCTCCGGCGAGTTGAGGTATTTGGCTGGCGCATCGGCATCCAGCGCCCGGCCGCCAAAGGCGATCACCCGACCGGCGCTATCGGAAATGGGGAACATGATCCGGTTGCGAAAGCGATCAAACGGAACGGCAATGTCGTCGCCATGGATCAGCAAACCCGCCTCGATCATTGTTTCGACGCTCGCGCCCTTGCCGGCGAGAAAATCGCGCAGGGCGTAGCGCTCGGACGGCGCATAACCCAATCTGAAACGCGACCGGGACGCTGCGGCAATCTGGCGACGCTCCAGATAGGCGCGGGCCTCGCGACCCACTGGCGCGACAAGCTGACTCTCGAAAAAAGACGCCGCCCATTCCAGCGCGTCGCCAAGGGTGGCGCGTCGATCGTCGGCTTCGCGCTGCTCTTTGGTTTCCACCGGCATCTGCAGACCGGCAAGGCCTGCGAGCCGCTCCACCGCCTCAGGGAACGACAGCCCCTCGGTCTCCATCAAAAAGGTAAAACCGTCGCCATGTTTGCCTGAGGAAAAATCATGGAAAAAACCCTTTTGATCGTTAACGTAAAAGGAAGGCGTCTTTTCCGCATTGAACGGCGATAGGCCGCGCCACTCTCGCCCCTGTTTAATGAGCTTAACCTTACGGCGCACGACCTCCGAGACCGGGACACGCGCCCGGATTTCATCCAGAAAGGAGGGAGAGAAACGCATGACCGTTTTATAGCACATTCCGGAGCGCGCCCTGAGCCGCCGCGATCGCAAGGCCCCTGCCGGGATCGCAAGGCCCCTGGGGACATAGATTCACCCTTCCGACGAAAAGCGGGTGCGTCGGGCCGGCCCGCTTGCTAAAGACGCCTCCCATAGAAAGGAAATCGCCGCGTGACAGACGCGTACGCCCCCGACGCCAGCGCGCGACAGCGCCTCGCCGCCATTCTCGATTATTTCGGCCGCGCCGGCTTCGCTCGTCGCGAACCGAGGCTGCTTCAGCCTGCCGGAGTTTTTCTCGATCGCGCCGGCGAGGATTTCCGTGGCCGCCTCTATCTGACCAGCGACGCCTCCGGGATGGAGCTGTGCCTTAGGCCGGAATACACCATTCCGATTTGCCTGGATTACCTCGCCGGCCAGCTCGCGCCGGCCGCACTGGCCTATGGCGGCTCGATTTTCCGGGCGCCGGAAACCAGCGGCTCAGGCAAGGGGGAGTTTCTGCAGGCCGGCATCGAGAGCTTTGGCCGCACTGACCGCGAAGCCGCCGATTCGGAAATTCTCGCCGCCGCTCTTGAGGCCGCGGCTGCCGGGGGGGGCGGCCCCTTGCGCGTGCGCATGGGCGACGCCGGCCTTGTCGCCGCCTTTCTTGACGGTCTTGGCCTTCCGCCGGTCTGGCGCCGGCGAGTCGAGGCCGGCCATGCGCGCGGCCTTTCGCCCGCCGACATGTTCGCTCCGCCCGGCGGGGCCGGCGCGGATCAATCCGGCGTGCGCGCGGCGCTGACCCGGGTCGATCCGGCGGACGCCCGCCGGCTGGTTGAGGACCTGCTGTCCATCGCAGGCATCGCCACTGTCGGCGGACGCAGCGCCGCGGAAATCGCCGAGCGCTTTCTCGATCAGGCGACGCTCGCCGAGGGCGCCGGCGTCCCGAATGAAAAACGCGTTCTGGCCGAGGACTTCTTCGCCATCGAGGGATCGCCGGACGAAGCGGCGGCGGCGTTGCGCAAACTCGCCGGGGACGCCCGTCTCAATCTCGACGCAGCGCTTGACGCCATCGACGCCCGCGCCGGTTTTATCTCCGCGCGTGGACTGCCGCTGAACGACATGGTCTTTTCGGCGAGTTTCGCCCGGCAACTCGATTACTATTCCGGTTTCGTCTTCGAGGCTTGCGCAAGCGGCGCACAGGAGCCCGTGATTGGCGGCGGCCGTTACGACCGGCTGCTCAGGACGCTCGGCGCCCAAGAGGATGTGCCCGCCGTTGGCGCCGCCATCTGGATCGATCGTCTGGGAGGCGCGGCATGAGCGTTCAGAAACTCATCATCGCTTCGCCGTCCAAGGGAAGGTTGCAGGAAAACGCCGCCGCCTTTTTTGCGCGCGCCGGGCTTGAGCTGACGCAGGGACGCGGCGCTCGCGACTATCGCGGCGCCATCGCAGGACTGCACGGCGTCGAAGTGGCGTTTCTATCGGCGTCGGAGATCACCAGTCGTCTTGCCCGCGGCGAAGCCCATCTCGGTGTTACGGGCGAAGATCTTATCCGCGAGGAAATCGCCGACGTCGCCGGCTCGGTTGAATTGCTTGCGCCTTTGGGCTTTGGCGCAGCAAATGTCGTCGTCGCCGTTCCACAGGCATGGATCGACGTGCGGGTCATGGCGGATCTTGCCGATATCGCCGGCGGTTTTCGCGCCCGACACGGACGCGGTCTGCGGGTCGCGACAAAATATGTGAACACAACGCGCCGTTTCTTCGCGCATCACGCCATCGACGATTACCGCATCGTCGAAAGCTCTGGCGCGACAGAGGGCGCCCCCGCCGCAGGCGCCGCCGATCTGATCGTCGACATCACCACAACCGGGACGACGCTAGCCGCGAATGCGCTTAAGGTGCTCGACGACGGCGTAATCCTGCGCTCCCAGGCCAATCTTGTCGCATCTCTCAACGCGACATGGAGCGAAGCGGCGCGCGAAGCGGCGCGCGTCATTCTTTCGCGCATCGCCGCTGAAGAAGAGGCGCGGGTCAATCGAGACGTGCGCGCCGATCTCCTAGAATTTCCTGCGGAGCCGGCGCGGGAGGCGAAAACGTTATTCAACGCCGTAGCGCGAAAGATCGACGCGGGCGAGGTCGTTTTCTCCTGTCCCGGGAAACATGTCGCTGCGCTGGCCGATTGGCTGATCGGCAAAGGCGCAACGCGCGTGACGAGCGCAAAATACGATTACGTCTTCTCTGCCGATAATGGCCTGTGGCGGCGGCTTGCGGTCCGGTTGACGGACAGCGCATAACGCCCGCGATTGATCACCTGTCCTGACTGAGCGTTGCGTCCGAGGTTATCGGATCGCTGTCGAGCAGTGAGAATAAGAGGTGATCACGCCACTCGCCATTGATGTTGAGATAGCTGCGCGCATAGCCCTCCTGACGAAATCCCACGCGCTCCAGAAGGCGGCGCGACGGCTCGTTGGTCGGCAGACAGGAGGCTTCAATCCGATGCAGCCCCTGTTTCTCGAACACATAGGCGCAGGCGGCGCGCACGGCGCGGGTCATATAGCCTTTGCCGGCATAGGGCTCGCCCATCCAGTAACCCAGCGACGCCGATTGCGACACGCCACGCCGGACATAGCCAAACGACAGGCCCCCCAGCAGCACATCGTCGCTCTCGCGAAATACGAAAAAGGAATAGGCTTCGTCGCGCGCCATTTCCTCTGCGTGACGACGCACGCGATAGCGAAAACTGGTTCGGGTCAGGTCGTCGGCCGGCCAGACCGGCTCCCATGGCGTGAGAAAGGCGCGGCTTTGTTCGCGCAGGGCGGACCATTCCATATAATCGCGTAATTCGGACGGCCGCAGGTAAACGCCATCGCCGACAATCGGCATGCCACGACGTCCCAACACACCGAAAAGGGCCATCCTGAAAACCCTCCGTCAAACCCGCGCGGCGCGCGCGCGATCGGCGATATAGGCCGCGACGCGAGCGGCGTCGTTCTCCAGAACCGTAAATCGCTCGGCTCCCTCAAGCCTCGCCGCGATTTCCGCTGGCAGACGCGGTCGCGCGCCGATGGCGCGCTCGATGGCGTCGGGGAATTTCGCTGGATGCGCAGTCGCCAGCGCGACCACCGGCGTTGCAGGATCGACGGCAAGTCGCGCCCGCGCCGCGCGCACGCCTGTCGCCGTATGAGGATCGAGCACGTAATCGGCGTCACGAAAGGTACGGGCGATTTCGTCGGTCGTCGCCGCCTCATTGACCGAATGCGCGTCGAATTCGCTGCGAATCGCAGCAAGCGGTCCCCTGGGGATATCGAAACCGCCCGATTGATCAAGCGAGGCGAACAGAGCCCGGATCGCCGCCGGATCGCGTCCCGTCACATCAAAGAGCAGTCGTTCGAAATTCGACGAGACCTGAATATCCATCGACGGAGACTGCGTGGGAGTAACGCCGCGCGGTTCGTAACGACCGGTCTCCAGCGCTCGCGCCAGAAGATCGTTGGCGTTGGTGGCGACAATCAGGCGATCGATGGGCAACCCCATACGTTTAGCGACATAACCGGCGAGCACGTCGCCGAAATTGCCGGTTGGCACAGCGTAGGAGAGATGACGATGCGGCGCGCCGAGAACGACGGCGCTGGTGAAATAATAAACCGTTTGCGCGACGATACGCGCCCAGTTAATCGAATTCACGCCGGCAAGGCGAACGCTCTCGCGAAATGGCGCATTACGAAACAGGCGTTTGAGGATATTCTGCGCGTCGTCGAAGGAGCCCTCAAGGGCGATGACGTGGATATTGTCGTCGGCGACTGTCGTCATCTGACGACGTTGCACGTCCGAAACGCGGCCGTTCGGATAAAGAATAAACACGTCGACGCGCTCAAGGCCACGAAAAGCCTCTATCGCGGCGGCGCCCGTATCGCCGGAAGTCGCGCCGACGATGGTGGCGCGCAGGTTCCGCCGCTCCAGCACATCGTTCATCATGCGGCCGAGGAGTTGCATCGCCAGATCCTTGAAGGCGAGCGTCGGCCCGTGAAAAAGCTCCAGCACGAACAGATTGTCAGCAATCTGCGACAGGGGCGCAATGGCGCGATGTCTAAAGCTCGCGCAAGCGGCTTCGGTCTGGGCGCGCAGCAGATCGGCGCCGATTGTCCCGCTCATGAAAGGCGCGATCAGCCGCGCAGCGGCGTCTGCGTAGGGGACGCCGGCCAAGGCTGCGATATCGACGGGCGCGACATGCGGATAGGCGAGTGGCGTATAAAGTCCGCCATCGACGGCTAGTCCAGCAAGCAATACATCGTCGAAACCAAGCTGCGCGGCTTCACCGCGTGTCGAGAGATAGCGCAAGGAAAATGTCCGTCAAATCCGCCGCCGACCGGCCCTGTCGAGGCTTTTCATAGCACATCCGCCGACGTCGCAAGGGCCTTGTTAGGACCGCCTGTCTTGCGAGGACAATCGGCCGCGCGCGAAGAGCGCAAAAACGATCAGCAGAACGCCAGCGAGGCCAAACCACGTCACCGCATAGGAGAGGTGATTATTGACGATCTGCGGCGCGCCCGGAGCCGGTCGGGGCTGGCCGGGATCGAGCCTACCCCCTGGGTCTGGCGCCAGGCTGAAGGGCGCCGCTCCGGGAAGTTTGAGCGCCGCGGCGATCGCAGCGGGTTCGCGGGTATACCAAATGCGCTGAGCCGGGGAGTCGGCAGGCGTGAAGGGATTGCGCGACTGCGGCGCATGAAGATGGCCGACGAGGGTTATATCGCCGGCGGGCGGCGGACCATAGGTCTGCTTATTTGATTCGGGAACGAAACCGCGTTCGACAAGCGCGACGCCGCCATCGGAAAATTCGAAAGGCGTCAAAACAATATAGCCAGGTTCGCGCCCAAACCCCTGCGGCGGTTGCGCATAGAGCAAGGCCTCGGGCGCAGGGAGATAGCGGCCTGTAACGCGGACATGGCGGAAATCGTAATCAGCGGGCGACAGCGTCCCCCATTCCGCGAGGGAGGGCGGCGCTTGCGGCGGCGCGTCCAGCCGTGACTCAATGCGCGCAACAAGCGCCTCTTTTTCTCCAAGTCGGCGTAACTGCCAGCACCCGAGCGTCGTCAACAGCGCGAAGGCGAGCGCGGTTGCGGCGCCGGGAACGAGAAGCGCTCTCGCGCCGCGCGTCATGACTCGCGCCGGCCTTCCTCGGCCTTGTTGAAATATTGCAGCGCGATCAACAGACCCTTGGCCGGTCGCAGCAACCCGATGCAGACGATCGCCGACAGCGGAAGAAAAATCGCGACATGCACCCAATAAGGCGGCTGATAGGCGACCTCAATGTAAAGGCCCAGACCTACAATAATGAAACCGGCGATGGTCATAACGAAAATCGCCGGACCGTCGCCGGTGTCTGCGAAGGAAAAATCGAGGCCGCATGCCTCGCATCTGGGCGCAACCGCAAGCAAGCCATCGAACATGCGCCCCTTGCTGCAACGCGGACAATGACCGCTCAAGCCATCGCGATAGATGTACCCCGGCGGATATACATGTTCTTCGGACATCGAAGACTCTCCAAACGAAAACGGTCACGGGAGACCCGTGACCGCAATTTCAGTCAGGGCATATGCGCAGCGCCTATTCCATCGCGCCGCCCCAGTTCCCCCAGACATATATGCAGCAGAAGAGGAACAGCCACACGACGTCGACGAAATGCCAGTACCAAGCGGCGAATTCAAAGCCGAGATGGTGCTCGGGCTTGAAGTGGCCCTTCATTGTACGGAACAGGCAGACAATCAGGAAAATCGTGCCGACAATAACATGGAAACCATGGAAACCTGTCGCCATAAAGAAGGTCGAGCCATAATTGGTCGCCGCCGGATGCGCCGGATCGAAAGAGAAGGCGAAAGGCGCATGGGCGTATTCGTAACCTTGAATACAGGTGAACAGCAGCCCCAGACCGATGGTCGCCATCAGGCCCTTTTTGAGGACGCCGCGATCATTGTTGAGCAGACCATGATGGGCCCAGGTCAGCGTCGCGCCCGAGGTAAGCAAGATCAACGTGTTGAGCAACGGCAGCTTCCAGGGGCTGAGGACTTCAACGCCCTTCGGCGGCCAGACGCCCTGGAAAATTTCAGTGCGGGTCACCTGCGCCGGATCCGCCGGAAACAGCGAAGAGTCGAAAAAGGCCCAGAACCACGCGACAAAGAACATCACCTCGGACAGGATGAAAAGGATCATGCCATAGCGGTGATGCAACTGAACGACCGCTGTGTGATGGCCCTCGCGCTCCGCCTCGCGGACGATATCGCTCCACCATGCGTACATGACGCCCAGCACCGAGGCGAAGCCAACGCAAAACGTCGTGCCGCCATAGGTGAAGCCATAGATTGGCGATCCCTTGTGCTGAGCCATCCAGGCGATCGCGCCGAACGCCATGACAAGCGCCGAAAAGGCGCCGGTGATCGGCCACGGGCTCGGATCAACCAGATGGTAATCGTGATCGGGTTTCGCGTGTCCGGCCATTGTTTCTCTTCCTCGTCATGCGCCCGGGCGCCCGGGCGCTTTCTTGTCGCCTTAACCGCGTCGAGCGCGGCGATGGATGATCAGCCCTTCGGTTTTCCGGCATCGGCGCCGCGCGCGGCGGCTTTTGTCGGGAAAAACGAATAGGACAGGGTGACTTCCTCGACGCGCGCCATGGACTCTTCCTTTTCGAGGGCGGGATCGAGATAAAAAACAACCGGCCATTCAGCCGTCTCATGCGGACCCAGACGCTTTTCCTCGAAGCAAAAACAGGCAACCTTGACGAAAAAGGCGCCTGCCTGATCTGGACTGACGTTATAGGCCGCCTGCCCGCTTGTTTCGCGATCCGAGAGACTCGACACCTTGAAGTAGACAGTGGCGGTTTCGCCGGTGCGAAGCGACAGTTTCGATACTTCCGGCTCGAACCGCCAGGGAAGATCGCGTGCAACATTCGAGTCGAAACGCACCGTCAGGCGCCGATCGCCGGGCTTTGTGATTGCGGAGCTGTTTTGGGCCGTCTGCGGCGTGCCGCCAAAACCGGTCGCGGCGCAGAAGGCGCGGTAGAGCGGCACAGAGGCGAAGGAGAGCGCCAGCATTGCCGCCGAGCCGACAAGCAACCACGCCGCAATGTTGCGTTGCTTGCTTTTAGTGTCGGGCGACGGCTTCAGCATCAGCGGCTCAGAGGGTTCGATTGGCGACTACGCCGCCGAGCCGGACGACAGTGATGGCGTAGAACAGAACGACCAGTAAGGCCACTCCTACGCCAATCGCGATATTGCGGGCGCGACGGCCGCGTTGCTGTTCATGCGTTAGCATGACGCCGTCCGTTGGTCTTTCCCTCTCGTCCTTATTTTCGCTCATCCGCTTGCTCCCTCTCAGATCAGCGCAAGAAGATGCAGCGCCCGTTCGATCACGAGCACTAGAAAAAGGCCAAAGAGATACAAAATCGAAAAGCCGAACATGCGGCCGGCGGCGCGGCGCATATCCGCTGCATCGCGGGCTCTGAACATGCGGGCGGCGATATTGACGATCATCACGCCGCCCGCCATGGCGACAAAGCCATAGACCGGGGAGGCGAAACCAAGCAGCCATGGCGCAAGACCGAGCGGCGCCAGCACCAGCGTGTAGAGCAGAATTTCCAGACGCGTGCGCGCCAGTCCCGCGACATTAGGCAGCATCGGCACGCCGGCGCGGTCGTAATCCTCGATTTTCAGGATCGCCAACGCCCAGAAATGCGGCGGGGTCCAGATAAAAATGATGGCGAACAGCACGACGCTGGCAAGATTAATCTCGCCGGTCGCCGCCGCATAGCCAACGATGGGCGGCAGAGCGCCGGCGGCCCCGCCAATCACAATGTTGAGCGGCGTCCAGCGCTTCAACCACATTGTGTAGATGACGACATAAAAGAAAATCGTGAAGGCGAGCAGCGCGGCGGCAAGCCAGTTGGTCGCGAAGCCAAGCGTGAACACCGAGAGGATCGACAGCACCACGCCAAAGGCCAGCGCCGATTCCGGGTCGAGACGACCGGCGGGAATTGGTCGCTTGCTGGTGCGTTCCATCTTGGCGTCGATATCGGCGTCATACCACATATTGAGCGCGCCGGAGGCGCCAGCGCCGATTGCGATCGACAGCAGCGCCACAAAAGCGATCAGGGGATGCGGCGGAACCGGCGCCAGCAGCAATCCCGCTAGCGCGGTGAACACCACCAGCGACATCACGCGGGGCTTGAGAAGGCGGATGTAGTCGGCTGGTTCCGCCACAGGGATACGCGGCAGTTCTCCGTTGTCCAGGTAGGATACGTCGCTCATTGCCGGTTACATCGTCCCTGCTGTTGCAGTCCTGGCTGTTGCACGCCGTTGGGCGTTATCAACGCCGGCGCGAGCTTACGCGCCGGCGGGTTTTTCGAGCCTAGTGCTCCGTTCCGGTGATCCGCGGAAGCGTTTCGAACTGGTGGAACGGCGGCGGCGACGGCAATGTCCACTCCAGCGTCGTTGCGCCCGGACCCCAAGGATTCGCCCCTGCCTCACGCTTGCGAAGGAAGGCTTCGATGACCGTGTAGAAAAACACGATCATGCTGAACGCGCCGATATAAGCGCCGATCGACGAGAGATAATTCCAGGTCGCGAAGGCGTCCGGGTAGTCGACATAACGACGCGGCATGCCGGCAAGGCCAAGGAAGTGCTGGGGGAAGAACGTCAGATTAACGCCAACGAAGAGTATGAGGAAGTGAATCTTCGCCAATGTCTCGTTGTAGAGATAGCCGGTCATCTTGGGGAACCAGTAGTAGAACCCTGCGAAGACCCCGAACACTGCGCCAAGCGACATTGTGTAGTGGAAGTGCGCGACGACATAATAGGTTTCGTGCAACTGACGATCGGCGCTTGCGTTCGCAAGAACGACGCCGGTGACGCCGCCCATGGTGAACACGAAGATAAATCCGATAGCCCAGATCATTGGCGCGCGGAAGGATATTGAACCGCCCCACATCGTCGCAATCCAGGAGAAGATCTTGATGCCTGTCGGCACCGCGATCACCATCGTGGCGAAAACGAAGTAGCGCTGGGCATTGAGCGACAGGCCAACGGTGTACATGTGGTGCGCCCACACGATACAACCAAGGAAGCCGATACAGACCATCGCATAGGCCATGCCGAGATAACCGAACACCGGCTTGCGCGAGAAGGTCGAGACAATATGGCTGATCAGACCGAAAGCCGGAAGAATCAGCACGTAGACCTCCGGATGCCCGAAGAACCAGAAGAGATGCTGGAAGAGAAGCGGATCGCCGCCGCCGGCCGGATCGTAGAACATGGTGCCGAAGTTACGGTCGGTCAGCAGCATCGTGATTGCGCCGGCGAGCACCGGCAGCGTCAGCACGAGCAGGAAAGCCGTCACCAGCATCGACCACGCGAACAACGGCATTTTGTGCAAAGTCATGCCCGGCGCGCGCATGTTAAAGATCGTCGTGATCAGATTGATCGAACCGAGGATCGACGAGGCGCCGGCGAGATGCAGCGAGAGAATGACGAAATCCATCGCTGGCCCCGGATGGCCGATGTTGGACGAGAGCGGCGGATAGAACACCCAGCCGCCGCCGAAGCCAAGCATGCCGGGCGCGCCTTCGACGAACAGCGACATCACCAGCAGGATCAGCGACACCGCAAGGAACCAGAAGGAGATGTTGTTGAGACGCGGGAAGGCCATATCCGGCGCGCCGATCATGATCGGCACGAACCAGTTGGCGTAACCGCCCATCAAGGCCGGCATGACCATGAAGAAGATCATGAGAACGCCATGGCCGGTGATGAAAACATTGTAGAGATTCTTGCCGGCGTCCGTCGCCATGGACGGGTCCGCGCCGTTGAGAATTTGCGCCAGACCCGGGAACACTGTCATGCCAGGATGCATGAGTTCGGCCCGGATCGCGACAGACATCAGCAACCCGACCATGCCGCCGATAACGGAGAGGATCAGGTAAAGCGTGCCAATGTCCTTGTGGTTGGTGGAGAAGAGAAAACGACGCAATCCCGTCGGATGATCATGCGCCCCGGCTGTTGAACTCGCCATGTTCTTGTTCCTCGACGTGTCGTGACGTTTTAGTCTTGCGAATCTAGCGGATCGTATTGCTCTCGGCCAGTTTGACCGGCGCTTCGGCGGCGGCGAATTTCTTTTTCGATTCCGCCAGCCATTCCTCGTATTTCTCGCGGCTCACCACACGGATGGCCACCGGCATGAAGGCGTGGTCCTTGCCACAAATCTTCGAGCACTGCCCGTAATAGAGGCCTTCCTTCTCTGCCTTGAACCAGGTTTCGTTCAGTCGTCCCGGCACGGCGTCCATACGAATGCTGAAAGCCGGAATGACAAAGGAATGAATGACGTCGTTCGCCGTGATTTGCAGCTTGACGACTTCATTAATCGGCACGACGGCTTCGTTGTCCACCGAGAGCAGTCGCACATCCCCCGGCATCAGATCCGTATCGGCCTTCATCAGCTGATCGAAGCCGAAACCGCCGCCCTGATCCTCAGGATATTTATAGGACCAATACCACTGGTTGCCGGTTACCTTGATCGTAATCGCTGCTTCCGGAATCTCCACCTGTTTGGTCAGGAGGCGGAAGGAGGGAATCGAGATGAAAACCAGAATCAGGATCGGGACCAACGTCCAGACGATTTCGAGGCCCGTGTGATGCGTGAGCTTCGAGGGCACCGGATTGGCCTGCTCATTGAATTTCCAGCAGACGTAAATCAGCAGCCCAAGGACCGACAGGGCGATGAAAGTGATGATCGGCAACAGGATGGAGTTGTAGAAGAATTGCGTTTCATGCCCGACTTCGGTCACCGTCGCCGGCAACCCGACGCCGCCCGGCGTCGGCTGGCCTTCAACCTGAGCCCAGGCCATTCCGGCAAGCAAAACAACGGGAAGCGCGACGGCGGCCGTCAGCGCGCCGCGAGTGATGAATTGACGTGTGTCCGTGGACATGCAGGTCGCCTTTCGCACCTTTGCAGTTCAACTTGTTTTCAAAGCAATTTCGCGATCACGCCAGGCTCTCCGGCTCTACCGCCGCGATTTCCGCCGGTTCAACCACAATCACCCGGGGAGCGCAATTGCTGCAGCGCACATTTATACATCAAAGCGACGCAAAGAAAAGCGCTGCGGGCGCCCGGTCGATCCGCGCCATGCGCTTGACAGTTCAGGTCCATTTGTTACGCAGAATCGACGCCCGGATTTGGCTGAACCGTCCTTGATCGGCGGCGACGCCGGGGATTCCGGGAGCGAAACGAATGCCGCCGGGACCATCATCATGAATTTTCGCAGTGCGAAAAAATCCGCCATATTGCGACAACTGGTCGCGGCGTTCAGCGGCGTCCTCGCGATGGTTCTGCCAAGCGACCCCATCCATGCCCAGGGCGTGGTCAAGGGAAAATTCGGCGACTGGGAGTTGCGTTGCGAGCAACCGGCGGGGGCGACGCGTGAGCAATGCGCCCTGATCCAGAGCGTGGTTGCGGAGGACAAGGCCAACGCCAACCTCGTCGTCATCATCCTCAAAACCAGCGATGGCAAAAGCCGACTGATGCGGGTGATCGCGCCGCTGGGCGTGCTGTTGCCGAACGGGCTTGGCCTCAAAATCGACGACGCCGATATTGGCCGGGCCGGTTTCGTCAAATGTCTTCCGAGCGGTTGCGTCGCGGAAGTGACAATGGACGACAAGCTGATCGACCAGTTGAAAACCGGCAGGACAGCCACCTACATCATTCACCAGGTGCCCGACGAGGGCATTGGTCTTCCCCTCACGCTTGGCGGCTTCAAGGATGGATTCGCCAAACTACCCTGACGGAGCCAACCGATTGTTGACGGATAGAGCCCAAGGTCCCGCCCAACGCTATTTTGTTCGCCGTCTGGGGCCAATCATTGTTGCCGGTTGCCTCGTCGCCGACGCGGCCTGGGCGATCGACATGCCTTCCCTGAAACTGCCGTCCATGTTCGGCGGTCAGGAGCAGAGCGGCCCTAATGTCACGCAGGATTGTCCGTCGGTGTTCATCGACAATGGCGCATCAAACATTCGCTTCCCCGCCGACGCGGATCCGCACAATGTGCGCTATCAGCTCATGATCGATCAAACAGCGCGCGAATGCATTGTCGACAACGGCAATGTTGTCATCAAGGTCGGCATCGAAGGCGGCGCTGTTCTGGGCCCTGCCGGCGCGCCGGGAAACTATGGCGCGACCATTCGCGTCGCCTTGCGTAACCTCAAAACCTACGCCGAAGTCTCAAGCAAAGCCTATCGCGCGACAGCGACCATTCCTGCAAGCGGGACGCGCGGCGATTTCCGGCTGCTGGCGGACCCGATCTTCGCTCCTCTGGTCGGCAAACGTCCGCAGGAAGATTACGAGATCATCGTCGGCTTCGCTGAGGGCGTGGCCGCCGATAATGCCGAACCACGCCCGAAATCAGCAAAGAAAAAAGGCCGGCGCGACGCGCCAGCCCTTACTCAGGAGCCTGCGCCGCAACCGGCGCAGTAAATTTCACGCCACGCTCCTCAAGCCCGCCGATCCGGCGGGCGCGATCAGTGACCGAGCGCCTTGATCTGGCTGATGCCGGAGGCGACAAAGTCTTTACCGGCGACGCCGCCCTTGCTTAAAACGCCTTCGGCGATCTTGACTGCGGCGTCGGCCGCGGCCGCGCGCACTTCGGCGGCGGCCTGAGCCTCGGCCTGCGCGATTTTTTGTTCGACCTGCCGAACGCTGCGGGTCATGAAGTCATCGAGCTTGCGACGACCCTCGGCGGCGAGCAGTTCGGCCTCCTCTTTCGCCTGAGCGACGATAGACCTGGCTTCCGCCTCAGCTTCTTCGCGCTTCTTCTCGAAGGAGGCGAGCAGCGCCTCAGCTTCGCCGCGCAAACGCTCCGCCTCCGCCAGTTCGCTCTTGATCCGGTCGATACGCGAGTCAATCACGGCGGTGAATTTGGAATGCGCGCCTGTCCAAAGCAATACGCCCAGAAACAGCGCGAACCCGACCAGAACGTAAAATTCGGCGTCGAATTGAATTGCGGGCATCGGGCCTTCTCCTTTAGCTCGACTTGACGCTGCGGTGTTCGGCGACAAGACGATCCCTATCGACGCTTACGCCCGAGAGCTTTTCAATGATCGACGCCGCCGCATCAACAGCGATCTGTTCAACGTTACCCAGCGCCTGAGCCTTTGCGGCGCTGATACGCGCTTCGGCGGCGCGAATCTTCTCAGCCGCCTCAGCCTCGGCGCGCGTGCGTTGCGCGGCGGCTTCAGACGCGATTTTCTGCTGGGCGTCCCGACCAATAGCCTGGGCTTCTTCGCGACGCAGGCGGATGCTCTCTTCATTGGCCCGGGCCGCAGCCTGTGCTTTGGACTGCATCTCGCGCGACGCTTCCAGATCGGAGGCGATTTTGGTTTCACGATTTTCGAGAATGCCGCCAACGCGCGGCAAAGCCACGCGCGACATCAGGAGATAAAGAATCGCAAAAATGCCAATTAGCCAGACAATCTGCGGCGCAAAATTTTCCTGCTGGAAGGGCGGGAAACCTCCCTCGTGATGCGCCTCGCCGCCAGCTGCGCCGACGGTCTCATGCGTTTCCGGCTCGCTCTCTGCGGCGAAGGCGGGAGAAATAATTTTCAACATCATGGGTCTGATCCCGATCGCTCGTCCTGGCGGACGTCACGGCTGGCGGAACATAATGGATGTCCGCCGCGAGATTCCTGCGCGGCGGACAAGCTTAGCGACCTCTGTCGACCGGCTGGGCCGACGATGCGCCAGATCAGGCTTTCAGGAAGAGCAGGATCGCGATCAGAAACGCGAAGATGCCAAGACCTTCGGCCAGCGCCGCGCCGATGATGGCGTTGGTGAACTGGCTCGACGCCGCCGACGGGTTACGCAAGGCGCCATTGACGAAGTTTCCGAAAATGATGCCGACGCCGATCGCGGCGGCGCCGGTGCCGATCGCGGCGAGGCCCGCGCCGATGAGTTGATATTCTGACATGATCTTTCTCCGGTTCTGTTGAAGAGGCCGACGTTTATTGTTGATCGTTTATCAGTGGCCCGGGTGAATTGCGTCGTTTAGATAAACGCAGGTGAGGACAGAAAACACGAATGCTTGAAGGCAGGCGACAAGCAGTTCGAGGGCGTAAAGCGCGACAATCGCCAGCAACGGCACCGGAGCCAGAAAGGCCCAGCCTTTCGAGGCAAGCAATAGCACCACAAAGCCGCCGAAGACGGCAAGGGTGATGTGGCCGGCGAGAATATTGGCGAACAGACGCACCGAAAGCGAGATCGGACGCGACAGGAAGGAGATGATTTCAATCGGCACCAGCACCACCAGAACCGGCAACGGCACGCCATGCGGCACGAAAAGCTTCAGAAATCCGAGCCCGTTGCGGTAAACGCCATAGGCAACCACAAGCGTCAGGACCAATGCGGCGAAGGCGAAGGTGACGACGATCTGACTTGTCACCGAATAGGTGTAAGGCACGAGGCCGATCAGATTGGAGATAAGGATAAAGGAGAACAGTGTGAAGACGAAGGGGAAGAACTTCATGCCCTCCTTGCCCGCCGTCTGGCGCACCATGTTCGCTACGAACTCATAGAGCATCTCAGCCAGAGCCTGGATTCGGCCCGGCACAATCGCTTTTCGAGATGTGGCGAGAACCATGAGCGCCACCACGCCCAGCGCCGCCAGCAACATGAACAGCGAAGCGTTTGTGAAGGAGGTCTCTACTCCATTGATCTCAAGAGGAAAGATCCGGTGCAGCTCAAACTGCTCAATCGGATTAGGCTGGGATACCGTTTCTTCCGCGCTCATCGCCCTGCCCGAACGTCGCCGCCCGGCCCTTCTGTCGACGCCTCAGGCGTCCTGATCAAAATCTCCGGCGTCCGCTGTCCCGTTTCTCGGTCGCGCGACGCGATAGACATTATAAAAGCCTGCGGCGACACCCAAGCCGAGCAGAACGATCAACAACCAGGGCTCGGTGCCCAGCCATTTATCGGCCTGCCACCCCATGACGCCGCCGAGGATGACAGCCCCGACGAACTCCGACACCGCGTTGAGGCCCACTCGCATGGCGTGCGAGAGACCCTTTCGCGCCGGGGGCGGAGCATCCCGGGCGGATTTTTCCTCTTCTACCCGACGCAAGGCCGCGCCAAGATTTTCAAGACGCGCATTCAGCGCGGCCTGTTCCGCGTCGTCCCGGTCGTCAATCATCGGCGGTCTCCATCGCGCTAGAGGTCACGCGGAATCATCGATGTGGCGAAAGCCGGTCTCAGGCGGGGCGGAAGGTCCCGATTAACGGGCATGAAGGCCCGACGCAGACGTCGACCCTTTCAATCCGGCCGCACATTAGGTTTGAGCCCCAACGAAGTCAAGATCGTCCCCGGAGCGCATAAACAACTGATTTAAAATCATAATAACTGGTTGCGACAATTGCGCGCCATCAAAACGTCGCGCCGCAGGACAAGGAAACGGGACAGGTGAGTCGGCGACACAGAAGGCAAATCGTTTCCCGCACGATATCGCAATGCCCATCGGAGGGGTCGCCGCCTTTCGAGAACAAACTATCTTATGTGCGCAACTCCTGCGATGGGTCTGACGCGGCGGGCCGACCAACCGGCGCCAAGACGCCCGGGGACCAATGTCCCGGACAAAGGAAACGGGACTTGGGCATCCGTCACAGAGGTGACGGGAACTCGGGCCGGGGTGGTGGCCTTGCGGCGGGGCGGATCGCAGCGGCAAGCATATATTCGGGAGGACCAGGTGTTTGATTTCAAGAGCGCGAAACCGGAGGACGTCCGGAAGAAATTAAACGAGATCGTTCAAAAAAGTTCTGGCCACCTGACGCTTTCCAGCCGCGCCCTGAACGATGTCGAAGACGCCATTTTCCCGGAAGAAGATATTTTCGCCATTGGCGAAGGGCTCTTTAACAATGATCTTTGGTTGATTCTGGTGACCGACCGGCGTCTGCTTATGCTCTGCAGGGGCATTTTTTTCGGTTTGAAATCCAAAACAATCCGGCTGGAAGACATCAAATCCATCCAGTCCATTCCTGGTCGGATCATGACGAATCTTGTGATCAAGGAGGGAACGGCCAATCTCGTCATCGAGAATGTTCACACGCTTTCGGCCCAGTTCATCGAAAATAAAATCAACCTGTTGCTGAAAGGCCAAAAACTGGGCATCGCCGCAGCAGCCGTCCCTGAAAACGAACATTTGGCCGCGCTGGCGGCGCTTGTGAAACAAAGGGAAGCGCGCCTCATCGACGAAGATGAATTCGATCGACAGAAAGCAGAGTTGATGCAGAAATATCTCGAATCCTGAGCCCTGCGTCGCGTGCGCAGCGCACTGAACCAATGGCGCCGAGGAACTGCGTCAGCTGGTCTTTTTGCGATCCGTTGAACTACGCGGCGCCTCAATTTCGTGACGCCGGCGCATGGTTCAAAGCCGCTTCTGCGTCTTGAGCGCTCATCGTCGAAAACATCAATTGCAACTCGGCGCCGGTGCGCGGGACGTAGTCCCCGATACCGTCGTGGCCGTAGAAAGCCCGAAACATTCGCCGCGCGCTCTCTCTGGAGAGCGTGCCAATCTCGACCACATCGTCGATGCGTCCAGGGCGAATGATCGCCGGGTCGAGCCGGTCGATGTGGTTCGTGGTGACAATGAATTTAAGCCCGTCCGGCGTTTGCATGCCGTCCATGGCGTTAAGAATTTCATGCAGGGGCGCGCCCGAGAGGCCGCGATCCTCGACCGGCTCGCGGTCCTTGCCGGCGTCCCGCTTCAGACCGTTGGCGATCGTGTCGATATCCTCGATCACAAAAAGATCATTGCGCGTCCCGGTCATAAAAGCTGCGCCCAAACCATGCAGTGATTTAATGTATTTGATGTCAAAACCGAATTCGGAGGCGAGCGCATGAATAAGGCTCGTTTTACCTGTGCCCGGCGGGCCATGTAGGATCATTCCCAGTTTCCACGGAACGCCTCGGGTTGCGTGCCATTCTTCGGCGCCGATGAACCAGTTTAACCGGCGAACAAGCCGTTCCTTAATCTCTTCCTCAACGAAAACCGTATGCAATCCGCGTTTGCGTCGTCTCAGGCCGCCGCTGCACCCGCCGGCCGCATACATGGAGACGTAAATCGCGTTTTTATGCTCCTCGGGTCGGCAGTCCTGTAAAAAGCGCTCAACAAGCGCACGATCGCGCGTAAGGAAGGACACGGTAATGGTTTCGAAAGGCGCAATCTGCTGCGTGGACTTGGTCTTTGCGTATTTGAAAAGAATCCCGTCATAACGTCCCCAGCCGCCGCCAAAGCCTGTCTTGAGGGCGCCATCCTTGATTTCCAGTGAGCGGCTGAAAAAATCGAGCCGATGTCGCTCGATAAAAGCATCGACATCGCGATATTCATTGGACAGGCTTTCAACAAAAACCGTGGTCCAGAGCGTTCTTCCAAGGATATCGGCGATACTCTCGGGCACGGCGCGCAAAAGATACATCGCCGATCCGAAAGCAAGCGTTCCAACGCCGCCGACCAGAAGCTGATTGGATGCGAAGGCGGCATAAAGCGTATCAGTAATCGTCATCTCAAACCGTATGATTCCCGCAGCCGTTTGCGGCGGCGACAACCCCCTGCAAAAGAGCCCTCATTGCCGAAAATGACCGAGGTTGTCAGGATCGGCAAGAGGTCCAGGGAACCGGCAAGAGGTCTGGGGAACGGCAAGCGATCTAAAGTGCTGCATGCGGCCCTAAGATCCGCAATTGGCCTGATGGGTCATATCTTGCAAGAGTATGCGGACTGCAAACTGTTGGGCTTCGTTTTGTTCGCTAATGGCTCGTCATGTTCCACTTCGTCACAGGGACTGGTCACAGGGACGGGTCACAGGACCGATTTATCGCAGCTCGCAAATTCCCGGAACACACGCCTTTTACACCCGAGGCGCTCGCCGCCTCGTAGCAGCACAGCGGCAAGAGACATGATTTTTATGGATCCATGAGGACCAGTCTCCCCAGCATCTCGCCCGAAGCGTTGAACTTCTGCGCGTGGCGGCCGTTATCGACTGGCAAGGAGATGCCCAGAACAAATGCGGCGACCGCCATAGCCAGAATCAGGCCGATCGACAGTCTGAATTGTCGCCGAACTGAATCACGGTCGTAATGGGTCTCGAAGCTGTATGTCATGGCCAACCTCCCGAAATTATCCTGAATGAAGGGTTAAGACCCGCCAGCCTTGATTGATGTGCGTCAGCGCACATCAGAAGACGCCCTGGTGGCGCGCAAAGCGAAGCCACGCATGATTATCAATATATTTCAACATATTAACAGACAGATTTCACACACTGGACTGTTCTTCTTTTTGGTCCAGCTGATGTCTATATCCCTCAGATCGGGTCATTTCGCTGTTTTGTTCGCGAAATTCTTTCGCGAAGCGGGCGCGACGTTGACTTACACACGTCCACCTGTGGCCTGATGAGGAGGAACCATGAGTTATTCAGTCGGATCATCGCTTGAGGAGCTTGATTTTTCTGAGCTGAAGAAAAATTGGGGCTGGACGGTCGCCTTTGGTCTTTTGTTGTGCCTTGCCGGATCGATCGCGCTGGGAAGCGTTACCCTGACCACGATTTCCAGCATCTTTGTTGTCGGGGCGGCCATGATCGTGAGCGGGATCGTCGAAGTGGCGCATGGATTCGCCATGCGCTCCTGGCGAAAATTCTTCCTTTGGCTGGCCATCGGGGCGCTCTACATCGTCGCCGGCGTTGGAGCCATACAAAACCCTCTTCTCGCGGCAGGGATCTTCACCCTGATGATCGGGATCAGTTTGATCGCTTCGGGTTTGGTGCGAGGCTATCTGGCCTTTCAGTTGCCAGAAAACGCGCCCCGCATCGCGATCGCCATCTCGGGAGCGCTATCTCTGTTGCTCGGCGCGGCGATTCTCGCCCAATGGCCGGTATCGAGCCTATGGGTGATCGGCGCCTTCCTCGGTGTCGATCTGTTTTTTGCCGGCATGAGCTGGGTAGGCGTCGGGATCTCGCTGAAAAACGCCTGAAAATTTCGCGCCGGCCAGCCTAAACCCGGTCGGCGCGCGACCTCCGGCCGTCATTCGACAAGACCGAACTTTCTCAGTAGCGGCAGTAAAGCCAAATACGCCAAAACCGTGGCCGCCGACGCCGCCACAAGACTGACCCACACATTGACGCCCGATCTCAACAGTAAGGACAATAAAGGAAAAAGGACGAGGGAAGGAACAATCAACCAGAAAATCTGACCAGATAGTTCCGCTATTTTCTCCGGTGGCGCGCCCTCAACGCCAAGCCAGACGAACGCAAGGAGGGAAGTCAGCGGCAAGGAGGCGATCAGAGCCGCAAATCCGGTCGAGCGTCTTGCGATTTCAGAGATCAGAACAATCAGAGACGCTGAAATGCAAAACTTGATCGCATAATAGATCACGGCTTCTCCCCAGATTCGCTTTTTCGTAGAGCCGGACCGTACGACCGGATGGAGGCTGTTTGCTGAATGAACGGCGAGCGCTTCTGGCGACATAATATCATACGGGAGTTCTCTGACGACCCCTTGCTCCCGGGGCTCAGCCTTTCGTCGACGGGGCGCGCGGGCACCTGAAAAAAACCATCATTCGAATGAAAGTGCCCTGGTGTCGGGTCGGGGATGTTTCGGATCGATGAAAAAGCTGATCATCATTGTCGGCGCCTTGGCGACAACGGCCTGCGCGGCGGATCGTGTCAACAAGGACGCCTACGCCGTTTCAAAAAAGAAGACCTACCCCTCGCTTGTGATGGCCCCACCCGCCTGCAAATTGCCGGAAAATCGTTACGCTGGCATGTGCTCAAGCTACAATTATCTCGAACTGATTACCGCGCCGCCAAAGCTCTGACGCCACAGTTGTCGCGGCTTTGGCCCATGCTGTCATTTTTCGGCCGCAATCCTGCCTGTTGTGCCGAGGCCGATAATTCTGGCAATGCAGAAAGCCGGCGGACTCACCCGACGTAATCCCGGGCGCCTCTTTGCCTCGGACGACCGTCGCTATTCCTCAGATCCTCTCCGGCGTCTAGGTTTGACCGCGCTGAGAGTCTATCCGACCGCCAACCGCTGCGGCGGGTTTTCCCCTTTTCAACGATCGCTGTCGCCACGACAGGCGAAGCGATCCCGACCTCTGATGCCTGATTGCGACAAAAGCATCCGCCGCCAAAGCTCAAAGGCGGCGTGACGAAAATACAACACTCTGTAAATCAATGACTTTTCCCCGATGACACCAGCTCATGCGTCTTGAACGATCCCTTTCCGGCACGTAGCAAGACACTGTCTTTGCGGGTCACGGGCTCTTCAAAGCCTCAGAACCAGGCGTCCGTGAGAGGGAAACGAAGCTGAACGTTATCAGACGGAAAATCGAGGATCGTGGTCCCCGCGCCGGCCCGGGCGGGGGCCTTACGGGGTCAGGCCGTTTTAAGCCTGAATCTGTCCGCCCGGCCATGATTTTAGCGCAAAACGGCGGCATCTTCGTTCGGGTGTATCGGATCGCCAAACCATACGGGCAAGCTCCCTTGCGCGTCGCGCCTGCTGTCGTCGAGCAACCCATGCTGACGACCGCCTGGTCGTTTATTCGACGCGCTCTTGTGGAGCCGGATATTTATCATTTGTTAGCGCTGATCGAAGGTTTCTTTGCTCGCCGGGGCCTTATCACTGGCGCCCGACAAGGCTTCATGGTTTATTTTTTACGCGTAACTCATGGAAAATTCGACGGTTCGAACGAATCTCCTTCGTTCGTCAGGAGAGTTTTACCAGCGATTTCAGGAACCATGCCCAAGACGCTGGAGCCGGCGATGAACAGGTGCGGGCGATGACGCCAATCGGCGCCCGACTGCTAAACCATCTGCGCGCCATCGGCGCGAAGAAATCAGCTTGCGCGCGCGCCGTGGCGATTATCCTCCTCGTGCTACTGCCCCTGAAGACGGCGCTGGCGGCCAGCGACGCCGGCCCTGAACGCATGGTCGTCGAAGCTGATGAGATGGTCTACAACCAGGACGCCAAAACGGTTTCGGCCAACGGTCATGTTCGGGTTCTCTACAAGGGCAAAGTCCTTGAGGCTGATCGCGTTGTGTATAACCAGAGCGCGCAGCAAATCTTTGCGGAAGGTCACGCCAAGCTGACAGAGGTCGACGGCAGCGTGGTGCGCGCCCAGCGTTTCGAATTCACCGACGAATTCAAGGCCGGCTTTATCGAAAGCCTGCAATATGACACCACCAACCAGACCCATATGAGCGCACCGCGCGCGGAACATATCAACGATTTCACGGTGTTCAATAAAGGCACCTATACAGCGTGCGAGGCCTGTAGCGACAATCCGACCCGTCCACGACTGTGGCAGGTGCGCGCCAAGCGCGTCATCCACGACGCCAAGGAGAAAATGCTCTATTATGAAGATGCGTCGTTCGAATTTCTCGGAACGCCCATCGCCTACATACCCTATCTTTCCCAACCCGACCCTAGCGTGAAGCGCAAGACCGGCTTCCTGATGCCGAGCTTGGCCTATGCGGGGTTCGTCGGCGCAGGCGTCAAGCTTCCCTACTTCTGGAACATTTCACCAGACACGGATCTAACGCTGACGCCCACGTATTTCTCGCAAGGCGGCATTCCCTATCTGACCGGCGAATTCCGCAAGCGTTTCGATAATGGCGAAGTCATGCTGCGCGCCGACGGCGCCTATGTCAGCGACGCCGCCAGACAAAACTTCGCCGTTGCGCCCTATGGCGCGCGCGATCGGTCGTTCCGCGGCATGGTGCAAAGCCGCTCGAATTTCGACATCAACGACCGATGGAAAACTGGCTGGGACGGCGCCTACTTCACCGACCGTTATTTCATGCAGGACTTCGGCCTGTACAACACCTTGAACAACAACTTTTTCTTCAGGGAAAGCTCTTCGACGCTCTATCTGACGGGCCAGGGTCCGAGAAGCTATTTCGATATGCGCGGTTATTATATTCAGGGTCTGCTGCCGGGCGATATTCAGGCGCAAATGCCGGTTACCCATCCGATGACGGATTATAACCGGGTCTTCGACATTGATCCCGCGAAGACAGCGGGGATTGGCGGCCAGATCGAGGTGGACGCCAACTTCAACAGCGTTTCGGCGAGTCTTCCGAATTATCAATCCATCCAGCCGCAAACGCTGGATAGCCAGTACACGCTTTATAACGTCTGTCAGATCTATTCGCCGAACAAGGACCCGAACCAGAGCCAGTGTTTGCTGCGTGGAGTCGGCGGCAATTACAATCGCGGCGTAGCCAGCGCCCTATGGAAACGCAAGGTCATCGATCCGGTTGGCGGCGTATGGACGCCTTTCGCATTCACCCGTCTGATGGGCAGCTATCTCGATTACAACGAATCTGGAACTTACCCGGTCTACAACAACGCTAATCAACCGATTCCGAACTTTAATCAGTCCTTCTTCATTCCCGGTCAGAACAATTCATTCCGCGGTCAGGCGACGCCAGGCATGGGATTCGACTATCGTTATCCCGTGCTGGCGCGCACGCCGATTGGAAATATTGTGTTCGAGCCAATCGCGCAATTGATCGCGCGTCCGAGCCAGACGTCGATACCCTCGCTCGTCAATCTCGATGCGCAAAGCCTGGTCTTTGATGACTCGACCCTCTTCGAATGGAGCAAATACTCAGGTTACGACCGCTTCGAGACAGGCACCCGTCTCAATTATGGCGGTCAGGCGACCATGAGCTTCTCGAACGGCGGATTTATCAACGCCATGGCCGGTCAGTCGCAACAAGTCGCCGGCCCCAACGCCTACTCCATGGCGGACGCCGCCAATGTCGGCCTGGCGTCTGGTCTTAACACCCGCACATCGGACTATGTCGGCCGCCTGGTCGTGGCGCCGGCGTCCTTCCTCAATTTTACCGCCAAGGGGCGTTTCGACAAGAACAGCCTGGACGCGCGCCGCATCGATATGCTGGCGACGATCAATCTGAACCCGTTTACGCTCGGCGTTCAGTACGCCAATTATGCAAGCCAGCAACAGATCGGTTTCGATGTTCGTCGTCAGGGACTATCGACCACGGCGCGCTGGGACATCACCAAAAACTATTATCTGAACGGCTCCGTGACCTTCGACATGTCGCGTGGCGGAATCTACAATGCGCTTTACGCCAATAGCGCAAACTCGTCGTTTTTCGCTTCCGCTCTGTGGGGCGTTGGCGGCGGCTATAATGACGAGTGCATGAATGTGGCGATGAATTACTCCTCCATCTATCAGCCCTGGTATACCGGCTCCACGCGCAATGACACCTTCTATCTGTCGATTAATCTGCGGACGCTCGGCGAAGCCAAATTCAACGCCAGCCCGGGCAGGCTGCTGAACGACGGCATCAGCGGCGGACCGAGGTAACCGCCCCTCGCCACGCCGGCTTCTTGACGGAGCATCCGGTTATCTCGCGGAACTTTGATCTCCAAGCCTTCATTGTGAAACAGGGGTCCGTGGCGCAGATCGTCGCGCGCGCCTGAGATCAGGCGAAGACGTTTCAATTCATCTTCGGCCCAATGAATTGCGACATGAAAAAAATGCGCGCATCCGGATTTTTTCAGTTCGAGAGGAACTCACTGTCCTCGAAAATTGTTTTGGCGCCTCAGAATAAGATTAAAATCCACGCCAGCGCTCTCATCCCGCGTCTGTGCGGCCGAGGCGAAGAGCAAGGGATTGGAGTTCGCACTGATATCCGGGTCGTTCATGTGTTTCATGTCGTACATGCTCGCGAAGCGCGCCAGAAAACGCTCAATCTTGAGTGGATCGGAAAAATCCTCGATCTTGATTTTCGCCTTGAGCAATCTGGCCTGAGTATCGATCGGTTGCGAGGACATGCTCGGAGAAAGATCAAGCGCCGTCTGAACGACTTCAAGCAGTTTTTTGTCGGCAAGAAGGCTATAAATACTGGTGAGTTTGGGGGCGTTATCGCGAAAATGGAGCGCCAGTTCGACCCCGGCGTTTTGGCGACCCTGGGCCGCGCGCAGTGAGTGATCGACATAACGGTCAACGATGGTTCTGATGCTTTCCGGCCTAGTCAGCGTCGCGGCGCCCTTGCCGATGAAATCGAAGGCCCTTGCGAAATCCAGAATCCGCCGATCATTCAACTTGCGAGCAAGAGCGTCCGGTCTGTCGACTCCCTGCTCGAGCACGCGCCGCATAAGCGCAGTCGCCTGTATCCTGTCGCCTAATCCCCAGGCGCTCAAGGCGTAGGCGAAAAGCCGCCGATCCTTGACGAAAGCGTCTATGGTGGCGATTTTCGGAAAACGGTCTCTGAAGTAACGCGTCTCAATCTGAACATCGGGATTTTTCGCCGTGATCTGACGCCATCGATCAATATTTGCCGTGACCGAGAGATAGGTGGAGAGCGTTGTCATCGACACGGCGCCAGATACTCGAACTTTCAAATGAAAGATAAGAGCGCACCCAGCTGGCGCGAGGCTTGCGCCTGTAGCCCTGCGCCGAGGCTGGCCATGCTCCGGCGCTCTATGGCTCGCCAACCTTCCCACACGGAGTTGTCTTCAGAAAGGTCAAGGCGACCAACTCGCCGCTCATGGCGAAATCTCCGTAGTCCAGACGCAAGGCGCGAGACACGCCATTTTCGTAGAGATCGAAGGAGAGGACATAGAGGGGCTCGCCATCGGGCTTGTTGGTCTCGAAATAGGAGGCCGATACAGGCCAGCGCATCGTCTCCTTGAGACTTTGCTCCTGCGCAGCCTTTTCGGGCGCAGGATCTTTAACCGGCGCGCCGATCATGGTGAGAGTCTCGTAGGGTTTATCGCCATCAGCGGAGCCATCGAACACCCGAGCTTCGAGAAATTTATCCCCCGCGCGCGCCGCAGCTAATATCCGCCGAAGATGTTCGGTCGGAAACAACGTCGGCGCAGCAATATTTACAGGGGGCTTTTTCGATTTCTCAAAGGAGATCTCAACGCCGTCCTGTCTCTTTCGTGCGCTCCCATCGACATTTGCGACGACGGTTGGTCCGATGCGCGTTTGCGATTTGAAACGAAAACTCTCGCTGTTCGGTCCCTCGAAGGTCGCAGATGTCATCTGTGATAATCTGCTATCGCCTTCGGCCGGCTGCAAATCGGTGATCTGACGAAAATTCTGCACATACCCCTCGCAGGCTGATCCTGTGAACTCCAGCACGATGCGGCCATGCGCCTGAGTTGGCGCTTTCAGGCCGCTGCTTTTTAACAAAGAGAGATCATAAACCGCACGGTGAGCAGCCAACAGGACTTCTGCATGGGTTGACGTCGACAGCAGCGTCTCAACCAGGACGATGAACAGAATACGCGCCCAAACCATGCGATCACTCCCGTCGCTTTCTTCCATGACGCCAAAGCTCTGGGGCCATTGCGCAAAACTAATTGCAAAAGTAAGCTCGACCCGGGTCAGACGCAAATACTATATCTACTCTATCGTCATCTGCTGTATCGTCGAGGACTTACCCCATGAGCCTTTCAGCCCCGAACACGCCCGACGCGCGACTTGCTGCGCTCGGCCTGTCCTTGCCGGCGGCCGCGGCGCCAGTGGCCAATTACCTCCCCTTTACGCGGAGCGGCGATCTTCTTTTTGTCTCCGGTCAATTGCCGGTTGGCGCCAATGGCCTCGATCCTGCGCACAAAGGCAAGCTTGGCGCCGCAATCTCGCTTGAGACCGGACAGGCGGCGGCGCGCCAGGCGGCGCTCAACGTCCTCGCGCAGGCGCGAGCGGCGACGGGCGATCTGGCGAAACTTCGCGCCATCCGCATCGGCGGCTATGTCAATTCGACTCCGGACTTCGCAAATGTGCCGCAAGTCGTGAACGGCGCGTCCGATCTCTTTGCGGCCGTGCTCGGCGAAAATGGCAAGCATGCGCGTTTCGCTGTCGGCGTGGCGCAATTGCCGCTCGATGCGGCGGTCGAAATCGAGGGAATCTTCGAAATCCTGCCATGAACGCGGACGATCTGACCGCGCTGCTGTCGCGCCCGATCGCGCATCGCGGATTGCATAACGCAGCAAGCGGCGTGATCGAAAACTCAAGAAGCGCAGCGCGCGCCGCCATCGCCGCCAATTACGCAATCGAGTGCGACATACAGACAACGCAGGATGGCGCCGCCGTTGTCTTTCACGACGAGGATTTGAGCCGATTGACGGACTTGACCGGTAGCGTGCGTGACCGGTCTCTTGCAACGCTGCAGCGTCAGCGTCTGCGGGGAACGATGGAAACAATCCCATCGCTCACCGACTTTCTGACGACAATCGATGGACGGGTTCCTCTCGTTATCGAACTCAAAAGCGCCTTCGATGGCGATCTTCGGATTTTGCAAGCTGTCGCTGCCGCGCTCGAGGCTTATAGAGGAATTGTCGTCATCGAAAGCTTCGATCCGTCTTTGATCGGCCGATTACGGATTGACGCCACGGAATGGGGAATGGCGCACATTCCGCTCGGCATAGTCGCGCAAGCGAATTATGACGAAGAGGACTGGCCGCAGCTTTCGTCAGATCAGCGACGGGAGATGACGCACTTCTTGCATTATCCGCAAACCCTTCCGGATTTTATCTCCTGGAACGTCGCCGATCTGCCACACGCCATTCCCTTTCTGGCGCGGCGGGAGCTACGCTTGCCGGTGACGACATGGACCGTTCGCTCGCTCGATCAGGAAAGACAGGCGCGTCAATGGGCGGATCAGATCGTCTTCGAGGGATTTGCGCCTTCATAAAGGGCAAGATAAAGGGCAAGCATCATTCATCCTCTTCCTGTTGATAGATCTCATCAATGTCGCTGCCGGCCGGCAGGGTCACCAGTTGGTGCAATATTCCATCGTCAAGAGCGTAGACCCAGCCATGAAGCATTGGATTTTGATCATGTTTCCATGCCGTCTGGATAATCGCCAGATGCGATAGCCGGCGCACCTGTTCGATGACGTTCAGTTCAACCATCCGGTTGGCTCTCTGGGTCAGAGACTCCAGCCGATCGATTTCAGCCCGATGCATCCGGTAAATATCCTTGAGGCTAATCAGCCATTTGTTCACAAGTTCGAGATGCGGCTTTTTACGACCCATTGAGGCTTTCACGCCGCCGCAGTTGTAATGTCCGCAAACAATCACATGTTCGACTTTGAGCACCTGAACAGCGTATTGAACCACGCTCAGGCAATTGAAATCCGTCGCGATCACCTGATTGGCGATGTTGCGATGCGCGAAGATCTCGCCGGGCTCGGCGTTAACGATGATGTCGGCGGGCACACGACTGTCGGAACAGCCGATCCATAAAATCTTGGGATGCTGGTCCGCCGCCAGCCGCTCGAAATAACCGGGATCGCGCTGGCGCGTCTCCTCGGCCCAGGCCTTGTTCTCGAGCAACAATCTTTCGTGCGATTTCATGCAAATCCCCGTATTTATGCGATACCGCGCGATTTTAACGGCCCATGTCGAAGCCGCGATGACAGCATGGCCGTCGGATGCTCTCGCCCCTGTTCTATCCGGGCTCCCGGACAAGGTCGGGGACCACGCCGGAAAGCTCCCGCCAGACCATTGGCAAGGTGTCGATCAGATCGTCCGCGATCAACCCGGGGCCAAAAAGGGATGCGGCGCGGGCGTGCATCCATGCCGCGCAGCAGGCGGCGAGAAAGCCCTCCATCCCCTGCGCGAGCAAGCCGGCGACGATTCCGGTCAAAACATCGCCGGAGCCTGCCGTGGCGAGCCATGGCGACGCCTCCGGCAAAATGGCGGCGCGTCCGTCCGGCGCCGCGATCACCGTATCCGGACCCTTGTGCAAGACGATCGCGCCGCTCAATTGCGCCGCCGCGCGGGTTCGATCGAGTTTGGCGACGATCCCGGCCGCGGCCGGAAACAGGCGTGAGAATTCGCCTGCGTGCGGCGTCATGACGACATCGCCGGCGGCTGAGCCAATCGCCCGCCACAGGCGTTCCGGTTCGGCCGCAAAGCCGGTCAGGGCGTCGGCGTCGAGCACGACGGCGCGGCGGCCCCCGCCCGACGCCAGCGCCGCCTCGACCTGAGAACAGCCGGCCTCGCCGGCGCCCAGTCCGGGACCGATCGCGACGACGTTCATGCGCCGGTCTGCGAGCATGGCCGACAATCCTGCGGCGCCGTCGGCGACGCGAACCATGACGGCGGTGAGCGCGCCGGCGTTTATGGCCAGCGCGTCAGCCGGGGTGGCGAGCGTCACGAGGCCCGCGCCAGCGCGCAGGGCGGCGGCGGCGGAGAGACGCGAGGCGCCGGTAAAGGATGCGCCGCCGGAAACAACCACGGCATGGCCGCGCGAATATTTGTGGCCCTCGATTTGGGGAAGCGGCAGTCGACTTTGCCAAAGGTCCGGCTCATTGATGAAGGCGTTGACGCCGAGTCCTTCCAGAGCGCTTGGACGAATGCCGATATGGGCGCAGACCAGACGGCCGCAGAGCAATCGACCCGGCAGCTGCAGATGCCCGGTCTTGAGGCGAAAGAAAGTGACTGTGACGTCGGCCTCGACAGCGGCGCCACGAACGCCGCCGGTGGTGCCATCGACGCCGCTCGGAATATCGACGCTCACCACCTTTTGACCAGTTGTGCGACGCCACTCGTTCAAGCGGTTGACCAGAGAGATCGTTCGGGCGTCGAGATCGCGGCTCAACCCGGTTCCATACAGCGCATCGATCACCAGATCGACGCCCGCAAAATCGACGTCCCAGATCGATGATGTCTCGCCCGTCCAGGCGGCGGCGGCGCGCGCCGCATCGCCACGCAATTCGCCGGGCGAGGTCAGCGCGGCGACGCGAACCTTGTAGCGCTGTGTCCGCAACAGTCGCGCGGCGACAAATCCATCCCCGCCATTATTGCCGGGACCACACAGCACGAGGATGCGTCGCCCGCTGGTCTTTTGCAGAATCTGACTGATGACGCCGGCAAGCGCCGCCGATGCGTTCTCCATCAGGATCATGCCGGGCACGCCTGCCGCGATGGTGCGGCGGTCGGCCTCGGCCATCTGGCCTGTCGTCAGGAGTTCGAGCGGGTAGGATCTGCTGGCCATGGATCAATCGTGACCGAAGGCGCGTCGCCATGCAATGGCCGGCGCCCGAAATCATGGCGCAGCGCATGAATATACGGCGCCGCATTCCGTCTGCGTCTCCTTTCGGCTATGTCTGGCGTCCATGCTCAGCGCAATCATTTTCGCTACAGACACGATTGATGGGCCGGCGCGCGCCGATTTCTTGGCGCGCTGTCTCGCGTCACTGATCGACGCCTGCGTGCAGGGCGTCGTCGCGGACGCCGCAGTGATCGGCGAACCCGGCCGCGGCCTCGGCAAGATTGCCGAAGACGCCGGGTGCGGCTTCATCGAAACCAGCGACGCATTGGAGGGGTTGCGACAGGCTCTGGCGGCCGTGCGGCGCGATCAAATTCTCCTGCTTTCCGCCGACTATGCGGTCGATCGGGGCTTCGCCGACGAACTTAACGATCTTTTCGCCTATGGCGATCCGGGCGCGCCGCGAACGTTGCGGGCCGCCTCAACAACTTTCGCCACGCGACTGTTTCCCGCCCTGTCGCGGCCGGCGGGAGTCGTCGCGCCCCGACGGGCGCTGACGCAAATCAACGCTTTCAATGGCGCGGCGGATGGCCTCCCGCGTCTTTTGCAAAAAATGAAAGGCGCGGATCTTTCGACCCGCGCCCGCCGTTTGACTTGATCGCGTCCGTATTTTTACCGGGCGAATGTATAGCAGGCGTCAACATCGCCCGACTGAAGGCCCTTGAGCAACCATTGGGTGCGCTGAGCTGAGGAGCCGTGGGTGAAGCTGTCCGGCACGACATAGCCGCGCTGCGCCTTTTGCAGACGATCGTCGCCAATCGCCTGCGCCGAGGAGACGGCCTTTTCGATGTCGCCCTCCTCAAGGAAGCGTTGCTTCTTGTTGGCCTCATGCGCCCAGACGCCGGCAAGACAGTCCGCCATCAACTCGACGCGAACCGAGAGATTATTGGCCTGGGCCCGGCTTCCGGAGCGCGCCTGCGCGTTTTGCACCTTGGGAAGAATGCCCAGTAGATTCTCAATGTGATGGCCCATCTCATGAGAAATCACATAGGCGTAGGCGAAATCGCCGCCGCCGCCGAAGTTGCGCTGCATATCGCGGAAGAAATCAGTGTCGAGATAGATTTTGCGGTCAATCGGGCAGTAGAAGGGGCCCATGGCTGATTGCGCCGCGCCGCAGCCGGAATTGGTCAGGCCCTGGTAGAGAACCAGCTTGGGCGGCTGAAACTGCACCCGCTTTTGCTGCGGCAAAACCCGTGACCAGACGTCCTCGTTGGAGCCCATCACCTTGGAGACAAACTGACCCATCTGGTCGGCTGGCGGCGCAGCGGTCTGGGTGGACGCCTGCTGCTCCACCGGCGCCGGAGCCCTGCTGCGCATGCTGTCGAGCATCTGTGCGCCGCCGATCAATACGGCCGGATTGATGCCCAGAGCCCAGCCCACGGCGCCCAAAACGAGCATGGTGCCGAGACCAATGCCGCCGGCGCCGATCCGCCCGCCGCGTCCGCCCGCGTCAGGACCCTGACCACGACGGTCTTCGACATTCTTTGACGATTCGAGATCTTCCCACTTCATTGCAAATGGCTCCGAAAACCCACCAAGGCCAGAAACGGCTAATCTAGGCGAGGCCGCCCCTCCTGTGTAGAGGGCGGCGCCGTTTTAGGATTTTTCCGGCAAATTCAGCCGGATATGCAGTTCGCGCAATTGCTTCATGGTTGCATCGGAGGGCGCCCCCATCAGCAGGTCCTCAGCGCGCTGGTTCATCGGGAACAATGTCACCTCGCGCAGATTCTCCTCCTCCGCCAGCAACATGACGATGCGGTCGACGCCCGGCGCAATGCCGCCATGCGGCGGCGCGCCATAATGGAAGGCGCGATACATGCCGCCGAATTTCTCGATCAGCACTTCTTCGCCATAGCCGGCGATCTCGAAGGCTTTTTTCATGATGTCGGGACGATGATTGCGGATCGCGCCGGACGACAATTCGACGCCATTGCAAACGATGTCGTATTGATAAGCGAGAATATCGAGGGGGTTCATGCTCTCCAGCGCCTCCATGCCGCCCTGCGGCATGGAGAAGGGATTATGTGAAAAATCGATTTTCTTGTCGTCTTCGTTCCACTCGTACATCGGGAAATCGACGATCCAGCAGAATTCGAACACATCTGTTGTTGACAGGCCCAGTTCGGTTCCGATGCGCTGCCGCGCGGCGCCGGCGAGCTTGGCGGCCGGCGTTTCCTCGCCCGCCGAAAAGAACACAGCGTCGCCGGCCGTCACGCCGGCCTTCGCGGCGATGGCCGCGAGCGCGTCGGCGGGGATGAATTTCGCAATCGGGCCCTTGCCGGCCAACGCGCCCGCCTCCGCCTCGAACACCACATAACCCAGACCCGGCGCGCCCTCTGAACGCGCCCACTCATTGAGCTTGTCGAAAAAGCTGCGCGGCTGCGATGCGGCCCCGGGCGCCGGAATGGCGCGCACGGTCTTGCCCTTGAAGGCCTTGAAGCTCACATCATCGCGCGCGAACTCCTCGCTGACGTCGGCGATGATCAGCGGATTGCGCAAATCCGGCTTGTCGGAGCCGTATTTCAGCATCGCTTCGCGGAACGGGATGCACGGGAATTTCTGCGTCACCGGCTTGCCGTTGGAAAACTCCTCGAACAGGCCGCGCAGCACCGGCTCCATCGCCTCGAATACGTCCTCCTGGGTGACAAAACTCATCTCGACGTCGAGCTGGTAGAATTCGCCGGGCGAACGATCGGCGCGAGCGTCCTCGTCGCGGAAGCAGGGCGCAATCTGGAAATAGCGATCAAAGCCCGCGACCATCAGGAGTTGCTTGAATTGCTGCGGCGCCTGCGGCAGCGCGTAGAACTTGCCGGGATGAAGGCGCGACGGCACGAGGAAGTCGCGCGCGCCCTCCGGCGAGGACGCCGTCAGGATCGGCGTCTGGAACTCGAAGAAGCCGCCAGCCTTCATGCGCGTACGGATCGAGTCGATGATCCTCCCGCGCAACATGATGTTGGCGTGCAACTTCTCTCGACGCAAATCGAGGAAGCGATATTTCAGTCGCGTGTCCTCGGGATAGTTCTGGTCGCCGAACACCGGCAACGGCAATTCGTCGGCGCGGCCGAGCACCTCGATCCCGGCGACGTAGATTTCCACCTGCCCGGTCGGCATCTCGGCGTTTTCTGTGCCAGCGGGACGCTTGCGGACCTCGCCGTCCAGACAAATCACCCATTCCGAGCGCAGCTTTTCCGCCGCCGCGAAGGCCGGCGAATCCGGATCGACGACGCATTGGGTCAGGCCGTAATGGTCGCGCAAATCGATAAACAACACGCCGCCATGGTCGCGAATGCGGTGACACCAGCCGGAAAGCCGGATTTTTTGGCCGACAAGCGTCTCGTTGGGCTGTCCACAGTTATGCGAGCGGTAGCGATGCAGATGTCCCTGATTCATGGAGCGCTTTCGGTTGGAAAACGGGTAAGCCGAAGGAATCCGGCGACGCGGGCAGGAAAAAGCGCCAAGGGGGCCCCGGAGTCAAGCCGAACGCGCCCGCCGAACGCGCCCGCCAAACGCAACCTGCTGTGGCGCAACCCGCTGGCGCGAGCCATCGACGGCAGGATCGTATGTCGACGACGCCGACGCGCATACGCGACTGCGACCTTGGCGTCAGAAGATGCTATAGACCTGTGAAACCACCTCAAGCGCGCCCGGAAATCGCCCACAAGCGCTTTCCGACAACCGGAAAAAGACGCGACATGACGAAATGGGTCTACAGCTTCGGCGACGGAAAAGCCGAAGGCGCCGGATCGATGAAGGATTTGCTCGGCGGCAAGGGCGCCAATCTGGCCGAGATGTCGGCCATCGGCCTGCCGGTGCCGCCCGGCTTCACGATCACGACCGAGGTTTGCGCTCATTTCTACGCCAATGGCCATGATTTCCCGGCAACGCTCGCCGAACAGGTCGACGCCGCGCTGGTCGAGACCGGCCGTCTGGCCGGACACGCCTTTGACGATCCGAAATGGCCGCTGCTCGTTTCGGTGCGCTCCGGCGCGCGCGCGTCGATGCCCGGCATGATGGACACGGTGCTTAACCTCGGCCTCAACGACGACACGGTCGAACGTCTTGCCCGCTTCTCTGGCGACGATCGTTTCGCATGGGACTGTTACCGCCGCTTTATCGAGATGTATTCTTCCGTCGTGCTGGGCGTGGACCATCATCTGTTCGAGGAGACTCTCGACGAGATGAAGGACGCGCGTGGACTGTCGCTCGACACCCAGCTTCGCGCCGAAGATCTGCGCGCCGTCGTCGACGCCTTCAAACGTCTTGTCGAGGCGCAGGTCGGCGACGCCTTTCCACAAGATCCGCGCAAACAGCTCTGGGGCGCGATACGGGCGGTTTTTTCCTCATGGAATAATCATCGCGCCATCGTCTATCGTCATCTGCACAATATTCCCGACGACTGGGGCACCGCCGTCACCGTGCAGGCGATGGTGTTCGGGAATATGGGCGCGCAATCCGCTTCCGGCGTCGCCTTCACCCGCAACCCCTCGACAGGGGTGCGCGAACTCTACGGCGAATATCTGATCAACGCCCAGGGAGAGGACGTCGTCGCTGGCCTGCGAACACCGCAACCGCTCACCGAGGTCGCCAGCCGCGCCACGCGCGGAGAGAATATTTCGCTCGAAGCGACGATGCCGACGGTCTTTGCCGAATTCCGCGCCTGCGCCGATAAACTCGAACGCCATTATCGCGACATGCAAGACATGGAGTTCACCATCGAGCGCGGCAAATTGTGGATGCTGCAAACCCGAACCGGCAAACGGACAGCGCGCGCGGCGTTGAAACTCGCCGTCGACATGGCGAAGGAAGAGTTGATCACCCGCGATGAGGCGGTGCTGCGCATTGAGCCGACTTCGCTCGAACAACTCTTGCATCCGACCATTGATCCTGCCGCGAAACGCGAAATCATCGCCACCGGTTTGCCCGCGTCGCCCGGCGCGGCCTTCGGCGAAATCGTCTTTAACCCTCAAGAGGCCGAAACGCTCGGAGCCGCCGGTCGCAAGGTTATCCTCGTGCGCACCGAAACGAGCCCCGAAGACATCGGCGGGATGCATGCGGCGGAAGGCGTGCTGACAGCGCGCGGCGGCATGACCTCGCACGCCGCCGTCGTCGCGCGTGGCATGGGCAAGCCCTGCGTCACCGGCGCCGGCGCCGTCCGCATCGATTATGAGGATCAAAGCTTCAGCGTCGCTGGCAGGCGCTTTGTCAAGGGCGAGCGCATCACCATCGACGGCTCTGCCGGTCAGGTGATCGCCGGTGAAGTGAAAATGCAGCGCCCCGAACTCACCGGCGAATTCGCCGTGTTACTGGGGTGGGCCGACGACAGGCGGCGCATGAAAGTGCGCGCCAACGCCGAAACGCCCGCCGACGCGCGCGCCGCGCGTCGTTTCGGCGCCGAGGGCATCGGCCTTGCGCGCACAGAACATATGTTCTTCGAGGGGGAACGCATCGTCGCCGTGCGTGAGATGATCCTTGCCGACGACTCCGACGGCCGTCGCGCCGCGCTGGAGAAACTGCTGCCGATCCAGCGCGAGGACTTCAAAAACCTGTTCGAGATCATGTCCGGCCTGCCGGTGACGATCCGCCTGCTCGATCCGCCGCTACACGAATTCCTGCCGCATTCGGACAGCGAGATCGCTACTGTCGCCAAAGCGATGGGGGCCGATCCTGTGAAGCTGCGCCGCCGCGCGCTCCAGCTCTCCGAATTCAATCCGATGCTGGGATTTCGCGGCGTGCGTCTCGCCGTGGTCTTTCCGGAGATCGTCGATATGCAGGCGCGCGCGATCTTCGAGGCTGCGATTGAAGCCAGTCTTGTCACCGGCGCGCCGGCGCAAATCGAGATCATGGCGCCGCTGGTTTTCGCCCGCGCCGAACTCGACATCGTCAAGGACCGTGTTGAAGCGATGGCCCGGCTTGTCGAAAAAGAAACCGGCGTCCGGCCGAGCTATCATGTCGGGACAATGATCGAACTGCCGCGCGCCGCTCTGCGCGCCGGCGAGATCGCGCCCTCGGCGGATTTCTTCTCCTTCGGCACCAACGATCTCACCCAGACGACGCTCGGCATTTCGCGCGACGACTCGGGCTCCTTCCTGGGCGTCTATGTCGAAAAAGGTCTGTTGCCCGTCGATCCCTTCGTCAGCATCGATCAGGAGGGCGTGGGCGAACTCATCGCGCTGGGCTGCCAGCGCGCCCGCGCGGCGCGGCCCGACGTGACGCTCGGCGTTTGCGGCGAACATGCCGGCAATCCGCCTTCGGTCGCCTTCTTCGAGAAGGTCGGCATCGACTACATCTCCTGCTCGCCCTTCCGCGTGCCGATCGCGCGACTGGCGGCGGCGCAGGCCGCGCTCGGCGGACGCAGTCGCGACGAAAGCGCATAGCCCCCGGCGATGCGACAGGCGACACGAACCTTGCGCGTCGAAACCACCGGACGCGGCTTTTACGAAATCACCGCAAGCATCGCCGATTTTCTTCGCGCCTCACGGATCGACGCCGGGCTGCTCACGGCTTTCTGTCGTCACACATCGGCGTCCCTGTCGATCACCGAAAACGCCGACCCTGACGTATTGCGCGATCTCGACGTCTTTCTTGCGCGGATCGCGCCCGAGGGGGCCGGCTATCGCCACAACGACGAGGGGCCGGACGACATGCCGGCGCACATACGCGCTGCGCTGACGCAGTCGCAGGTCTCGATTCCTGTTCTCAGCGGCGCGGCGGCGCTTGGAACCTGGCAGGGCGTGTTTTTGATCGAGCACCGCCGCCGACCGCATAGCCGGGAGATCGTGCTGCACATGATCGGCGAATAGGCTGTCGACCGCGCCATTCTGGCACAGCTTGCCGCCTCTGCCGGCAACGGTTCCGAAAGCCTGCGATGGCTAATGTGCCGGGTATCCTGTCGGTTCGGTTGTAATGCGTACTCGTTCCAGATCGCGTCTCATATCTCCCCCGGTCCCCACCTGGGCCTTCGCCACCCTTGCGCCCTGGGCGCTGGGCGTCGGCGTGCTTGTCTCCTGCACCGCCGACGCCGGACAAGACTCCGTCGCCGACTGGAATGTTGCGCCGCTCACCGCGCGGGCCCGACAGATCGCAGCGACGCAAGCCGACATTGGTTTCGCGCAAGCCGCCGCAGGCGGCCACAACCTTTCGGCGGCAGCATCGGCGCCCATCCGGACAGCCCGGCTGGAAATTGGCGCGCCACAGGATCTGAACGAAGTTTCCGACGAGTTTGCGCCACGCGTCGAACTCAAGGTCGACTCCGCCGATCATGCAGCCGGCTTCCCCGCCGTCGACCGCACCAACAGGGGCGATCCGCTCGTCATCCTGCGACCCTCTTTTGAAACGCGCCGCAAGAGGCGGGAGGCGCCCACAGATGCGCTCGGCATCGCCGAGCCGAGGGCATTGTCATTCGATATCAGCGGCGCAGCGCGAGGAGCCGCCAAAGAAGGACAAGGTGAACCCGCCCTCGCACTGGCCCCGCGCGCGATCATGCCGGCTGGCGATGCGCTGGACATCGCCCCGCCAGCCCCAACCCCTGCGACCCCGCCGCCGGCGACGACGCGCAGGACCGCCGCGATCGCCTCGCCAGCGCAGGAGGCTCCGCCTACCGCCTCGCCTACCACCTCCCCTGCCGCCTCGCCTGCCGCCTCGCCGGGCGGCGCGACGCGCAATGCGAGCGTGGACGCGACGACCATTCAGGATATTTTCGAGCGCGCGCAGCAAGGCGCGACGCCGCGCGTCGCCCGCGCCATCGCGCTCAGTTCGTCCACGCCAGCCCAACCCGATCTCACGCCCATCGAGGTCGCTTCTTTTCCGGGCGCAACGCTGGCGCTGGGTCACGAACCACGCGGCGCGAAACCGAATTATGCGGCGTCGATCAATCCCGAGAAACTCGACCGTGAGAAACGCTGCCTCGCCGAGGCGGTCTATTTCGAGTCCCGCAGCGAGCCTGAAGAAGGACAGGCGGCGGTGGCGCAAGTCGTTCTCAACCGCGTGCAGAGCGGCCTCTATCCCGAGTCAATCTGCGGGGTCGTCTATCAGAACCGTAGCCATTACAAAGCTTGCCAATTCTCCTTCGCCTGCGAGGGCCGCTCCCTGAGGATCACCGAACGCGAGTCATGGGCGACCGCCGTGCGCATCGCTACAGAGGTGATGGACGGACGCACCTATATTTCCGACGTCGGCCGCTCGACGCATTACCACACCGATTACGTGCATCCGCGCTGGGCGCGCGCCTTGACCAAAATGGACGTGATCGGGCGACACATTTTTTACCGTCTGAAACCGGGACAAACCTGACCGGGGATGCGGCGACGCAGCGTCAATGCCTCCGATAATCAGCAGGCCGATTTCCGTCGCAAGGACGGCTAGCCTCGCTCCGCGTTAACTAACGCGGGGGCAAAGCCAGTGAACGAGGCGGGACGGTTAGTCGCGCAGATCGGGCGCACCGTCGTCGCAAAGGGCGGAAATCGGCTTGCGCCCCAGGTCCAACGTCTCGCTACGCTCTATCGCGCCGCGCTGGCCGAGGAGATCGCGCTGCGGCGCCCTTTTTTATGGCGCGCGGTCGCCGCCGGGGCAGGCGTCTCGCTTTACTTCGCCGCAGCGCGCGAGCCGTCCCTGCCGCTGTGCCTGGCGCTAACCAGTCTTGGGGCGGCGCTTTCGTATCTGACCCGCGCGCATCCGCACGCGCGGACGCTTTTTCTGACGCTGACTTTCATCGCCCTGGGCTTCACAAGCGGCGCATGGCGCACAGCGCGCGTGAAGGCGCCTATCGTGCCGAGCGTCGGGATCGGCGAATTGACCGGTTTTGTCGAGGAGATTGATCCACGCCGCAACGGCGCGCGCTTCATTCTGCGACTGGCCAGCGCCGAAGGACTGCCGAACAATGTGATCCCGTCGCGGGTGAGACTCACGACGCGCGACGAAGCTGTTTTCTCCGCCGGCGATTTCATCGCGCTGAAAGCCCGGTTGATGCCGCCCGCACGCGCGGCTTTGCCGGGCGGCTATGATTTCGCGCGCGACGCTTTTTTCGTTCGTCTCGGCGGCGTCGGCAGCGTATTGGGCAAGATCGAGATCATGCCGCCGCCCGATCCTGCGCCCTTCGACCTGCGCTTTTTCGCCGCCATCGACCGCTTCCGCAACGACCTCGCGCAACGCGTCTATGGCGCGATTGGCGGCGACGCCGGCGCCATTGCGGCGGCGATGGTCGCCGGCAAACGCGATTATCTCTCGCAGGATTCGCGCACGCTAATCCGGCGCGCCGGGATTTTCCACATCGTCACCATCTCCGGCGTTCAGATGACTCTGGTATCAGGAATTTTCTATGTTGGCCTGCGCCGTCTGCTGGCGCTCTCGCAAACGCTGGCCCTGAATTATCCGATTCACAAATGGGCGGCGGCGCTCGCCATTTTCGGGGCCATTATTTACGATCTCGGCACAGGTTCGCGCGTCGGCACGCAACGCGCGCTGGCGATGACGGCAATCATGTTAGGCGCGGCGATCGTCGATCGTCCCTCGCTATCGATGCGCAATCTTGCGCTCGCGGCTTTCTGCGTCATCGCTTTCGAACCGGAGGCGCTGCTCGGCGCCAGTTTTCAATTATCATTCGCGGCAGTTGCCGCGCTGATCGCCGTCTACGAGTGGCGAAATGATTACCTGACGACCTACACGGCGAATAACTTGGGAAATAACTTGGGACACAACTTGGGGAATAATTTGGCGAGCGGCCGCGTCGTCACGGCGCCCCCGGCGCAATCTGTCGGCGCGATTGCCGAATGGCGCGAGATTTTCCTCGAACGCCTTCTGCACGGTCCGGGCGCGCTGCTGCTCGCGACGCTTTGCGCGACATCCGCCACCGCCGCCTTTATGGCTGCCGATTTTCACGAGATCAGCCCCTATGTGCTGATCGGCAATCCGTTGACCCTTGCGATCATCGAATTTTTCGCCGTGCCCTGCGCGCTGCTCGGCGCCCTGCTCTACCCGCTGGGGCTCGATGGCTTCGTCTGGTTTTACCTCAAACTCGGCATCGATCTGGTGATATGGCTCGCCGGATTGATCGCCGCCGCGCCGGGCGCGAGCCTGCCGGTGAAAGCCTTCGCGCCCTGGGCGCTGGTTTTTCTCTCCCTTGCGGTTTTGTCCGCCGTGTTGTGGCGCAGCTGGCCATTCAAGGCGACGGCGCTGCCGTTTCTTCTTTTAGGGCTGATCGGCGCGCGCGACGGCGCCGCCTTCGACATCGCAATCGCGCCGACGGGCGACGCCGTCGCGCTCCGACAAGCCAGCGGCGCACTGGCGTTGATCGGCAAGAATCCTCAGGCTTTCGCCGCCGAGCAATGGCTGCGCGCCGACGCCGATCCCCGCGCCGCGAAGGATGCGACGGGCGGCGGCTGCGACGCGCTCGCCTGCGTCGGTCGCGCCATGGATGGGAGCTTTATCTCGGTGGTGACCGAACGCGCGGCCTTCGTCGAGGATTGCGCCCGCGCGGCGATGATCGTCACGCCCCTGCGCGCCCCGTCCGGTTGCGCGGCGTCGATTGTGATCGATCGCGACAGGCTCGCCGAGACCGGCGCGATCACGTTGCGTTTTCGGCAAGCGCAGAATGAAGCTCACGCCGAGGCCACGGTCGGGCCGAGTGTCGATTGGACGATGGCGCGGCAGAACGGCGAGGATCGACCATGGTCGCCAAAACCGGCGGCGCGTCGCAAGGCGTTTGCGCCGTCGCCGGACGCGATGGAGGCGGAAGACGCGCCCGACGACGACGATCCTTCCTAAACGCGCGACTCTTGCGGGCCTGTTGCGACGCTTGCGGGCCTCTTCTCAGTAGCGGCGCAGCAAACTGATCAGCTTGCCCTGTATCCGCACGCGATCGGGCCCAAAAATGCGGGTTTCGTAGGCCGGATTGGCCGCCTCCAGCGCAATTGACGCGCCGCGACGTCGCAGACGCTTGAGCGTCGCCTCCTCATCATCGATGAGCGCGACGACGATATCGCCGGTGTCGGCGTTGTCCTGCTTTTTGATCACCACCGTGTCGCCGTCGAGAATGCCGGCCTCGATCATTGAGTCGCCCCGCACCTCCAGCGCGTAATGCTCGCCGCTGCCCAGCAAGTCCGGCGGCAGGCTGATCGTATGGCTGCGGCTCTGGATTGCGGAGATCGGCGTGCCGGCGGCGATGCGGCCCATGACCGGAATCGCAACCTGCTGGCGGCTCTCTTCCTCATGGCGTTCGCTCATCGGGCGCACGCGGCCGAGGTTGCCCTCGATCACCGCTGGCGCGAATTTGCCGCCGCGGCCGCCGCCGCCGCCCCGCGGCGTCGCCGATTCGGGTAGACGCAGCACCTCCAGCGCCCGCGCGCGATTGGGCAGGCGGCGGATGAAGCCGCGCTCCTCCAACGCCAGTATCAGTCGATGAATGCCGGATTTGGAGCGCAGATCAAGCGCCTCCTTCATCTCGTCGAAAGACGGCGGCACGCCGGTTTCCTTCAGCCGTTCATGGATAAACCGCAGCAGTTCGCTCTGCTTTTGCGTCAGCATGTAAAAATCCGCCCCCCGCGCCCTATGGAATTTCCCTCACCCGGCAAGATCGGAAGGAGAAACGCCGCAAGCCTAAAAACAAATCATGAACAATTGGTATATGTTCTTGCTGCGTTCCGCAAGTAGCAGCGCCGGAGGGGGGGAAGTCACCCGCACCCCTCCAGAAACGCTGCGATCCGATCCAGCGTCGGCGCGTCGAGCAGCAGCGGCGCATGGCCCTGTCCGGGCACGGTGAAGATCTGCATCGCCGGCGCGCGCCGCTGCATCTCGGCGAGCGTGTCGAGCGATAACAAATCGGTGGTTTCGCCGCGTATGGCGAGCAGCGGCAATGACGCCAGCGCGGCGAATTCGTCCCAGAAGGTTTCGTATTCGGTATCGGTCGCAACGCTGTCGAGCGTGTGGGCGAGTTCGGGATCGTAACGCAGCACCACCTGACCGTCCTTCATCTCGAAGGTCTGGCGGGCGTAGGTTTCCCAATCCTCCGCATCGACGCCGGCGAAGGTCTGGCCGGCGGAAAAACGCATCAGCGCCACGGCGTCGACCATCGAGCGCAACGGCGGCATTTTCCCGACATAGCGCTTGATGCGCAGCAGACTTTCGTTCTCGATCTTCGGGCCGATGTCGTTGAGGATTGCGGCCCGCACCAGTCCGGGACGGGCGGCGGCGAGCCGCATGGCGTGCAGACCGCCGCGCGACGTGCCCAGAAACACGGCGGCGTCGAGGCCGGCGTCGGCTAAAACGCCGAGAATATCGCCCTGCTCCACATCAAGATCGTAATGGCTCCAGTCGGGATCCCAGTCGGAGCGTCCGCGCCCGCGATAGTCGAGCGCCAGCACGCGCCGGCCCTGCGCCAGCGCGCGGGCGGCGACGCGTTCGAAATCGTCGGCGGTGCGCGCGAGGCCGGGCAGACAGACCAGCGGCAGGCGCGCGGGATTCGCGCAGGCGTAATTGAGATAATGCAGGCGCAGCCCATCGCTGGCGCGAATATATCGATGCGCGGGCGCGGCGGGTTCGAGGGACTCTTTGGTCATTGCGCGCTCCAGGCGGTTGGTTCGCCTGACCGCTTGCGGGATTTTTCGGCGAAAATCCAGCAGCGAGCGCTCTGCGCTCCCGACCCACCGGGCGGCGCGCGAATTCCAGTCGATTTCCTTGACTTCGGCGCCGCGAGCGGCAAGGTTGCCCGCGGCCGGCAAGACGCCGCCCGACAGCCGCTTCGGCAGGAAAATCGTCCAGAATCATGCGCTCCTATCTCGATTTCGAAAAATCTGTCGCCGAACTGGAAACGAAGGTCGAGGAACTGCGCGCGCTCGCCGAGAACGGCGAGGGAGTCTCCATCGGCGAGGAGCTGGCGAAGCTTCAGGCCAAGGCGGCCAAGGCGCTGGCCGATCTTTACGCCGCCCTGACGCCCTGGCAGAAAATTCAGGTCGCCCGGCATCCGCAACGCCCGCATTTCTCTGATTACATCAAGCGTCTCATCACCGATTTCACGCCGCTGGCCGGCGACCGGCTTTTTGGCGAGGACTCTGCGATCGTCGGCGGGTTCGGTCGCCTGAAGGGCGAGGCGGTGTGTCTGATCGGCCAGGAAAAGGGTTCGGACACGGCCAGCCGCCTGCATCACAATTTCGGAATGGCCCGGCCCGAGGGCTATCGCAAGGCGGTGCGGCTGATGTCGCTCGCCGACCGCTTCGGCCTGCCGGTCGTATCCCTGGTCGACACCGCCGGCGCCTTTCCCGGCATCGACGCCGAGGAGCGCGGACAGGCCGAGGCCATCGCCCGCTCCACCGACGCGGCGCTGTTGCTGGGCGTGCCAAATGTCGCGGTCGTAGTCGGCGAGGGCGGCTCGGGAGGCGCCATCGCCATCGCCGCCGCCAACCGCGTGCTGATGCTTGAGCACGCCGTCTACACTGTCGCCTCACCTGAGGCCTCCGCGTCGATCCTCTGGCGAGACGCCGCCAGAGCGCAGGACGCCGCCACCAGCATGAAGATCACGGCTCAGGATCTGCTGAAATTCGGCATCATCGATATGATCGTCGCCGAACCGCCCGGCGGCGCGCATCGCGATCCCGAAGCCGCTATGGACGCCGTGGGAGCCGCCATCGGCTCGGAACTTTCCGCCTTATCCGGCCTCTCGCGCGAGGCGATCCGGGATCAGCGCGCCACGAAAGTCCTCGCCATGGGCCGAAAGGTCGAGGAGAAACGTTAGACTCTATTAAGCATAGCGTTGAAAAGTCGAACAATCGCGTCCGTTTCAGGCGCCCCGACATGTTCTTGACCCAATTGTCGCCTGTATAAATCCTTCAACGTTAGTGGCCTACAGGACGCTGCGCAGTAAGGATTGGGTTACCCGTCGCGCTGTAGAACGACGCTGGACATCGCCGGGCGCCTGACCTGAGAGGGCGCCAATACGGCAAGGCGCAAAGGGGCTTGCGCATGATTCTTTCACGACTGGAATTCCCAAGCATGGAATTATGGGGCAAGAAATTTTTCGACAAGGAATTATTCAGCAAGGATAGTTCCGGACTGGCGTTTTCAGGCCCGCGTTATTCGCGTCTTCGTCGCGCAGCAACGATCGCCGCATTGCTCACGCTCGCCGCCTGTCAGGGCGATTTCTCCAATCGCGCCGAAGCGCCGATCCCGCCACAGACTATCGCGCTGATGAGCGAAAAGGGCGTCGATCCGGAATCGCCGACGCTGATCCGCGCCTACAAGAAAGAATCAGAACTCGAAATCTGGAAGATGCGGCCCGATGGCCGCTATGTGCATCTCAAGACATTCCCGATGTGCCGATGGTCCGGCCAGCTTGGTCCAAAGACGCGCGAAGGCGATCGGCAGGTGCCGGAAGGATTTTATTCGATCACTCCGGGTCAGATGAACCCGAATTCGAATTATTACCTCTCATTCAATGTCGGCTATCCGAACCAGCTCGATCGCGCCCTTGGGCACACCGGCGGGACGATCATGGTGCATGGCGCCTGCTCTTCGGCAGGATGCTTTTCGATGACCGATGCTCAGATCGCCGAAATTTACGCCATTGCGCGCACCTCCTTCGGCGGCGGCCAACGCGCCATCCAGATGCAGTCCTTCCCCTTTCGGATGACGCCGGAAAATCTCGCCAAACATCGGCTCGATCAGAACATGGCGTTCTGGAAGCAACTCAAGGAAGGCAATGACCACTTCGAGGTGACGCAGAAAGAACCGCGCGTGGCTTTCTGCGGCCGCCGTTACGTGTTCAACGCCACGCCCGGCGAGGGACAGAACATGGATGCGAACGGCGCCTGTCCGCCGCTCAAACGCAATCCGGACATCGCGCTCGCCGTGGCGGAAAAGTCCGATCAGGACAATCGCAAGGTCGCCGAACTCGCCGACAATGGCGTTAAACCGGTCCGTCTGGTTTATCAGGATGGCGGTCAGCACCCGAGCTTCGCGTCGCGCGTCGCCGAGGTCAGCCGTCCCGACACGCTGACGCCCCCGACGGAAATCGCGCTTGACGACCGCGCCACCAAAACCGCAGCGAGCGACAAGACCTTGAACAACAAGGCGACCGCCGCCAGCCAGCTCGCCGCGAAAGCGCCTGTGGTGTCGCCGGCGCTGGCCATGTCAGCGGCGGCGCATCACGCCGCCGAGACCCCCGACGCCGTGACGCGCGCGCTAGCGCCAGACACGCGCCGCGCAATGTCGGCCATCGCAGAGGACGTCGAAACGACCGGCTCGGTCAGGAAACCCGCCGTGAAACCTGCATCGAAAAAACCCGCGCCGACGGGCGCCAAAAACACCTCTTCAGACAAGGTCCGTTGAGAGGCAAGCGAGGCCGGCGTTTCAGTCAATCCTGAGCGTCACGGAGAGGCGAAACAACAGAGCCGGCAGACCAAACAAATTTTTTAGTCTTTCCTGAACTCTCATCGTCCGAGACGTGTCGAGGCCATGCACATGTATGACATGCTCCCCGACGAACTGATCTGGCGTCTGTCCGTGGCGCTCGCGATTGGGCTGCTAATCGGTCTCGAACGCGGCTGGAAAGCGCGTGAGGCGGCTGAGGGCGAGCGCGCAGCCGGCGTGCGAACCCATGCGCTGGCTGGCCTGCTGGGCGGCGTGTGGGGCGCCATCGCCGCGCCCTGGGGCGGACAGGGCGCCATCGCGCTGGCGCTGGCCTTCATGGCCTTTGTGGCGGTGATTGCGCTGTTTCGTCTGCGCGAGATCGCCGCCGAACACATCTACGGCGCGACCACGCTTGTCGCCGCCATGCTCGCCTTTGCGCTGGGCGCTTTCGCCGTCGTGGGCGAACCCGTGCCGGCCATCGCCGGCGGCGTGGCGACCGCCGCCCTGCTCGCCGCCAAGACCGCGCTGCACGCCTGGCTTCAGCGTTTGAGCTGGCCAGAATTGCGCTCGGGCCTCGTGCTGCTGGTCATGAGCTTTATCCTGCTGCCAGCGCTGCCGAACCATCCGGTCGATCCCTGGGGGGCGATCAATCCCTTCGCCCTCTGGCTGATGACGGTGCTGATCGCCGCCATCTCCTTTATCGGTTACGTCGCAGTCAGGGCGGTCGGCTATCGCCAGGGTCTCGCCGTCGCCGGTCTGGCGGGCGGACTCGCCTCCTCCACGGCCACAACGGCGGCCATGGCCCGGCTGGCGCCAGAGCATCCCGATCGGATTGGCGCGCTGGCCGGCGGCGCAGCTCTCGCCAATGCGGTCATGGCGCTGCGGGTGCTGGCGATCCTTGGTCTGATCAATCCTGAGCTGTCGCTGAGGCTGTTCGGGCCGCTGATTGGCGTCGGTCTGGTTTATCTGCTGGCCGGTGCGCTGCTGGTCCATTCCGATCCCGGCGGCGGCGAACACGCGGGGGAGGGTCCGCTGGTCGACAACCCGCTCGATCTGGCTATTGTCGTGAAATTCGGATTATTTCTGGCGCTAGTCATGGCGTTGTCGCGGCTCGCGACGCATTTCGCCGGGCCGGCCGGCGTCTACGCCGTCGCACTCTTCTCCGGAATGGCTGACGTGGACGCCATTGCCCTCGCAATGGGCCGTCAGGGCGCTGCTGAAATCGGCATGCAGGCGGCAGGAGTCGCAGTTCTGCTTGCGGTCGCGTCCAATACGGTGGTCAAGACCACGATGGGGTGGATGCTGGGCGGGCGGGCGCTGGGCGCGCGCCTCGCTCTTGCTTCTACTCTGGCGATGATTGCGGGCGGACTGATGTTGCGTGTGAGCCACGGGTTCCCGGGTTAGCCGGGTTCCTATCCCTAAGCGGGTTTCGGCTCTGCGCTGACGGCGCCGGAGATCCACTTCGACAACTCGCCCTTTGGCGCCGCGCCGACTTTCTGCGCCGCCGCCATGCCGTCCTTGAAGACGATCAGCGTCGGGATCGAACGAACGCCAAGTTTGCCTGCGACGGCGGGATTCTCGTCGATGTTGAGCTTGACGATTTTGACCTTGTCCTTGAGCTCTGCGGCGATCTCCTCAAGCGCGGGCGCAATCATCCGGCAGGGGCCGCACCACTCGGCCCAGAAATCGACAACGACCGGCAGGGACGATTTCAACACTTCCTGTTCGAAAGTGGCGTCTGTGATTTTTTGCGTCGCGGACATATAGGACCTTTCATACAGGCCCGATGATCGGACCGGTCTTGGCGGAAGGTAGGAAGCGCTCGCACTAACGTCAAGGCAAAGCCAACAAGGCGGCGGCAGGCGGATGTTGATAGCTCGCTCCGCGAACCTAGAGCGGGAAACAAACACAAAGAGCAGACAAAAAACACAAAGAGCGGGTGCGGCCACGCCGCTCCCCGCTCTTTGGCACCCTGTCCTTAACCGGAACCGAAAAAATCAAAGGTTTTCACCCCGATTTTCTCTCGCATACGTTCATTGATCGAACTGTTTTGCGAGATGCGGTCTGTCCGGCGTCCTCCCCGACTTGGACCGTTGCCGGGATACATGAGCCGAAACGCATGAGCGCTTGAGCCTTCCCTTCAACCTGGCATGATGGAAATTATGTCACAATTTGGAATTTGTCACCCGCAAAGATGCAATTTGATGAAAATTTGGTCCATTGCGCCGTTATTCCCGGCATAATTTTACGCTCGCTCTTTTCAATAAAAAGAACAAAAGCGCCCCCGGCGCCGTCGCGCCATTACGACGGCCCGAGCGTGTCCCTGTTTGGCAGGTCCCGATGCTGCGGCGGGCTCTGTTTAAAGCGGAATATTGTCGTGCTTCTTCCAGGGGTTTTCGAGTTCCTTGTGGCGTAGCAACGCCAGCGCGCGCGCAATTCTCTTGCGCGTGGTGCTCGGGGCGATCACCTCATCGATATAGCCGCGCTCCGCCGCTACAAACGGCGAGAGGAAGCGATCCTCATATTCCTTCGTGCGGTGGGCGATTTTATCCGGATCGCCATTGTCGGCGCGGAAAATGATCTCGACCGCGCCCTTGGCGCCCATCACCGCGATCTGCGCGGATGGCCATGCGTAGTTTACGTCGCCACGCAAATGTTTCGACGACATCACGACATAGGCGCCGCCAAACGCCTTGCGCGTAATCAGCGTTACTTTCGGAACCGTCGCCTCGGCGTAGGCGTAAAGCAGTTTTGCGCCGTGCTTGATCAGTCCGCCATATTCCTGCGCCGTGCCCGGCAGGAAACCCGGAACGTCGACGAAGGTGACAATCGGTATATTGAAGCAGTCGCAGAAGCGCACGAAACGCGCCGCTTTTTTAGACGCATCGATATCAAGCACGCCGGCGAGCACCATCGGCTGGTTAGCGACAAAACCGACCGTGCGCCCTTCAATGCGGCCAAAGCCGATGACGATGTTCCTGGCGTGCGCCTCCTGAAGCTCGAAGAAGTCGCCCTCATCGACGACCTTCAGGATCAGTTCTTTAATGTCGTATGGTTTGTTGGGATTATCCGGAATCAGCGTATCAAGCGCAGGGTCGAGACGCTCGACGTCGTCGAAGCTCGGCCATTCCGGCGGCTCCTCAGTGTTGGAAGACGGCAGGAAATCGATCAGCCGGCGCATTTGCAGCAACGCTTCGACATCATTGTCGTAGCCACGATCCGCAATCGAACTTTTGGTCGTATGCACCGAGGCGCCGCCCAACTCCTCCGCCGTCACGGTTTCATTGGTGACGGTCTTTACGACCTCTGGACCAGTAACGAACATATAACTCGTGTCGCGCACCATAAAGATGAAGTCGGTCATCGACGGCGAGTAGACGTCGCCGCCGGCGCAGGGTCCCATGATCAGCGAAATTTGCGGGATCACGCCCGATGCCTGCACATTGCGCTGGAAAACATCGCCATAACCGCCAAGCGCGGCGACGCCCTCCTGAATGCGCGCGCCGCCGGCGTCGAAGAGACCAATGATCGGCGCACGATTTTTCAACGCCATATCCTGGAGTTTGGTGATCTTCTGCGCATGCGTTTCGGAAAGCGATCCGCCAAATACTGTGAAATCCTTGGCGAAAACAAACACGGCCCGGCCATTGACAGTGCCCCAGCCTGTCACAACGCCGTCGCCGGAGGTTTTCTCGCCCTGATCCATGCCGAAGTCCGTGCAGCGATGCGTCACGAACATGTCGAACTCTTCGAAAGAGCCCTGATCGAGCAGTAATTCGATGCGCTCGCGCGCGGTCAGCTTGCCCCGCGCATGCTGCGCCTCGATGCGCTTGTGACCGCCGCCCAGTCGCGCCGAACCGCGACGTAGTTCAAGACCTTCGACAATGTGTTTCATAAAACCCGCCCTGTCGTTTTGGTGTTTCGCCGTTCGGCCTGTCTAAAGTTTGCGCGACGCGAGGCGCCAGCGCGCGATATCCGCACCCGTCAGCATGTAGAGCTGATCCGGCGATGTGCGCTCGGCAAGCGTCACCAACTCCGTGCTGACGCCCATGTCGCGAGCGTATTCCGACAGCGTCGCGCGCATGCCGCCATCGTCGAGATTGCGTTCGCGAACAACGCCGCCCTCGGCGAGATCGAAGTTGGTCGAATAATTGAACATGCGATGCACGCCCACCTTGCTCCCCGACGGAACGACGCGCCGGGCCCCGCCCATCAGCGCATAGACGCAGGCGGAATAACATCTTCCCGAGGCCAGCGAGAGACCGCCACGGTCCGACTCGGCGGCTGGCCGCGCAACAACGACCGCCATGCCAAGACGGCGGATCGCTTTACCAAGCTCCATTGAGGCCACAACCTTGCCGCCCGGGGAGTCGAGAAGCACCACGCCGCGGATATTGCCGCCGCCAACGTTCTCGTTAACGAAGTTCAGGAAAGCGTCCGGCGTGTCGTCGTTGATCTCGCCCTGTACGGCGATGACGCGGGTCCCTGCCGCGCCGATCACACGGAAGTTCATTTCCTCAGCGCAAGCGGGCATACAGGCCGTTATGGCCATTGCGATGGCCAGACCCGCGCCCGCGATGAAAGCTCGAAAGGGCTTGTCAAAGATTTTTTGAGACGAAACGTCAATCAAGCGCAACCTGCACCCCCGGGCCATCTGTCCGCCCCTGACGAAAATCATGGTGGGCGGTGACGGGATCGAACCGCCGACCCTCTCGGTGTAAACGAGATGCTCTGCCAGCTGAGCTAACCGCCCGCAGTCCTTGTGATCGCAACCGCAGCCCGGAAATTCTATTAGACACGACGGGTTCTGGACGCAAGCGCGGGCCGGGCCTCCGGCGGCGATTCCCCCGAAACCAGCCCGGATAAAACGCCCGGACATAAAAAGGGCCGCCAGTCGCCCCCGGCGGCCCTTTTTGTCGAGCCGGCAATCTGCCGGCGAAGAGATTATTTGTTGAGTTCGGCTTTCAGCGTGGCGCCGGGCTTGAAACGGGCGCTTTTCGAGGCGGCGATCTTGATCTCCGCGCCCGTCGCAGGATTGCGGCCAGTGCCGGCGGCGCGTTCCTTGACGGCGAAGGTTCCGAATCCGACCAGCCGCACTTCATCGCCCTTTTTCAGCGCCTGGGAGATCCCGTCGAGGACCGCGTCGAGCGCAGCCGCCGCAGCCGCTTTCGAACTGCCGGTTTCGTTGGCGACGTGATCGACCAGTTCTTGTTTGTTCATGGGTCTTTTCCTTCTGATGCCACGCTGTGAAGCCGGCGCTTAAACGATAAAAATTACCGCGATCTCGAATCGGCGATACAAAGTGTGGGCGAGTTTTGCGAGGGATTCTCGCGAATTGCAAGGCGACGCGGGTCACATTGGGTTAAAAAAACCTGAAAAAATCAATGCTATGGATCACAAGACCCGAAAAAAGCCGGGAAAAACGCCTGTCTGGCGCCTCCCGGCAAGAGCGGCGTCCTGGCTGGGGCGCCTGGTCTAACGTCTCGACGTCCGGAAGGCCCCGAGGGGACCAACCGCACATCGAAACAGGGTCAATGCGCGCGAACTCCGGCGCCGCCGTCAGCGCCAGCGCGCTGGGCAAGGTCGGCGACCGGCTCCTCCCAGACGATCGGGGTCGGCTGGGCGACGAGCGCGTGTTGAAGAACGTCGTCCATGCGCGCCACGGGCACGATTTCGAGACCGTTTTTCACCGCATCGGGTATCTCCGCAAGGTCCTTGGCGTTCTCCTCCGGGATCAGCACTTTCTTGATGCCGCCGCGCAGGGCCGCAAGCAATTTCTCCTTGAGGCCGCCAATCGGCAACACCCGGCCGCGAAGGGTGATTTCGCCGGTCATGGCGATATCGCGGCGCACAGGAATGCCGGTGATGATCGAAACGATCGCCGTCGCCATCGCCACGCCTGCCGAGGGACCGTCTTTGGGCGTCGCGCCTTCCGGCACATGCACATGGATATCGCGACGATCAAACAGCGGCGGCTCGACGCCAAAGTCGACGGCGCGCGAGCGCACATAGGAGGCGGCCGCCGAGATCGATTCCTTCATCACGTCGCGCAAATTGCCGGTGACGGTCATCCTGCCCTTGCCGGGCATCATGACGCCTTCAATAGTCAGCAATTCGCCGCCGACTTCGGTCCAGGCGAGGCCAGTGACCACACCCACCTGATCCTCAAGCTCCGCCTGCCCATAACGATATTTTGGCACGCCAAGATAGTCCGTAATGTTATCGGCGGTGACGACGATCCTTTCGGCTTTCTTGAGCAGGATTTCCTTAACCGCCTTGCGGGCGAGATTGGAGATTTCGCGCTCAAGACTCCGCACGCCCGCCTCGCGCGTATAGCGACGGATTAATTCCAGCAGACCATCCTCCGCCACCATCCATTCCTCCGGGGCCAGCCCGTGCTTGTGCGAGGCGCTCGGAATAAGATGCTTGCGGGCGATTTCGGCCTTCTCGTCCTCGGTGTAGCCGGCGATGCGGATGATCTCCATACGATCCATCAACGGCGCCGGGATATTGAGGGTGTTCGCCGTCGTCACAAACATGACGTTCGAAAGATCGTAATCGACCTCGAGGTAGTGATCGTTGAAGGTTGCGTTCTGCTCCGGATCAAGCACCTCAAGCAGCGCCGAGGACGGATCGCCGCGGAAGTCCATGCCCATCTTGTCGATCTCGTCGAGAAGGAAGAGAGGATTCGAGGTCTTGGCCTTGCGCATCGACTGAATGATCTTGCCGGGCATCGAGCCGATATAGGTGCGACGATGACCGCGGATCTCCGCTTCGTCCCGCACGCCGCCCAACGACATGCGCACAAATTCGCGGCCCGTCGCCTTCGCGATGGATTTGCCGAGCGATGTCTTGCCCACGCCGGGCGGTCCGACAAGGCACAGGATGGGACCGGTGAGCTTGTTGGCGCGGCTCTGTACGGCGAGATACTCCAGGATGCGCTCCTTGACCTTCTCAAGTCCGTAATGCTCGCCGTCCAACACGGACTCGGCCTGTTCAAGATCGCGTCTGACCTTCGAGCGTTTGCCCCACGGGATCGACAAAATCCAGTCGAGATAGTTGCGCACGACGGTGGCTTCCGCCGACATCGGCGACATCTGACGAAGCTTCTTGAATTCGGCGGTCGCCTTGTCCCGCGCCTCTTTCGAGAGTTTGGTGTTCTTGATGCGCTCCTCAAGCTCGGCCAGATCGTCCTTGCCGTCCTCGTCGCCAAGCTCCTTCTGGATCGCTTTCATCTGCTCGTTGAGATAATATTCGCGCTGCGTCTTCTCCATCTGGCGCTTGACCCGCGTGCGAATACGTTTCTCGACCTGAAGCACCGAGATTTCGCTCTCCATTAACGCAAGGCATTTTTCAAGGCGTCGCGCGACATTCACCGTTTCGAGAACATCCTGCTTATCGGCGATTTTCACCGACAGATGCGAGGCGACCGTGTCGGCGAGTTTCGAAAAATCCTCAATCTGGGTAACTGCGCCGACGACCTCCGAAGACACTCGCTTGTTCAGCTTTACATAGCTTTCAAACTCGGAGATCACCGAGCGGCCCAGCGCCTCGACCTCGACCGGCGACAACACCTCGTCGCCGAGCGTTTCGGCTTCGGCCTCGTAATAATCATCGGCGCGCGTGTAATCGCGCACGCGCGCGCGGGCGACCCCTTCGACCAGCACCTTGACCGTGCCGTCCGGCAGTTTCAGCAGTTGTAAAACCGAAGCGAGAGTGCCGACCTCATAGATCGCATCCGAGGCCGGATCGTCGTCGCCCGCATTCTTCTGGGTGGCGAGCAGAATTGGACGATCGGTTTTGGTGACCTCTTCCAACGCACGAATCGATTTTTCACGCGCGACGAACAGGGGCACGATCATGTGCGGGAAGACGACAATGTCGCGCAAGGGAAGCACGGGAAAGTTGTCGATCGCTCCCGGCGTGAAGGCGTCGCGTTTTTCGTTGGTCATTCCGTTTGATCCTGTTCAGACCGCGTCCCCCTGACGAGGCGACGGGAACTCAAGCGAGGAAAAATCGAGCGATGGGGCCGTTCGCTTGGGCGTCTCCATGCTCCAGGATAAACATGGCTAAATTGGCCCATGCCCTCCTGATTGATTCAGGAAATGGTGTACGCGCACATACGATTCAAGAACGGCCAGAGACCGCGATCCCATGCTCAGGGCTCGCCTGCGCCGCAATATCGGGCCGAGCCGAGCAACGTCAGGCCGTTGCGCCGCCGCTTTTTTCGTTTCGCTCGGCGTAAATATAAAGCGGACGCGCCTTGCCCTCGACAACCTCGGGACCGATCACCACCTGCTCGACGCCTTCAAGCCCGGGCAGATCGAACATCGTATCGAGCAGAATGCCTTCCATGATCGAACGCAAACCGCGCGCGCCGGTATGACGCTCAATGGCCTTGCGGGCGACGGCGGAGAGCGCGTCGTCCTGGAATGTCAGCTCGACATTCTCCATCTCGAACAAACGTTGATATTGCTTGACCAGAGCGTTTTTCGGCTCGGTCAGAATTTTCTTCAACGCGTCCTCATCAAGATCCTCAAGCGTCGCAATTACCGGCAGTCGGCCAACGAACTCGGGGATCAGTCCGAATTTCAATAAATCCTCTGGCTGCACCTGGCGGAAAATATCGCCGGTGCGCCGCTCGTCCGGAGCTTGAACGGAGGCGCCGAAACCGATCGAGGTGCTGCGACCGCGCTGCGAGATGATTTTCTCCAGCCCGGCGAAGGCGCCGCCGCAAATGAAAAGAATGTTGGTGGTGTCGACCTGCAAAAACTCCTGCTGCGGATGTTTGCGCCCGCCCTGCGGCGGCACAGAGGCGACGGTGCCCTCCATGATTTTGAGCAGCGCCTGTTGAACGCCCTCGCCCGACACGTCGCGGGTAATCGACGGATTATCGGATTTACGGGAAATCTTGTCGATCTCATCGACATAGACGATTCCGCGCTGGGCGCGCTCGACATTGTAATCGGACGCCTGCAACAGCTTGAGGATGATGTTTTCAACGTCCTCGCCCACATAGCCCGCCTCTGTCAGCGTCGTGGCGTCGGCCATTGTGAACGGCACATCGAGAATGCGCGCCAAAGTCTGCGCGAGCATGGTCTTGCCGACGCCGGTCGGGCCGATAAGCAGGATATTGGACTTCGCCAGCTCAACATCGCCGTTCTTGGTGGCGTGGTTCAGGCGCTTGTAGTGATTGTGCACGGCGACTGACAGGACCCTCTTGGCCTGAGCCTGACCGATCACATAATCGTCGAGGACCTTGCAGATTTCACGAGGGGTCGGAATGCCGTCCCGCTGCTTGACCAGCGAGGATTTGTTTTCCTCGCGGATGATGTCCATGCACAATTCGACGCATTCGTCGCAGATGAACACCGTCGGTCCAGCGATCAGCTTGCGAACCTCGTGCTGGCTCTTGCCGCAAAACGAGCAATAGAGCGTATTCTTGGATTCGCCGCCGCCAACCTTGCTCATGCATAACTCCTGAAGGGGGCCAATATCCGTGCGCGAATCGACCCTACGTTCAAATTACCGTCATCCGCCTAATGAAAGGTGGAGACACGGTCTGCGGACGCTCCGATTCTTCCGCCCGCGACTGGAGACATCATTTAATCAATAATGACGCCGGAACTTATCTTCTATCTTATGTGACGGTCGCCCGGATTGGCAACCGTCGCAAACAGGAACGGCTCCAGCCAACCCGGGCCAGCTATGATTTTCATTAAATATTATTAAATACATATAGTTACATTTGAATTGCTCAGCCCAGGATCTTCGGCACACGGTTCAGACGGAGCCGGTAAGCGTCCTGCATGCCGCTACCCAGCAGCGGCCGCAGATACATCCGGAAGGCGTCGGTGACGTCCGTCCCGGAGGGGCTGATGAACTCCGCCGGCATGGTCTTGGTCTTGGCGGCGATCTGCTCCAGCGGCGTGAGCTGATAGTCAACGGAATAAAAACCTGTGCGATGGATCGTCACCGAACCGTCGCGATCGCCCCAGAGCCCATATTGGACCGCCTTTTCACCGACTTCTCGCGCCTCGCGTTGATCGACGTCTGAGACGCAACCGACAAAGCTGCGCTGGACATAGCCGAAAGTATCGGCGCGCACGCGTTTGAAGCCCAGCTTCTGTTTGACCAGATCGGTCAGCTCATCGGCCAGCGCGCCGCCGCCGAGGTGAACGTTGCCATGCGCGTCGCGCTCGACCTGTTTGGCCAGTTTCTCAGCGATCGGCGTATGGTTCTCGTCGCAGATTCCCTCCGACACAGCGACGACGCAGCGTCCGTATTTGTCCATGGTCGCCTTCACGTCGGCAAGAAACTTGTCGATGTTGAAGGCGCGCTCGGGCAGGTAGATCAGATGCGGGCCATCGTCAGGAAACTTCTTGCCCAGCGCCGAGGCGGCGGTAAGAAAGCCTGCGTGGCGTCCCATGACAATGGCGATGTAAACGCCGGGCAGCGCCCGGTTATCGAGATTAGCGCCGGCGAACGCCTGCGCGACCCACCTCGCCGCCGAGGGAAAACCGGGCGTGTGATCGTTGACCATCAAATCATTGTCGATGGTTTTGGGGATATGGATCGCCCGCAACGGATAGCCGGCCTGCTGAGCCTCTTCGGAAACGATCCTTACGGTGTCAGAGGAGTCGTTGCCGCCGACATAAAAGAAACAGCCAACGCCATGGGCGCGCAGCACGCGGAAAATTTCCTGGCAATATTTCAGATCGGGCTTGTCGCGGGTGGAGCCGAGCGCCGAGGACGGCGTGGCGGCCACAAGTTCAAGGTTGTGGGTCGTCTCCTGCGTGAGATCGACAAAATCTTCATTGACGATGCCGCGCACCCCGTGCAGGGCGCCATAGACGCGCTCAACCTGCCGGAACTTGCGTGACTCAAGGACTGCGCCCACAAGCGATTGATTGATGACGGCGGTAGGGCCGCCGCCCTGGGCGACGAGCACCTTGGAAAAATCGATGGCGGTCAAGTATGGCTCCCCAACAAATCCGGTAAGGCTTCAGCCGCTTCTTTAGCGGAGGCGCGGACGGCGCGCGACCGTAAAAAACAAAATCCCGGCATTGCTGACGGGTTTCTGGATGTTGGCGCTGATTTTAGGGATCAGTTGCGAACGGCGAGCCGCAGGGAGTCGCTTCGAGCGGTCGGCGGCGCTTTGCCTCCATCGAGCCAGGCGGCGATGTCCGGTCGATAGGGTTCGGTCACCGAGGCGAGGAACAAGACGTAAATCGCCAGCGTCAGAGCGATGCAGCCCGCCAGCTCGAATTTTCCTGCGACTTCCTTCATGGCTCCGCTCCATTCACGGGGCTCGATGGTCTCTCCGCCAGCACTGGCGACATGGGATGACGTTTTCGTGACGTCGGGTCGGAATTCTGGGATTCCTGAGAGGTCAGGTAAATATCCAGGGCCCGGCTGACTGGTGGGTCCAGCTGTATTAGCTGACAAATTCTATATAATACAAAATTCATCGCCTCTCAAACTGACGGATGGGATTTCCGACCTTGCGCCGGGACGCCACATGTCAAAAAAATCTTTTACTATTCAGTATCTTAATAAAGTTTCAGTGATAATTTCTTCTCTCCGGAAACGAGATTTGGCGAGAAAATTTCCGGCAAGAGCCCAAAAACAAAAAGAGACGCTCTATTCCTTCTTCATCACTTCTTCCTTCATCCCTTCTTCGACGAATGCTCGATTTTAAGCGCCTCGCTGGCGTTCTGATGCACGATTTGTTGCACTTTCCCCGACAGGGCCGCGAACAGCCAGGGCAGTTGCACGTCAACCCGGGCATGATCGGCAAAAATTGAGACTTGCGCCGTTGCGCTCTGTCCGAGCGCGTCGACGCGAATATGCGCAACGTCTCCCGACCAGTTGATCTCGGAATGGGCGATCTTGGCGACATAATCACGTTGCATCTTCTCAAGCCGCGTTCTGGCCTGCGCCTTTGCGGCCTCAAGGCCAAGCCGGTGTGGAATGGTGACGGTAATCGTGTTCGACATCGCCAGCTCTCCGGGCGTTTTGACTTGGAGTTAATCTAGGTGGAAACGCGCCGGATTTTAAGACGCTCGCCTGCGCCTTCCAGCAGCCGGGCTGCGGCGGCCCGGGCCTCGTCGGTGATCGCCGCGCCTGACAGCATTCTGGCGATTTCCTCGCGTCGTTCGGCTTCGGCGAGAGTCGCGACCCTTGTTGCAACCCGACTGTCCTTGCCGGTTTTGGCGGGCGCGCTTTTGCTGATCCGCAAATGACGGCCCGCACGCGCGGCGACCTGCGGCGCATGGGTCACGGCGAGCACCTGCGCGCCTTCGGCCAGACGGGCCAACCGCTGGCCGATCGCATCGGCGACAGCGCCGCCGACGCCTGTATCGATTTCATCAAAAACCAGCGTCGGCGCCGAAGCCCGATCAGCCAGCACAACTTTCAACGCCAGCATGAAGCGTGCGAGTTCGCCGCCGGAGGCGACCCTGGTCAGCGGCCCGGGCCGTGAGCCGGGATTGGTCTGCACCCAGAACTCGACATGATCGATCCCCTCGGCGCCGGGCGCTTCCGGATCGCTCGTCACCTGCGTCATAAAACGGGCTCCCTCAAGCCGCAGCGGCTTGAGCTCGGCGTCGACCAGCGCATCAAGCTTTTGCGCCGCATTCCGCCGCGCAGCGGACAGGGCGCCGGCGGCGACATGGAAGGCGTCCTTTGCAGCGACGCGCACGCGTTCGAGTTGCGTCAACCGCGCCTCGGAAGCCTCCAGCGTCGCGATGTCTCGTGCGAATTTTTCGGCCAGCGACGGCAAAGCCTCGACCGTCGTCTGATATTTTCGCGCCGCGCCGCGAAGGGCGAAAAGGCGCTCCTCGACCCGATCCAGTTCAGCTGGATCGAAAGCGGTTTCGGCCAGCGCCTGCTCCAGCGCCTGTTCAGCGACCCCCAGCGCATCGACCGCCTGCGCCAGGGCGCGGGCAGGCGGCTCCAGTAACTGCGGCGCCTGGGCAAGGCGACGCTCTAGACGGCGCGCCGCCTGGGCGATCTGCGGCCCTGGCGCCGCTTCGCTGGAAAAGGCTTCCAGCGCGTCGCGAAGATCGGACGCCACCTTCTCGGCGCGCTGCATGAACTGACGACGTTCCGCCAGAGCCGCCTCCTCGCCGGGTTGCGCCGCAAGTTTGCTCATCTCCTCGTGGGCATGGCGCAGATAATCGGCGTCGGCGCGGGCCTTCGCCACCCGCGCTTCTTCCTCGGCCAGCGCCTTTGTCGCCGCCCGCCATGCGGCGAACAACTGGCGGACCTCATCGACTTTTGCCGTCAGGCCGCCATGCGCATCAACAAGATCGCGATGCGCCGCCGGATCGACCAGCGCGCGATCATCGTGTTGACAATGGATTTCGACAAGCGTCGCGCCAATGGCGCGCAAGACCTGCGCCGTCGCCGGCTGATCGTTGACGAAGGCGCGGGTGCGCCCGTCCGCCGCCTGCACGCGGCGCAACACAAGCTCATTGTCGCCGGCCAGCCCGAATTCACGCGTCACGAGATGCGCCGGATGATCGCCCGGCAGATCGAACGCCGCCGTGACCTGCCCCTGTTCGCAGCCGGCGCGCACCAGCCCTGCGTCGCCGCGACCGCCAAGCGCCAGCATGAAGGCGTCGAGCAGGATCGACTTGCCGGCTCCGGTCTCGCCGGTAAGCGTCGTCAAGCCCCTTCCGAAATCGAGGTCGAGCGAGTCGATCAGAACAATGTCACGGATTGAAAGTCGGACAAGCATCGCTCAGCCAGCATCGCCCTGCATGTGGATCGCCTTGCATGTGGATCGCGTCAGCGCCGCCCTTCGGCGCAACCTTTACGCGATTCGTCTGCAAGCATCATAGCCGCAGAGAGCCTCTGCTCGCCATGCCGGGATAATCGACTTGATCGCTTGCCATGGGAGCTAACTTGGGAGCTAACTTGGGAGCTAACTTGGGAGCTAACTCGGAAGCTCCCACGTTAATCGCCGGATCAATCGCCACACGAAGCGATAGTCACGCGCGACAACGCCTAAATCGCGCGCAGCGATTTACCGATCTTGGACAACCATGAGTCGCTGTGCTCCTGGGGCTCAAGTCCATCGGCCTGGAGCAGGGCGTGGGCGTCCTTATACCATTGGGAGTCCGGAAAATTGTGCCCGAGGATCGCCGCCGCCGTCTGGGCTTCATTGTTGATGCCCATCGCCAGATAGGCTTCGGTCAGGCGATACAGGGCTTCCTCCGTGTGGCGGGTGTTCTGAAATTTGCCCAGCACGTCGTGAAAACGGTTGATTGCAGCCGGATAATTCTTGCGGGTCAGATAAAAACGACCAACCTGCATCTCTTTCGCCGCGAGCTGATCGCGCGCCACCTGCATTTTGTAGCGGGCGTCGCTGACGTATTCCGATTTCGGGAATTTCTGGATTAGCGCCGTGAAAATCTCGACCGATTTTTCCGCCGGAGTCTGATCGCGCATCGTGTCCGGCACCTGGTTAAAGAACGACATGCCAGCGAGATAATAGGCATAGGCGGTGTCGGCGGAATTCGGATAGAGGCTGATGTAACGTTGGGCGGATTGCACGGCGTCGTCGTAAGAGGGTCTCTGGTATTGGGCGAAGGTCTCCATCAGCAGTCCCTTGCGCCCCCATTCCGTATTGGGAACCGCCTTCTCGACCTCGGCGAATTTCTTCGCGGCGTTTTCGTAATCCTTGGCTTTGAGCTTGGCGAGACCCTGATTATACAGGTCCTCGGCGGGAACATCAGGCACGATCTCGGTCTTGTATTTCTCGCCCCCGAACATGCCAAACCCGCTCATGACGGAATCCATGAGATCGGCGCGCGCAGGCGAGGCCGGCAAAGCCAACGTCGCAGCGATCAGTAAGGCGATCGGAAAGGCCCGCGCCGGGCGTTTTACAAGATCGATCGAAACCGGATCCAGCGTCATAAATATTTTCCTCGTGCGGCGGGGACGACCGCTCAGCGTCAGGCCATAACCCTGGAAAGAGGCCAGGTTGGAGCAATCGGCGCATGACCCGGCAAAAGCGTTGATAGTTAATGCGGCCGTTCTGGCGAGATTATGGCGAGAGACGGGAATGTGCGGACGGCTTCGCCGGCGCAAGCGTCTCGACTGCCGGCCTCAATGCGCCGGCGGCGAAAGCCGTCGACAATAATTTTAGGGTGAGCGCATGGCCGCCGCGAAAGGCGCGAAATTCTCCAACGATCGGTTCGCCGGCCAGAGCGAGGTCGCCAATGACGTCCAGCATCTTGTGACGCACGAACTCGTCAGGATAACGCAGACCGTGCGGATTCAGCACAGCGCCCTCGTCGAGGACAATCGTGTTTTCCAGCGACGCGCCAAGCGCCAGCCCCGAGGACCATAATCTTTCTGCGTCGCGCAAAAACCCGAAAGTCCTAGCGCCCGCCAGATCGCGGCGGAACATATCGGGCGAGAACCGGCGAATCAGACGTTGCCTGCCAATCGGCTCAGGAAAAGCGATTTCGACGTCAAGATGCAGCCCCTGGCTCGCCGGCGTCAGTTCGGCCCAGGCGGCGCCCTCTTCGACCCGCACGGGCGCGCTTACGCGCAAATGACTTCGCCGCGCGGCAAGCTCAACAACGCCGACATCGTCGATAGCCTCGACGAAAGCCCGCGCCGAGCCGTCCATGGCCGGAATTTCAGGACCATCGACCAGAACGAGGGCATTATCCACGCCGGCCCCAGTCAGAGCCGCCATCAGATGTTCGATGGTCGATAGCGTCGTCCGTTGGCCGATGAGGCGCATGCGCAGGCGGGCCGTGTCGATCGCGGACCAGCGGGCGGGAATATCCTCGCCATCGACGCAGAACACGACGCCTGAGTCCGCATCCGCCGGAAAGAGCGTCACCCGGGCGACAAGGCCCAGATGCGCGCCAGCCCCCGAGAGCGACACGGGAGCCGCCAGGGTAGTTTGTCGCGGAGCGGGATAGTGCGCGGTAATGACCAAGTCCTCATGGGGCGGCCAATCCTCATAGGGCGGCCAATCACAGAGAAGAGCATAGACCCAACGCCGGACAGAGCTCCAGTAACGCTTTGCAACAATTTGTCACAAAGGCTCCAGGGTCTGCAAAAACAAAGGCCCGCCGAAGCGGGCCTTTGACCGGGACATGGCTCGTGAGCCTATCCGTTGTTGGACTGGCGACGCAGGAAAGCCGGGATCTCAAGATGATCCTCCTCGGCCATGCGATGCTGCGGGGCGCGGCGGCCATGCGCTTCGGGTCCCGCAGGCGCGGCCTGTCGCCTTGCGTAATCGGCGGCGGAGGGCGGCGGCGGCGGCGCCAGAGGACGCACGGGCGCCGGGACAGCCTGCGCCGGGTCTTCCTGACGACTGGCGCCAAAGGAGGCCAGCCGTTCGAAAATCGACTTGCGGCGCTCTTCGACCGGCGCGGTCTCGCCCCGCGCCTGACGGATTTGCTCCTGAATGGCTCTGGGGAAATCCTCGACGGACGGCATCCGCGGGCGCGGGGTTTCCGGCGCCGGCATGTAGGGCGCCGGTTCCGGCTCCATACGATGCATCGGGGCCTCCGTCACGGGCTCGCTGTAACTTTGGCGCGCCGCCGCAGGCTCGTAATAAACGCCGTTGGCGGCGGCGGGATAGGCGACCGACGCCGGAGGAGCCGGCCTTGGTTGCGGCTCGTGATGCTGAAACGCCGGCTCCGGCGGCTCAGGCTGGTAGACTGGCGCTTGCGGCGCGTAGGAGGAAGCCTGCGCGACATACGCCGGCGTCTCGGCCACGGCGACCTGAACCGCCGGCTGCGGACGGGCCTGTTGCATCAACAGCGCGCGCATCCTCTCCGTCGCCTCGGTCATCCGGGCGAGGCTGGTGGGATCGTCGACGGTGATCGTGGCGGGATCGATGCCGGTTGCGACAACAGACACGCGCACCACGCCCTCCAGCGCGGAGTCGAAGGTTGCGCCGAGTATAATGTTGGCGTCCTCGTCAACTTCCTGACGAATACGGCTCGCCGCCTCATCCACCTCATAGAGGGTCAGATCGTCGCCGCCGGTGATCGAAATCAACAAGCCGCGCGCGCCGCGCATCGACACTTCGTCAAGCAGCGGATTGGCGATGGCGGCTTCGGCCGCAAGGCTCGCGCGACGTTCGCCGGTCGCTTCGCCCGTGCCCATCATCGCCTTGCCCATGCCCCGCATGATCGAGCGCACATCGGCGAAATCGAGGTTGATGAGACCTTCTTTCACCATCAGATCGGTGACGGAGGCGACACCGGAATACAGGACCTGATCGGCCATCGCGAAGGCGTCGGCGAAAGTCGTGCGTTCGGTGGCGATCCGGAACAAATTCTGGTTGGGGATGACGATCAGCGTGTCGACGCTGGTCTGAAGTTCGCAAATTCCCGCTTCAGCGATGCGCATGCGGCGCTGACCCTCGAAGTGGAACGGCTTGGTGACGACGCCGACCGTGAGAATGCCCATCTCGCGAGCGATCTGCGCAATCACGGGGGCGGCGCCTGTGCCGGTGCCGCCGCCCATGCCGGCGGTGACGAAGCACATGTGCGCGCCATAAAGCTGTTCGCGAATCTCCTCGCGCGCCTCTTCTGCCGCCGCCCGACCGATCTCCGGTTGCGCGCCGGCGCCGAGGCCTTCAGTGACCTGCAAGCCCATCTGCAAAACGCGCTCGGCGCGCGAGGACATCAACGCCTGCGCATCGGTGTTGGCGACAAGAAAATCGACGCCAGACAGGCCCGAGGCGATCATGTTGTTGACAGCGTTGCATCCGCCGCCGCCGACGCCGCACACGATTATCCGGGGCTTGAGTTCCCGCAGTTCGGGGGCTTTAAGATTAATCGTCATGTCCAGGCCTCTCACTCTTTCTTGTCTTCGGCGCCGGTTGTCTGGTCTCCTTGGACGCCCGTCGCCGAACGCGTCGTCCTCGGTCTGGGTATTTCGGCGTTGTCGCTCCACAACGCCGGCATTCGAGAAAATCCGTCGTCGCGACTCCTAAAAGCTTTCTCTCAACCACCTGCCGACGCGCGACACGTAGCCCTCGGTCCCCGTCTTGACCCGACGACCCCGGTGGGTTTCGAAATATTCGCGGGTTGCGACTTGCGGATAAACCAACAGACCGGCGACGGCGGCGAAAGCGGGCGTGAAGGCCTGCTCCGGCAGACCGTCAACGCCAATCGGTCGACCGACGCGCGTCTGACCGCCCAATATGCGCCGGGCGGCTTCGCACATGCCGTTCAATTGACTGGCGCCGCCAGTGAGCACGATGCGCCGGCCGGGGCCAGCGGGATAGCCGGCGCGATTTAGTCGCTCGCGCAAGAATTCCAGCGTCTCCTCGACCCGCGGACGAATAATGCGGACGAGTTGGGCTTTCGAGGCATGCGCCTTGACGTCTCCACGCTCGCCGACGTGCTCGAAGGCGATGGTCTCGCGCTCGTCCGACGCCGAAGCGATCGCCGAACCATGAAATGTCTTGAGACGTTCGGCGTCAGCGAGACGCGCATCGAGACCGCGCGCGATATCCATGGTGATATGCGCGCCGCCCAGCGCTACGGCGTCGAGATGGACCATGTCGCCGCGCTCGAAAATCGCGACGGATGTCGAACCGGCGCCCATGTCGACAAGGATCACCCCCATCTCGGCCTCGTCGGGCTCGAGGACAGAGAGACCCGAGACATAAGGCGCCGCGCCTACGCCCTCGACGTTCAGATGACCGCGTTCGACAGCGAGCATGAGATTGCGGATCGCCGTCTGATCGACCGTGGCGACGTGCAGACGCACCCCAAGTTCTTCGCCAATCATGTCCTTGGGCTCGCGAATGCCCGTCACGCCATCCAGCATGAAACCCGTTGGCAGGGAGTGGAGCGCGATGCGCCCCTGCCGCAGGTGATAGGCTGCTGAGGTCTCCAGCACGCCATGAATATCCGTGTCGGCGACTTCGCGGCCGCCAATCATTGTGCGGGCGGTGAAATGTTCGGACGCGGCACGACCGCCAGAAGCTGTGACGATCACGTGATCGATCTGCGCGCCATACATGCTCTCCGCCGCATCGACCGTATGCCGGATCGCGCGTTCCGCCTCGTCCATGTCGACGACAAGGCCGTTCTTGACGCCAAGAGCGCGCTGATGACCGACGCCGAGCACATGCATGCGATGCGTGCGCCAGTCTCCGGGCGCAACCTCGCGCGCCGGCGTCAACCGGGCGATAAGACAGGCGATCTTGGAGGTTCCCACATCCAGAGCCGCAAAGGTCGCCGAACGGCGTGGCGACAATGGCTTCAGGCGCGGCGGAACGACGGGAGTCGACATGATTAACCACCACTCCTGCGCGGCTTTTGCGTTAAGGCTTCACGCGCTGCGACGCCTTCTTCGGTCAGACGAAAAGCGACGCGATCGCGCGCCCGCAGATCGATCGACATGATGTCCCGATCGAGAACGCGGGCCTCTTTTTGCATTCGCACCAGCGTATCGATCGCGGCGCCGGGATTTTCCTCCGGCAACCGCACCGTCACGCCATTGATCATTTCGAGATCCCAGCGCCGTCCCGCGACCAGCACGCCGGCCTTGACGCGCTTGCTCAAATCGCCGGCCAGCTTCATCAATGCGATGTATTCGGGAAGCCGTTTCTGCGCCCCGTCGCCGACGACAAAAGGCAATCCGAGAAAGCTCTTGTCGCGGAAATCGATCAACGGCACGCCGTCTTCCGAAACCACCGACACATTGCCGTCTCGCTGCCAAAGGCCGGCCGGATGACGCTCTTCAATCTCGATCACGAGCCTGTCGGGATAGAGTTTCATAACCCTTGCGGATTTGATGATCGGCGTCGCCAGCAATCGATCACGCACATCGCTGGCGACGAGAAAGGGCAGGGACTGACCGGGACCTAAGCCAGCAGCAGCGAGCACCTCTTTCTCGCCCAAGCGTTCCCGACCGGAGATCGATACCGCAGCAATGTCGAATCCGAACAGACGGGCGGCGAGGTCCCATGGCTGGCCCCGTTGGGCGACAAATTCGTCGTAGGCCCCGTTTTGCAGGGCGCCGGTCATGCCGACGATCGCGAACATCGCCGCGACGGCGGCCATGCCGACGCCGGGTCGCGCCAGAGGGGCATGGCGCGAGGGCGCGAGGCGACGTCGCGGCGGACGCGACGAATTGATCGGCGCCGATGGCGCGGCGCCGACGAGCATGGCGGGTGTTATGGCAGCGTCGGGGGCGCCCGCAGGGGCGCCCGTCGCCAGCTCTTTCACCGATCGCAGGATGCGTCTCGCACCATCCATGTCACCAACTCGCTGAACGAATAACCTGCATGAGCCGCCATTTCTGGCACGAGCGAGGTCTCGGTCATTCCCGGCTGGGTGTTCACCTCCAACACGACAAGCTCGCCCGTACCTCCGGGGCGGTCGTCGTATCGGAAGTCGGCCCGGCTTACGCCGCGACAGCCGAGAGCTCGATGAGCCTCAAGGGCCAACTCTTGAATATCTTGGTAAATATTCGGTTTAAGATTGGCTGGCAGGACGTGTTTCGAGCCGCCTTTCGCATATTTTGCGTTGTAATCGTACCAACCGCCGTCGGCGGCGAGAATTTCGATAACGTCCAGCGGACGGTCGCCCATCACTGCGCAGGTCAGTTCCCGCCCGGCGACGAACTGCTCCGCCAGCATGAGATCGCCATGCGTCCAGCTTGTGCTTGAGAGTTCGGCAGGTGGCGCTGCGTCATTTTCCGTGACGATAAACACGCCAAATGACGAGCCTTCCGACACCGGCTTCAACACGTATGGCGGCGCCATTACATGGGCCACCGCCGCCTCCCGACGGTCGATGACGCGGCCCTTCGGGACCGGCACGCCAGCGGCGGCCATCACAACCTTGGCGACATCCTTCTTCATGGCGACGGAAGAGGCGAGCACGCCGGAGTGGGTGTAGGGGATCCGCAGCAATTCAAGCACCCCCTGCATGCAGCCGTCCTCGCCGAATTTGCCGTGCAAAGCGTTGAAGGCGACATCCGGCTTGAGCTCGGCCAGACGACTCGCAACGTCGTGACCGACGTCGAGGCGAGTAACGCGATGGCCCTCTGCCTCCAGGGCCGCAGCGCAGGCGGCGCCGGAGCGCAGCGAAATCTCGCGTTCGGCGGAAAGCCCGCCCATCAGCACGGCGACATGTAGGGTCATCGAGGTCTCTTCGGTTATGGAACGAAAATGAGATTGCCCGCGCGCCGGGAGCGCACGAGGCTCGCCGGACAACAGCACGCGGGAGAACCAAAATCGCAGACGTCTAATCGGGGGCACGCGCCACAGGTTTTTCGCCAGTTCGGATGGCGAATCTCTTGGGCGCGATCAGGCTAGCTCTTTTTGTGGTCTCGGGGAATCGGGCGACGGGGTCAGGCGACGCCTATGCGCCGGATCTCCCAATGCAGATCGACGCCGCTGGTCTCGCGCACGCGGCGACGCACTGTCTCGCCCAGATTTTCGATATCGGCGGCGGTTGCGCCGCCGCGATTGATCAGAAAATTGCAATGCATCTCACTGACCTGGGCGTCGCCGAGGACCAGCCCTCGACAGCCGGCGGCGTCAATCAACCGCCAGGCCTTGTCACCCTCGGGATTCTTGAAAGTGGAGCCGCCAGTTTTTTCCCGGATCGGCTGCGAGGCCTCGCGCGCGGCGGTGATGCGATCCATTTCGGAGAGAATCTCCCCCGGCTCGCCGGGACGGCCCTGAAACAACGCCTGGGTGAAAATCACCGATTCGGGCGCCGAAGAATGACGATAACTGTAGCCCATGAGGTCATTGGTAAAAACGCGGATCGCGCCGTCGCGATCGACGCCCCGCGCCGCAATCATCGTGTCTTTGGTTTCGCCGCCATGCGCCCCGGCGTTCATGCGCAGGGCGCCGCCGATCGCCCCTGGAATGCCACGAAAGAAGGCCAGTCCGTCGATCCCGGCCTCTGCGGCCATTCGCGCCGCCTTCACATCCGGCACAGCGGCGCCGACCCGCAATCGATGGCCGTCCTCGACCGTGATGTCGCCGAAGCCTTTTGCTGACAACCGGATCACGACGCCGGCGACGCCGCCGTCGCGGACGATCAGGTTAGACCCCAGTCCAATCACATTCACCGGGATCTCGCGCGGAAGGCGAGACAGAAAATAGGCGAGATCGGCCTCGTCGGCCGGCATGAACAGAATTTGCGCCGGGCCGCCGACCCGAAACCATGTGTAGGGCGCCAGCGGCTCATTGGCGCTCACGCGCCCGCGGAGCTCCGGCGCCAGTCGCGCGATCTCGCCCGAGAGATCAGGAAAGCTCATTGCGCGGGGCCTGCCGCAAGCTGTTCCGGAAGCGCATAAGCCCATTGCGTGATGTTGCCGGCGCCAAGGCAGACGACATAATCGCCCGGCGATACGATCTCGCGGACCATCGCCGGCAACACTTCCGGCGACGGCAGACCAACCGCGCGGCGATGGCCATGCGCGCGAATGGCGTTGACCAGAGCATCGCGGTTGACGCCCTCGATCGGCTGTTCACCCGCCGAATAGACATCGGCGACGATTACGACGTCGGCGTCGTTGAAGCAGGCGGCGAAAGGATCGAACAGCGATTGCAGGCGCGTGAAGCGATGCGGCTGCATGACTGCGACCACCTTGCCTTTCGTCGAGGCCCGCGCGGCGCGAAGCACGGCGGCGATCTCCACGGGGTGATGGCCATAGTCGTCGAACACCTGGACGCCATTCCACTCGCCGGTGCGGGTGAAACGCCGCTTCACGCCGCCAAAACCGGCGAGGGCGCGCCGGATCTGATCCGGCGACATGCCCAGCTCATAAGCGACCGAGATGGCGGCCGTTGCGTTCAGCGCATTGTGATGACCCGGCATGGGCAAGACGAGATTATCGAGATAGGTCGCCTGCGCCGTCTTGCGATCACGCAACAGCACGTTGAATCTGCTGACGCCGCCTTCGAGATTAACGTCGAGCAGCCGCACGTCGGCCTGGGGATTTTCGCCATAGGTGATGACGCGACGATCCTCGATCTTGCCAACCACTTCCTGCACAGTCGGATGATCGAGACACATCACCGCGAAACCATAGAAGGGCAGATTCTCGATGAAGTTACGAAAGGCGTCCTTGATTGCGTCGAAGGTGTGAAAATGATCGAGATGCTCCGGATCAATGTTGGTGACGATGGCGACATCCGCCGGCAGCTTCAGGAATGTGCCGTCGCTCTCGTCCGCCTCGACAACCATCCAGTCGCCGGCGCCCAGTCGCGCATTGGTGCCATAGGCGTTGATGATGCCGCCATTGATGACTGTCGGATCGAAGCCCCCGGCGTCGAGAAGCGTCGCCACCAGAGAGGTCGTCGTGGTCTTGCCATGAGTGCCGGCGATGGCGACGCATTGCTTGAGACGCATCAGCTCGGCAAGCATTTCCGCCCGCCGCACCACCGGCAGGCGCTTCTCGCGCGCGGCGATCAGTTCAGGATTGTCGCGCTTGATCGCCGTGGAGACGACAACCACCGCCGCCTCGCCCAGATTACGGGCTTCATGGCCAATATAGACGCTCGCGCCCTTCTCGGAGAGCCGTTTCACATTTGCGTTCTCGGACGCGTCTGAGCCCTGCACCCGGTAACCAAGATTGAGCAAAACCTCGGCAATGCCGGACATGCCAATGCCGCCGATGCCGACAAAATGAATGGGCCCGAGATCGCGCGGCAGTTTCATACCTGTCTCCGTTCCTGATCGCGTCCCGCTGCAACGCCCAGGACAACATCCGCAAGGCGTTCGGCCGCGTCGACGACGCCGACGCTTTTCGCCGCCTGAGCGCGACGGGCCAGTTCTTGCGGCGCCGCGAGCCATTCGGCAAGACGCCCGGCCAGAAAAGCAGGGGTAAATTCGCTCTGCCGGACGGTTTCGGCGGCGCCGGCCTCGGAGAGAAAGGCCGCATTCGAGGCCTGATCCTGATCAAGCGCGTGCGGAAGGGGGACAAGCAACGCCGGTCGGCCAATCACCGCCAGCTCCGACACTGTCGAGGCGCCGGCGCGGGCAATTACAACATGCGCGTCGGCGATGCGCGCCGGTAAATCCGCGAAGAAGGGAGCGATCTCGACCACAACGCCCATGGCGGCGTACGCCGCCCGAACGCGTTCGATATCCTCGTCGCGCGCCTGCTGAACGATGCGCAACCGCGTCCGCAATTCGGGCGGCAAGGCTGCAACCGCCTCCGGCACGATATCCGACATCACCCTGGCCCCTTGCGACCCGCCGGTGACCAGCAAACGAAGAACGCCGCCTTCGAAATCGGGATAGGGTTGCCCAGCCGCAACCAGAACGCTCGGTCGCACCGGGTTGCCGGTGAGGACGACCCTGGGCTGCAACGCCGGGGGCACACGCAGATTGGGCAGACCTGCGGCGATTTTATCGACGCGGCCGGAGAGAAAACGGTTCGCCAGGCCCATGACGCCATTCGTTTCGTGCAACACTGTGGGAATGCGCAGTAAATTCGCGGCCAGCAGCGGCGGCACGGTCGGATAGCCGCCAAAACCAATGACCGCGCGCGGCTGGGCTTTACGCAGCAGAAACATCGCCTGCGCCGTGCCTCTCGCCAGTTGGGCGACGGCGATCGCCCGCGCCAGCAGATTGCCGCCACGCGGCGTCGCCGACGGGAGGATGTGTATGGCGCGGGCGGGAAAGGCCGCGCCATAGCGCAAGGCGCGATCATCGGTGACAAGTTCTACCGGCGCGCCCCGTGCCGCCAATGCATACGCGAGTGCCTCGGCCGGAAACAGATGGCCGCCTGTGCCGCCTCCGGCGAGGAAGATCGGTTTGTCGTTCATGTCAGGCCGCCGCCGGTTGCAGCATGGCCGCCGTCGCAACCTGCGTCAAAACCCGCGTCCGGGGACGGCGGCGAGTCACCGCCAGCAGGAAGCCCATACCCAGCGACAGCGAGATCAGGGACGAGCCGCCGTAGGAGACGAACGGCAGGGTCATGCCTTTCGCGGGCATGAGATGCACATTCACCGCCATATTGATCAGACTTTGCAGACCAAACAGCATGACAAGGCCGGCGGTCGCGAAGCGGCAAAAGGGGTCCTCGTTACGCGCCGCAGAAAGCAGGCCGCGCAACACAATGAAAGCGAAGACGCATGCAAGCGCGATGCAGACGATCACGCCGAACTCCTCGCCGATTACGGCGAAAATAAAATCAGTGTGCGAATCCGGCAGGATGCGCTTGACCGTGCCCTCGCCCGGTCCCTTGCCCAGCCAGGAGCCGGCGATGAAGCTCTCAAGCGCCGTCTCGGACTGAAAGTCGCCCGGCACGCCGGCGACCGAAGGCGGCGGCTGAAGGAAGGTCTCGATGCGCGCATGAACGTGCGGCACGAACTTGTAGGCCAGCAGGGCGCCGACGAAGGCCAGTCCGCCGAGACCAACGACCCACAGCAGATGCAGACCAGCCATAAAAAACAGCGCGCCCCAGACCAGGCTGATCAGCATGGTCTGTCCGAAATCTGGCTGCAGGACGAGCGGAGCGATGGTTAGCGGAAAAAGCAGGAGCGCAAGGAGATTGCCCGGAACGTCCTTGCGGCGCGCGCCCTCCGAAAAGGCCCAGGCGACGACAACGATAAAGGACGGTTTGAGAAACTCGGACGGCTGCACGCCAAACAACCAGCGGCGCGCGCCCTTGACCTCCTGACCGAAGAACAACGTCGCGATGACAAGCGCCAGAGACATGACGAAAACGATGAGGGCGACGCGTCGCACATGGCGCGGCGAGAGGAAGGAAGCGCCGATCATCACCGCCAGCGCCGGCAGCAGATAGGCGACCTGGCGATTGACGAAATGAAAGGTCGCCAGATGCAGGCGCTCGGCCACCGGCGGACTGCCGGCCATCGAAAACACCAGTCCACAGACGATGAGCAAAAAGATCGCAGACAGCAGCCAGCGATCAATCGTCCAGGCCCAATCGGAAAAGGCCGATCTTTCCGCGCGTGAAATCATGATCTTCCCCCTCCCCGCGCCGCAAGAACGGCTGGCAATCCCTGCACAAGACTACGAAAGGCGTCGCCACGCGCCTCGAAATTGGCGAACTGGTCGTAGGAGGCGCAGGCGGGCGACAACAACACGACAGGCGTCGCCGCGTCGCCCTCCAGCGCGTCACAGGCGGCGCGTGTCGTCGCCACATCGAGCGTTTCGCAGCGCTCATAGGGTAAGTCGCCGTCGAGCGCGCCGGCGAACTCATCGCTCGCTGCGCCGATGAGATAGGCCTTGCGTATGCGTGGGAAATAACCTCGCAACGGTTCGATGCCGCCTTCTTTGGCCTTCCCGCCGACGATCCAGTAGATGTCCGCAAAGCTGGCCAGAGCCTTTTCCGCCGCATCGGCGTTCGTCGCCTTGGAATCGTTGACGAACAACGCCCGGTCGATGCGACCGACTTCCTCCATGCGATGCGGCAGGCCAGGGAAGCTGATCAGACCCCGTGCGATTTCTTCGTCCTCCAGGCCGCATTCCCAGGCCGCCGCGCAAGCAAAGGCGGCGTTTTGCGCATTATGCGCGCCGCGCAAGGCGCGCGCGCCTTCAAGCCTTGCGATCAACTCCGCCTGTTCCGGGGCATGTCCTTCCTCGCGGAAGTAGATCGCGCCACGTTCCGCATAAAAACCCCAGTCGAGCGAGCGGTTGGCCGAGACGGGCATAACGCGCCTGTCCTCCGCCGGATTGGCGGCGAGCCGTTCGACGAGGCGCGCGCCGATGGCATGCGTGAAGGAATCGTCGACGCCAACCAGAGCAACCTCGGCGCCAGCGACGAGCCGCTCCTTGATGGCGGCGTAATTCGCCATCTCGCCGTGTCGATCGAGATGATCCGGGGTGAGATTGATCAAGACGCCGATGGTCGGATTCAACGACGGCGCCAGATCGATCTGGAACGAGGAGCATTCGATCACATGAATGCGCGCGTCGGAGGGCGGCTCCAGATCGAGGATTGGCACGCCGATGTTGCCGCCCAACTGCACATCGCGGCCGGCCTCACGCAAAATATGCGCGATCAACGCCGTCGTCGTCGATTTGCCATTGGTGCCCGTGATGGCGACAAGCGGGGCGCCGGGCGCAAGCGCGGCGCGCTCTCGACAAAAAAGCTCGATATCGCCTATAATTTCGACGCCTGCGGCCCGCGCGCGTTGCGCCGTCCAGTGCGGTTCAGGATGGGTCAGCGGCACGCCCGGAGAAAGGATGAAAGCGTCGAATTGCGACCAGTCGCTGCGCGCGAGATCCTCAAGAGGCACGCCTTGCGCGACCGCCTTGAGCCGACCGGCTTCGCCATCATCCCACGCGCGCACATGCGCGCCGCCGGCGATCAGCGCGCGCGCGGTTGACAAACCCGAACCGCCCAGACCGAAGAGGGCGACCGTCTTACCACTAAAGGTCGTGACCGGAATCATCCTCCTACCTCAATTTCAGCGTTGAGAGGCCGGTAAGGGCGAGGACAAAGGCGATGATCCAGAAACGGATGACGATTTGCGGCTCTTTCCAGCCTTTCTGCTCGAAATGATGATGGATCGGCGCCATGAGAAAAATGCGTTTGCCGGTGAGCTTGAAATAAATCACCTGGATGATCACCGAAGCGCCTTCGACGACGAAAAGGCCGCCTACGATCACCAGCACGAACTCCTGCTTCACCGCCACGGCGACGGCGCCCAGCAGGCCGCCGATCGCCAGCGATCCGGTATCTCCCATGAAAATTTGCGCCGGCGGCGCGTTGAACCACAGGAATCCTAATCCTGCTCCGATGAATGCGGAGCACAGTATCGTCAGCTCGCCCACTCCCGCGACATGATTGACGCCGAGGTAATTGGAGAAGATCGAGTTGCCGACGAGATATGCGAACAGCGCGAAAGCGCCGACTGCGATCATCGACGGCACAATCGCCAGACCGTCCAGACCATCGGTCAGATTGACGCAATTGCCGGCCGCGACGATGACAAAGGCGCCGAAGACCAGAAACCATGGGCCCAGAGCGCCGACATAGCCCTTGATCATTGGCAGAGCGATTTTTGACATGTCGTCGCCGCCAACAATCATAAGCAAATAGCAGGCGACGCCGGCAACGACGAATTCGAAGGCCAGACGCGCCACGCCGGAAAACCCGGCATGGGATTGTTTCGTAACCTTGAGGTAATCGTCGTAAAAACCAATCGATCCGAATGCTGCGGTGACGAAAAGCACGATCCAGACATAGTAGTTTCGTAAATTGGCCCAAAGCAATGTCGCGACGAAAAGCCCCGACAGGATCATCAGACCGCCCATCGTCGGCGTGCCTTTTTTGGTCAGCAGATGCGAGGCGGGACCGTCCTCGCGGATCGGCTGCCCCTTGCCCTGCTTCAGACGCAGGGAGTCAATGATGCCCGGGCCGAAAAAAAACACGAAGAACAGCGCCGTCGCCGCCGCCATGGCGGCGCGGAAAGTGATGTAACGGAAGATGTTCAACGGACTGAACAGATAGGCGAAGTCCGCAAGTAACGTCAGCATACCGGTTTCCTCACTTCGCCGTCGCCGGCGCGTATTTCTGCTTCAGGGCGGCGACGATCCGCGTCATCCGCGAGCCGTTGGAGCCTTTCACCATCACTGCATCGCCCGGGCGAACAGCCTCCAGAACGACATCCTCCAATTCCAGGGCGCTGCGCCGGTGCGCCCCGCGCATGGTTTCCGGGATGGCGTAGAACAAATGCGACATCAATGGCCCGGCGGTGAATAATTGATCGATGCGAGCGGCGACGAGATCGGGCGCGAGGGACGCATGGAGTTCCGCGCCCTCCGGGCCCAGTTCGAGCATATCGCCGAGGATCACAACCCGCCGGCCGCCCGGCCCAGGCTCGACGGCGCCCAGTTGTTCGACAGCGGCGCGAAGCGAGGTGGGGTTTGCGTTGTAGCTTTCATCGATCAGGGTGAAGCTTCCCAGTGGCGTCTCGACCACTTCGCGCTGGCCGCGCCCGGAGGGCGGCGAGAAGGTCGCCAGCGTAGCCGCCGCCTTTTCGACATTGATCCCGAAAACCGCGGCGATGAGCAAACCGGCAAGCGAATTGAGCGCGATATGTCTGCCCGGCGCGCCAATCACATATTCGACGCGAGCGCCGAGAATTTCGGCCTCGACGGCGGCCGCCTCGCCAATGGCGCGATAGGACAGCAGACGCGCATCGGCGCCCTTTTCGCCAAAGGTGAAGATATGTCCGGCGCCTGGCGTCGCGGCCGCGATCAAGCGATCAGTATGCGCGTCATCGGCGTTGACGATGGCGACGCCGCCCGCTTCAAGTCCGGAGAAGATTTCAGCCTTTGCAGCGGCGATCGCCTCGACCGAGTCGAAGTTTTCGAGATGCACGGCCGCGACCCGCGTCACCACGGCGACATGCGGCCGAACCTGGGGAACGAGCGCCGCGATTTCTCCAGCATGGTTCATCCCGATTTCGAAAACGCCATAGGCGGCGGACTCCGGCATGCGCGCCAGGGTCAAGGGCACGCCCCAGTGATTGTTGTAGGAGGCGATCGAAGCGTGCGTCTCGCCAAAATGCGACAGCATCAGCCGAGTCATTTCCTTGGTGGAGGTCTTGCCGACGGAGCCGGTGATGGCGGCGATGTAGGCGCGGCTGCGCGTGCGGGCGCGCTGGCCCAATAATTCAAGGGATTGCTGAACGTCGCGCACAACGAATAAAGGCCCGCAACCGTAGAAGTCGTCGGCGTGCGCTTCATCAATGACAACGGCGGCGGCGCCTTTCTCCAACGCAGCGCGCGCAAATTCATGACCATCGCGCGCATCGCCGCGAATAGCGAAAAACAGATCTCCTTTAAGCAGGGTGCGCGTATCGATCGAGACGCCGAAGGCCTCACGGGGAAGTCCGCCGCTCACCCGGGCGCGAAGGGCGCCAACCAGCGACAGACCTGACCACAAGGGTTCCCGGCTCATGAGCGAATCTCCTGTAGGGCCTGCGCAACGGCTTCGTGGTCCGAAAAAGGCAAAATCTGATCGCCGACAATCTGGCCGGTTTCATGACCTTTGCCGGCCACGATCAGCGCGTCCCCGGGTCGCAATTCGGCCACCGCGGCGAAGATGGCGGCGCGGCGATCGCCGATCTCGCGAAGATCGACGTCGCCGGCGCTGCTGGCGCCCGCGATAATTGCGTCGCGAATCATCGCCGGCGTCTCGCTGCGCGGATTGTCGTCCGTGACGATGACGATGTCAGCGCCGCGCGCCGCGATCTCGCCCATCAGCGGGCGCTTGCCGCGATCGCGGTCGCCGCCGCAACCGAAGACGACGATCAATCGCCCGGGGGTCAGGGGTCGCAACGTCGCAAGCGCCTTCTCCAGCGCGTCAGGCTTGTGTGCGTAATCGACAAAGATCGGCGCGCCATGGCTCGCGCCGACGCGCTCCAGGCGTCCCGGCGCGCCTTCCAGCCGCGCCAGCGCCGCAAAGACCAGCGCCGGTTCGTCCCCGCTGGCGATGGCGAGACCTGCAGCGACCAGCGCGTTCGAGACCTGAAAGGCGCCTGCGAGCGGCAAGACGAATTCGTAATCGACTCCCGCGTGACGCACGACGAGGCTCGTGGAGTCGACAGCGGGCGCCGCGCCGCGCAAGGTGATCGCCGCCCCCTTTTGGCCGACATCCAGAATCTTCAATCCACGCGAGCGACAAACATTGATGACGCGCGCGGCGACGTCGCTGTCGGCGTCGATCACCGATGTCCGGCCGGGTGCAAGCAGGGTGTCGAAGAGGCGTAGTTTGGCGGCGAAATACTCCGCCATATCGCGGTGATGATCGAGATGATCGCGCGAAAAATTGGTGAACCCGGCGGCGGCCAGACGCACGCCGTCCAGACGTCGTTGGTCGATCCCCAGCGACGACGCCTCCATCGCCAGATGGGTGACGCCGCGCGCGGCGAGATCGTTCAGGGTTTTGTGGAGATCAACCGGACCCGGCGTGGTCAGGGCGCCGTAATGCGCGCCGTCGGGATCGACGACGCCGACCGTTCCCAGCGACGCTGCGGCATGGCCGCAAGCGCGCCAGATCTGGCGCAAAAAGGCGACGACCGAGGTTTTGCCGCTGGTGCCTGTGACGGCTATGATCGTTTGCGGCTGAAGCGGATAGAACCGCGCCGCCGCATGGGCAAGCGCAGCGCGCACGTCATCAACAAGGACAAGCGGCAAACCGCAATCAACGGGACGCGAGGCGACGACGGCGCGCGCGCCGCGGCTCCTTGCGTCATCGACATAGGACAGGCCATCTCCGGCATGACCGGGTATGGCGAAAAAAACCTCGCCCGCGCGGATGGCGCGACTGTCTGCGGACAAGCCCGCGATCTCGATCGCGCCCAGCGCAGGATCGAGATCGATCGGCGAAAGAAGATCGGCAAGGCGCATCAGTGGCCGTGACCTCCGGTCGCCGGAACATTGGCCATACCGTAACCAAGCTTGGCCAGCAGCGGGAATGGCTGATGCGGAGGATCGAAGCGGGGCGCCAGACCGAGAACCGGTCCGACGCGCTGAATGATTTCGCCGGTCACATATCCGGAATTATAGGCGGCGGTGGCGTAACCGCCGGTTTCCGGCAGGCCCTGCGGTTCGTCCATGATCGTCAAGAACAGATATTTCGGTCGATCTGCGGGCGCCACCGCCATGAAGGTCGTGAACAGGCGATTTTTGCTGTAGTGACCGCCGATGACTTTCTCGGCCGTGCCGGTTTTGCCGCCGACGAAATAACCGTCGATATCGACCTTCTTCGCTGTGCCGATTTCTGCGTTTAGACGCATCAGATATCGCATCGCCTCGCTGGTCTCAGGCTTGATCACCTGCTCGGCGCTCCGGCGGGCGTCCGCCTCGCTGCGCTTGATAAAGGTCGGCGTTATAAGATAACCGCCGTTCATCAGGGCGCCTACCGCCATCATCGCCTGCAGGGGCGCGACGGCGAGTCCATGGCCGAAGGCGATGGTCATGGTGTTGAGTTCGCTCCAGTTCTTCGGATAAAGCGGCTCGGCGCTCTCGGGCAACTCCGTGCGCATTCGGGATAATTGACCCAGCTTCTGCAGAAACGCCTTGTGTTTCTCGACGCCCTGCCCCATCGCCATGCGCGCCGTCCCGATGTTCGAGGAATAGGTGAAGACCTCGGGCACCGTCAAAGCGCGGTTTTGCGCATGATAATCGTGGATCTTGAACCGGCCAATGGAGAGCACGCCACGCGCATCAAGCTGCGAGTTCAGATTGATCTTGCCGGAGTCGAGCGCCATGGCGATGGTCAGCGCCTTGAAAGTAGAGCCCATCTCATAGACCCCGACATTCATGCGGTTGATGTGCAGCGGATCGAGCGCATCGGTCGGCTTGTTGGGATCGTAATCGGGAAGGGAGGCGAGCGCGATCACCTCCCCGGTGTTCACATCCATGATCGCCGCGGCGCCGGCTTTGGCCTTGAAGTGTTCGACGCCCTTGTACAGTTCGTCTCTTAGCGCATGCGTGGCGCGGATATCCAGCGACAGATTGATCGGCTTCAAATCTTCCGGCGTGGCGGCGAAACCCATCGTATGAAGATCGGCCAAACCCTGTCCGTCGATGTATTTTTCGATACCGGCGATGCCGGCGTTATCGATGTTCGCGAAGCCCAGGACATGCGCGCCGATCGGCCCATTGGGATAAACGCGCTTGTTTTCGGCGATCAACCCGACTCCCGGCAATCCCAGATGAAACACCTCGTCGCGCTGATGAGGCGTCACCTCGCGCTTGACCCAGACGAAGCCCTTTTTCGTGGCCAGACGATTACGCAGCTCCAGCGCGTTGACATCAGGCAGAACGGCGGTGAGCAATTCGGTTGCTTCGTCCTTGTCGATCAGCTTGCGCGGCTCGGCGAACACCGACATGACCTTTACGTCGCTGGCCATGACCTCGCCGTTGCGATCCAGAATATCGGGTCTTGACGCCGAGACCGCTTTCGCGGCCGCATGTTGTCCGGTGCCGGGGTCTGGACGAAAACCCAGATAGATCAGCTTGCCGCACACCACCCCATAGAGAGCGAAAAATCCCAGCGCGGCGATTCGCATCCGCGAGGGACTTTTATCAATGCCCGTCGAGAACATGTCGCGCAACAACCCCCGCCAGGCGGTTGGCCTTCGCGCCGGCGTCGTGGCGGGCGCAGCGGGATCGTGGGGAGGATCTCTGGTTTCGTGAATCATGGTTTCTGTTGCTTCCGGGTGGAGGCTGTCGACGGCGCGGAGTCAGGCTTCGCTGCGGATTTCGGCGCGGTTTTGGGAATGGATCCGGTGATATCGGTGGCGGACGATCCTGCTGCGCCGAGACCCATCGCGTCCAGCTTGCCGGCGATCGCGTCGCCATGCGCGGCGCGTTCCGGAATTGCCGTCACTGCAACAATTTGCGGAACCTGAAGCGAAGCAAGTTCCGGCAAATATTGATCCGCGAGCTGCTGCAAACGTTCGGGACGCGTCATATAGGCCCACTCGGCGCGCAACACCGCAATCGCGTCGCGCTCAGCCTTGATCTCGATTTTGGTTTTGGCGATCTGTTCGTAGCGATAGGCCGTCTGATATTTGATCGTATAGGCGTAGACCGCCGAAGCGATCAGCAAAACTACGGCGAGGATGTTGAACAAACGCAACATCAGTGTTTTCCCTTATTCTTTTCCGGCAGTCGCGCGAGACGCCCCAACCGGTCGGAGAGCGGCTGCGCCGGCGCAGCGGTTCGTGTCGCGAAGCGCAGCTTGGCCGAACGCGCGCGCGGATTGGCGTCGATCTCGGTCCGCGACGGCGAGATGGGTTGATGTCCGGCGCAGACAAAAGTCGAAGGCGTCGCCGCAGGTTCTCCGGGAAGACGCCGCGAGCCGGTCTCGCCGCGCCCCGCGCGCTCGGCGAGGAACTGCTTGACGATGCGATCCTCAAGCGAGTGAAAGGTCACGACGGCCAGACGCCCTCCGGCGCGCAGCGCAGCCTCGGCGCCAGTCAGCCCCGCCAGCAATTCGCCCAGTTCGTCGTTGACGGCGATGCGTAAAGCCTGAAAGCTTCTGGTCGCCGGGTGAATATCTGTCGGTCGCGCTGGCGCAACGCGCTCAATCAGGCCAGCGAGCGCTTTCGTTGTCGTGAAAGGCGCCAGGCCGCGATCATGAACGATGGCGCGGGCGATCCGTCGAGCCGCTCGCTCCTCCCCGTAAAAATAGAGAATATCGGCCAGAGACTCTTCATCCGCCGTATTGACGATGTCGGCGGCGCTATATCCACGCCCTTCCATCCGCATATCAAGCGGCCCGTCGCCGCGAAACGAAAAACCGCGCGCCGATTCGTCGAGTTGCATTGAGGACACGCCAATATCGAATACGACGCCGTCCAGCGGCGCGAAGCCCTCGGACTCTGCAATGCCGGCGAGTTGCGAGAATCGCCCCTCAACAAGCCTCAACCTGCCGCTTGCCGCGTCGACGAGCGCCAGACCTGCGCGTATGGCGGTCGGGTCACGATCGAGGGCAAGAATCCGCGTTTCGGGATAGTCGAGCAGCGCGCGCGTATACCCGCCGGCGCCGAAGGTCGCGTCGAGAAAAAAACCACCATCCTGTGGGCGGAGCGCCTCAACGACTTCGGGCAATAGCACCGGCACATGTCGGGCGGCGGCGCCGCGATCCATGGTCATCGCTCCTCTCCATGCACGCGATGCTCGCGGGCCCATCCCGTCGCGACAACGACGCGCACGCTCGCGTCGTCCCATCCCGCGATCGGTGACGGCGACGGTCGCCAATTCTGGTTGCGCAAACGCAGACAACGCCATTTTCCCGACGGGGCGTGACGAGGCGGCCATGAGCCGAAGCGCCGAAGAGCGCTTGCGTCTATTAGGCTTTGTTAGTGTTAATGGAGCGTTTACGCGGCCTGCGCGCGGCGTGACTCGATCCAGGAAATGCGCAGGAAATCGCCAGTCGGCCTGTAAGCCGGGTTCTGTATGGCGCGAAACGGTTACCCGCGGCGCGCGTGATGGCCATTCCTCTGGGACGATCGTTGCCGACCGCCTCTGGCGACCAACCCGGGCGACGGCCCGGAGACGGGCTTGCCGGCGCTCGGCCGACGTGTCGCCCCTATTCGGTCTTGCTCCCGGCGGGGCTTGCCATGCCCGGGGCGTCGCCGTCCCGGCGGTGCGCTCTTACCGCACCCTTTCACCCTTGCCGCGACAGCAGCCCGTCAAGGCCAGCTCGCACGGCGGTTTGCTTTCTGTGGCGCTTTCCCTGGGGTCGCCCCCGCCGGACCTTATCCGGCGCCGTGTCTCCGTGGAGCCCGGACTTTCCTCTGCCTTGCGGCAGCGGCCATCCGGCCGACTGGCTCTGTTACGGATAGGGAGCGCCGACGACGGGGTCAAGCAAAGTCCGACGGAAAATCCATTGTAAAGCTGACCGGAGAAATAAAAACAACCGGCGCCGGCGCTTTCGGGGCCTGCCGGAATCGGCTAAGCCCCCGCCATGACTTTGGGGCGGGACGCAGAAAATCGCGCGCAGATCGTCGAGGTCTTGCCGCCTGTCGCCGTCGACGCTCCCTATTCCTATTTTGCGCCGCCCGCTATGCGGCTCGCGCCGGGCGATAGCGTCCGCATACCGCTTGGCAAACGCGACGCCTATGGCGTCGTCTGGGCGACGGATACAGCGCCAGCCCCGGCAGGCGATCTCAAAACGGTTCTTCAGAAACTTGACCGGCCGCCCCTCTCGCAGAAACTGCGCGACTTCCTCGACTGGCTGGCCCGCTATACCTTGACGCCGCGCGGCATGGCGCTCCGGCTAGCGACTCGCGCCGCCGAAGAGGCGGGCCCCGAAACGCCGCGCCTGCTGTATCGCATCACCGGCGCCGCGCCACAGCGTCTGACGCCAACGCGCGCACGCGTGCTGGATGCGGCGTCGGGCGGCCTCGCCTTTACACGCAAAGCTTTGGCCGAAACCGCCGCCTGTTCGGGCGGCGTGATCGACGCGCTTGTCGACGACGGCGCGCTGGAGGCTTTTCCGGCGCCGCCGGAGCCCGTTGCGCCGCCATTGCATCCCGCCCACGCCCCGCCGCAGCTGGAGCCGGCTCAGCGCGCCGCCGCGCTGGGGCTGACCGAAGCGGTGCAGGCGCGCGGCTTCAGGCCGTTTCTCTTGGAAGGCGTCACCGGCGCCGGCAAGACGGAAGTTTATTTCGAGGCGATCGCCGCCGTTTTGGCGCAGGGCGGGCAGGCGCTGGTGATGATGCCGGAAATTGCGTTGACGGCACAGTTTCTTGACCGTTTCGCCGCAAGATTCGGCGGTCGGCCGGCGGAATGGCATTCCGGCGTCAGTCCACGCAAACGCGCCCGCATCTGGCGCGGCGCCGCAACCGGCGACATTGGCGTGGTCGCCGGCGCGCGTTCGGCGTTGTTCCTGCCATTTTGCGACCTCAGGCTGATCGTCGTCGACGAGGAGCATGAAGGCGCCTACAAGCAGGACGACGGCGTCTCCTACAACGCCCGCGACATGGCGGTGGTGCGCGCACGCTTCGAGAACGCCGCCATCATTCTGGCTTCTGCGACGCCCTCAATCGAAACGCGCGTCAACGCGCAGCAGGGCCGCTATGGCTATTTCAAACTGGAGTCGCGCGCCGGCCAGAGAACGATGCCAACGCTCGCTGCGATCGACCTGCGCAGCGAGGGGCCGCCGCGCGGACGCTGGATCGCGCCGCGACTGGCGGTCGCTATGGGCGAAACCATCGCGCGCGGCGAACAGGCGCTGCTTTTTCTTAACCGGCGCGGCTATGCGCCGCTAACCCTCTGCCGCGCCTGCGGACATCGCTTCCGTTGCGAAAATTGCGACGCCTGGCTGGTCGAGCATCGTTTTCGACGCGCGCTTGTTTGTCATCACTGCGGGCATATCGAACGTCGTCCCGATGTCTGCCCTGAATGCGAGAGCGAAGACTCCCTCGCCGCCTGCGGACCGGGCGTCGAACGTCTGGCCGAAGAAGTCGCGACGCTTTTTCCGCAGGCGCGAACCCTGGTGCTGTCGTCGGATTTTCCGGGCGGCGCGGAACGACTGCGCCGGGAGCTGGAGGATATCGCCAATGGCGCATTCGATATCGTGATCGGCACCCAGCTTGTCGCCAAGGGGCATAATTTCCCTCACCTCACTCTTGTCGGCGTGATCGACGCCGATCTCGGACTAGGCAGCGGCGATCCACGGGCGGCGGAACGCACCTTTCAGCTTCTCAATCAGGTTACCGGCCGGGCCGGTCGCGGCGACAGGCCCGGCCGCGCGCTTTTGCAAACCTATCAGCCTGATCACCCGGTCATCGCGGCGATGCTCTCGGGCGACGCCGATAAATTCTACGCGCAGGAAATCGCCCTGCGCGAACGCGCCGGCCTCCCGCCCTTCGGTCGACTGGCGGCGCTGATTGTGTCTGCGACCGATGCGACGGCGGCCGAGGCCCACGCGCGGGCGCTGGCGCGCGCCGCCCACGCCCTGCCCCCGTCTCCCCGTTATCGCGTGGCGATCGGCGGCCATCTTCCCCAACGCGATGAAATTATGGTGCTGGGGCCAGCCGAAGCGCCGATTGCGCTCATTCGCGGCCGCTATCGATATCGATTGCTGGCGCGCGGCCCCAAGAGCGCCGACATGCAGGCTTTTCTGCGCGATCTGCTTGCCGCCGCGCCGAAAGCGCATGGCGGCGTACGCGTGCAGATCGACGTCGATCCGCAGAGTTTTCTGTAATCTTTCAAGACCCGCCGATGACGCGCGCGACGACCTTCGCCGTATAATCGACCATCGGGACAATGCGCGCGTAATTGATGCGCGTCGGTCCGATCACGCCGAGGGCGCCAATGATCCGGCGTTCGCTGTCGCGTATCGGCGCGGCGATGAGCGAGGAGCCGGAGAGAGAGAAAAGTTTGTTCTCCGAGCCGATGAAAATCCGCACGCCCTCGCCCTGCTCTGCGCGCTCGAGCAGATCAATCACGTCCGTCTTGGTCTCGAGATCGGCAAAGAGCAATCTGATGCGCTCAAGATCGGCGACGGCGGTCAAATCCTCGAGAAGATGCGCCTGCCCGCGCACAATCAGCTGGCGATGATCTCCAACAGCCCCCGCCCAGCTCGCCAACCCCGCTTCGACGAGACGCGCCGTCAGTTCGTCGAGTTCGCGTTGCGCCGCACGACGAGAGTCTTCGATGCCGGCGCGGGCATCCGCCAGCGTGCGACCGGAAATCCGCGCGTTGAGGTAATTCGCCGCTTCGATCAGGGCCGAAGCCGGCAGATCGCCCGGCACCGGGATAACGCGATTCTCCACTGTGCCGTCCTCGGCGACAAGAATCGCCATGGCGCGGCCCGGTTCAAGCCGGACGAAATCGATTTGCTTGAGCCGGACATTATCTTTGGTCGCGACGACAACGCCCGCTACCCGGGCCAATCCCGAGATCAGGCTGGTCGCCTCCGCCAACACGCCCTCGACATCGTGATCGCGCGAAGCCGCCTCGACCTCGGCGTTGATACGGGCGCGCTCAATATCGGCCAGATCGCCGATCTGCAAGATCGAGTCGACGTAAAATCTCAGCCCCAGTTCGGTCGGCAACCGGCCGGCGCTGGTGTGCGGGGCATAGATCAGGCCCAGTTCCTCAAGATCCTGCATCACATTGCGGATTGAGGCCGGAGAGAGAATCATCGGCAGCAAACGCGACAATTGCCTGGAGCCGACCGGCTCCCCTGACGCCAGATAGCTGTCAACGATCTGACGGAAGATTTCGCGCGAGCGATCCGTCATCAGCGAGAGCGCCGAGGGCGGAGGGAGGATGTGGCCAGGCCGTGTCATGAAAGACAGAATATAACATTGGCTGGCGGCGTCGAGCGGCGCAGCAAAACAAGCGCCCGGCCGTTCAGGGCCGGGCGCATAAATAACATCCGAGGTTGCTGGTTAAAGGGCGCCGAGGCCGTCAATTCCCAACAGGTTGCCGAGGCTCTTGACGTGATAGTTCACGCCGCCGCGCGCGATGTTCATGTTATAGTTGCCGCTATTGATGACGGCGAAGGTATTGCCGGTCCAACCGACCGCCGAGCCGTTCGGCGCGCCGATGCTGGCGTATAGATATTCGCCCTTGATCGAAATCCTGTCGTTGATTGCATATTCCAGACCGCCGCCGATAGCCCAGCCGCCGCGCCAGCGATCGCCAGAGTTGCCGATCGGAATCATGGCTTCATATCCCGAGGTCCACGAGGTGCCGTTGATCCGGCCATAGGCGAAGCCGCCTGTGATGTAGGGAAGGAAACGGCCCATCGCATAACCGAAGCGCAAACGCTCGGTGCCGAACCAGTTAAGCCGGCTGGTAACGCCGCCTGAGGCAAGAGGCCCGCCATTATTTGAGACGTTGGCGTAGTTGAAATCGTTCTCGTAACCAACGACGATGTCATTGGAGAGTTGCCAGCTGTAACCGCCGGTGTAACCGATCAGCCAACCGCTGGTGCCGATCGACGGGTTGACGCTCCACGACGCGCCCGGCAAAGCCGTGATCGAATACAGGGTGGCGTTATAATCTGCGGGGCCGCCGGCATAGCTGCCGCTGACGCCGCCGTGCCAACCTGTCCAGGTGAATGCAGGAGGAGCCGCGACGGGGGCTTCCTTCCGGCTGGGAAGATCGGCGGCCGAGGCTGAGCCGAGGACGATAACCGACGCAAGCGCGCCGAGGATCGAAGCCTTGCAATTCATTTTTCGCTTCTCCAGTGGGCAGGCCGCCCGACACCGGAGCAGCAGATGTCAAAACCTAGCATCATCCTGAACGCGATGTAATTGAAGCTGAGGATGAACAGGGCGATTTCGATCTGGCGTTGCTTTTTCGTCACACTTTGCGCAGAGCGGCAGGCGTACAAGAATTGCCGGATGCGCGCCAAAACCACGCCGAACGAAAGTCAGACCCCGCGCCGGGCTCAAGCCGCCTCGGCGTCTCGGGCCAGTTTTTTATAAACCCGCGACATGAAAGCGACGCCAAACAATGGCGTCAGGACGTTCAATCCGGGCGTCGCCACCAGGGCGGCGATGAACAGGCCGGCGAGAAAAAGAGGAAAGGCGAAACGCTCCCGCAAGGCGTGCGCCTCTGCGAGCGGCATGAAACGCGTTGCTGCGAAAAGAAAATATTCGCGGCCCAGAAGATAGGCGTTGGCGAGCAGAAACGCCGCCGCGTTAATCCCCGGCACGAACAACAGCATCAGCGCGACAAGATTGACCCCCGCCGACACGAGGGCGAACCGCAATCCCATAATGATCGCCTGCGCCGCAGGCATCGCGAGGCCGCGCTGACCAGGCGGATAGAGGTCCGCCTCCACCACATCGGCGAGATCGTCAAGAAACAGGCCTGATACGATCATCGAAATCGGACCGAGAAAATAGGCAAGCAGGAAAAAGAGACCGACGCCGGTGGCGTAGACCAGCGCCGTTTGCAACCACGGATGGCTCACAACGGCATAGGACAAGGCCAGCTTGTCGAGACCCACCCAGGCGAGGGCCAGAAAAACCAGCGTCATGCCCAGACTTTTCATCAACACGGCGCGAAACGGCGGTGAGATAATCTCCCGCATCGCTGCGAGGGCGGCGTCGAACATGAAACTCATAGGTCAGCTTTCCGATCGGAGGCAATCACGCGACCGAATCTGAGATGGCTTCCATCCAGAGCGCGCGCAAGGACGCCGCAGGAGATTTGTCTGCGGGATTATCCCGCCCGCGCCGTTTCCCGCTGAGCGAAGCCAAGCCGGATGTTCAACTCATGCAATAATTGCTCGGCGGCGATCGGAATATTGGTTCCGGGCGGAAAAATCGCTGCGGCGCCAGAGTCATAAAGCTGTTGAAAATCGTCCGGGGGGATCACGCCGCCGACAACCATCATGATGTCGCCGCGTCCGACGCGCGCCAGCGCATCGCGCAATTCCGGAGTCAGCGTGAGATGGCCTGCGGTCATTGTCGAGACGCCGACGATGTTCACATCGGCCTCAGCCGCCTTTTGCGCTACTTCGTCCGGCGTCGCGAAAAGATCGCCGATGATCACGTCAAAGCCCATATCAGCGAAGGCCGAGGCGATCACCTTCTGGCCGCGATCATGGCCGTCCTGACCCATTTTGGCGACGAGAATGCGCGGCTTGCGCCCCGTGTTCTCCTCGAAATCGCGTGTCATTCCGATCACACGACCGATCTGGGCGCTCTCCTTGCCCGCTTCGCGCGCATAGACGCCGGAGATCACATTCGCCTTCGGCTTGTGGCGCGTAAAAACTTTCTCCAGCGCGAAGGAAATTTCGCCGACGCTGGCCTTGGCGCGCGCCGCCTTGACGGCGAGATCAAGCAAGTTGGCGCCCGATGTCGCGCCGGCGGTCAAGGCGTCGAGCGTCGCCTGCGTCGTCGCCTCGTCACGCTCGGCGCGCAGGCGCTTCAGCTTGTCGAGCTGGGCGGCGCGCACGGCGGCGTTATCGACCTTGAGCACATTCGGCTTGGCGTCGTTTTCCGGTTGATATTTGTTGACGCCGACGACAACCTGGGTCCCGCTATCAATCCGCGCCTGCGTCTTCGCCGCCGCTTCCTCAATGCGCTGCTTGGGCACCCCGGCGGCGATCGCCCTGGCCATGCCGCCCAGCTTTTCGATTTCCTCGATATGCGCCCAGGCGCGCTTGGCCAGTTCGGCGGTCAGACGCTCGACGTAATAGGAGCCGCCCCAGGGATCGATCACCCGCGTGGTGCCGCTTTCCTGTTGCAGAACGATTTGCGTATTGCGGGCGATGCGCGCCGAAAAATCGGTCGGCAGCGCCAGCGCCTCGTCGAGCGCGTTGGTGTGAAGGGATTGCGTATGTCCCTGCGTCGCCGCCATCGCCTCAATACAGGTGCGGATCGAATTGACATAGACATCCTGCGCAGTCAGCGACCAGCCCGAGGTCTGGCAGTGCGTGCGCAGCGTCATGCTTTTTTCGGACTTGGCGCCGAGATCCTTCATCAGTCGCGCCCAGAGCAGACGCGCGGCGCGCAGCTTCGCCACTTCCATGAAAAAATTCATGCCAATCGCGAAGAAGAAAGACAGCCGCGGCGCGAAAGCGTCGATATCAAGGCCGGCGGCGACGCCGGCGCGCACATATTCGACGCCATCGGCAAGGGTATAACCGAGTTCGAGATCGGCGGAGGCGCCGGCTTCCTGCATGTGATAGCCGGAGATCGATATCGAGTTGAATTTCGGCATATGCTGGCTGGTGTAGGCAAATATGTCCGAAACGATGCGCATCGAGGGATCTGGCGGATAGATGTAGGTGTTGCGCACCATGAATTCTTTGAGAATATCGTTCTGGATCGTGCCAGTGAGCTTATCGGCGGAAACGCCCTGCTCCTCGGCGGCGACGATAAACAGCGCCAGCACAGGCAATACGGCGCCGTTCATCGTCATCGACACGGACATCTGATCGAGCGGAATGCCGTCGAACAACGTGCGCATATCGTAGATCGAATCGATGGCCACGCCCGCCATGCCAACGTCGCCCATCACGCGCGGATGATCGGAATCGTAACCGCGATGCGTCGCGAGATCGAAAGCGACCGAGAGACCCTTCTGGCCGGCGGCGAGGTTGCGACGATAGAAGGCGTTGGAGTCCTCGGCGGTGGAGAAACCGGCGTATTGCCGGATCGTCCAGGGCTGGGCGACATACATGGTCGGATAGGGGCCGCGGACGTAGGGCGCCACGCCGGGATAACCATCAATGAAGGACAGTCCCTCAATATCCTGCGGTCCATAATCGCTCTTCACCTCAATGCCCTCGGGCGTGAGCCACACGCGCGGCGCGACCTCCTGCTGCGGGGCGGCGGGGGCGAAGGCGATCTTCGAGAAATCGGGGATTGCGGTCTCAGGGCTGGCGGTGATGGGGCTGGCGGTGATGGGGCTGGCGGACATGGGGTTCCTCGACGGTTTGACCTCTTTTAGACAAGCGCCACGACGACGCAAGCGGCGCCGGCCCGCGTTTCCCGGACGCACCGGCGGGCAAAAACCTTCAGCGCCGCTGGATCGAATCGAGATAGGCCAGCAACGCGGCGATCTGGCTGGTGGAAAGCCGGAACTGGGGCATTTCCGCGCCCTCGTGGCCGACAACGATGCCCTCCGCGAGCGCCTCTTCGAGATCGCGAAGCGGGTATTTGCGCGAGAGGGTGCGAAACGGCGGCGATTTTGGATTGGGGCTGGCGCCGGCAGGGCCGATGGCGTGGCATTTGGCGCAATTGGCCTGCGCAATGGCCTTGCCGCGCGTCAGCGCGGCGCGCGGCGCGGTCTCGGACCCCGCCGACGGCGACAGGCTCAATGCAAACAGTCCGGCGACGAGGGCCGGCGTCAGGGCGTAGCGCATTGCGGGAGCTCCTATTTGCGGGCCACCAGAACCGAACATTTGGAATGGCGAACGATGGTCGTGGCGTTGGAGCCAAGCAGATAGGTGGCCATCGTCGGGCGATGCGAGCCGACTACGATCAAATCTGCGCCCCAATCGTCGGCCTCGGCGAGCGCCTCGGGGTAAACGGCGCCAAACCGCACGACGGAGGAAAGCCGGTCTGCGGGATAATCGATCCGCCCGACCGTCTCAACCAGCTCCCTTTCGGCCGTCTGGCGCAAATCGTCGTCGAAATTCGGCGGGATATAATCGATCATTGAGACCGGCACGAGCGGCTGGACGTTCAGCAGCCTGACCTCGGCCTTTTCCACAGCGGCGATCGATAGCGCCGCCGCCAGCGCGAGCTGAGTCATCTGATTTTCAGCGAGATCCACGGGCACGAGAATTTTCTTATACATGTCGCCTCCTTGTCGCCTCCTTGAGACCTGCGCGCGGTGAGACCTGCTCGCGACGAGACCAGCTCGCGATGAGACCTGCGCATGATGAGACCAGCGCATGATCTCACTCTCCGACGCGCGCCGCCCGGCGCCGGATCAACTCGCAGTATAGAAAACTCCGCTTCCCGCGTCACGGCGAGCATCGACGCCAGCGTAAAAACAGCCGACGAAACAGTTTTGAAAAAAATTGGCGAGAACATAAAAAGAACTTTTCAAAAAGAACAAATCATGCACAATAGTCGGATCGGCGGGCGTTGCCTCCGCGCCGGGAACCATGTCAGAAGGAATTGCAAACGTGAGCCAGGCCAATCTCCGCCTCGTGGAAGGATCGTCCGTGGACAAGACCAAGGCGCTCGACGCCGCCCTGTCGCAAATCGAACGCTCCTTCGGCAAGGGATCGATCATGCGGCTCGGCAAAAACCAGAAAGCCGTTGAAATTGAAACGGTTTCGACTGGCTCGCTGGGTCTCGACATCGCCCTTGGCGTCGGCGGTCTGCCACGCGGCCGCGTCGTCGAGATTTACGGCCCGGAATCTTCCGGCAAGACCACGCTGACCCTGCATGTCATCGCCGAGGCCCAGAAAATGGGCGGCGTTTGCGCCTTCGTCGACGCCGAACACGCGCTCGATCCGGTTTACGCCCGCAAGCTTGGGGTCAATCTTGAGGAACTGCTGATCTCGCAGCCCGACACCGGCGAGCAGGCGCTGGAGATCACGGACACGCTGGTGCGCTCCGGCGCGGTCGACGTGCTGGTGGTCGATTCGGTCGCCGCCCTCACGCCGCGGGCCGAAATCGAGGGCGAGATGGGCGAGGTCCAGCCCGGCCTCCAGGCGCGTCTGATGAGTCAGGCCCTGCGCAAGCTCACCGGCTCCATTTCCCGCTCCAATACGCTGGTCATCTTCATCAACCAGATCCGCATGAAGATCGGCGTGATGTATGGCTCGCCGGAGACGACGACCGGCGGCAACGCCCTTAAATTCTACGCCTCCGTACGCCTCGATATCCGTCGCATCGGCGCCATCAAGGATCGCGACGAAACCATCGGCAACCAGACACGGGTCAAGGTGGTCAAGAACAAGGTGGCGCCGCCGTTCAAACAGGTCGAATTCGATATCATGTATGGCGAGGGCGTCTCGAAGATGGGCGAGTTGGTCGATCTTGGCGTCAAGGCCGGAGTCGTCGAAAAGTCTGGGGCCTGGTTCTCCTACGACAGTCAGCGGCTGGGACAGGGGCGCGAAAACGCCAAAACCTTCCTGCGCCAGAATCCAGAAGCCGCCGCGAAAATCGAACAGGCGATCCGGGAGAACGCCGGCCTGATCGCCGAGCGCATCCTCGACGCCCCCAGCGAGGACGATGGCGACGAATAAATCGACGCCGTCTCGTTGACCCTGTCTATTTTAAAGGCCCGCGACGCGGGCCTTTTTCATTGCCCAATCCGCCACATGCTGGCATATCCAGCCCAACGCGGGCCATCCGTCGGGCGAAAGCCCGCGCTTGTCGCCCGGCCACGGTAAACCCGAGATCGTGACGCGCGTCCCGATCCGCTCCAGCGAGCCGCACCCAAAATGAGTGGCGTCAATCATATCCGTTCCGCCTTCCTCGATTATTTCGTTCGCAACGGACACGAGAAAGTCGCCTCCTCCCCGCTCGTTCCGCACAACGACCCGACGTTGATGTTCACCAACGCCGGGATGGTGCAATTCAAAAACGTCTTTACGGGCGTCGAGAAACGTCATCAGGCGCGGGCCGCCTCTGCGCAAAAATGCGTGCGCGCCGGCGGCAAGCACAACGATCTCGACAATGTCGGCTACACTGCACGTCATCACACTTTCTTCGAGATGCTCGGCAATTTCTCGTTCGGCGATTATTTCAAGGAAGGCGCCATCGAACTGGCGTGGAACCTCATCACCCGCGAATTTGGGCTGCCGGTCGATCGCCTGCTCGTCACCGTCTATCACGACGACAACGAAGCTTATGACTTATGGAAAAAAATCGCCGGATTTCCCGACAACCGCATCATTCGCATCGCCACCAGCGATAATTTCTGGAGCATGGGCGATACGGGCCCGTGCGGCCCCTGTTCGGAAATCTTCTACGATCAGGGCGAGGCGCTCGCCGGCGGACCGCCCGGCAGCCCCGACGAGGATGGCGACCGTTTCCTCGAATTCTGGAATCTGGTCTTCATGCAATATGAGCAGGTCGCGCCCGGACAGCGCCTGCCATTGCCACGCCCCTCGATCGACACCGGCATGGGGCTCGAACGCATCGCCGCGCTGATGCAGGGCGTCGCCTCCAATTACGAGATCGATCTGTTCCGCGCGATCACAAGCGCTGTCGCTGATCTCGCCGGCGCGCCGGTCAATGGCCCGCAGGCCGCCAGTCACCGCGTCATCGCCGATCATCTGCGAGCCTGTTCCTTCCTCATCGCCGACGGCGTCACCCCTTCGAATGAGGGCCGCGGATATGTGTTACGCCGAATCATGCGCCGCGCCATGCGTCATGCGCAGATTCTCGGCGCCCGCGATCCCCTGATGTGGCGCCTGGTTCCTGTGCTGATCGCCGAAATGGGACAGGCCTATCCCGAGCTGCTGCGCGCCCAGGCGCTGATTGTCGATACGCTGCGCACTGAGGAGACGCGGTTTCGCGCCACGCTCGCGCGTGGACTGGCGATACTCGACGAGGAAACCAGCGGCCTCGGCAAGGGCGCGAAACTCTCCGGCGAGACGGCCTTCAAGCTTTACGACACCTATGGATTTCCGCTCGATCTGACCGAAGACGCGTTAAGACCGCGCGGCATCGTTGTCGACAAGTCTGGCTTCGACGCCGCCATGGAGCGCCAGCGCGCCGAAGCGCGCAAGGCCTGGGCGGGCTCCGGCGAGACCGCGACCGAAACGCTGTGGTTCGCACTGCGGGAACGTCTCGGGGCCAGTGAATTTCTCGGCTACGACACCGAACGCAGCGAGGGCGTCGTCGTCGCCATCGTTCACGACGGCGAGGAAGCCTTCACGCTGAAAGAGGGGCAACGCGGCGCCGTTCTGCTCAACCAGACGCCGTTTTACGGCGAGTCCGGGGGGCAGTTGGGCGACACGGGCGTGATGCGCGGCAAGAACTTTAAGTTCCGGGTCGAAAATACGCTGAAGAAGCTTGGCGATCTAATTGTACATGAAGGCGTGGTTGAGGAGGGGGAGCTCGTTCCCGCCGTAGCGCTCGAACTCGACGTCGATCACACCCGCCGTCGCGCCGTGCGCGCCAATCATTCGGCGACGCATATTCTGCACGAGGCGCTTCGACAAGTGTTGGGCGACCATGTCGCCCAGAAAGGCTCGCTGGTCGCGCCGGAGCGTTTGCGTTTCGATTTCACTCATCCGAAGCCGCTCACCGACGTAGAGTTGGCGCGCGTCGAGACGCTCGCCAACGAAATCGTACAGGACAACGCGCCGGTTGAGACGCGGTTGATGGGGCAGGAAGACGCGATCAATTCAGGGGCGCGGGCGCTGTTTGGCGAAAAATACGGCGATGAAGTGCGTGTCGTGTCGATGGGGCGCCCCGATCCGGGCGCGCATCATCCGTTTTCCGTCGAGCTTTGCGGCGGCACGCATGTATCGCGCACCGGCGATATCGGTTTGATCGCCATTGTCGGCGAAGGCGCCGTCGCCGCCGGCGTGCGTCGCATCGAGGCCCGCACGGCAGAGGGGGCGCGCCATCAGCTTGTCGCGCAATCGCGCGCCCTGCACGATATCGCGGGCCTGATTCGCGCGCCCATCGAAGAAGCGCCGGCCCGGCTGGCGCAGTTGCTCGACGAACGCAAAAAGCTCGAACGAGAACTTGCAGACGCCAAACGCAAACTCGCCATGGGCGGCGGGAGCGGTAAGGACGCGGAGGCCGACATTCGCGAGTATGGCGGGGTCAGGGCGATGCTGCGCGCAGTCGAGGGAGTCGACGCAAGAGATCTCAAGTCCCTTGTCGACGACGCCAAAAAGGCTTTGGGCTCCGGCGTGGTCGCGATCGCCTGCGCCGCCGAAGACGGCAAGGCGGGCATCGTCGTTGGCGTCACCGACGATCTTACCAGCCGTTTGAACGCGGTCGATTTCGTTCGTATCGCCGCCGAAAAGCTTGGCGGCAAGGGCGGCGGCGGGCGACCCGATCTCGCGCAGGCCGGCGGTCCGAACGCCGCAGCCATCGACGCCGCGCTCGCCGCCATTGGCGACGCGCTGGCGAACAAGGCTGAGTAATGAGCGACGCCTTGCCGCCGCGCGAACATCGGCTGCGACGGTGGGTCTATCACCTCCTTGACGGCGCAGGCCAAGACACACTGTCGCGTTTAATTCATGGCTTTCTCGTCGGGCTGGTCGGACTTTCCGTCGCCGCCGTCGTTCTGCAATCCGTGCCGGCGTACGACGAGAAATACGACGAGTATTTCGAGATCGCCGAATATGTTGCGGTCGGCGTCTTCACGATCGAATATGTACTGAGGCTCTGGAGCGCGCCGGAGCATGCCCCCTATGCGGGACGCACGGGTCTGTCGGCGCGATGGGCATATGTCGCCTCGGGCTGGTCAATCATCGATTTCGTATCGATCCTGCCGTTTTACCTTTCCTTTTTCGTCAATACCGATTTGCGCGTGTTGCTGTTTTTACGTTTGTTGCGCTTTTTTAAACTGGCGCGTTATTCCGCCGGCATGCGCACGATTATTTCTGTTCTGGAGGCCGAGAAACGCGCCCTGATGGCCTCAAGCGGCATTTTGTTTGGCTGCGTGCTGTTCGCAGCGACCGCTATGCATCTCGCCGAGCATGATGTGCAACCGGAAAAATTCGGCTCCATCCCCGAGGCCATGTGGTGGGCGATCGTCACCATCACGACGCTCGGCTATGGCGATGTAACGCCGGTGACGCTCGCCGGACGCCTGATTGCTTCTATCACAATGGTCACGGGCTATGTGATGCTCGGCCTGCCTGTCGGCATTGTCGCCACAGCCTTCGCCGAGGAGATTCACCGGCGGGAATTCGTCGTGACCTGGAGCATGCTGTCTCGCGTGCCGCTGTTTCATGGTCTCGACGCAAACAGCATCGCCGAGATCATGCGCTATTTGCGGGCCCAAACCTTTCCCGGCGGCACGATGATCGTGCGGCAGGGCGAAACCGCGCACTCGATGTATTTTATTGCGGAAGGGGAGGTGGAGATCGCATTGCCGGGGCAGATAATTCGCCTTGGCGAGGGCCAGTTTTTTGGCGAAATGGCCCTGCTGCACAACACCCTGCGCTCAGCCAACGTGCACTCGACCGAGCCCACCAAATTACTGGTGCTCGACGCCTACGATCTAAAAACGATCATGACGCGGAATCCGAAAATCGGCCGGATGATCGAAACGGTGGCCGCCGGACGCGCTGAGTTTTCCGCCAAGGAGCGCCGGGGCGATATGATCGCCGCCGAACTGGAGCCGGCGCCGCCGGAAGCGACGCCAGAGTAATCATTGAGGCGCGTTCTTGCGCGCCGGCCTAGCTCAACGCCGCGCGCATTTCTTCCAGCTGGGCGAGCTTTTCCGCGGCAGCCTGGCGGGCGTCGTCGGCTTTGGAGTCGGCGAGGTCCTCGCGCGCGTCCTTGATGTCAGCCTCAAGCTTCGCCAGATCGATATCGGCGAGCGGTATCGCCTGCTCGGCGAGAATGGTGAAGCCCGCCGCATTCACGTCGGCGAAGCCGCCGCGAACAAAGAGCTTTTCAACCTTGCCGTCGCCGGCGACGGTCACGACCCCGGATTTCAGCGTGGTCATCACCGGCGCATGATCCTTCAGGACCGTGAACTGCCCCTCGGCGCCGGGCGCGACCACGGAGTCCACCTCTCCCGAAAACAACAGCTTTTCCGGAGAGACGAGTTCGAAGTGGAATGCGGCCATGTTGCTATCCGATTGCTGGCTGTCGACGATTCGAATGCGCGCCGTCGACTTAATCACGCGACGCGAGACGCGACGGGTTCATGAAAGAGCGGGCCCGGGTAAGGGCCCGCCGCAGCGCTTTACGCCGCTTCCTTCGCGAGCTTGGCGGCCTTTTCGATCGCTTCCTCAATATTGCCGACCATGTAGAAAGCGGCTTCAGGAAGATGATCGTAGTCGCCGTTCACCAGACCCTTAAAGCCCTTGATCGTATCGGCCAACGCGACGAGCTTGCCCGGCGAACCGGTGAAGACTTCGGCGACATGAAACGGCTGGGACAGGAAGCGTTCGATTTTGCGGGCGCGGGCGACAACAAGCTTATCCTCTTCAGAAAGCTCGTCCATGCCGAGAATGGCGATGATATCCTGCAACGATTTGTATCGTTGAAGGGTCGACTGCACCTTACGGGCGACGTCGTAGTGCTCTTCGCCGACGATGGCCGGCGACAACATGCGCGAGGTCGAGTCGAGCGGGTCAACCGCCGGATAAATGCCCTTTTCGGCGATTGAGCGCGACAACACGGTTGTGGCGTCAAGATGCGCGAAAGAGGTAGCCGGCGCCGGATCGGTCAAATCGTCGGCCGGAACGTAAATCGCCTGCACCGAGGTGATCGAGCCCTTGGTCGTCGTGGTGATGCGTTCCTGCAGCGCGCCCATGTCTGTGGCGAGCGTCGGCTGATACCCCACGGCCGAGGGGATGCGGCCGAGCAGCGCGGACACTTCCGAACCCGCCTGGGTGAAGCGGAAGATGTTATCGACGAAGAACAGCACGTCCTGTCCCTTGTCTCGGAAATCCTCAGCAACGGTCAGACCGGTCAGCGCGACCCGGGCGCGTGCGCCCGGCGGCTCGTTCATCTGGCCATAAACCAGCGCGCATTTCGAACCGGCGCCGCCGCCCTTCTTGTTGACGCCGCCCTCAATCATCTCGTGATAGAGGTCGTTGCCCTCGCGCGTGCGCTCGCCGACGCCGGCGAAAACGGAGTAACCGCCATGCGCCTTGGCGACGTTGTTGATGAGCTCCATGATCAGAACGGTCTTGCCGACGCCCGCGCCGCCGAACAGCCCGATCTTGCCGCCCTTGGCGTAGGGCGCGAGCAGATCGACGACCTTGATGCCGGTTTCGAGAATCTGGGCCTCCGTCGCCTGCTCGGCGTAGGTCGGGGCCGGTTGATGGATCGCGCGCTTGGAGGCGGTGACAAGAGGTCCGGCTTCGTCGACCGGCTCGCCGATGACGTTGATGATGCGGCCCAGCGTCTCGTCGCCCACCGGCACCGAAATCGGCGCGCCGGTGTCGGCGACTTCCTGGCCGCGCGTCAGGCCTTCCGACGTGTCCATGGCGATGGTGCGGACGGTGTTCTCGCCCAGATGCTGCGCCACTTCGAGAATCAGGCGATTGCCCTGGTTCTGCGTCTCCAGCGCGTTGAGAATCTCCGGCAGACGCCCGTCGAACTTCACGTCGACGACGGCGCCGATGACCTGGGTGATGCGGCCCTTGGGGTTGTTGGCAGCCATGTTTCGTCCTCGTCCCTTCAATCGGTCAGAGCGCTTCTGCGCCCGAAATGATTTCGATCAGTTCTTTGGTGATCATCGCCTGACGCGACCTGTTGTAAAGCGTCGTCTGCTTTTTGATCATATCGCCGGCGTTGCGCGTGGCGTTATCCATCGCGCTCATCCGCGCGCCCTGTTCGGAAGCGGCGTTTTCGAGCAGCGCGCGGAAAACCTGCACCGAGATGTTGCGCGGCAGAAGTGTCGAGAGAATCTCGTCCTGACCGGGCTCGTACTCGTAGGAAGGCTGCGGACCCTCGACAGCCGGCGCGTTTTCATTCACGGCGATCTGCGCCGGAATGAGCTGCTGAGCGGTGGGGATCTGCGAGATCACGGATTTGAACCTGGAGAAGAACAGGGTCGCGACGTCAAAATCGCCAGCCTCGAACATCTCGATGATTTTTTTGCCGACTTCGTCGGCGTTTTCGAAGCCGATCTGTCGCAGGCCGCGCAGTTCGATCAGCTCAATGATCTCTTTTTCATATTGGCGGCGGAGCTGATCGTAGCCCTTCTTGCCGACGCAGATGATTTTGACTGTCTTGCCCTGGCCCTGAAGCCGGTTGATGTGCTCGCGGGCGAGACGCACGATCGAAGAGTTGAAGGCCCCGCACAGGCCGCGTTCCGCCGTGGCGACGACAAGCAGATGCACATCGTCCTTGCCATTGCCGGCCAGAAGTTGAGGGCCGCCGGTCGACACGCCGGCGGCGAGATTGGCGAGAACGTTCTCCATACGCTCGGCGTAGGGACGGGCCGCCTCCGCCGCAGCCTGCGCGCGACGCAGCTTGGCGGCGGCGACCATCTGCATGGCCTTGGTGATCTTCTGCGTCGCCTTGACGGAGGAGATCCGGTTTCGAAGATCCTTCAACGAGGGCATGAGCTTGCTTCTTGTCTCAAGGACGCCGCGCGCCGTTCAGGGAAGGCGCGCGAGTCGGCCAGCTGATCAGGCGAAGGATTTCGCAAAATTCTCGACGACGTTTTTAAGCTTCGCCGCCGTGTCGTCGGAAAGATCCTTCGAGGCGCGGATCGCCTCGAGAATATCTCCATGCTGCGATCGCAGGATCGCCAGAAGGCCATCCTCGAAAGCGCGGACGCGATTGACCGGCAGCGGATCGAGATAACCGTTGACGCCGGCGTAAATCACACAGGTCTGCTCCTCCATTTTGAGCGGCGAGAACTGCGGCTGCTTCAACAACTCGGTCAAACGCGCGCCGCGATTGAGCAATCGCTGGGTCACGGCGTCGAGATCGGAGCCGAACTGGGCGAAAGCGGCCATTTCGCGATATTGCGCCAATTCGCCCTTGATCTTGCCGGCGACTTTCTTGGTCGCCTTGGTTTGCGCCGAGGAGCCGACGCGGGACACCGACAAACCCACGTTCACCGCCGGACGCACGCCCTGATAAAACAGATCGGTCTCAAGGAAGATCTGCCCGTCGGTGATGGAGATCACGTTGGTCGGAATATACGCGGACACGTCGTTGGCTTGAGTCTCAATGACCGGAAGAGCGGTCAGCGAACCGGCGCCGCGCTCATCGCTGAGCTTGGCGGCCCGCTCCAGCAGACGCGAGTGCAGGTAGAAAACGTCGCCCGGATAAGCTTCGCGCCCCGGGGGACGACGCAGTAGCAGCGACATCTGACGATAGGCCACGGCCTGTTTCGAGAGATCGTCGTAAATAATGACGGCGTGCATGCCGTTATCACGGAAATACTCGCCCATGGCGCAGCCGGCGAAGGGCGCCAGGAACTGCATCGGGGCCGGATCGGAAGCGGTCGCGGCGACGATGATCGAATAATCAAGCGCGCCGCGCTCTTCGAGCACCTTCACGAACTGGGCGACGGTGGAGCGCTTCTGGCCGATGGCGACATAGACGCAATAGAGCTCCGCCTTCTCGTCGTCGCCGTCGTTGAGCGATTTCTGGTTGAGGATCGTGTCGAGCGCAATCGCGGTCTTGCCGGTCTGACGATCGCCGATGATCAGCTCGCGCTGGCCGCGACCAATCGGGATGAGCGCGTCAACGGCCTTGAGGCCCGTGGCCATCGGCTCGTGAACCGACTTGCGCGGAATGATGCCCGGCGCCTTGACGTCGACGCGGGCGCGTTGTGTGGCGCGGATCGGTCCCTTGCCGTCAATCGGATTGCCAAGCGCGTCGACGACGCGTCCGAGCAGCTCCTTGCCGATGGGAACATCGACGATGGCGCCGGTGCGCTTGACCGTCTGGCCTTCCTTGATGTCGCGGTCGGAGCCGAAAATGACGATGCCGACGTTGTCGTTTTCGAGATTGAGGGCCATGCCGCGCACGCCGTTCTCGAATTCCACCGTTTCACCGGCCTGCACATTATCAAGGCCGTAAACGCGGGCGATGCCGTCGCCGACGGACAAAACCTGCCCGACTTCGGTGACCTGAGCTTCATTGCCGAAATTGGCGATCTCGTTCTTGAGGATCGCGGAAATTTCTGCGGCGCGGATATCCATCAGCCGACCTCTTTCATGCGTGTGCGGATTGCGTTGAGCTTGGTGCGGACGGAAGCGTCGACCATGCGGGAGCCAAGTTTCACGATGACGCCGTCGACGATCGACGGATCAGTGCGAACGTTGAGACTGACGGACTTGCCGCCGGTGACGCCGGAAAGCGCCTGGCGCAAAGTCGTCTCCTGATCGGGACGCAGCGGCGCGGCGACGGTGACGTCGGCGCGCACCAGACCCTTCGCCCTGTCATTGAGGCGCTGGAAGGCGTCAATCATGTCCGAGAGAACAAAAAGCCGGCGCTTCGAGGCGACGAGTCGAATAAAATTCGCTGCGACGCCGGCGATCCCGGCCTTGTCCATGACAGCGCCGATGGCCCGCACCTGCTCTCCGGACGAATAGACCGGGCTTTTTACGAGGCGGGCGAGATCGGGGCTGTCGTTGATGAGCGACTGGAAATTGGCGAGGGCGGCGGCGACCTCATCGGTCGCGCCTTTCTCGCTCGCCAGCTCATACAGGGCGGAAGCGTATCGTCCCGCGACGCCGGAAAGCGAATCTGCGTCTTGAGTCACCTGGGTCGCCTGTCAAATTTTCGCAATCGTTCGAGGACTCGACCGGGCGGAAAAGACGCGCCCGGCGGCACAAAAGAGCTTCAAACGACGGATGCTGTAGGAACAAGGAACAGGGAGCAGAAAGCCCCGGTCCCAAGGCAGCGTCCCCGTAACACAGGCGATTTTTCGGCGCAACCCTGCCGCCCGGCCATGTCGCCCCTGCGGCGCGGCAGATGAGGCGCCTTTTCGTCGCAGGCGAAAACCACGGCGGTCCGCCTTCCAGCATTTCCGGGAGTTGCAAGCGTCCGGCAACAGTTTACCAACACGCTGGCGGAGGCGTTTATTTCGCAGTCCGCCAAAGCCGGGGGAGTGCGCAGCATGGCAAGGGCGGTTGTCGGTATTATCGGCGGATCGGGGGTTTACGATTTGCCCGGTCTGAAAAACGCGCGACGGGAAACGGTCACGACCCCCTGGGGAGCGCCTTCGGACGACCTGCTGTTTGGAGAGATCGGCGACACTCGCGCCGTCTTCCTGCCGCGCCATGGACGGGGACATCGACTGTCGCCTTCCGGCATCAACTATCGCGCCAATATCGACGCCATGAAACGCGCCGGCGTCACCGATCTGATCTCGGTGTCGGCCTGCGGATCATTCCGCACCAAATATTTTCCGGGATTATTTGTGCTTGTCGATCAGTTCATCGACCGGACATACAGAAGGGAAAGCTCGTTCTTCGGCAATGGCTGCGTCGCCCATGTGTCGATGGCGCATCCCATCGCGCCCCTGTTGTCCGAGCGGATTTTCAACGCCGCACAGGCCGAGGGCGTCGACGTTGCGCGGGGCGGAACCTATCTCTGCATTGAAGGCCCGCAATTTTCATCCAGTGCGGAGTCTTTGCACTTCAAGGCCAGCGAGTGCGATGTAATCGGAATGACCGCCATGCCGGAAGCGAAACTCGCGCGCGAGGCGGAAATCTCCTACGCCACCATCGCCATGGTCACGGATTTCGACTGCTGGCATCCTGAACATGAAAATGTGGACATCGTTAGCGTGATCGAGGTCGTGAAGAAAAACGCCTCCGCGGCGTCGCGGCTTGTGGCGCGGGTTCTTCATGATTTCCCGGCGGATCACGAACCCTGCCCTGCGGGCTCGGATCGCGCATTGGACAACGCCATCGTCACTGCGCCCGAGGCGCGCGATCCGAGCCTGCTGCAAAAGCTCGACGCCGTGATGGCGCGCGTTAACGGCGGCGTACGGGACCCCGCCTAGTAATACCAGTCGCCATTCACTGATTCGGACTGGTAGCGGGGCGGCGGCGGCGGCATGGTCGGGATCGGGTTGCCGCTCTCGTAGCCGCCCATGGCGCCCAAGAATCCGCAGTTCCAGCATCCCTGTCCGTAGCCGCCGCCGGGACCAGAGCTCCCGCCGCCCGGGCCGAAGCCTCCGCCGCCGGCGCCCAATTGCGCACCGCCGGGGGCGGGATGAAAGCCGGGACCATAACCGCCGGCGTGGCGCCTGCCCGACTCCGCCATTGCCGAACCGGCAAGCATTGCGGCGGCCAGAACGAGCAAGCAACGCATTTTGATCATCGCGAAATCCCTTCACGCCCAGGAAACCAAAATCTCCTCGCCGGTCAGCCAGCCTCAGGCCAAGCATGGGCCCAATCAAGCATGGGCCCAATTAAGCGCGGACTTGGCGCAAGGCCACGGGCTGTGTATGCCTGAAGCGACGGCGTCGCTTTAGCCGCTGCACAATATCCTCACAGGCTGACCACAGACTGACCATGAGCCTTCAATGAGCCTTCAATGAGCCTTGCAGACGCCGTAAGAACTATCCCGGATTATCCGAAAAAAGGCATTCTTTTTCGCGACATCACGACCCTGCTCGGCGACGCGCGGGCCTTCCGCACGGCCGTCGACGCGCTGGTCCAGCCCTGGGCCGGCGCCAGGATCGACAAGGTCGTCGGGATGGAGGCTCGCGGCTTCATTCTCGGCGGAGCCGTCGCACACCAGCTGTCGGCGGGTTTCGCGCCCATTCGAAAGAAGGGCAAATTGCCGCACCGTACAATCTCTGTCGCATACGCCCTTGAATATGGCGTGGATGAAATGGAAATCCACGAAGACGCCGTCAAACAAGGCGAACGCGTTATCCTTGTCGACGACCTTATCGCTACGGGCGGCACGGCGACAGGCGCCATTCAGCTCTTGCGGAAAATCGGCGCAAACGTCGTCGCCGCCAGTTTCGTGATCGATTTGCCGGATCTGGGCGGGGCCCGAAAAATCGAGGCGCTGGGCGTGCCGGTGCAAAGCCTGATCGCTTTCGAGGGACACTGACCGCATGGGCGCCGGGAGAGTTACGGGCCTTGCGAAGCCAGCGGCGCGGCGGGCGCGACCATCGGATCGCCATGATGCGGCGCCAAATAGGCGGCTCGAACCGGAGCAAGCTTTCCCCCAACGATGAAGACGCGATCCGCCTATCTCGCTCTGGTTGCCGTCGCCCTCGCAGCGCTCGCGGGCGGCGTCGCATTTCTCTACGCGCTGCAACCGGTTCGGGCGCCGCTGGGCAAAACCGCCATCGCGCCGAAAAAAATCGCGCCGCCCACGCCGCCGACTGAAACTGACTCCCGAGAGTCGGCAGAGATCGCCGGCAACAGATCCGGTCTGTTCGGTCTCCGCACCGCCGTCGCGCCGTCGACGGCGCAGGTCGGGTCTACCCAGGCCCCGGCGGCGGTCCGGGAGACGGAGCCCTTGGCGGCGGCGCCCCCCGCCATTGCTGGCCTTGCAATCACAACCGCCCTCGATCCGTCCAAACCGCCTCAAACCGACACGACCGACGATTCGGGAGAATTCGAGGGCAATATTACGTCGCTCGACGCCGGACCGCCGAAACCGCCAGCCCGACCGGCCACACTGGCGGAATCTGCGCCCGTAACGCCAGCGCCGCCGCGTCGCCCGATGAATCTGGAGGCGCTCGCCGCGCTGGAGTCCCCTCCCCCGACTGACGGGTTGGCGCCAGGCGCAACAGAGCAGCCCGGATTGAGGCCATTGGCCTTGCCAGGTCCCGCGGGCCCCGCCGCGCCCTTACCGCCTGCCCGTCCCCGGGATCTGGCTTCTTTACCGGCCGCTCCGGTCGCCCCGGCGGTCGCGCCTGCGGCTAATGCCGACGCCCCGAATGGTCAACAGGCGGCCCGTCTCCCCGAAGCGACTCTCCAGCCGGCCCCGGATGACGCGTTTCAGGCGACGCCGCCGAAATTTGGCATGGGCGACCCCGTCTTCGTTCGAATTTTCAAACAGGAAGGCCAGCTTGAGCTCTGGCTCAAGAAAAGCGGCCGCTTCCATCTCTATAAGACCTTCCCGGTCTGCAAATGGTCCGGCCGGCTGGGCCCCAAGGTCAAGGAGGCTGACTACCAGTCGCCTGAGGGATTTTACAGCGTCTCGTCCCGGCAGTTGAACCCGCATTCGAACTACTACCGAGCCTTCAACGTCGGCTATCCCAACGCCTTCGACAAGCAGAACGGCCGGACCGGCGGGCTGGTGATGGTGCACGGAGCCTGCAAGTCCGTCGGCTGTTTCGCGATGACCGATCGCGGCATTGAGGAGATTTACGGTTTCGTGGAGGCGGCGCTGCGCGCTGGCCAGCGCGATATTCCGGTTCATATCTTTCCGTTCCGGATGACCGACGCCAACATCGCCCGCGAGACAGGCGGCGGATGGCTCGCCTTCGTCGGCGGCCCGAGTTACGCGCAATGGAGCGGTTTCTGGCGTAATCTCAAGGAAGGTTATGACCTCTTCGAGCAGACGGGCGAGCCGCCAACCGCCTTCGCCTGCGGCGATCATTATGAATTCGGGGCGAGCGCCAAAAGCTGTCGACGAATCGCTGGCTGGTGACGGCGCTGCGGGGCCTGAAAACTTGACAAAAGCGGCGTCTCCACTCTAGTTAGTATCAGCTTCGGCGCGGCGTCCTACGCCGCGCTTTTATTTTTGCGATGTCATCATCGTAAAGAAGCATCACCGGTCAACTGCAAGAAGCCGGCCGGCGGAGACGCCAGAGCCGGAACGAACACAGGAAAAACAAGATGTTCGCAGTCATCAAAACCGGCGGCAAGCAGTATAGCGTGACCGCTGGAGACATCATTACCGTCATGGCGCTGGATGGCGCTCCAGGCGATGGCGTGACCTTCGACGAGGTGCTCATGGTAGGCGGCGGCGACGCCGCGATCAGGATCGGCGCGCCAACGGTCGCCGGCGCCAAGGTGAAGGGCGAGATCGCCGAACAGGCGCGCAGCCCGAAGTCGATCGCCTTCAAAAAGCGCCGCAGACAGAATTCAAAGCGCAAGCGCGGCCACCGTCAGGATTTGACTCTGGTCAAGATCACCGCGGTCGAGGCCTAGGCCTCCCGTTTTTCAGGACACAGGGCGTCTGCGGACGTCTGGCGTAAAAGGTTTGGAGCAGGAAAATGGCTCACAAAAAAGCAGGCGGCTCATCACGAAACGGCCGCGACTCGGACGGCCGGCGTCTCGGCGTCAAGAAATTCGGCGGAGAAAACGTGATCGGCGGCAACATCATCGTTCGCCAGCGCGGCACCAAATGGCACCCCGGCCGTAATGTCGGCATGGGCAAGGATCATACTCTTTTCGCGCTTGTCGATGGAGTCGTTGAATTCAAGTCCAGCCGTGGACGATCCAGCGTAACGGTGGTTACGGCGGCGGCGGCGGCGGAGTAAGTCGGGTTACGGACTTCCGCCGGCGACTTGACCTCGGCGGAACTGACGTCAGCCCAAAAGGGCGACGGCTCCAGGGCAAGATCCGGCGAGGGCCTTTTCAGGCTTGAGGGAGTTCGGCTTCCTCCTCGCCACCCGGCAGGGCGGCGGATTTTGCGCGTGGAGCAGACATGTTTCCGGAAATCACCCACGACGACGTGTTCCGGCTGGAGACCGAAAGACTCTGGCTGCGCTGGCCTCGCCTCGCGGACGCCCAGGCGTTCGTCGTTCTGATCAACGATCCGGAGGTGACGCGTCACACGACGCTTCCCCGCCCCTATCGATCACAGGACGCAGAAGACTTCATCCGATTCGCCTGCGCGGCCAACGCCGCCGGAGAAAGCCTCTATCTTGTGCTCGCGCCCAAGCGCGATCCCAATACGCCAATTGGCGTTATCTCCTCCGAAGGGGCGCAAAGCCGGGGCGAGAGCCGATTGGGTTTCTGGCTCGCCAGGGCTTTTTGGGGTCAGGGACTGATGAGCGAAGCGGCGAGCGCCTTTGTCGATCTGGTGTTCAAGATCACCTCCCTCGAGCGAATCGTCTCCGCTGCGGCGCCGGACAACATTGCCTCTCTGCGTCTCCAGGAACGTTTGGGCTTTACCCGAACCGGCCGAACCGTGATCGACGCGGCTGACGGCGGGTCGCTTGAGATCATCACAACGGAGTTGAAACGCGGCGGGGCGCGCACAACATTCGGCGCGCGCCGACCGAAGCTGAGTTCGACCTAACAATGCTGGGCCCTCCCGCATGAAATTTCTTGATCAAGCCAAGGTATACCTGCGCTCAGGCGATGGCGGCGCCGGCTGCGTGTCGTTCCGACGCGAAAAATTCATTGAATTTGGGGGGCCAGACGGCGGGGATGGCGGACGCGGCGGCGACGTCGTCGCCGAATGCGTCGATGGGCTCAACACACTGATCGACTTTCGATACCAGCAACATTTCAAGGCCAAAACCGGCATGCATGGGATGGGCAAGAACCGCGCCGGCGGACGTGGAGCGGACGCGGTTCTCAAGGCGCCGGTCGGCACCCAGATTTTCGAAGAGGATGGGGAAACGCTAATCGCCGATCTCACCGCGGTCGGTCAAAAAGTGATCCTTTGCAAGGGGGGCAACGGCGGTTTTGGCAACGCCCATTTCACCACCTCGACCAATCGGGCCCCAAGGCGCGCCAATCCTGGCCTTTCCGGCGAAGAGCGCACAGTGATTCTGCGCCTGAAACTGATCGCTGACGCCGGGCTGATCGGCCTGCCGAACGCGGGTAAATCGACGTTTCTGTCCCGTGTTACGGCTGCGCGACCCAAAATCGCCGATTATCCTTTCACCACGCTATACCCTGGCCTTGGCGTCGCCCGCGTCGATGATCGAGAGTTCGTGCTGGCCGACATACCCGGGTTGATCGAGGGCGCCCACGAGGGTCATGGTCTGGGCGACCGCTTTCTGGGACATGTCGAGCGGTGCCGGGCCCTGCTGCATCTTGTCGACGCCACCGGGGAGCACGCCGGTCGCGATTACAAGATCATCCGCGCCGAACTCTCCGCCTATGGGGCCGGTCTCGACCAGAAGCCGGAGATCGTCGCCCTCTCCAAAATCGATGCGGTTGACGCAGAAACACTAAAGAAACAAAGAGATAGATTGAAGCGCGCGATGCGCGCCAGCAATCCGGACGACGGCTCGCATGGCCCCCTGACGCTGTCCTCTGTTTCTGGCGCCGGAATTGCCGAGGCGCTGCGCGCGCTTGCTCAGTTCAGCGTCGAGGCAAAGGAGGAAGAGTCTGCTCCAGCCGAAAACCGGCCCTGGACGCCCTGAGGGCCGAATTATCCCTGGATTGACGACCGCCGAACCGGGCTCTATGCTTGAGCTATTATGAACAGACGAGACCTAGGGTCGATGCATTACGGACGAACAGCGGTGTCGCTGTTTGTCTTTTATATGCTGATCCTGCAAGGTCTCATCACCAGCGCCGCATGGGCCACGCCCTCTAATGGACCTCTGATTGATGCGATCTGCATCAGCAAAGCGTCCACTCCGATTGACGATCTTCCCACGGCGCCGACACGACATGGACGCCACGACGCCTGCTGCGTATTTCACGCGACAGGTTTTGGCGCCTCGGCAGGCCAATCCCCTTTCATCGGCGAAGCGCCCCCCTCTCTGTTTTACATCGAAAGGCCTCTGGCCTTTGATGCTGGCTGGCGGCGCAACGAAACATCTACCCCGCCCCTTGGCTCCCGCGCGCCCCCTTCCCTGATCTGACGCCTGTCGCGGCCAGCGACTTTTTCGCGTTCTTGCACGGAAAACCCTCCGGGCGAGCCTATAGCTATCCATGATTTCGTCTCCTGCGGACCGTAGTCGAAACAAATCGACGTACTTCCTTGTCTTAGACCAAGATGGTGAAGCTAGCGGTTATGCGGCGAAATCGTCATCGAAGTTTCACGTCAATGGAACACAAACGTTCAAACTCTTCGCGCAGGGGCTCCAAAGCGCCTGTTACTCAACGCGCCGAATACAATCAACGACCGGATGACCGGAGCCGGTTCGAGGTCGTCGAAGCCTATTACGATCACGAAGGACGCCCGATCAAACGCAAAGGCACAGGCGCCGCCCGCGTGTCTCGCGCCTATGACGCCCAGGGTCATCAAATTGATGAGCGTTATTACAACGCGGAAGGAAAGCCGACGGTTCGCAAGGATCTTGGCGCCGCTCGAATCTCCTGGCGATACGACAGGAACGGTCGGCAGGTGGATACGACCCTCTTCGGGGCCGACGGCGCCCCCGTACGAACCGATCCGTCGACCTCGCCCAAAAGCGCGCTGGAGCGCGCCTGAAGCGGCGAATGCAGGGCGCCGCGCCGGCAACGGTCATGCAATATGAGGCGACAGACGTCCTGGAGAGGGAACATTCGTTTTGCCGGACAAGTCTCTTGACCGGCTCAACTGGCCCGATCCGGGCACGATAATAGATCGAGGCCGCTTGAAAGACGGCGAAGAATGATTATCTCAAGTTCAGCGTCCAGATATTTATTTATTTCAGGCGCGGCGCACGTCGTGGTATGACGTGTCGCGATAGGCTTGATAGGCCGCATTATTTAAGCCCCAGTTGGAGCTGCGGCCAAAAATGCTGCTCGTCACAAACAAATGTAAGGGAGCAAATATGATCAAGCTTGCCATGACGACGGCCGCAGTGGCTCTGACGATGACCACCGGCGCGCTCGCTGAAAAGTGGAGCGTTACCGAACAGGCCGCCTCCGGCATCAAATATTCCTCGGGCACCTGGACCCTCGGCGCCGAAGGCGACAAGGTGACCGGCAAGGCCGAAATGCAGCTCGATAACGGCACCATGATCAGCTACAAGCTGGAAGGCTCAGTAGCCGGCGGCGTCTATACGCTCAATTTTGTCGGCCGCGACGACGGCAAGAAGAATTGCGTCTTCACGGGCAAGCCCAGCGCCACGAACGCTCGCGTTTACGGCGGCGAAGCAGTTTGCGAAGGTCAGACCCTGACCATTCGCGGCGGCGTTCAATAAGCAGTCGCCCCGCACGAAACGAAAGCGCCAGCCGTGAGGCTGGCGTTTTTTTTATCTTCCGTCAGGTTGTTCTGGCGATCATATAGCCGGCGACGGCGAAGATAAGATTGGCGAAAATTGTTGTCAGACGATCATTATCGCTCGACAGCGCCTTACCTGCGCGCGCGCCGAGCGCCCCGCCCAGGGCGCCGCCGAACAGAAAGGTCATCGCCAGCGGCCAATCGACGAAACCCGACAGGGTATAATTTATCGCTGTGGTGAAACCAAAGGCGGCGACGGCGACCAAAGATGTGCCAATCGCCTTGATGATCGGCATTCCGGTGGAGCCGACCAGACCGGGCACGATCAGGAAACCTCCGCCAATCCCGAAAAAACCCGAAAACAATCCGGTCGCAAGACCGTAACCCAACACCCTCGGCGCTTTTTCGATCGTGCATTCAACGCCCGGATCTCCGGGATTGCCGCGGCCGCGCAGCATCAGCACGCCAACGGCGATCATCACCAGCGCAAATAGGAACAGCAGTTTCTGACCATTGAACGCCTTGCCGAGCGATGAACCGATCAGGGCGCCGGCGACGCCGGCGCTCGCATACATACCGCCGCAACGCCATTTCACATTGTCGGCGCGCGAATGGGATCGCAGATTGACGAGGGCGTTGACGGCGACGGCCAGCGCGCTGGTGCCGATCGCGACATGCGGATCGCGCACGCCGATCGCGTAAACCATCAATGGCACCGCAAGGATCGAACCGCCACCGCCCACGAGGCCCAGAACGAAACCGACCGTTGCGCCCGAGCCGACGCGCGCAAGATGCGACAGGGGATCGAGATGAAGAAACTCCTGTACCTGCGCCGATTGCCAGATCCCGGAGAGGACGTCGACGATCACGACGCCGGCGTCTGCGCATCGCGCGTGTGCATGTGCGGTTTACATAGATATTCCCGCCCCTTGAGCATCAGATGCCAGTAGATCGGCGGCAGCAGACGATCCTTCAGATACCAGGCCGCCCGCGTTGGTCTCGTTCCATCGAGCAGCCATTTGGGAAAACTCGGGAGCAGCTTGCCGCCATAGCCGAACTCCGCCAGCACAATTTTGCCGCGCTCCACGGTAAGCGGGCATGAGCCGTAGCCATCGTAGGCGACAAGCGGTTCTTTACCTTCCAGCATCGCGAGCAGATTGATGGCGACGACCGGCGCCTGTTTGCGCGCAGCGGCGGCGGTCTTGGCGTTGGGCGTGGTTGTTCCATCCCCCAGCGCAAAAACATTCGCATAGCGAACATGTTGCAAGGTGAATTGATCGACGGCGATGAAGCCGGTCTCGGCCGCCAGTGGACTTTTGGCGATAAACGCCGGCGCAACCTGCGGCGGCACAGCATGCAGCATATCGAACTCGCGCACAACGCGCTCGATGGCGCCATCGGCGCCCTTGCGCTCGAAGGTGGCGACGCGGTTGGGGCCATCAACGGCGACAAGTCTGGACTCAAGATGAAGTTTGATCCCGTATTTCTCTACGTAACGCATTAACGCCGGCACATATTCCGGCACGCCAAAAAGAACCGCGCCGGCGTTATGAAACTCGACCTCAATATCACCCAGAACGCCGTTCTTCAAAAAACTGTCGCAGGACAGATACATCGCCTTTTGCGGTGCGCCCGCGCATTTGATCGGCATGGGCGGCTGGGTGAAGAGCGCGCGGCCATTCCTCAGCTTGCTGGCCAGTTGATGCGTGTAGGGCGCAAGATCTGGCAAATAATTTGAGGTGACGCCGTTTTCGCCCAGCGTTTCTGCAAGCCCGGGAACGCCCGCCCAGTTGAGCGCGATGCCCGGCGATACGACAAGTCCGCGATATTTGACGCGAACGCCGTCTTCGAGAATCACCTCATCGGCATCGGGATCGAAACCTGCGACGCGCTGCTGAATCCATGTCACACGATCCGGCATGACAGACGCCATCGATCGCTTGCATACATCCGGCGTGAACACGCCAGCGCCAATCAATGTGAAGCCGGGCTGATAATAATGAACGTCGGCGGGTTCGATCACGGCGATGGAGAGGTCGCGGCGTCGCTTGAGAAGACTGGACGCAGCGGCGATGCCGCCACTGCCGCCGCCGACGATGACGATGTCGTAAATCCTGTGATGACGTCCACCGCCGCCCAACGCAGCGCGGCCGACGATTCGCGAACGCAGATCAGAAATATCATAACCCGCCGCTGCGGCGGTGCTGATGATCGCATCGGCGTCTTGCGCGCCGCCCTGCGACAGGGCCCAGAACGATGCGGCGCGCTTGCCGGTTTTGCAGTAAGCGAGCACCCGCGAGGCGTCGTCGCCAATCGCTGCGATAAAAGCGGCCACATCCGTGTCCTGAATATCGCCCGGCGTCGCCGGAATATGCGCGAAACGCATGCCGTGCTGTTCAACCAGCGCGGCCATCCCGGAGGCTCTCGGTTGGCCGTCCTCTTCGTCGTCATGACGATGGCAGACAATGAGCTTGAAGCCCTGCCGGGCGGCCAGCGCGACATCCTCTGGAGACAATTGCGGCGCGGCCGAGAAGTCAGGGCCCAGTTCCTTGAAGCTCATGTCTTTCCCCCAAATTTTATGCTTGCCGCACAAGCCGCCGTCGCTGTTTTCTATGGGCCCTCGATCGGTCGCGATTACAGCGCGTCGAGCGGAATTTTCAGATATCGTTTGCCGTTGCTTTCGGGCGGCGGCAATTTGCCCCCGCGCACGTTCAACTGGACTGACGGCAGGATCAGATTTGGCAGGTCGAGCATCGCATCGCGCCTGGTGCGCATGGCGACGAAATCATCCTCGGCGACGCCATCATGAACATGGATGTTATGCGCCTTCTGAGCGCCGACGGTCGTCTCCCAGACGTAATGGTTGCGATCAGGACCCTTGTAATCGTGGCAAAGGAAGATGCGGGTGTCGTCGGGCAGGGACAGCAGTCGACGGATCGAACGATAAAGCTGACGCGCGTCGCCGCCCGGAAAATCCGCCCGAGCCGTACCGTAATCGGGCATGAACAACGTGTCGCCAATGAAGGCGCAATCGCCGATGATATAAGCGAGATCGGCGGGCGTGTGTCCAGGCGCATGCAGCGCTATGGCGGGAATGTCGCCAACTGAAAAAACGTCGCCGTCCCTGAACAAATGATCGAATTGCGAACCGTCGCGAGCGAATTCATCGCCGAAGTTGAACAGATCGCCGAAAACCTTCTGAACCGTCGTGATCGCCGCGCCAATGGCGATCTTGCCGCCCAGCTGTTCTTTAAGATAGGGCGCGGCAGAAATGTGATCGGCGTGGGCGTGCGTCTCCAGCAGCCAGTCGATGGTCAGCCCCTGCTGACGAACGAAGGCGACGATCCGGTCGGCGGACGCTGTCGATGTGCGTCCTGACGCCGTATCGTAGTCGAGCACGCTGTCGATGACGACGCCCCGCCCGGTCGTCGGATCGTAGGCGACATGGCTGGCGGTGAAGGTCGACTCGTCGAAGAAACCCTTGACCGCCAGCCTCGGACGGGCGCTGGAAAGAGCGGCATGAGTCTGCGCAACGGCGGCGGCGAGGTATTCATCTTCCATGACAGCACCCGCAAATTTAACTTTCATAATTTATGAAAGTGTGTATTATTATAAGCGAATAACGGTCAAGTGACTTTGTCTCGTAAAGAGAAGAAAATTCTCTGCCTGCATCCGCCGAGCTCCCATGGACGCTACCTCTAACCCCGGTTCCGCCAACCAAGCATCACGACCCTTGCGCATTGGCGAAAAGGCGCCCCTTTTTCGGGCTCGCTCCACGCAGGGCGACGTCAGTCTTGATCAATATCGCGGGAGATGGCTCGTTTTTTTCTCTCATCCCGCTGATTTTACGCCTGTTTGCACCAGCGAGTTTGTCACCCTGTCGCGCGCCGCCGCCCGTTTCGAGGCGTTGGGTTGCGCTCTTCTGGGCCTTTCCGTCGATAGTCTCTACGCCCACGTCGCCTGGATCAGGACGATCCGGGAGGGGTTCGGGGTCGACGTTCCTTTTCCAATTGTCGAAGACGCCTCAATGGTGATCGGTCGCGCCTACGGCATGATCGACGATGGCGCCCGCGATTCCTCCGGCATGCGAGCCACCTATTTCATTGATCCGGAGGGAATCATTCGCGCCATCGCCTGGTATCCGCTGACCGTCGGCCGATCCGTCGATGAGATGCTTCGTCTTGTCGCCGCCCTGCAACGCGCCGCATCGGGAGAAGCAATGACGCCCGAGGGCTGGCGACCCGGGGACGATTTGTTGCTGCCGCCGGATCAGACAATGCCCGACGCCTTGAAACCGGACGCGTCGCCGGCCTGGTATTACAAAACTTGCAAGGACAAAGTTCGATGACGCCGCTGCATTCGTCGCGCGACAGGGCGGATCGTGTCGCCGAGCGTATTCGACATTACGCTCAGCCCCAAAGGTTGATGATTCTTTCTTGTTTGCTGGACGGCGAGAAAAGCGTCGGCGCTATCGACGCCGCCACAGGCGTTGGCCAACCTGCCCTGAGCCAGCAACTGGCCGAGTTGCGCCACGCGGGTCTACTGACCAGCCGCCGCGCCGCCCGACAGGTTTATTATCGACTGACCGACGCCAGCGTCGAGGCGAGGGCAAGAGCCATTGAGGCGCTTTTTAACGACGAGTCGTCGAGAAACCAGAACGAAGCGCCGAGGACTTCACGCGTCGGCCCGGAGGCCGGCGAGCCAGGGCGGAAAGCGCGCGCCGGCGCCGCGACCTTTGCGCAAATCCTGCGTTAAGGCGGCAAGCCGCTTCGCGGACGATGTAAATCGCGGCGAATCACATTAAGTTTCGTCTATGAAGGCGCAACATTTTCTCGCAACGGCGGTCGCCCTGTTCCTCGGAACAGATTCGGCGCTGGCCGATTTCTCCTCCTGCCTCTCGGGTTTGCGCAACGCCGCAGCCGCGGGCGGGGTGAGCGCGCAAACCATCGCATCGGCCACCAATGGCCTCGAACCCAACGACGCCGTCAGCTTCATGGGAAAACAGCCGGAATTCACTACGCCGGTTTGGGATTACATGGCTGCGCTGGTCGACGAAGAGCGCGTCGAACAGGGGCGCGCCATGCTGCAGAAATACGCGGGTCCCCTGCAATCCGCGCAATCGCGATATGGCGTCGATCCGGCCACTGTCGTCGCGGTCTGGGGCGTCGAGTCGGATTTTGGCAAGAATTTCGGTAAACGTCCGGTGGTGCAGTCTCTGGCGACGCTGGCCTGCGAGGCCCCGCGCCGTAATGACTACTGGCGCAGGGAATTCGTTTCCGCGCTGAAGATTCTCGATGGCGGCGACATCGTCGCCGAAGAATTCATGGGCTCGTGGGCAGGCGCCTTCGGCCACACCCAGTTCATGCCTTCAACATTCATGACAACCGCCGTCGATCTTGATGGCGACGGTCGTCGCAACATCGCCAGCTCGGCCGCCGACTCGCTGGGATCGACCGCGAACTTCCTGCGCAAGGGAGGTTGGCGTCCCGGCATGCCCTGGGGATTTGAAGTCAGATTGCCGTCCGGCTACTCGGGCCCCTCCGGACGGGGCAAACGCCTGCCCCTATCGCACTGGGCGGCGCATGGATTGACCCGCATCGATGGCGGCGATCTCGGCGAGGGATCGGCGGCGCTGCTGCTGCCTGCCGGACGCGAGGGTCCAGCATTTCTGGTGACGCGAAATTTTGACGCGGTTTATGGCTACAACGCCGCCGAGTCCTACGCGCTGGCGATATGCGTGCTCTCCGATCGCCTGCGCGGCAAAGCTGGAATCCAGACGTCCTGGCCAACGGATGACCCAGGTTTGTCCCGTGAAGAACGGCGCGAATTGCAGGCGCTACTGGCCCGAAACGGATACGACATCGGCGATTCGGACGGCGTGATCGGAACCAAGACCAAAGAAGCGATCGCCGACTTCCAGACCAGGGTCGGCCTGCCGCGAAACGGCCGCGCCAGCCTGAAGGTGCTCAACGCGCTTAAGGGTCGTTAAGAGCCCAACGCCTTTAATTGGTTTACCTGGTCGTCGTCTGTTCCTTGACGCCGTCGTCCAGTTCGTCCGATATCCAGGCTCTGCCCAATTCCCAGACAACGGCCAGAACCACCGGTCCGACGAAAAGTCCGGCGAATCCGTGGACGATCACCCCGCCGATCACGCCGATGAAAATGACCGGCATCGGCGTCGAAAGACCATGCGCCAGCAGGAAAGGCTTCACTGCGCTGTCGATATAATTCGTCGACAACATGAACAGGGTTAACACGATGGCCGGAACCGTGGACAAATGCGTCCACGCCCAGAAAATGACGCCGGCGACAACCGGCATCGGACCAATCTGAACAATGCCAAGAACCAGAATCGTCAACGCCAGCAGCCCGGCCCCGGGAACCCCGGCGACGGTCATGGCCAGCCCGGCGATCACCGACTGAAGCAGCGAGACGCCCATGACGCCACGCGACACGGCGTTGATGGTCGCACCGGCGAGATCGACAATCCGTCGCCCATGGGTCGCGTCAATGCGCCCCGCGACGCCATGCAAGGCGACGAGCAGTTGCGGCGCCACAGCCAGCACATAGCCCGCCAGCGCGATCGACAACAGGAATTTCAGCGTCCCGGCGCCGGCGTTGCGCGCCATGCCCAGCACATACTCTCCGACGGGCTTTAATTGCGGACCGATTTGCGCCAGAGCGCCGCTCAGATTCGTGGAGGCGAGCGCCCAGAAATCGTAGATCGACTGCCCGATGACCGGCCATTCCTTCACTGTTTCGAGCGGCGGCGGAATCGCGAGGCCTCCCGCCTCAAGGCTTTTCACCAGCGCCTCGATCGGTTGCACCACGCCCACCGCAACCCATGTCGCGGGTCCAAGAACAAGCAGAAGACCTGCGATAATCATGAGAACCGCAGCTAAACCCCGGCGGCCGCCAAGAAGCGTCGCCAGTCGTTCGAACGAAGGGTAAAAAGCGACGGCCATCACCACGGTCCAGACGAACATCGCCGCAAAGGGCTCGATGATGATATAGGTCCAGTAAAACAGGGAGCCGATCAGCAATAGCCGGATCGACAATTCAATATAACGGGTGTTGAAACGTCGTTCGCCGCCGGGGGCGTTGATGTCGTTGCTCACGTGATCGTCGCCTCGAACTGTTTTCACAATAGGTTTAGACACAAAGGTCTGTTTTCATCTATGAGGGTGCGTTTGAGATTTACACGAGCCATCGCCCCATGACCATTCGCTTGCACCTCGGCGATCTTCCCGCCGGCCCGCCGCCATCGCCCATTGTCGCCATCGACACCGAAACCATGGGACTCAATCCACACCGCGACCGTCTCTGCGTCGTTCAGCTTTCCTTTGGCGATGGTCATGCGGATCTGGTGCAGATAGCGCAAGGCCAGACCGAGGCGCCCAACCTGATACGGCTCCTTCAAGATCGCAGCGTTCTGAAATTGTTTCATTTCGCCAGATTCGACCTCGCCGCTCTCGCCCAGACCTTCGGCGTCATGCCGGAACCCGTCTACTGCACAAAAATCGCCTCAAGATTGACCCGCACCTACACCGACCGGCACGGGCTCAAGGATCTGGTCCGCGAACTGACTGGCGTCGAAATATCCAAACAGCAGCAATCCTCGGACTGGGGCGCTCAGGTTTTGAGCGAGGCCCAGCAGGCCTATGCCGCCTCCGACGTGCTCTATTTGCATCAACTCAAGGAAAAGCTCGATGTCATGCTGGCGCGGGAGGGTCGGACCGAGATGGCCGCCGCCTGTTTCGCTTTTTTGCCGACCCGCGCAAGACTCGATCTCGCCGGCTGGCCGGAAATCGATATTTTCGCTCACGGCTAGACGTCAGGATCGGGGAGCGCCTGCCATCGCCCGGAGCGCCTCGAATTCGCCATCGGAACCCGTCATGATCTCCCAATGACGGATGCTCCACACATTCGCACCGGACGCGATCGCCTGTCGGCGATCACGGCGCCCCGCGCCAGCGCGATTCCCCAGGCCATGCGCCACAGTGCGCGCGTCACCCGCCTGCGTCGCTGGATTTTGTGGGGCGCAGGGCTGATCGTCGTCAGCGTCGCACTGGCGCTCCTGATCAGCTCCTTGCGGTTCCTGCCGACGGATCTCAACCTGAAGCGCATCGCCCTTAAAGGGACCAGCATCGTCATCGATGGGCCCAGGCTCGTTGGCTATCAGAAAGACGGGCGACCATACGAAATCCGGGCGCGACAGGGCGTGCAGGACATCACCCATCCCGACGTCTTTGATCTTGAGGGTCTCGACATCCGTATCGAGAGCGCGGACAACGGCGCGTTGTCGATGACAGCGGCCAAAGGCCACTATAACGCGCGGGCAGACAGAGCGGAAATGAGCGGCGGCGTAACGATGCGGGATAAAAAAAGTTTCGATATGCGTCTCTCTTCGGCGGTCTTCGATCTGAAAACCAGCAAGATGACATCGGACATGCCGGTGAAGGTCCGGCTGATTGGCGGCGAAGTCGGCGCGAAATCGATTGAATTCTCCGAAAAAGAGCGCCGGGCGAGTTTTCGTGGCGGCGTGCATTCGCTGATTTATGGCGAGGGCGCCGAACCTGCAGACGCTCTGACCCCCTCCCCGAACCTCTCGCCCTGACGAAGACCATGGCGTTTTGTCAAACCGGCCGCCGGCAAACCCTCATTCTCGCCGGGCTGGCCCTGACGCTCGGCGCAAGGGCGCACGCGGCCAATAATGGCAAGACCGGAATTTTACCCGGCGCGACGGCGCGCGACCCGCTTGTCATCGACGCCGGAAGTCTGGATTTTTTTGATCGCGAACAAAAGCTCGTCTATTCAGATCGGGTGCTTGTGGCCAATGGCCCCTCGACGCTCAAGGCCTCGCGACTGATTGTCTACCTTGAAGATAAAAAAAAGACCGCCGGCGGCGACAAAGACCGGGTCAAACGCGTCGACGCCGAGGGGCCCGTGACCCTCACATCGACAAACCAGGTGACCACCGGAGATCGCGTTAGTTTCGACAGGGCGCAAAACCGGGTTCAGCTAACCGGCAACGTTACGATCACCGAGGGAGACACCGTAGTCCGGGGCGATCGCGCCGCCTATGACATGACCTCAGGCGACGCCAGCGTCGAAGCGGACTCAGCGCAGGGGAGGCGGATCCGCACCACCTTCACATCAAAACAACCGCCAAAAAATTAGCGTTGCGACGCCCTGAGGGCGGATTAAGGGAAGGTAGAGGGCGGATAATCGTCGCTCCTCATGGCTGTTGTTTGGCGGTTTTATGCAGCTGATTCAGCATGCCCCGGCGTTTGGCCTCATAATAATAACCGCCAGCGTAGAGCTGAATAGCGCGCGCCTCATTGCCATCGGCGAGCATGTAGGCGTTGGCGAGATAGGGAACCGCATAAGTGAGGTTGGTTTCAGCGTCGAGCAGCCCGGAAGCCGATCCATTATAACCCATGCCGCGCGCCGTATCATGGCGAATCTGCATGAGGCCGTAATAGGGACCATTGCGCGCCGCCGGATTATAATTGCTCTCGCGCCTTACCGAACGATGGATGAGCGACTCGGGAATATTGTAGAGGCGCGCATATTGAGCGATCCGGGCGCTTAGCGCAGCGCTGCCTGCGCTCGGCTTGTTGCTGCGTGGTTCATCGACATAGGACTGCGGCGCGGTTGCGACGGGAGCCTCGGTTGGACCGCACCCCGCCAGGGCGAGCGCGCCCCAGCCGAGAGATACGATCAATGGACGATTGATTGCACGCATGCCAGATGTCGCTCCCCGGCCCTTGATGGAAACTGGCGATAAATCGTCACGGTCCCATGGCGAAATCGTGGCGAGGCGAATGCTGGATAGTCTGCCGGATAAAAATTAAACAATTCTCAGCCTGAAGCTTCGCTATGTGAGAATGCCTTCAACTCTTTCGTCCTCTCAATTCCATACCCAACGAATGTCATACGCAAAGTGAGCCTTGCCCTCTCTTCGGGCGGATCGTGCTCTCGTCTCCGGCGTCGATAGCAAGTCGATTGAGAGCGACGCAGTCAGGCACATGATTTCGGCGAGCGATAAAACATCATGTGCGCCAGGGACGCGGCGCTAGCGGCGGGTCAACGCCTCGGGAAACTGAAAGACTGATCTATACACTCACAGCTTAATTTATCTGCTTCTGTGGTCCGCTCCGTGGCCCAGAAATTCTGCAGGAGCGAATGATCGTCGATCCCAACCACGACGCCAGAGGGATGATCCCGGATCCTGCCTGTGGCCGGTTAGGATATCTCACAGGCTGATTTTTGTCAGTAAATTCACCAATAGGTCCATGCTCCAAATACAATGGCGTATAGAGCTATCAACGAATTTGTTACCACGTGAGCAATAATTGGAGAGGATTTGCCATAGTCATAAAATCTGAGTGCGCCGTATATAAATCCGGCAATTATTGCAGCGACGACATCATCATGCAAAAATCCGAAGGCGACAGAAGTAGCAATCAGAGCAATTATTTTCTTGCCAGTGAGACTGATATCAAAATTCAGAAATTCTTCTGTTACATCCCATAATGCGCCGCGAAAGGCCAATTCCTCGGCGACCGGAACGACGATTGAGGAGCCAAGGACACGAAAAACCAGCCACAAAAGAGCTATAAAACTTCCATGGGAATATAAATTCTCAACAAATATCGCCTCGTAATTTGGATTACGCGGGATCAACGCCAGCCAAATAACGAAGACAACCAGCCCCGCCAAACAAGCAACGATCGGGGATCGGATTGTGTAGTCAGTGAGCTTTCCTCTCAACAGGATGAGAGAAAGCGCCGCCAATGTTACCGGCACAGGATACAACCAACTAAAGCCGTCACTCAAAAGGCCAGTCATCAGAGACGCTGCAAGTAGAATAATCAAGGGTAAGATTAAAACAGTATCCTCGCCAACGCTTTTGGGTAAACTCAAATTATGATCTCTATTATTACCACTCTCGTTATTTGATATATTGGTTTTTAACCATGCGGCCCCCATGCAAATCGTAGATATCAGCACAAGAGTCAGAACGCCAAAATTTGTATGAAATCCGCCTTCAGCAATTTTTGGAGAAAAATGCTCTCCAACATACATCAGCAAGGCCAATCTAACTGCATTCATTAAAAAAACCGTGGCCATGCAAAAGATAGCAACAAGACACAATTCATAAAGGGCGAAAGCCCGCCTCAGATAAGGCATAAAAAGCCATAAAAACAGAGCGATAAACGATATTCCCTCATAGCCTGCGCACCCGGGGTTTATGACGCCTGAAAAGACTTTATCGCTCAAAACCGGGAGGCCATGTTCGGTGTATCGGGCGATGTGAATTTCGCCACCACTAAATTGATAAAAAAACTGTGCGAGTGAAACTGTTGGTTTAATGAGGCGATTGCCAATAAAGCTCGAAATAATTCGATCTACATAACCAACATAAAAAAATGTCAGGATCAGTAGAATTTTGATCGGTCTATTCAGATTTTCCCTAAACAGGATCAACCACTCGGCCGCACTGACAATCAGGAAAGGTATTGTCCCCAACACAACCAATTCAAGCACATGGGCAAGAATACCAAACGGTAGATTTTCGTAGGTGTTGGCCTGATCCTCATACAAATTATTTGTAACAATTAAAAATATCATTGCTGCGAAAGAAAACACATTCAAAACAACGAGGATTTTCGAAAGGCGATGCTGATTTAACTGGCGAACTAATTTCGCGGAATCCGTTAAATACGCTCGAACCAAAATATAAATACCTGCAACGGAAGCGATATAGAAAACTACGCGTATCAAATGATATAAATAAGCGCTTGCCTCGCCCATATAAGCTATATTTGATCGATATTGAAGTTTGTTTATATAATAAACAATTGGAAGCTCGAAAAAAAATAATCCAGCTCTGATCAATTGAGGGGAGAGCCTGGATTTAAATTCATCCCATGTCATTTCTAACCTCAGGAATTTTTCAATCCATGTAATAAATCAGACGCCGGACAGGCTTTCACACATCGCCTTGATGTCTGGTCAATCAAAAATATCACCTATTCCACTTTTGGGATAAGCGCGAAACCACCCAAAGCTCTAGCCAATAACCTATAGGCGCGGTTGGTTAAGAATTTGCAGAAGGAGTGATCCCCCGGCCATAAAAATTATCAAAGGACCTTGAGAATTACAGCGTGGAATATGGCGACAGCGCCAATAAACAGGAACCTGTAATTCCTGATAAAATCAGGCAGGTAGGGATAGATTTTCTTCAGGATAAAGACCAGCGCCAGCGAACTGACCAGCGCCACAGCGGCAGTAATCAAGATATTTCGAGTGCTGATATAGATATTCACATCGAAGAAATAATTCCATGACGTATAGGCAATGATCGCCATCAACAGCAACCCGATGATCCATGTCACAGCGGGATCCAGGCTGAATCGTTTTACCTGATAGTTTCTATAGGTCGCCGGATCGCTTGTGCTGGGATCGACCATCCTCAAATTTCGATAATTATCGTTTGAAATTTTGAGAAGGTGATAAAACGCCGCCGGGAAAAGGATTAACAGGGAAAAAATCCAGACGTTTTTCAGAATTCTGATGTAACCATTCGTTTTTGACTTCCCTCCCTCTGCAATATCCTCAAAATTTTGGGCGACATCCTGATTGCTGGTTGCCCCGCCCGCAGTCAGGCCAGCCTTCCCCTTGGCGGAGTCCTGTCGGCCGAAAGGCTTGTAAAATTTTCCGGACGAACTTTCGACCGAGGCGTTGGGGACATAAAATTTACCCGGCTGAGACGCGACCGTAGCCTTGGGCTTATCGATATATTTGATATCCGCGCTCTCGAACATCTGTTTTTTGACCTGGGCGATTATCTCTGTCGCTCTGGCCACATAGATGCCATTCATGATGGGCGTGCGCAGCTTTTCAGGATCCTGCGGATCCGCCGACGAGGAGAATAATTTTATTACATATACCGTATCATCGCCCGGCGTCGTGACAATGGCTCCCTCTCCGGGAGACATGGTCTTCAGTTTGGCTAGAACATTTTCTTCAATTTTTTCTGAAGGCTGATAGCCATGAAAGAGATTATAAGTAATTTTCTTTCCGCTCAGAAACTCGGCGATTTTATCAAAATTGCCGGATGAAAAAAGCAAGGACTTGAGTTGGCTGATATCGGCGCTTGAAGCCTGCTTATAACTGATCGCCGAATAATAATAAAAACGACGATCCTTGAAGTAGTCGGGATGTTCGGCGACGAAGGCGTCGACATCCTGCTGTTGAAGGGGTTTTTGATTGCGCCCAACCGAGATGAAGAAATATTCTCCAATTGCCTGACGGCGCGTGGCTGCGATTTGATCCTGAAGGAGTTGATCGTTTAATTGATTATGACTGGCGAGATATTGTTCGGCGAGTGAGACGTAAATTAAATTATCGAGAATCTCGTCGACCATTTTAGTCGTAATCGCCCCGCCCGCCGGATTGATCCCCTTCAACCTCAGCTCGCTATCGAATTCTCCTCGCGTGATATTCACGCCATTGACGGTCACGAGGATTTTCTCCGGCGCCAGGTCTGATGGGCTGACCAGAGGGTGGGTTGGTTGCTGCGCCGGGACGCTCCCGGGCGAGACGCTCGGTTCCGCCGCCGTTGAAGTAGGGGCGACTGATTGCGGGGCTGCGGCTGCGGGCGTTCGGGCTTTCGCCGCCTCGGCGGGAAGGTTTTGTGCGGGACGAATGGGGGCGACTGCGGCGGCCGGAGGCGTTTTGGCTGGGGCGCCGATCGCAGGCAATGCAAAAGGAAGAGAAAGAGAAACTACGCCCAGAAGGACGGAAATCGCGCGGGGGAAAGCCGGGTGCATGCAGGGATCACGTTTCTCTTAATACAGAAAACCCCCTGCCGAGATGTAACATATCGGCAAGGGGCATGTTTGTAGCTCTGATCTCAGGCTTCGGCGCGCTTGCGGCCGAAGAGCATCAGGAAGGCGCCGGCGACAAGGAACAGGCCCTTGGGCAGAACGCCGCCATCGATCTCAGGCAGTTCGCGCGGCGTGAAGGTGGAGGCTGAGGTGCCGCCAAGATCGTCGCCATCAAAGGCCGCAATCTGCGGATTGCCGCCAGCGTATTTCAGGAACGCGGTCACCACATTAGGCGTGATGCCCAATGACGCATCAGGCGTGAACTGCATATTGAACGCATTAATCGTATACGGCGGCGTGAACACCGTGGTCGGGGTATAGGAACCGCCAACGTTATTGATGTTGGTGATCGGCAAGCCGCCCAGCGTCCAGGTCGGCAAAGTGCCGGTGATCTGGCCCGCATTGTTGGTCGTCAAGGTGCCGACCAGCGTTCTTTGGGCAGTGGTGAGGCTGCCGCCGCCGATGGCGGAGTTAAGAACCGAGGTGAAGTCGAAAACCAGCGGGCCGGCCATGGCTGGCAGGGAGCTGGCAGTCAACAGCGCAACGGCTGCAACTGTCTTAAGAAGTTTACTCGCGTACATAGTTTTGTCTCCATTGCTTATGACGTCACTAAGCGAGGCCAGTTATATATCACGTAATATGCTTGGCAAGCGCCATCCATGCTTAGGCTTTGCCATAAATACCCTAAAAATGCTGGCATTTTCCGTGATCCATCGTCCCTTGCCCGGACGCAAAACCGTCACGAAAGACAGCTTCGACTCCCGCATCGCACTCATTTAAATATCTGATTTTATTATTTTTTTGCAATGCGCTAAAATAATGGTCGATCGCCTGTCGCAATCATTATCGTTCGAGCAACAGCGATCATTATGACAGTATAAATACTGCTCGAACCACCATGTTTTGAGATTTATCAATTATGAATTATGGTTAAATTCTATGTTTAATTTTTATACTGTTGTAAATTAATCACCCATAATGGATGCCATTATTATATTTCGGGATGATTATATCGCGCGATGACTCCGCCATCATCATCTCTGGCGCCGTGCGCGGATTGAGGAGCCCATCGGGCGAGAGGTTTGGGAAACCGATGCCGGAAACCTGCTCTTTCAATCTCTTGCGCGATGCTTGCGGTCGCATTGCTTAAGGAAAGATGCGGCAACGCCCCCTTCCCCGGGCAATCTGACGTCGAACCGCCGCTTCCTGGCCTTTCTGATAACGTCTCGCAATGCTGAAGCTGACGCTGCCAGACTAGCGGCTTGACGGAACTGGCGCCCCCCGGCCCCTCGCCCCCTCGGCCAAAACGCGATGTCTCGTTTCGGAGGTCGATCATCAATCCCGCGTTATGCAGTCCCACCGGGATCGGACGACGTTCGTCTGCGCGTTTCGTGCTCTTTCCCCGCCCTCGATACGCCAATCCGTTGATGAGGAAAGAATTTCAAGCAGCCGCTCGCCACAGGAGGCTCGCCGCCGCCCGCTTCAGGCCTGCGCTGGCGAGGGCGATGCGGCCGAACGCCCGGCGAAGAGAACCCCATTAATCCACAAGCAATAAACTTGATTGCCTGCTTGCCTTGATTTGGCCTGGAAACAACAAATATTTCTCTCAGCAAAATCGTATTTTTCTATAGCGCTTCGACGGTCGGGGGAACATGAAACTACTTGTCTGCGGTAGCCGCAAAATAGGCAAAACCGACCCCTCGACGCCCATACACCTCGCCGGGGTCGATACGCACAACGCCACCCGACAACGTAAATTTGTTTTCGACTATTTATCTCAACACCATAAACTGTCGACCGTCACCCAGGTGATCGGCGGAGATGAGGGCGGGGCGGAAAGATTGGGCCAGCATTGGGCCAAGATGAACAACATTCCTATCGTTACAATTCGACGCTTGATGTTTCAGCCGTCAATTTTCTGGACGTTCACATCCTTTCTTACCGGAAAGAAGCGTTCCGCCGCGCGCAAAGAAAATATTGAGGATCGGAATCATCGCATGCTTGCCGAAACCGAGCCCGATCTGATCATTGCGTTTGGAGCGGGAAAGTCTACCGAGGCGCTATTGCAAGAAGCCAGGGATCGCGGCATCGGCGTCATTGAAGTCGAGGTGCCGGTTAATGATATTCATTCTACCCCCGATTAATTGGTTTTGATCCTTATACAATTGTTCCCATACATTGGCGGAAGTTTTGAGCATGGTCGTCGCAATTTTCGAGCGCAAGCGAAGCAGACGATTGCGAATATCATCAATCGACGAGCGATCTTGCGCTGTCACGCCACGCAGCGTGTGTTTCTTGTCGGGATGCGGCCAACATCGAAACAGGCGTGCAGCGTAACTACCTGAGCTGCATATGCCTCGGTGTGTTGGGCCTCGGCGGCGACTGCTGTCTGCGGTCGAAGCCAGACAGGCCTCAACACGATTTATGTTTTTCATTAATCTATAATTTCGATCATCTTGAGCGTCGATGATGCTGGCTTTTTATTGATCATGAGGCTGATATGCCCGTCATTATGGAGAAATATCAGACTACATCGGTGTCTTTTTCCGACCGCCTCCCGTCCATGCATGATCGCCTGCGACGCGCCCGTCTGCTTTCCGGTTTCGACACGGCCCGGGCGGCGATTGAACGTTTTGGCTGGAAAGCCTCGACCTACCGCGCGCATGAAAACGGCCAGAACAAGTTCCGATCCTCCGACGCCGGAATTTATGCGCGCGCTTTTAAAGTCAGTTCGTCCTGGCTGCTGTTTGGCGAGCAGGGGCCGGACCGACTTCCGCCCGTCGACGTCGTGGGCCCAGAATCCGCAAGGCGCGTCGATTGGCGCGATGAGGCGCCGAAGCCCGAGAGAGTCGATCATTTCGATCTGAGCCTCGACTCCGATGATCTCGACGACATCGCAAACCGCGGCGATATCCTGCGTTTCGCGCCGGTATTTGATCATCGCTCCCTGTCGGAGGGAGATATTGTCGCGATCGAGCAACGCACGCAATCGGGCGTCGACATTCTCCTGAAACGGGTGTTTTTCCGCCATGGTAAGCCGACTTTCGCCGCGCATCCGACTGTTCAAGAGGAGCAGCTCATCAACGCCCGCATCCTCGGCAAGGCGGTCTGGCTTCTGCGCCGACTGGCGCTCTAGCGAATTTTCCTCTGTGATTCATCAGGCCGGCGCTCTGATCTTTTGACCTGTTGCGCTTTCTTGCGCCGGACAGGCCGCCGCTTCGGCGGAAAGCGCTCTGGAACTTCAACCTTATCCCGCACGACGACGCTCCGGGCCATGGGCTTTTGTCGCGTCCTGTCGTAGACTGAACTTTCTGTTTGCACTCCCGCGCCGAGATGACTGCTGACACCGCCGAGATTGATCTGAACGCCGACCTCGGCGAAGGTTTTGGCCCGTGGCGCATGGGGGACGACACGGCGCTGTTGCGCGTCGTCACCAGCGCCAATGTCGCCTGCGGCTTCCATGCCGGCGACCCAGACATCATGACGCGCGTCTTTTCGCAGGCGCAGGAGGCTGGCGTCGCGGTCGGCGCTCACGTCGCCTTTCCGGATCTCGCAGGTTTCGGTCGGCGCGTTCTGCCCATGTCGGCGGCGGAGATCATGCGCGCCGTAGCCTATCAAATTGGCGCGGCGCAGGCGCTCGCGGCGCTTGCCGGCCATCGCCTGACCTATGTCAAAGCGCATGGCGCCCTCGCCAATCTCGCCGAACGGGACGCGGCGGTCGCGGACGCAATCGTCGGCGCAATCCGCGCCGTCGACTCGTCGCTGGCGCTTCTTGCGATTGCGCGCTCCGAGCAAACTCGCGCCGGCGCGCGCGCCGGTCTGCGCGTCGCGCATGAGATTTTTGCCGATCGCGCCTATGCTGACGATGGACGACTGGCGCCGCGCGGAACTCCGGACGCCGTAATTCACGATGTTGACGCGGCGATTGCGCGCGTGCGGCGCATGCTTGCCGCGCAAGCGCTCATCACAATGAGTGATAAAATGCTGCCGACGTCGATCGACTCGATCTGCGTGCATGGCGATACGCCTGAGGCCGTAACGCTGGCGCAGGCGCTTCGCGCCGCGCTGATTGCGGATGGCGTCGCGCTTCGGTCGTTTGCGTCGCCCTGAAGCATTACTGGTCCGATTGAAATGGACCATGGTTCTGGTCATTTGTTTTGTTACGATTTCCAAAGATACGGTTTCCGCTTCCGCGGAAAGCGCTCACAGCCAGTTCAGGAATCCAGTTTATGGCGCACGATCCGCCGCGCTTTTGCGATCAGGGCGAAACGGCCCTTTCGGTTGAGTTCGGAGACAGGGTCGATCCCGCAATCCATGCCCGTGTGATGGCGCTGGACTCGGCGCTGCAAATCGATCCGCCTGTGGGACTGCGCGAAACGACGCCGACCTATCGCGCCCTGTTCGTGCGCTATGAACCGCTTGAGATCGATCGCACGTCGCTGATCGAGGAGATTTCAGCGCGTGTCGCCAACGCCCTGGCGACAGCTGGCGGCGAACGGCGGCGCTGGACAATCCCCTGCTGCTACGATCCCGCCTGTGCGGAGGACATCGCCGAAGCTGCGCTGGCGCTTGGCCTTTCGGTTGATGCGCTGGCGCGAGGCCACGCCAGCGCCGATTATCGCGCCTACATGTATGGTTTTTCGCCGGGCTGGTGCTACCTCGGCGGATTGCCCGACACGCTTGCCTTGCCGCGTCGTCTGACGCCCCGCGGAGCGACGCCGCCCGGAGCGATCCTGATCGGCGGCGGTCTGTCGCTGGTGGCCGCCAACCCCATGCCGACCGGCTGGTATGTCGTCGGCCGCACGCCGGAAAAATTGTTTGAGCTACAGCGTCAGCCCCATTTCCTGATCGCGCCGGGAGACGCCATTCGCTTCGAGCCTATCGACGCCGCCAGCTTTGCGGCGTTCGAGTCGCGCGCTGCGCAGGGTGAGACGCTCGCGCGCTGCGAGTCATTCTGATGCGCGCTGAATTGCGGGTCCTGGCGGCGGGTCCGGGCGTGACGATTCAGGACGCCGGTCGCTTTGGCTACGGGAGATTCGGCGTCACCCCGGCCGGGCCGATGGACCCCGCCGCCTTCAGGACAGCAACGGGCGCTGTCGGCGCCACGGCCGCGATCGAGGTTTCGGTAGGCGGATTGACCCTCGAAAGCGTCGACGTCCCGCTGGCCATGGCCATCGCCGGCGGCGGGTTTGATATCCGCCTCGACGGTCAAAGCCTGCCGCCCGCCTGTCTGCTGGCGCTGTCGTCTGGCGCGAGGCTGACAATTCGCGCCGGCGGTTGGGGCGCATGGTGCTATCTTGCTATTGGGGGACGCTTCGATCTGCCGCCGACCCTCGGCTCGCTGGCGACCCATGCGCGTTCTGGGCTGGGCCCCGCGCCGCTGGCCGCCGGAGACCGCTTGTGGATCGTTGACGCGGCGCCATCGCCAGAGGCGGCTTGCGCCCTTCAAGCCCCCTGGCTCGCGCCGGACGCCGCGCCGATCCGGGTCATGCCCGGCCCCCAGGACGATTATTTCTCGCCGGAGGCGATCGCCCTGTTTCTTGATTCCCCCTGGCGGCTCGGCGCGCGCAGCGACCGCATGGCCTATGCGCTGGAGGGTCCGGCGATCGATCATGCGCGCGGCCACGACATTGTTTCAGACGGAGCGGCGATGGGCGCGATCCAGATTCCGGGATCCGGCGCGCCCTTCGTGCTGATGGCCGACAGGCAACCAACGGGTGGCTATCCCAAGATCGCTACGGTGATCGGCGCCGACTTCGGCCGGCTGGCGCAAAAACGGCCGGGAGAGACAATCCATTTTCGGGCGGCGACATACGAAGCGGCGGTGTCGGCGCGCCGCGCCCTCTTCGCCGCGCTCACGCAAGGGCCGAAAAAAAACCCGCTCTTCGGCGATATGACGGCCGAAGCGCTGCTCGCCAGCAATCTGGTGGGCGGCGTGATCAGCGCGACGGACGATCCGACCCATTGAGTTTTGCGGCGCGCCTTATTCGGCGGGGGCTTCAAGCGCCGCCTTCTCCAGACGACGGCGCCGGCGCCATTTCACCAGCATCATCCACCATGGATCGCTGGTGTGCAGATGATAGCGTAGCGGCGTCTTGATGATCGCCAGCACCAGACCAATGCTGAAGAGACACCACACCGCCGGCCATTCGTTAATGTTGCTGGTGGTGTAGCCGGCCAGCGTCGGTCCGGCGAGAAAAGAGAACAGGGTGAAACGCCAGCTGCCGATCAGCGACGGCAGCACAAAGGCGGTCAGCGGATAGGTGATGAAGCCGCGTCCCAGCGTGGCGTTATCGGCCATGCTGTTGCCAATGCCGTTGGTGGGCAGCAGCCAGGCGATATGCCATTCGCCGCGCACGGTGCACAGCACATCCCCGCACAGGGGGCGACCGGCGGCGCAATGTCCCGCCCAGCTGAACGGATAGAGCTGGATCAGCATGACGATAGCGGAGACGAAGCAGAAGAAATACACCCAGGGCTGCACGATTTTCGCACTGTCTTTGGGCATGAAATAAAGCGCGACGGCGTTGATGAAGAATGGCTGGAAAGTGATGTGCAAATAACCAAACAGGGTCATCATCTGATTGAGAGGCGAGTCGCACTGGTTCAGCACCGAATAGGCGACCGCTTGCAGCGACTCCATGCTGGCGAAATACAGCAGGCACACCCACAGCGCGAGCGGCTCTGGGTCCTTTTTGAGCGCGGAGTAGGCCGCGCCGGCGATTCCGGTCGCGGCAAGGACGGTCGAAGCTTCTCCGCTCCAGCACATCGGCGGTGGTTTCCTCTGTTTTTCTGCGGGTTCGGATACACTATTCGCCCGGCGCGGCAAAGTCTGCGCAGAGACCTTCAGGCTCCGGCAAGAGGGCCCGGCGGCGCGATCTCGAACCGGGCGAATTCGAAACCGGGCGCGACGGTGCATCCTACGAGCGTCCAGCGGCCGAGGGTTCTCGCCGATTGCCAGGCCCCGCCGGGAACAACCGCCTGCGGCCGTTCGCCCGCCGCCAGATCGACGCCCAGACGACAAATGATGCGTCCCGCGTCATCGTCGATGGACAGTTCGAGCGGCGCGCCGGCGTAGTAATGCCAAACCTCGGCGGCGTCGACCCGATGCCGGGACGAGGCCCGCCCCTCCGGCAGCAGAAAATAGATCGCCGTCGAAACCGCACGACCGTCGACCTGGCAAGGATCGCGGAAGGTTTCACGGTAGAAGCCGCCCTCGGGATGCGGGGCGAGATCGAGCAACCGCACAATGGCCATAGCGTCAAGGTCGTTGATTTCGTTCATCTGATCGCTCATGCCGCAAAGCGGTTCTTGCGCGCCCGCATCTCGGCGAACACGGCGTCGGCGTCGGCCCCGGGAAGACCCATCGCCCGTTGCAGGGCGATCTCCCCGGCCCGCAGAAACGGGTTGGTCGCCCGCTCTTCGGCGATGGTCGTGGGCAAGGTGAACCGGCCGGCGGCCCGCAACGCCCCGGCCTGAGCTATTCGCGCGTGCAGCGCCAAATTATCCGGATCGACGGTGACGGCGAAAGCGCCATTAGAGAGCGTATATTCGTGACCGCAGTAGACCCTGGTCTCATCCGGCAAGCCGGCGAGTTTTTCCAGAGAGCTCCGCATCATCGGCGCTGTCCCCTCGAACAGCCGCCCGCAGCCCAGCGAGAACAGGGTGTCGCCGACGAAGGCGACGCCGGCGGCGTCGAAAATATAAGCGATATGCCCGAGCGTATGGCCAGGCGTCTCGATGACGCGCGCTTCGGCGTCGCCGATGCTGATCCTGTCTCCATCACCAACCGCGAGGTCAAGCGAGGGCAAACGATGGGCGTCCGCAGCGGCGCCGACGGTTGTCATCGTCGGAAAACGCCGTTTCAGCTCCCCGGCTCCCTGGATATGGTCGGCGTGATGGTGCGTGAGAAGCAGGTGAGTCAGACGCCAGCCGCGCGCTTCGGCCGCCGCCGCGATCGCTGCGCCATCCGGCGCGTCGATGCTCGCGGTCGCGCCGCTCGGCGTGTCGTGAAGCAGCAATCCGAAATTATCGTTCAGGCAGATGAACTGGACCACCTCGACGGACATGCCGCCTCCCACTGTTGATGCGCGCCATCATAGCCGGGCGGCGTCAAAATGCGACAGGCCGACGCCTTGCGCGCGATAAATTTCGCGCCAAATATGCCGTCATGGCGCTCGATGTCGTGGACCTGAGGGCATTTTACGAAACCGCCCTCGGACAGGTGGCGCGGCGGCTTGTGACAAAGCAGTTGCAGGCGCGCTGGGGCGATCACGCAGGATTGCGGATGCTCGGCATCGGCTACGCCACGCCTTACCTCAGCGAATTCCGCGAAAAGGCCCAGCGGGTGCTGGCCTTCATGCCGGCGACCCAGGGCGTAGTTCACTGGCCGCTCGATGGAAAATCGGCCACCGCTCTGGTCGAAGCGTCGATGACCCCGCTGCCCGACGCCAGCATCGACCGCATCGTCGTCGTCCATGCGCTTGAGATCGACGAACACCCTCATGATCTTCTGGAGGAAATCTGGCGCATTCTGGCCCCGGGCGGCCGCGTCGTGATCGTCGCTCCGAGCCGCACCGGGCTCTGGGCGCGGGTCGATACGACGCCCTTCGGCTTTGGCCACCCCTATTCGCGCGGCCAGTTGCAGGAGCTGCTGCAGGAGGAGCAATTCCTGCCGGTCTACTGGGGGGAAGCCCTTTACGTGCCGCCGTTTCAGCGCGCGTCCCTGCTGCGCTCCGCTCCCGCCTTCGAGCGGATCGCCGGCCGATTCTCGCTGCCCGGCGGCGGCGTGCATCTGGTGGAGGCGACGAAACAGCTTTACCGGCCGGCGCTGCGACGCGCCGTACGGCGGGCGACGACGCCGCAGATTGAGGAAGCGCTTGAGGCCGCCGGGGCGGAGGCTGGCCTGGAGGGCGCTTGAGACAACCAGAGCGGATGCCGCATGATGGGCTACCGCGGCCCGATATTCACCTTTACCCCGAAGGATTGCGCCAGAAACAGCGCGCCATGCACCAGTCCGGTCTGATCGATGCCATGGCCCAGTCCGGGCGACAGGTGCCACTGGACCGGAATGTCGTCCGCCGCCAGCGCATTGGCGGCCGCCATCAACGCCTCGACCGGAATAACCTCGTCTTCTTCGCCATGCGCCAGCAGGACGGATGGCGGCCTTGGGTAGCGCCGCCGCGTTTCGCCGGATTGCTCCGGCCCCTCAACCAACATGCCTGAGTATCCGAGCACCGCGCGCGGCGCGATGCGTCGCCGCAAGCCTGCATGGAGCGCCATCATTGTGCCCTGGCTGAAGCCAACCAGGGCAAGCTGACGTTCGTCGAGCCCGCGTTTGGCGAGTTCTGCGTCCAGAAAGGCGTCGAGGGTCGGCCGTGCGGCGACGACGCCGCGCCAGCGCTCGTCCAGATCGCGCATGGTCAGCGGAAACCACTGCCGCCCCATTGGCGACATGGCGCAGCGTTCAGGCGCGTTGGGCGCGACGAAATCTGCGTCGGGTAAAAAGGCGCGCCACTGTCGGCCGATCTCGATCAGATCGGCGCCATCGGCGCCATAGCCATGAAGAAAAACGACCAGCTGACGAGGGGTTCCGGATTTCGCCTGAACCCGCGGACCATCGATTGTCGTCGCCATCGCTCGCCCCCGTTACCCTCGGGGCATGTTTCGCGGATGGCGGCGCGCTTTGCAAGAGGCTCTCATGAGGCAAGAGGCTCTCATGAGGCTCAAAAGAAACTCAAAAGAAATTCGAGAAATGACGCGGCAATGGCCGCCTCAAGGGTCGAGAGGGTCAATTTCAGACGGATTTGTCGAGGCCGCCAACCAAAACGACGCCTCGATAGACCCAAACCTCAAAGGAGACTCATAACTCCAGGGGAAAACTCCCAGGAAAACTCAAAAACCCCCAAAGGGGCGCCGGATATGCCGGCGCCGGATTTAAAAGCTCAAACGAGCAGGGTTCTGACGGCGTAATTCATGATCTTCACGCCATAAATCAGCGCGCCCGCCAGCGTCGCATGTTTCGTCATCAGCATCGCGAAATAAAGATGATCAGGCCTCATCATGTCGATAACCTCTTACAGCTGCGCCGGGGCAAGGTCATTCCCCAGTCGCCGCGATGTTAAGAGACGCAATTATCAGAGATCAGAAAGCCCGCGTCTCAAACAAGGCCTTGCATGAAGCGCGCCAAGCGCGCTGTCAGCGCCGCTTCCCGGTCGCTGCGCCATGGTTCGAAACCGCTACGGGATCGAAACTGCACGCGTCGGAAGAATTGAAGCGAACCCTCGCCCGTCAGGTAACGAGCAAGGGGTTAATGGGTCAATGCGCAGACTGTCGCACCTTTTACATCGCGACATTATGTCACCATGTCGCCGGTATATCGCCGGTCGAGCCGGAACGCCTTGACGCGACGCCTGTCGCGCATGAGTCTGCGCCTGATCTTCGCAATTACTACATTGCTGAGACAAAACGAATTGCTGAAACAACCCGAGATGGGTCTATCTGATCCTGCGCCATGCACGATAAAATGCGGTTGATCGCCGGATACATCTGCGACTTGAAACGTAGCAGGAAAGTCTGTGGATCGGATGGGTTCCGACAGACCGAGGAGAAACGATGACGCCCGGCCGCATGCACAAACAATTCACGACGGGCGATGGCGTACGCCTCGCCTTTTGCGAAGCCGGCGCGGGAAGAACCTTGCTCTTCGTTCCGGGATGGTCGCAGACCGCCGATATGTTTGCGCCGGTCATGCAAGAGTTGTCGCGGGACTACGCGACAATCGCTCTCGACATGCGCGGCCATGGCCGTTCCGAAAAACCTTCGCACGGCTATCGTCTCGCGCGGCTTGCGACCGATCTTGCGGAATTCGTCGACAGCCTGAGAAATGACGAGATCACGCTTGTCGGCCATTCGATGGGCTGCGCGGTGATCTGGAGCTATTTGGAGCAATTCGGCGACAGTCGTATTTCGCGACTGGTGCTGATCGATCAGGCGCCGGCGGTCACGGCATGGCCAAACTGGAGCGAGGACGATATCCGCCGCGCCGGTTGTCTGCACACCCCGCAATCGCTGTTCGAGGCCGTCGCCGCCCTTTCCGGTCCTGATGCCGAACAGGTCACGGCGAATTATATCCGCGACCAGCTGGTCACGGCGGCTTGTCCTGCGGAGGCCGTCGAGAGGATCTTGCAAGAGAACCTGCTTTTTCCACGCGCCTATGCCGCGAAACTGTTGCTCGAACTCGCCGTTCACGACTGGCGCGACGCCATCGCCCGCATCCGTTTGCCGACCCTGGTGATTGGCGCCGAAGCGAGCATTTTCCATCCCGACTCGCAACGCTGGATCGCGAAGCAAATTCCGCAAGCGCGGCTCTGCGTATTTACCGGGGCGGAAGGCGGCAGTCATTTCATGTGGCTGGAGAATCCCGAAAAATTTCTTGTCGAGCTGCGCGCATTTCTAGATGCGACGTGAGCCTATCTTCGGCGGGAAATGAATTTATCGGCGAGCGCCGCCGCGACATGTTGCACGAGCACGTAAAACAGGATCGGCAGCACGATCCGCGGCTGATCGGGAAATGCCGTGGAAGCGAAAACAAGACTGGAGCCATTGTTGCTCATGCCAAGTCCAAAGACGAGCGAAGCGCTTTCGGCAGGCCGCAACGCGAAATAGCGCGAAAGCGCGAAGCCGGCTCCAAACATCACGCATCCCAGAAGCGTCGCGGCGCCAAAGGCCGTCATCAGACAGGCGGTATCGGGATTGGCGATCAGCGCCGGCAAATAAAGGGCGGCGTTGGAATAGACAATCAACATGAGGGCGACGGTGTTTGCGAGTTTTAGACTGGGCGCGAGACGCTGGTAGCGCGCGCCGACAAACAGCGCCCGGAGCAGCAAACCCAGTAGCGAGGGCGCGACGACCCATGCAAGCAGAAAGATCCGCACGGCTGTGGCGTTGACGCCCTGAAAGGGCGCCGCCGCATCGCCGGCGCTTCCAAGCACGAGCGGCGTGGTGAACGGGCTGAGAAGGGTCGTCAATAAAACCAGCCCCAGACTGAGCGCCAGATTGCCATTGGAATTTTGAGACCACGCCGTTGAGGAGCCCGCGATCGGCATCGACGCGACAATCGCCACGCCCGTGATGATGTATGAGAGTTGCGCCGGATCGGACGCAAGCCGCGCGGCAAGGGAGAGCGCTGTCACATATCCCAGCGGCGCGAGCGTATTGCCGACAACGCCGGCGAGCAGCGGTTTGACGTAATCGTCCAACCTTGCGACATCGGCCAGACTCACGCCCAGCCCTGCGTTGAAGAGAAAACTCGCCAACATGAGCGCCGAAAGGGAAAAGACAATTGTTGAGCCGCCGATTTGCGCGGCGCCCAGCGAAAAACCCGCCATCCGGACGCCGGGTCCGGGAATGACAAGCGCACAGAAATAGGCCGCGACAATCAGCGCCAGCAGATTTTCGTGCAGCAGTCGAAAGGCTTTTCGCACGAGGACGAGAGGAGTCATTGAGGCAGGCTTTCTGGCGGTCCCGAAGGGATTCGAACCCCTGACCTTCGGTTTAGGAAGCCAAAGCCAAAGCAAGAGATTCAAGGGATTGCAACGACAAAGCCTGTCAAACCAGAGCGCGGAAATCAATCGCTTACAAATAAATTGTCAAACCTCGACCGGCAGCTTCTCCTGCCGCTCTGGCCACCGCCGGAGATTGAAAAAAGCCCGCCGGGGGCAACCGGCGGGCGGGCGTCGTTTCCTGAGGGGGGAACATCGAACGACCAGACAATCCCCCAGCCGGCCGCCGCGAACAATGCAGACCTGTCCGGATGGTTCAATGCAGTCCGAAACGACCGGCGACTGCCTCTATCATCCGTCTCGATTGCTCGTTTGGTTCAAGACGGGCGCACCCGTTCGGCCGTCGAATACGCGGATGATTCGGGTTTCAGCCTGCGCACCATTCCCAGCGCGATCTGCGCGCTGGAGCGCGCCGGACACGTCATCGTCATTCGTGGCAACGGCGGGCGCGGTGGAAAGGGCCATAAAACAAGGTTGCTCCCGATTATTCAGGGGGGCCAACGATGACGCCACGCCCCGAAATATTCCGTGCCAGCAACGCGACCGCTGCGCAATTCCTGTGGCGTCGCGTCAGATGCTCTCAAATCCAGAAGATTGTCCGCCTTCGGCACGAGGCAGGCGAAACGGTCGACTGGCGCGCATGGGCCGCAATCCTGACGAGCGAACGCCTATGGCTTCACGCAGGGGTCTATCGTCATGAAGACTGGAGACGATCACAGTCCTGGCCGGCCGCCAACGCAGCAACGGCGCTTCTATACGGACGCAACGCGCCTTTTGAGCGACGCGAGGCCGTGCCGGAAACGATATGGCAGGCCGTCGAGGAAGGCGTCGCCACCGGGATCGAGGCCGGTCACCAAGCATTGAGCGCCAGCGTCATCGCGCGACGGCTGGGCGTTAGCGCCGCTTTCCGTCGGGAGCATCGATTGTGGATGATCGGAGCGACTGACAAGAGCCGGACCGAATTGCGAGACGAATCCCGCGAGCTGGCTACGGAACGCCAGCGCGCGAGACGCCAAGCCGATCGAGACCGAAAGCAAGCCCAGCGCCGGGCCGCCGGAATGTCGTCGCGCGACGATTACCTTGACGCCGCCGCCCTGCGACGCGAGGCCATCGCGCTGGCAGGCATGTCCGAACGAACATTTAAGAGGCGTTCACCGGCCGAACGCGAGAAGCTTCTAGAGGCCGCCCGCGACGCGCGAGGAAATGGCCCAAGTGTGTCCGACGAACAATATATAAATATAACTGTCAGTACAGACACACTTAGGCCACGTGAGCTGAACCATAAAGCGGCGGCGGAAACGGCCGCCACGCCATTGCCGCCCGCCGCGCCCGACATTGTTTCAATCAACGCCATCAAGGAATCTGCGACGGTCGCCAGCTTCTCGAAAGGCCGCCGGATGCAACCCGAGAGACCCCAGACGATTATTCGAGGCGTGCCGCTGCGCCATTTTATCCAAGCTGAAAACGCCGCTCACGTCGCCGCGACCGCTTTCCGCCTTCTCGTGGAGTCGGGAGCGCGAGGAAGCGCCGCGCACTGGCGCATGGTCGAAATCGTGAATGAGCGGGAACAATGGCTTTTTGACCGCCTGCAAGACATGGGCGCCGCCGAAACCGAAATCGAGGCCGCGACCAGCTTCATGATCAATCGCATCGCCGAATTAAACGCCGCCGCCCGAGCGCGCGGCGTGCCTCTGGCGAGCCTTGATCACAAATTGCAGGCAGCAGCTTGAGAGGCGGCTTTGCGGGACAAGACGATCATGTCGCTTGATCCTTCCGACGATCACGCGCGCTTGATCGAGATTGCCGCAGAGACATCCAGACTTGCCGCAGAGGCCGCCGCCATAATCTCACGTCGATCACACACACCGGCCGCGCCAGCGCGAAGGCCAGGGCGACTGATCGACGTCTCACAAGCCGCCAAGATCGCCGCCCGCGGCACAAGCTGGATTTACTCTAACGGGCCGCGCTTCGGCTTCGCGTGGCGACTAGCAAGCGGTAGTTGGACCGTCGACGAGTCCCTATTGCGAGCGTTCTTGCACGGCGAGCACGAAAATCGGGAAGATCGAGAACATCGGGAAGCAGACGAGATTCCTTTGCTCGCCGCGCCGCCATACCTTCCGATAACAAAAGAAGGTGAACGATGACCTATAAAACCTATCCGACTGCCGAACACCGCGACCTGCCCGAGACCAGCTCCGAAGGATGGAAAAATCAAACTATGTTCGCCGACGAAGACCGCGACGAACATCTCGAAAAATTGCCCGAACGGGCGAAAGAGAAGCTGATCACCCTGCGGAACGAAGCGGAAATGCAGCGAGCCGCTTCTCGACAACCTTACGACCAAGCGCGGCAAGCATACGAGAAAA
>CAIQCB010000029.1 GCA_903870245.1 uncultured Methylocystaceae bacterium
ACTGATTGCCGGAACGGTCGAGGACGTCGCTGCGCTCGCGGAGCGCGAGCAGAAAAGCGAGCGCTCGGTGCGGATGACCCTGTCGCTGGCCTTTCTCGACCCGGCGATCGTCATGGCGGCGATGCAGGGGAAACTGCCTCGCGGCTACGGCGTCTCGCGCCTTGTCGATCTGCCGCCGGCATTCGTCGATCAGTGGATCGCGTTAGGGTTGACGCGGCCGGCGGCGTAACCGCGAGCCTGAGTTTTTTTATCTCCACTGCGCACAGATATCGTGGCAGGGGTCCGAACAGCGGCGCTTGCCACATCAAATCCTCGCAAATAAACGCTTACGCCGCGCGCGCGAACTTTGCGAACTCATGCGCCGCTGAAAAGGCAGCATTGCGGGGGTGTTCCTGCGGTCCATGTCGACCGCGTCGGAATCAAACCGGTCTCCTGGTTTGTCGAACCAGTCTCTCCACGCCGCCTTGATCTTCGCGACGGAAAACGAAATTTTGCGCTGAGAGACTCACGCCAAATTGGCGACCGAAATCTCCGAATTGACGGTCTCTGTAGGGCGTTCGCGGGACCCGGTGGAGCTAAGTCCCGGACATGTCGGCGACTTGAAGGCGCCTTTAGAGGAAGCAAAAATATAGATTTTGGGTGGTGGAGCCAGACGGAATCGAACCGACGACCTCTTCAATGCCATTGGGAAAATATGGCTTTCCTTGCGGTTTATTTTCTTTCCTCTCTTTTCAAAATCCCTTGCAAATCAGCGTTAATCGCTTCAGACTTATTCCGCGCAATTCCTCTTTTTTGATTTTCGGTGCCGATTTGGTGCCGACACGGTGCCGATACGAAATGCCGGTCCTGAAGCTCACAAAAAAGAATGTTGACGGTCTAGAACCGGGAGAGCGGACATACCTCGCCCGCGACGCTGAATTAAAGGGTTTCGCCGTCCGGGTTGGACCTACCGGCGCGAAAAGTTGGGTTGTCTGCTACAGGCCGCCGCCGGGCGGCCGGGGCGTCCGGGAGAAGGTTGTCACGCTGGGGCAGACCTCGACCCTGACCCCGGATCAAGCACGACGGGCCGCCGCTGACATGCTGGCCCGTGTCCGGCTTGGCGCGGACCCGGCCGAGGATAAAACAAAATCCCGGAAGGCTTTGACCGTCGCCGAAATGATAGACCGGTTCGACTCCGATCACGTCGCCATCATGGTAAAGCCGAAAACCGCCGTGACGCACAGATACGCACTCGCCGAACTGAAGCAGGCGCACGGCAATCTAAAGGCCGAAAAATTGACCCGCTCGCATCTCGCCGCGCTTCACTCGCAATCGGCGAGCCGGCCATATAGCGCCAATCGGGCGCTGGCAGTTTGGGCGAAACTTTATTCATGGGGCGCATCATCCGGTTATGTGCCGGAGGGGAAAAACCCGACAAGAGGAATCGCGAAATACAAGGAATCAAGCCGGGAAAGATTTTTAAGTACGGCCGAACTCTCACGCATCGGAGAAGCATTGACGGAAGCCGAAGGCGACGGCTTACCATGGCGCGCTGCCGATCCTTCCGGGCCGAAGGCGCGACACCTCGCACGCCCGGAAAATCGCATCATTCGTTTTGATCCTGCCGCCATTGCGGCGCTGCGCTTGCTTATCCTGACAGGCTGTCGACTTCGTGAAATCCTTCACCTGCAATGGCACGAAGTCGACATAGAACGCGGTTTGCTTTTTCTGGGCGATAGCAAGACCGGCGCAAAAACTGTCGTCTTAAACGCGCCGGCAATGGCGATTTTGAACGCCCTGCCAAATCGGGGGCCGTATGTAATTCCCGGCGGAAAACCGGGAGCACCCCGCGCCGATCTAAAAAGATTATGGGATGCAGTAACCGCGCGAGCCGAATTGCAGGGCGTACGGATCCATGATTTGCGCCACACATTTGCATCATTTGGAGCCGGCGGAGGGCTTGGGCTTCCTATTGTCGGGAAGCTCCTCGGGCACACCCAAACCGCGACGACCGCCCGATACGCGCATCTCGACGCCGATCCTTTGCGACGTGCGGCCGATAAAATCGGCGCTGAAATATCTGCCGCTCTTGACGGCAGGAAGCCGGAGACTGTCACGCCAATCCGAAAGGTGGGACAATGACCACGAAAAGCAGGGCCAAAACAAATAGCAAAATTGCTGTCTCAATGAACGATGTTGCGAAATCATCAAACAAAAACAATATAGACCCGACGCCTTGGTGCGAGCCTGTGCAGCCATGGGATGATGCAATCGCGGATATAATTCAAAAGGACATTGCTGACGACGTTCTAGATCCTTCTGCTTGGTTTAATACCCATAAGGAAGATGATGACTATCTAAAACGCTTGGCAGATAGAGGATTAGAAACTCTTGCGTCTGCGTCTCTAGTAGAATTGCCAATAGAAGAACGCACACGACTGGGCGTTAAATTCAGAAATATTTGTGGTGCATACCAATTAGTTAGCTATGTTCTTAAAGAAGCCGAACGTCATGAGCTGGAAAGAGCTAAGAGAGACGGGGACGAAGCAGATGGATTCATTCTGTTTGCGCCTGACTATCTAAATGTTCTTCTTGAATCCGTTGCCTATTATGTCGAACAAACGTCAAGCCGCAAGGTCCGCACGGTTCGCGGAAAAATAGAAACAGGCACGGGGCAAAAAATAGCGACGAATGCGGCGATCACGAAGAAACTGATAAAAAGTGACGCTAAGGATGAAATTATCAAGCACCACGCTCGTAAACACACGGCTTCGATAGGTGAGAATAATATTGCTCGCCGGATACTTGAAGCGGTGAACGCCGATTTAGAGGCTATGGGCTTAGGCAAAATGGGCCAGAGCGCCATTTATAAGCGCATGATCGACCCAAAAAGGGGGATTCTGGAATAGAAAAATTGACGCACCATACGGTGCGTCAAAAATTGATAATCTGAACATATTCACAAATCACGTTTTATCCCCCTATTGGAAAAGCCGTAGCCAATTCGCAACCCAGCGAAAGGAAGCGGCAAGTGACAGAATCCATCTCAAAAAAACTGAAGCTATATACGCCGGCGGAAACCTCCGAACGGCTCGGTATCTCGACAAGCACTCTCGCCAAATGGCGCCTAACGGGCGACGGACCCGCATTCGTCAAGATCGGCGCGCGCGTGGCCTACGACGAAACGATGATCGAGACTTGGTTGACCTCTCGTGTCCGCCGCTCGACCTCCGACGACGGCAAGGCCGCTTGAAATGGCGTCGCCAGAAAAGGCGACGCCCGCAAATCGCGGGGGCGATAGCGGGCGTCAAATCGAGCGCATTGGCGGGCGTCTCGATCTTCAAAATAATGAAATCCTCAATCCTCTGCAAGATTTTCTTGTGCACATCGCCGCAGCTTTCGTCGTGGTGCTACTCGGGAGTGCGCCGCGATGAGTGCAACAGCTCTCATAACCGGCCGCATTTTCCGAGCGCCGCTTCGTCGCGAGTGCAAGAACGGGCAGACGATGGCATTGGCGACGGTCAAGGTCATCGTCGTCGGCGCGCCTCAGTGGTGGCAAGTCGTGGCCTTCAGCGCGTCCGGTGACGAGCTGCTCGAACTGGACGACGGCGACGCCGTTTCAATTATGGGAAGGCTCGAACTTGAACTCTATAAGGCCAGCACCGGCGAGTCGAAGATCGCTCGCAAGATTGTTGTCGAAAAGATCATCGTCCTGGCCATGCCACGCTCGGGGCCAAAGGCCGCGCCTGTGCCAGAGCACGCTAACGCTGCGCCATCACGCCGGCGCGCGCCGGCGAAGCGAAAAGTCGAAAGGAAGGAAACGACCCGGGCGCGGCCGACTATCGATGATGATCTAAACGACTCCGTGCCGTGGTGACGCGATGGCGCGAGCATCGACCAAAGCCAAAGCAGGACGCCGCCGGCTGGCGTCATGGATCTTGGCGGACCTCTACAGGGTCGCCAGCACCATGCGCGCGGACGGCCGCGACCTCGATCCGGGACCATGGCTGAAGGTCGGGGCCAATGTCCTGTCATCGGCGCCGCCCGGCCGGGAGGAAATCACCCGGGCCGCGCCCGCGCGCTGGGGACTCGATCAATCAAGCCTGCTGCGCTTCGCCACCCGCTGCGGCATCGATTGCAGCGCCGAAGACATCGCCCGCCAAGTCACCGAAACAACCCGCTGGCGCAAATCCGAGGCCGAACGAATTGGCCGCCGGCACTATGTCGCGATGAACGCGGATACCATCGGCGCGCTGCTGGGCGTGACCGAAGACGAACGCCGTATGGCGAAGGCGTGGCGCATCGGAACGGTCGACGGATCGAGAGAAGACAGGATCGAGGCGGCAAAGGTGCGACATGCCGAAAGGCAGGCGCGACGCCGGAGAGAGTCGGGCGCTATGACCCGCAATCAATACACCGAAAAATCTTTATCGGCAGTTCGCCCATGGGAAGCCGAAGGCGTCTCGCGCCGGACATGGGAGAGGCGCCGAAACAAGGGCCAGGAGGTCGAAAAAATGGCTGTCGCAAGTCCGTGCGCCGCAAGTCCGTGCGCCAACAATATGGAGGCTGTCGCAAGTCCGTGCGCCAACAATATAATAAACACTAAACCCGCCGGATCGGGCTACGCCCTCCCGTCTCGCCATCACCCGGCAAATGATCCGCCCCCCGAAAGTCTCGCCGACATCGCCCCCCGTCTTCTTCGTCGGCGCGGTTTCGAGCCCGTCGCCCCATACAATCGAAACGATATCGAGCCCGGCGGTCTCGCCGCCCTGGCTCTGGAAATGGCGCTGCGCGTTCCGCCGATACGAGGCCCTCATCGATTGGGGCGCTTGTCGTATCGCCCCAGCCTTCAACAGGCCGCAGAATGAAGATCGAAAATTTTCTATCGTTGCAGAACGGCGCGCCCTCGGGTGCGCGCCGTCACGCATCAAGACAGGATTGTCGCCATGAACTTTAAGAGACAGCGCAATCTGCGTAACGATTTTTCTGACGCATTCTGGAAATCTAAACTTGCACTCAATCGACGCGACGGTGCCGAAGCCGCGCAAGAACTTGTGACCATGCGCCTAATCCGAGACCGGGCAGAGGCGCTATTGATACCAGACGACATGATCGAGCGTTTCGACGCCGACATCGCCAGTATCGAAAAACGGATAGCTGGACATGACGACGCCGCCGCAGCTTGACCGATTGCGCGAGATCGCCGCCGCCCGCCGACGTCTCGACGACGAAGAAGCCGAAATCCTGGACGCGCTGGCGAGCACCCAGCCGGCGCGCTTGGCGCGGCCGGCGCGAAGGCCAGGGCGAATGATCGACGTTGCAAGGGCCGCCAAGATCGCCGGACGCGGCACAAGCTGGATTTACTCTAACGGGCCGCGCTTCGGCTTCGCGTGGCGACTGGCAAGCGGTAGTTGGACCGTCGACGAGTCCCTATTGCGAGCGTTCTTGCACGGCGAGCACGAAAATCGGGAAGATCGAGAACATCGGGAAGCAGACGAGATTCCTTTGCTCGCCGCTCCGCCATACCTTCCGATGACAAAAGAAGGTGAACGATGACCTATAAAACCTATCCCACTGCCGAACACCGCGACCTGCCCGAGACGAGCGCCGAAGGCTGGCGCAATCAAACCATGTTCTCCGACGAAGACCGCGACGAACATCTCGAAAAATTGCCCGAACGGGCGAAAGAGAAGCTGATCACCCTGCGGAACGAAGCGGAAATGCAGCGAGCCGCTTCTCGACAACCTTACGACCAAGCGCGGCAAGCATACGAGAAAA
>CAIQCB010000030.1 GCA_903870245.1 uncultured Methylocystaceae bacterium
CCGGCGGCTTTATGCAGGACCCGCGTTGGGGCGTCGCCAAGCGGTAAGGCAGCGGATTTTGATTCCGCCATACGGAGGTTCGAATCCTCCCGCCCCAGCCAATTTTTTCTAAAAAACACTTTCTTTGCGCCGATGCGGCGGCCGGCGACAATCACGTCAGCGCCGCCGCGTTTCCTTCAAACTTACTGACCACGGCCACTAAGGATATTCCTGCCCGTGCTGGCGACGCGGAGACGGCTGTGCCATGGTTCAGGCCACGCTGCGCTCCGCCGAAGGCATCCTGATGACCAACCTTCCCCCGCTCTCTGACAAAACGATCACGCAACTTTTTACGCAGGCGCGCACGCATAATGGATGGTTGCCCATCGACGTTCCCGACGCCTTGTTGAGGCAGGCGGTGGAGATCGCCCGCTGGGGGCCGACCAGCGCCAATTGTTCGCCGCTGCGCATTGTATTCGTGCGCTCGCCCGAGGCCAAGGCGCAACTGGCGCCGGCGATGGCGCCGGGCAATCTCGATAAAACCCTCGCCGCGCCGGCGACGGCGATTCTCGGTTATGATCTCGATTTTTACGACAAACTGCCGCGCCTTTATCCCGCCGCCGACGCGCGGTCGTGGTTTGCGGGGAATGACGCGCTGATCGCAGAGACCGCCTTTCGCAACGCAACCTTGCAGGCGGCGTATTTCCTCATCGCCTTGCGCGCGCTCGGACTAGACGTTGGCCCGATGAGCGGCTTCGACAAGGAAAAAGTCGAGGCGGCCTTCTTCGCCGGAACCCGCGTGAAGGCGAATTTCCTGATGAACATCGGTTTCGGCGACCCCGACAAACTCTACCCGCGCAGCCCACGTCTCGCCTTCGACGAGATCGCCAAAATCATCTAGGAGTTTTCTCATGAGCCTGCGAATCATCCCGGATCGTTTTCTGCCGCATGCGCTGGCGCTGTTACGCGTCGCCACAGCGCTGATGTTCATGCAGCACGGCTCAGCGAAACTGTTTGGCGTCCCGCATGTCGCAATGTTCGACGGCCTGAAACTATATTCGCTTCTGGGGGTCGGCGGCGTCATGGAGCTGCTTGGCGGTCTGTTGATTCTTATCGGTCTGTTTACCCGACCCGTCGCCTTTGTCCTGTCCGGGGAGATGGCGGTGGCCTATTTCGGCTTCCATGCCGCCGAAAGTTTCTGGCCGATGATCAATAAGGGAGAGCTCGCGGGGCTTTACAGCTTCGTGTTTCTTTTTCTCGCTGTTGCTGGACCGGGCGGCTTCGCGCTTGATGACGAGTGATTTTCTGTTGCGGCGCACATAATTTCCGATGGCGCGTAATCACGCTTCTGCCGCCATAATCTATTGACAATGGAATGGCCTTAACTATGCCTAGACGGCATGAGTGACACGCTCGTATCGTCCAAGCGTCGATCGCAGGCTCTCGGGCTGCCGAACCTGCTTACCTATGGTCGCTGCCTGGCCGTTCCCGTTGTCGCTGGTCTCCTGCTTTGGTCGAACGAACACTGGACGCGATGGGCGGCGCTGGGAGTCTACACAGCCGCCGCCATCACGGATTTCCTTGACGGCTACCTTGCGCGCGCCTGGCAGCAGCAATCGCCCATCGGCCGGATGCTCGATCCCATCGCCGACAAATTGCTCGTCGCGGCCACGCTCTTGGTTCTGGTTTCTGACCGCACCCTGGCCGGCTGGACGATCTGGGCCGGCATTATCATCCTATGTCGAGAAATTCTGGTCTCCGGGCTGCGCGAGTATCTCGCGGAACTCAAGGTGCGCTTGCCGGTCTCGGCGATCGCCAAATGGAAAACCGTGGCGCAGCTTTTCGCACTGGGCTTTTTCATCGCCGGTCCGGCGGGCGAGGCCGTGTTTCCCGACACCATTCGGGTCGGGGAGGGGCTTCTCTGGATCGCCGCCATTCTGACCCTCTACACGGGCTTTGACTATCTTCAGGCGGCGATCGTTCATTTCTCGGAAGACGAAAACGCATGAAAGCCGTCTATTTCGCCTGGGTGCGAGAACGCATTGGACTGGCGGAAGAAGAGATTGCCCCGCCAGACAGCGTCAAGACCGTCGGTCAGCTCGTGGACTGGCTCGCCGCGCGTGGCGATGGCTACGCCGTCGCCTTTGCGAGTCGCAAGAGCGTTCGCGCCGCGTTGGATAAAACGCATGTCAACGCTCAGACTCCGATTGCCGCCGCTCGGGAAATCGCTTTCTTTCCACCCATGACAGGCGGCTAGGATGGTTGCGCCGACCGTGCGCGTCCAGGTCGAGGATTTCGACGTCGCCGCAGAAGAAGCGCTACTCACGCGCGGGCGCCGGGATATTGGCGCCGTCGTCGCCTTCACGGGTCTGTGTCGCGACGAGGATGGCGCGCTTGCCGCTCTTGAGCTGGAGCATTATCCCGGCATGGCCGAGGAAGAGATCGCGCGCGTCGCCGGGACCGCCCTTGCGCGATGGCCCCTCGCTGGCCTCACCATCATCCATCGCTACGGTAAAATCTCCCCCGGAGACCGCATCGTTCTGACTTTGGTCGCCGCGCGTCATCGCGCCGAGGCCTTTTCAGCGGCGGAATTCATGATGGATTATCTCAAAACCCGCGCGCCCTTCTGGAAAAAGACCCATCGCGTAGACGGCGCGCAGGGCGACTGGATCGAGGCGAAAGCAGAGGATGAGGCGGCTGCGGCGCGCTGGGCGACTAAATCATCAGACCCGGCGCAATGAAATGAACGATGCGGCCGTGCAGCGCGCCGGTCGCCATCGTGACCGCCATGCCGACGACGGTGAAAACGTCGACGTTATCCCTGGGCACTCTGAGCATTCGCGGAGCGCCAAGGTAAAAAATATAGATCCCCCAGAAGCCGAGAAAATCAAGAAAGCGCAATCCCGGAACCAGTCCGAAAATAGCGGCCAGCCAGGCGGGAGTGTAGGAGCAGGCGGCGAGAATAAGCGCGCGACGATCGTCTGTCTTGCCATCGAAATGCGGCGCTATCATCGACAGAACGAATGCGATGAGAAAAATCGCCGGCAAACTGAAGGCGTATTGCACGACTGCCCGCCAAAGGCCGGCGGCGAAGGAGGCGTGAACATAAGTGAGCGTCGTGTGGGAGTAATAACCGAAGAGCCAGGAGCTGACGAAACTTGCAAATGGCGGAATAGCCGCCAGATAGACAATGTAGTTTCGATAAATGTCGGTGATGGAGATTTCCTCCGCCACAATCGCATCCCATTCCTTGCGGGGCGCAATGACAAGTCCTATGGCTCTAGAAAACAATGACATCTGCCATCCTCCGGCGTCATCTGGCCTCTTCGCGACCGTGGACGACGTTTGCTCTTGCTCACCTCGCCTCGACATGCGAGGGGTCCCGATGACCCGTTATGGACATCATCTAATGCGGCAGGCGGCATGAGAAAACTGGCTGAAATATTTTGGCCGATAATTGGCCTCGTCGCGGTCATAGCGTCATTCTATCTGCTCTACCATGAGTTTCAGGGAGAATCGGTCGGCGCCGAGGTGTGGGCGGCGCTGAAAGCGATTCCACCCACGGATTATTTTTTCGCCGCCTGTTCGACCCTTATCGCCTATGCTGCGCTGGCCTGGTACGATCAGATTGCCCTGTTGCATCTTGGCGTGAAGCACATCTCCTGGATTTTTATCTCGATGTGCTCCTTCACGACCTATGCCTTGTCCCACAACATCGGGGCCAGCGTATTTTCCGGAGCTATGGTGCGCTACCGCGCCTATTCCAGCAAAGGATTGAGCGCGGTGCAGGTAGCGGGGCTTGTGCTTCTCTGCTCCTACACATTCGCCTTCGGCAACGTCTTGCTCGGCGGACTATTGCTGACCTGGGATCCGACGATGATGCAGCGATTGTCGGGCTTTTTACCGGAACTGCTGACCAATCCGGCGACAGCCCGCATCGTTGGCCTGACCTGTCTGGGTTTTGTCGGGGTTTATATTCTCGGTTCCCTGCTGCATTTTCGTCCGTTCCGGGTTGGCTCTTATGAAATCGTCTACCCTCGACCGGAGATCATGTATCGGCAGTTGTTCGCCGCGCCCGCTGAATTGATCGGCGCGGCGGGAATTATTTATTTTGCGCTCCCGGAAACCGGCAACCCGGGCTACATCGTTGTGCTGGGCGCTTTTCTTCTGTCTTTTTCCGCCGCGCTGGTTTCGCATGCGCCAGGCGGTTTGGGCGTGTTTGAACTTCTCTTTATCAATCTGATGCCGGAAGTGCCCCGCGTGGAAGTTCTCGCCGCCCTGCTGGTTTGGCGCCTCTTTTATCTCATCATTCCGCTGCTGGCCGCGCTTGTCGTGGTTGCGATGTTCGAACGCAAAAAACTTGTCGACAAGCTTCGTGGCGTCGGCGTCGAATTGTCCGAATAATAATTTGGCCGGACAAACCGGCCATTTTATTAATGCAAACAGCTTTTCTCAGATTCTGTATTGCTGGATGCGCGTTGTGCGCAGGCCCGCGAGGCCGTGCTGATCGATTGAGGCTTGCCAGCTCAAAAATTCGTCGACCGTCAAAGTGTATCGCGTGCAGGCCTCATCAAGCGACAACAGTCCGCCGCGCACGGCCGCCACGACTTCCGCCTTGCGGCGGATGACCCATCGCTTGGTCGAGACCGGGGGCAAATCGGCTATGGTGAGCGGGCTGCCATCCGGGCCGATCACATATTTTACGCGTGGGCGATTTGTCTCATGCATTCTTCTACTCGCACCTGTACTCAAACTCGTCACAACAAGAGACCTACCATCTGCTTTTTAAAATTTGCCTAAACGCAGACGATTGATCTGAAACGACAAATAAACCATTTCTTAGGAACTGGCCGTTGCCGGGGCAAATTACCAGTAAAATTAACGCGATGTATGATCCGCCGGGAGCGGGCTGTCTGAAAACAAGCCTCTGAAAGGCTTGCATCTCGGTTAACAAATTCTGTCATCCGCAAGGCGGCTTGCAGTAAGGTCATCGGGTTCTGTAAGACCGGGTGGCGAACGGCGCATTTCAAAGGAGAGCCGACGTGAGCAAAACTGTCGTCCGGCCAAAGTGGAGCAGGGTTGTGGTGAAACTCTCCGGCGAAGCCTTGCAGGGGGAGTCAGCCTACGGCCTCGACGCTCCGACCCTCACCCGGGTCGCCGCAGATCTTGCCGCCGCCAGTGCGGCAGGCAGCCAAATCGCCGTGGTTGTTGGCGGCGGCAATTTTTTTCGGGGTATCAAAGGAGCCGACAGCGGGATCGAACGGGCCCGCGCCGACTCGATCGGTATGCTTGCTACGGTTATGAACGGTCTGGCGCTGGAGCAGGCCATCGAAGGGCAGGGGCGGCCGGCGCGCTGCCTGTCGGCGGTGCCGATGCCCTCCGTTTGCGAATCCTTCTCCAGACGTGCGGCCCTGCATCATCTTGAAAAGGGACGGGTGGTCATTGCCGCCGGCGGCACGGGCAATCCCTTTTTCACCACCGACACCGGCGCTGTGTTGCGCGCGGCGGAATTGTCGGCGGATGCGGTTTTGAAGGCGACGCAGGTTGACGGCGTCTATACCGCCGATCCCAAGCGAGACCCGGCAGCAAGACGCTACGACTCCTTGTCTCACGATGAAGCCATCGCCAAAAATCTGGCCGTCATGGACACGGCGGCCTTTGCGCTGGCGCGGGAGAACCGCATCCCGATCATTGTCTTTTCTATCGCGGAAGACAGCGCAATTACAATGACTTTGAGGGGAGAGGGACGAGCCACCGTGGTCTCGCCCTGACCCCACTTACGTCGGGATAAAAAAACGGATAGGCATCCGGAAACGATTTCGCTAGTTGTCAGTGAGCAGGTGACACGAAGCATGTCAGAAAAATTCGACCTCGCCGATTTGAAACGCCGCATGCAGGGCTCTGTCTCCACACTCAAGCATGAGTTTGGCGGTCTGCGCACCGGACGGGCTTCGGCCAGTTTGCTGGATCCCGTTCATGTTGACGCCTATGGCCAGCATTCCCCTCTGACCCAGGTCGCGACGGTCAGCGTCCCTGAACCGCGCATGATTTCCGTTCAGGTCTGGGATAAAGCACTCGTGATTGCTGTAGACAAAGCGATACGAGAAGCTAATCTTGGTCTGCAACCCACCGTTGAGGGTCAGATCCTTCGTATCCGTATGCCGGAACTCAATGAGCAGCGCCGCAAGGAGCTGGTTAAAGTTGCGCATAAATACGCCGAAGAAGCGCGCGTCGCGGTCCGGCATGTTCGTCGGGACGGACTGGATGTTTTGAAAAAACTTCTCAAGGACAAGGCGATACCGGAAGACGACGAAAAGCGTCACGAAGCTGACGTTCAAAAGGCGACAGACGAGACGATCAAGGAAATCGACTCCGTTCTGGCGACGAAGGAAAAAGAGATCATGCAAGTCTGATTCTTGATTGGGCAGGCTTAATTCAGCTGGAAACATTAATGCCCGGAAGCGTTTTTCAGGAGATTTCGGCTTTTGCTCCGGACGCGGCTGCGTCTCCGCGCCACGTCGCCATCATCATGGATGGAAATGGACGTTGGGCAAAGGCGCGCGGCCTTCCCAGAATTGAAGGTCATCGGCGTGGCGTCGAGGCGCTGCGTCGCGCCGTTCGAACGGCTATAGAATTGAAAATCGCCTATCTTACCGTCTACTCATTTTCGGCCGAGAACTGGACGAGGCCTTTCGAGGAAGTGCAGAGCCTGATGGGCTTGTTGCATCTCTTTATTCGCAATGATCTGGCCGAGTTAAAATCAAACAATGTCTGCATCAGAGTGATCGGCGAGCGGCAGGGGCTTCCCGCCGATATTGTCGGTTTGCTCGATGAGGCGGAGCGGACGACACAAAAAAATACGGGACTGACGCTGGTCGTCGCGTTCAATTATGGCGGTCGGCAGGAAATCGCCGCCGCCGCCCGCTGTCTTGCCGAAAAGGCCGCGCGGGGAGAGCTCTCCCCTGAAAGTATTGACGTCGATACATTCGGCGCCGCGCTGCACGCCGGGGAAATTCCCGACCCTGACCTGGTGATCCGCACGTCCGGCGAAAAACGGATTTCGAATTTCCTGCTTTGGCAGGCCGCCTATGCGGAATTTGTCTTTCTGGACGTTCTCTGGCCCGACTTTGGCAAGCTCGATTTTATCGCTGCGCTTGAGGAATACGCTCATCGCGACCGTCGATACGGCGGCATAGACCCGAAGCCCGCGATCAAGACGGCGTCGTGATCGACGCTCCGCAGAAAAAACCAGCCGGCGGCTTCGCCGATCTCGGTTCCCGGATTGGTTCTGCAGCCGCCATGATCGCTGCGGCGCTGGGCTCAGCCTATGTTGGCGGCGACATATTCGTGCTTTTCTGGCTGAGCGCAGCCATCGCCGTTAATTGGGAATGGCAAACGCTTGTAGGCGGCGAGAAACTCTCTTTTCGGATTGCTTTAGGCGCTTCGACGGCCGCCGCCGCCGCCGCTCTGGGACACCTGGGTCTGGCGCTCCCCGCGCTTGGCGCGCTTGTTATTGGAGCCGTGGCTGTGGCGCTGATCTCGGAGCCGTCGCGTCGGCTCTGGGTGGGGAGCGGCGTAATCTATGCCGGGACGCTGGCGTTTTCGGTCTGTTTGTTGCGGTCCTCACAACCCTATGGCCTTGCGGCTGTCGCCATGTTGTTCGCGATTGTCTGGGGGACGGACATTTTTGCCTATTTTGGCGGCCGTCTGATTGGCGGTCCTAAACTCTGGCCGGCGGTCTCGGCCGGGAAAACCTGGTCTGGCACCATCACTGGCGTCATTACTGGCGCAGCGCTCGGTCTTGCTGCTGCGCACATGAGCGTCGGCGAGGCTCTGGCGTTGGCTCCGACGTTTCTGATCTGTCTCGCGACGGCCGGCGTTTCCCAGGCCGGAGATTTATTTGAGTCAATGGTCAAACGCCGCTTCGGCGTAAAGGACTCGAGCAATCTGATACCCGGACATGGCGGGGTTATGGATCGGCTTGACGGCTTTACCTTCGCCGTTATTTTCGCCGCCTTAATTGGCATGGTCCGCGCCGGTCCCTCGGTAGCCGGTGGCCTATTCTTCTGGTAACCTGAGGGTCAATGGCATTGAAAAACACCCTCACATCTCAAACCTACGCCACGCCCCGCAGAATCGTGCTCCTGGGAGCCACGGGTTCGGTTGGCCGTTCGACCGTCGACCTTCTGCAGCGCGAACCGGAAAAATTTTCCGTGGCGGCCGTCGCCGGAGGCAGGGACGCAGAGGGTCTGGCGCAAATCGCCCTGGCCACTGGCGCCAAATTCGTGGCCGTTCGTGACGAAACTGTCTACTCGACTCTCAAGAACGCCCTGTCCGGCGCCAATATCGAGGTGGCCGCAGGCCGCGAAGCGGTCATAGAGGCCGCCACCCGTGAGGCCGACCTTGTCGTCTCGGCGATTGTCGGCGCTGCAGGCGTCGAGCCGACCCACGCTGCAATTCTCGCCGGTCGAGACATAGCTCTTGCAAACAAGGAGTGTCTCGTTTGCGCCGGCGCCCCGTTCATGCGCGCGGCGCGAGAGAAAAACGTGGCGCTATTGCCTGTCGACAGCGAGCATAACGCTATCTTTCAGGCTCTTGGCGGCGAGGACCCCGCCCGCATCGAGCGCATGATCGTCACGGCTTCGGGCGGGCCCTTCCGCACCTGGACCAAGGAGCGCATTGCCCGGGCAACCGTCGAGGAAGCGCTGAACCATCCCAATTGGGCGATGGGACCCAAGATCACCGTCGACTCGGCCGGCATGATGAACAAAGGCCTTGAGTTGATCGAGGCCCATCATCTGTTCGGCGTGCCGGTCGAAAAGCTGGAAGTGGTGGTTCATCCACAATCAATTGTGCACGGACTTGTGACCTTCACCGACGGCTCGGTCACCGCAGGTCTCGCGCCGCCGGATATGCGGGTGCCCATCGCTCATTGTCTGGCCTATCCGGAACGGCTGACGACTCCCGTCCGGCGCCTCGATTTCGCGCAAATCGCTTCGCTAACCTTCGAAGCTCCCGATTTCGACAGGTTTCCGGCGCTCCGTTTGGTCTTTGACGCTCTGGCGGATGGCGGCGCTCTGTCCACCGTTCTCAACGCGGCCAATGAAATCGCCGTCGAGGCCTTTCTTGATCGGCGTATTGCGTTTTCCGGCATCGCCCACCATGTCGCAGAGGCGTGCGAGGCGGCGGCGCGGGATGGTTACGCCAAGGAGCCCGCAAGCGTGGCGGATGCCCTGGAGATCGATCGAATGGTTCGGGAACGGTCTCGCGCGGCCCTCGCCAAATATGAAACAGTCGACGCGCTGACCCTATGAGATTGTTTCACTTCCTTACCCGGCTAAGTCGGCGCGACGTTGAAAGGTTGTAGAGATGGATTCGCTAACGACCTTCGCTTACATGATCTCCGCGTTCGTTATTCTTCTCACGATTGTCGTTTTCGTCCACGAATTCGGACATTTCATCGTCGGTCGCTGGTGCGGCGTTCAGGTCGACGCCTTTTCGATGGGCTTTGGTCCCGAACTCTGGTCGCGCGTCGACAGTCATGGCACGCGCTGGCGGATCGCTGCTATCCCCCTCGGCGGTTACGTAAAATTTCATGGCGACGCTAACGGCGCCAGCGCTCCGGACGCAGAGGCCCTGGAAAATATGTCAGAGGCTGAACGCGCCGTGACCTTTGCCGCGCAACCCCTGTGGGCGCGAGCGGCAATCGTCTTCGCCGGTCCCTTCGCCAATTTCCTTCTCGCCATCGCCCTGCTGACCTCAATTATCTACGTCAATGGCCGTACGGTCCTGGAGCCGCGCATTGGGGTTGTGCTGGCCGGCGGGGCCGGCGAACTCGCAGGCTTCAAAACCGGCGACGTCGTCGTCAGCATCGACGGCGAACCTGTCTCTGCATTCAGCAAGATGCAGGAGATCGTCTCGGTTTCGGCCGAAAAAAAGCTCGACTTTGTCGTGCGTCGTGAAGGGCGAGACCTTCACCTCGAAGCCGTGCCTGCCTGGAAAGAGATTAAAAATCCTGCGGGCAAAATGCGCATTGGCATGCTGGGACTTCAGGCCTCGACCGCGCCCGGCGATTCGCGCGCGGAGAAATATGGCCTCCCCCGGTCATTCGGGCTCGCCGTCGAGGAAGTCTGGATGGTTTGCAGCCGTACTCTTGGGTACATGGGCGGTCTGATCACCGGGCGCGAAAACGCGGATCAACTCTCTGGTCCGATTGGCATCGCCCAAATGTCGGGACAGGTGGCTCAGGCGGCGGCCAAGGTTGGCGTGACGCCCTTCCTGAACTGGATCGCGCTTCTTTCGATCTCCATCGGTCTGCTGAATTTAATGCCGGTTCCGCTGCTCGATGGCGGTCATTTGCTATTTTTCGGGATTGAGGCGATTCGCGGACGGGCCTTGAACGAGCAGACGCAGGAATTCGCCTTCCGGATCGGCATGGCGATGGTGGGCGCCCTGATGATTTTCTCGACCTACAACGATTTGTCCCGTCTGCTCCAGCGCCTCACTAGTGGCGCGTCTTGAGCTTAACCTTATATACGACAATGAGTTAGCCGACCCTCAATCCATGGAGGAGGGCAGTCTGAGCCTTGCGGCGGAACTTACGGCGTTAACTCTTTGCTGACCATGAAATGTGACTTTAGCGCCACGTCTTCGACATATTATCAAATCATTACTTTTTACGGATATGAAGTATCGGACGAAGACGCTAGAAGATTTATGGCTTGAGCCAGAGAATCTTTAGTCGCGCCCGACAAAAGAACAGTGAAGCAAGGAAGCGCCGCGCCGACCGGGCGGCGAGTTTGCGACGAGGATAAATGTTAATGTCTTTTTCCCGCGGCATCTGGAAAACGTCGACATTACTGATCGCGACAATCGCCATGACCTTGGTCTTGTCGGCGGCGGCGGTCGCTGCGCCGCAAATTGTCGTATCGGGAGACCGGGCCGACGCAGAGACCATCAAGTCCTACTTCACAGGAACAAGCGACGCCGATATCGATAAGGGTCTGGAGTCCCTGCGCGCCAGCGGTCGCTATTCATCGGTCTCCGCCAGCCGTCAGGGCGGCAACATTGTCATTCGCGTTGCAGAGGGCAATCTCATCAACCGCGTCGCGATTGAAGGCAACAGCAAGATCAAATCCGACCAGTTGTTGCCGGAGCTGCGCACCAAATCCCGCGCTGCATTTAGCCCATCAATGGCTGAGTCCGACGCTGCCCGCATCACCGAAATCTATCGCCGCTCAGGACGCGCCGCCGCCAAGGTCAGCTACCGCACCGTTCCGATCGGAAACGGTCGTATTGACGTCGTCTTCACGGTTGAGGAAGGCTCCAAGACCGGCATCAAGGAAATCAAATTCGTCGGAAACAACGTTTACTCCACGCGTCGCCTTGTCGGCATGATGGAGACGACGGAAATGAATTTCATGTCTTTCTTCAAGTCGTCCGACGTCTACGATCCGGACCGCATCGCAGCCGATCTTGAGATCATACGACGCTTTTATCTCAAAAACGGCTATGCCGATTTCCGCGTCGTGAGTTCAGACGCCAAGTTTGACGGGACGCCGCAGGGAACGTCACTGGAGGGGGGCGGTCTGCTCAGCGGTTCGCAGGGCGGGTACATTATCACCATCGTTATCGAGGAAGGTCCGCAATATCATGTGTCCTCCGCCGATATCGAATCGCACATCCCCGACATTCCGTCGGATGCGCTGAAAGATGAACTGCGTCTGCAGCCGGGGGACATTTATAACGGAGACGCCGTCGAAAAGACGGTGGAGGCATTGACCCGCGCCGCCGCCAAAAAAGGCTACGCCTTCACACAGGCGCGCCCGCGCGGCGAACGCAATCAGGCGGCGCAGACGGTGGCGATACGCTTCCTGCTCGACGAGGGTCCGCGCGTTTACATCGAACGCATTGTTATCCGCGGAAATTCGCGCACACGCGATTACGTCATCCGGCGCGAGTTCGATCTTGGCGAGGGCGACGCCTATAATCGCGTTCTCGTTGACCGCGCCGAACGTCGGCTCAACGGACTTGGATTCTTCAAGAAGGTGAAGGTCACCAATGAGCCGGGATCAGCGCCCGATCGCGTTATTCTTTATGTAGACGTCGAGGATCAGCCGACTGGCAACTTCGGCGTCTCCGGCGGCTATTCGACAAATCAGGGCATCATCGGCGAAGTCTCCGTCTCGGAGAGCAACTTCCTCGGACGCGGTCAGGCTGTGCGTCTATCGTTACAGGGCGGTCAGGTCGCCAGCGGCGTGAATTTCAGCTTCACGGAGCCCTATTTCCTCGATCAGCGCATCGCCGCCGGGTTCGATCTCTTCCTGCGTCACCAGCGCGCTTATCAATTCTCGATTTATTCTTCGACAACCGAGGGCGGCACGCTGCGTTTTGGAATTCCGATCACAGACGAACTCACGTTGTCGCCGCATTACTCACTGTACAACACCACGATTGCGATCCCCAACAGCAGCAGCAAGCCCTATAATGACTGTACCCAGCCGATATGGGGAACGACACCGGGTTTCTCGGTTTTCTATCCTTCGCCGGAATATCCGTCGCTGCTTGTCAGCTGTTTGTCCAACGGCGAAGCGCCGCTGGCGATCAAGGAGTCCACTGGCTCCATCCTTACTTCGCTCGCCGGTTATTCGCTGACCTTCGATAACGTCGATAACTTCCGTAATCCGCACAATGGTTGGCATGCGATGGTCAATCAGGATTTCGCTGGTCTCGGGGGCTGGTCGCGTTACATCCGTTCGACGACTGACATTCGTTATTTCCACGAAATTCCCTACCTCGACGACGTTGTCGCGATCGGTCATGCCCAGGCCGGTAATTTGACGCCGTTCGGCGGCTATCAGCCGCGCATTCAGGATAACTTTAACCTTGGTCCGACGCTGGTCCGTGGCTTCTCTCCGGGCGGTATCGGTCCCAGAGACAACAACTGGCTCGCGTGGAACAGTAATACCAATTACGGCAACGCACTGGGCGGCACCAATTACTGGGGAGCTTCGGCCGAAGTGCAGTTCCCGATCTGGGGCTTGCCGAAGGATCTTGGTCTGCGCGGCGCGGCCTTTGTCGATGGGGGCAGCCTTTGGGACTATCAGGGGCGCACCAACTATTCCAACAACAACTGGCCGACCATCCCCGGCGTAACCTGTATTGCGCCATATTCCTCACAGGCGGGCTATGGCCAGGGCACATGCGTGCTGCCGCAAAGCAACAACATGATTATTCGCGCTGCGGCAGGCGCCTCGATCCTCTGGAATTCGCCGATGGGACCGTTGCGCTTTGATTACGCAATCCCCTTCGCCAAAGCGCAGACCGACATCACCCAATATTTCCGCTTCTCTGGCGGCACCAACTTCTAACGATCTCCATACGCCGTCGGGCCATGCCCGGCGGCGAGATCCATCTCGTTAGCAGGACGAGAGGCGCGAGCAGAATGGCGACGGATAGCGGCGCGCCCTCATTTTTCAAAATAGCGCGGTCCTTTTCCCTGGATGAAATCGCTCGCGTTGTTTCCGCATCCTATGCCCGTCCAGAGGTGGGCCGGCCAGAGCCGCCGCCAATAACCGGCGTTGCGCCTCTGGAAGCCGCCCGTCCGGGCGACCTCTGTTTTTTCGATTCTATGCGGTACGCCCCCGCGCTTCCCGGCTGCCGCGCCTCCGCTTGCTTCGTGAGACCGTCTCACGCCGCTTTGCTGCCGGAGCAAGTGATCCCCCTGGTCGTCGACGAACCCTATCGCGCCATGACTCTCGCGATGGCGATGATGTTTCCGCAGGCCCTAATCCCATCCTCGCAGTTTGGCGCGAATGGCGTCGCACACGGAGCCGTAGTTCATCCCGACGCCCGGCTCGAAGCGGGAGTCACGGTCGATCCTGGCGTCCTGATTGGACCTGGGGCCGAAATCGGCGCCGGCACGACAATCGGAGCCCAGGCTGTCATCGGTCCCGGCGTCAGGATCGGACGAGGCTGCGCGATAGGCGCGCATGTCAGTCTCATGTGCGCCTTGATTGGCGACAGGGTGATTATTCATCCCGGCGCCCGCCTGGGTCAGGATGGATTCGGTTTCGCGCCCTCGGCGCAGGGCTATCTGAAAACGCCGCAACTCGGCCGCGTCATTGTTCAGGATCATGTCGAGATCGGCGCCAACACCACGATCGACCGAGGCGCGACCCGCGACACGATCATCGGCGAGGGAACCAAGATCGATAATCTCGTGCAGATTGGTCACAATGTCGTGATTGGCCGTTTTTGTGCGATTGTCGCGCAGACTGGCGTGGCGGGCTCCTGCGAGATCGGCGATTATGTCAGCATTGGCGGTCAGGCTGCGATTGGCGGACATCTGACGATTGGTTCAAGGGCGGCTATCGCCGCCAAGTCGGGCGTAATTCGCGATGTGCCCGCCGGGGCTCGCGTCGGTGGAGCGCCAGCGCGTCCGCTGCGTCGATTTCTGCGCGGCGAAGCCCTGATCGACAAAATGTCGGCGCGGGATAACCATTATCGTTGATCTTTACAGCAACGCTCATGCCATGAGCACGAAGGGCCGACCCATGACCGACGCCGATACGACGCTTGAATCCGTGGATATCCTGCAAATCCTGCGATATCTCCCGCATCGCTATCCCTTTCTTCTCGTCGATCGCATTATCAATATTCGCGGCGACGCGTCCTGCGTCGGCATCAAGAACGTCACCATTAACGAACCGCAATTTATGGGACATTTTCCCGAACAACCGGTCATGCCTGGCGTCCTGTTGATCGAGGCCATGGCCCAGACCGCCGGCGTCATCGCGATTCGCGCCCAGCAGGGCGAGCAAGAGCGTCCCCGGCTTGTGTATTTCATGACCATCGACAATGCGAAATTCCGCAAGCCGGTAACGCCGGGCGATCGCGTCGAATTTCACATGACCAGGACGGCGAAGAAGCGCAATATTGGCTGGTATTCCGGACGCGCGCTGGTCGATGGCGTTCTTGTCTGCGAAGCGCAGATCAGCGCCATGATGGGAGCGGGTTAAGCGCGCCCTCAAATGCGCGAGACCCGTTATGGCGACAACAGTCCATCCTACAGCGATTATCGAGAGCGGCGCGCGTCTGGGCGAGGGTGTCGCCGTCGGTCCTTATTGTCACATCGGTCCTGATGTTGTGATTGGCCCCGGCGCAAGGTTTCATGCGCATGTCGTCGTCACCGGTCGCACCACAATTGGCGCCGACGGCGTTTTTTTTCCCTTCGCCGTCATTGGCGGTCCCTCGCAGGATCTAAAGGCCAACCTCGCCGAAGGCGATCTTGTGATCGGCCCCCGCTGCCTCGCGCGCGAACATGTGACGATCAATACCGGCGTTGGCGACGGCACGCGGATCGGCGATGATTGCGTGTTTCTTGCCGGCGCGCATGTCGCGCATGATTGCCGTCTCGGCGACGGGGTCGTTTTGTCCAATCAGGTGTTGCTTGGCGGGCATGTCGACATCGATAATGGCGCGACGATCGGCGGCGGCACGGCCGTGCATCAATTCGTGCGCATTGGCGCCTATGCTTTTATCGGCGGATTATCAGGAGTGGAGGGCGACGTCATTCCTTTCGCCCTCGCCAGCGGAAATCGCGCGCATCTCTTCGGCCTTAATCTCGTCGGTTTGCGCCGCCGCGGATTCGATCCCGAACGGATTGCTGGTTTGAACGCCGTTTTTCGACAACTCTTCGATACCGACAAGAGCCTGGTGCTGAGTGAACGCATCGAGCGGCTTGCAGAATGCGAAGCCGGAAACGCCGACATCTCTCTCTTATTAAATTTTCTTCGCACGCCGTCGCATCGTCCGCTCTGCGCGCCACGGCCGCGCGGATCGGGCGCGTGACCAGGATTTTTTTGATTGCCGGCGAGGCCTCCGGCGATGCGCTCGGCGCGGCTCTGATGCGCGCGCTGAGTCAAGCCGCGCCTCTTGCAAACTTTCTCGGCGTCGGCGGCGCGGCAATGACGGAAGAGGGGCTCAACTCGCTGTTCCCGTTGGAGGATATCGCCGTCATGGGCCTGCTGCCGGTTCTGGAGAGGCTTCCGACCTTGCTGGCGCGGCTTGCGCAAACGGCGCAAGCCGTGATCGACGCCGCGCCGGATTGTCTTGTCCTGATCGATGCGCCGGACTTCACCCATCGTGTTGCGAAACGCGTACGGCGGCGTCTGCCGCATTTGCCAATCATCGATTATGTCAGCCCGACGGTCTGGGCGTGGCGGCCAGGCAGGGCGCACGCCATGTGCCGCTACATCGATTGCGTAATGGCGCTCCTGCCTTTCGAGCCGGCCGCCTATGCGCGCCTCAACGGCCCGCCATGCGTCTACGTCGGCCATCCTCTGGCGGAACATCTTGACGCGCTCACGCCAACCGGTCGCCGCGACGCCGGCCCCCTGCTGGTTCTGCCCGGTTCGCGACGCGCAGAAATCGCTCGCATGACCCCGCTTTACGGTCGGACGCTGGCGTTGCTCAAGAATGATTTTCCTGATCTCGACGTCGTTATTCCCGTCGCGCCAAACATGGCGGAGCCGCTCGAAAATGCGCTGAAAGATTGGCCGCTTCAGCCCCGACTGATCAAACCGGCGGAGAAATTCGCCGCCTTTCGCGCCGCCCGTGCGGCGCTCGTCACCTCAGGGGCGGCCACGCTCGAACTGGCGCTGGCCGGCGCGCCGATGGTCGTCGCCTATCGGGTCTCTCCAATGGAGTCGTTGCTGCGTTTCCTTGTCAAAGTCGATTCCATCGTGCTGCCCAATCTGATCGCCGGAAACAATTTTATTCCAGAATTCCTCCAGGAACGGGCGACTCCGTCAATCCTGGCCGAGACGTTGGCGACGCTGTTGCAATCGCAGTCGGCGCGCGACCGGCAACAGGCCGGGTTTGCTCAGGTGCGCGCCCGGATCGCCGGCGCCGGCGCGCGTCCGAGCGCAAGAGCTGCTGAGATAGTTCTGGATTACGCCCGCAGGGCAGGGTGAAAGAGTTTCATTCTACTGTATGCTCGCATTACTTGGCGGGAACCAGGGCGCGGCCCGATGCTTCCCGCCAGTCTCATCGGAAGGGACAAAGGCTTGTCCGTCATCGGCGCCAAAAACTACTTCACCCGAAAATCCCTTGAAGCTCTGCTCGCTCGTCACGAAGCCGAAGAGGGCGAGGGCCTGAAAAAGACGCTCGGATGGGCGTCTCTTCTCGCCCTGGGAATCGGCGGCATCATCGGCGCCGGCATTTTTGTTCTCACCGGCACGGCGGCGGCCAAATACGCAGGCCCCGGCGTGATGATCTCCTTTCTGCTTTCCGGCCTTGCCTGCACCTTCGTCGCGCTGTGCTACGCCGAACTCGCGGCGATGATCCCAGTATCCGGCAGCACCTACACCTATGCCTATGTAACGCTCGGAGAAGTCTTCGCCTGGGCGATCGGGTGGAACCTCGTGCTCGAATACGCCGCCGGGGCGGCGACCGTCGCAGTCGGCTGGGCGGGATATTTCACGCGCGTGCTCAGCGGTCTGGGACTGACGTTGCCGCCCGAACTCGCCTCGGCCTATTTCGCGACAGCCGTCCCGGGCGAGCCGCATGGCCTGTTCAATGCGCCTGCCGCCGCCATCGTTCTGCTGCTGACCTGGCTGCTTGTGCGCGGCACGACGGAGTCGTCGAAGTTCAACAACATCATTGTCGCGATCAAGGTCACGGTGGTGCTGCTGGTGATCTTTGTCGGCGCGGCCTATGTCAACGTCGATAACTGGACTCCGTTGGTGCCGGAGAACAGCGGCGAATTCGGCGCTTTTGGCTGGAGCGGCGTCGTGCGCGGCGCCTCGGTGGTGTTCTTCGCCTATATCGGCTTCGACTCAGTATCGACCGCGGCGCAGGAAGCGCATCGGCCCCAGCGAGACGTGCCCATCGGCATTCTCGGCTCGCTGGTGATTTGCACGGTTCTGTATATTGCCGTCGCGGCTGTGGCGACCGGCGTCGTCAGTTACCGGGAGTTGAACGTGCCGGACCCTATCGCGCTGGCGATGGATCGCACCGGCGCGACATGGGTATCGTGGGTGGTGAAATTCGGCGCGCTTGCCGGACTGACCACTGCGATCCTCGTGTTGCTCTTTGGACAGACGCGCGTTTTTTACGCCATGGCGCATGACGGTCTGCTGCCGCCGATCTTTGCTCGGTTGCACGACCATTATCGCACCCCGGCGATCAGCCAGATCATGATTGGCGTCATCGTCGCCATCGCCGCCGGTTTGCTCCCGATAGATCTCCTGGGCGAGATGGTCAGCATCGGCACGCTGGCGGCTTTCGCACTGGTCTGCATGGCGGTGATCTATCTGCGCATACACGAACCGGAGCGGGTTCGCCCCTTTCGCGCGCCGGGATGCGCGCCCGCCTTTCCCTGGACGCCCACTCTGGGCATTGTCTCGTGTTTCGCGCTGATGATCGCCTTGCCGCTCGACACATGGCTGCGCCTCGTGATCTGGACGGGGATCGGTCTGGCGATCTATTTCGGCTACGGCGCCAAACACGCCAGACACGACTGAGGCGAACTCATGAACGCGCCGGCGATCGTCTGGTTTCGAAACGATCTGCGACTCGCCGATCATCCTGCGCTTGATGCTGCAGCGCGTTCCGGCGCGCCGCTCGTGGCGCTGTATATCCACGATGACGCCAGCCCCGGCGACTGGCGCAGGGGCTCCGCCAGCCGTTGGTGGCTTCATCATTCTCTGGAGTCTCTGGCCAACGATCTCGCCAAACTCGGCGTTCCGTTGATCCTGCGGCGCGGCGACGCGCAATTCGTTATCGAGGAGCTTGTCGCTTCGACGGGCGCCGGCGCGGTGTATTGGAACCGACTCTACGAGCCATGGGCGATGCGTCGCGACAGCGTGATCAAGGCGAATCTGCGGTCGCGGGGCCTTAGGGTCGAGAGCTTCAACGGCGCGCTGCTCTTCGAGCCTTCCGCCTTACGCAATAAATCCGGAGATCCGTTCCGCGTCTTCACGCCGTTCTGGCGCGCCTGTCTCGCCGCCGTTCCGCCAGAAGCGCCGCTGCCAGCTCCCAAAAAACTCACGCCCGCGCCGGCGCCTGCGAGCGACGCGCTCAAGGACTGGAAACTTCTGCCGACCAAACCCGATTGGTCAGGCGGCTTGCGCGACGCCTGGCGTCCGGGCGAGGCGGCGGCGATGGCGCGGCTGAAGGAGTTCGCGCGCGCGGATATGAAACACTACAAAACTGCGCGTGATTTCATGGCCAAAAGCGGGGTCTCGCGTCTCTCGCCGCATTTGCATTTCGGTGAGGTGTCGGCGCGGCAATGTTGGGCCGTCGTCGACGCCAATCGAAGCGACGGCGCGAGCGCTTTTCTGCGCGAGATCGGCTGGCGCGAATTCTGCTATCACCTGCTCGTCGCAAACCCCGACATGCCAGAACGCGCACTCGACGGCCGCTTCGCCGATTTCCCTTGGCGCGATGATCCAAAAGCCCTGCAGGCGTGGCAAAGAGGCAAAACCGGCTATCCGCTGATTGACGCCGCGATGCGCGAACTCTGGCAAACCGGCTATCAGCACAATCGCGCCCGCATGGTGAGCGCGAGTTTTCTGGTCAAACATCTGTTGATCCCGTGGCAGCAGGGCGAGCGCTGGTTCTGGGACACGCTGGTCGACGCCGATCTCGCCAACAACAGCGGCGGCTGGCAGTGGGTCGCGGGCTGCGGGGCCGACGCCGCTCCCTATTTTCGCGTCTTCAATCCGGTGATTCAGGGCGAGAAATTCGATCCCGACGGCGATTACGTTCGCCGTTACGTGCCGGAGTTGGGAAAGCTCGACGCCCGCTACATCCATCGCCCATGGGAGGCGCCCGCCGAGCTTTTGAAGGCGGCGGGGATCACGCTCGGCAAAACCTATCCAAAACCCATCGTCGATCATGCGACGGCCCGCGACCGGGCGCTGGCGGCCTTCGCCAAGACGCGGGAGTAAAGGTGTCACCGAGACAGAAATCGAGGCAAACGCCTGAGTAAATGTCTGTTGACTGGCAACTGATGAGTGGCTCTGTCTCGTTGGTTAAGAGTCACAATTGCAATTGCATTCACCGGTCAGCGGCAAGTTGCCTCCATAATATAATTTCTACCTGAACTAGTGTCTAAAATCTCATCCTTATAGATTGCGCGTTCAGCACCCTTAACTTTGGCAATTTGGCCTTTGACTTGGAAGTTGGATTTATGTTTATCTACACCCTCCCACGAAACATTAATTATATCATTTTTGTCTCTAATTTTATATTCCGCTACTACTTCCAAAAGACCTTTTTTTAATTTATGGACCACTAACAATGTGCTGCGATCTAAAGAGAATTTGATTTCAAATGCTGATCCTCTTCTTTTTGGGTAGCATTTCATTAATGGACTCAAGCCAGTGTCTCTGTTTGTCTTTGAAGGCTTTTGACTATTCGGCATGTTATTAGACGAGACCTCAGCCTCCGACTGATTATGCTCTGCCAGAACGGAACCATTAGCGGTTGTATTAGCTATTTCTGTTACCGAGCGTTTAGCTATAATAGCAATAGTGATTGCAATAAAAAAAACCAATCCCAAAGAAACAGTGTAATTTAAATTGATTTTAGGAAAGATTTTTCTGGACAGATTCCGATTTAAATTGACGGTTCCTATATCTGGTTGCGCCTCGCTCTTTTCACTATTCAACTCAAAAGACTTCGTGTCTTCTGAATTCTCTTCGACTTCCTCAAGACCAAGTAGATTATGGATCTGCATTAGATCACGGTGATGCAGAAGGAGAATGTTGTTTGTAGCTGCCAGTTCTTGAGCAGAAGTTGTAAAGGAGTTATTGCTTACGACCGCACCTATGTCGGCTTGTTCATGTATTCGACCAGCTGTGATTTGCTGCACTGCTTGATTACTTATGGGTTTGCTACGGAGTTTGCACTGGACAACTAATCGAATCCTGCTTCGTTCTGCAATAATATCAACACCTTGGTCTCTGGACCCCTGCGTTACTCTGGCATCCCACCCGGCGGCGCGCAACTCTTCTGCGCAATAATGCTCATACTCATGACCTTTGATGTTTTCGGGAAATTTTCTTTTGTTCGGGTGTGAATCTATGAAGGTTGTCGTCGCGGTTTCGACCCGTTCAATTAATCCGTATTTGTCGATAGCTATCTGAACTGAGTATTTATTAAAGTCCGAGAATACTACAGTTTCAAGAAAATATCTTATCTCTTTGTCCCACTTTTCTGTTTTGGTGATACCGTATTGGTCAGCCTTCATAAGCTGTGCGCGCCGGCGTGCCAAAGCTTCGATTTTTGCATTAATGGCTTTGTCAGTGAGGCTGATAGCGTTTTGCCGCTCTTTATTTTCTTTTTTTTTTCTTTATCGTGACTGTAATCAAAAAAATGGATATGATGAAAATCAAAAGAAGACCGAAATTTAGTTCCACGGGACACCCGTTCGGGATGGTTGAAGACAAGTCAATTCTAATTGTGAGCTAATTAAGTGATTAACATGTTAGAACAAGCATGCATGTCGCAGCTTTGATCATTGAGACAGCACAAGTGGTCTATTTTTAGGACTCCGTAATCCTTTTTTGGCCAGAGTTCTAGGGAAACTAACTTTTAGGATGTCTGTAATGATTATCTTCTGAGTACTTATTTCATTGAATTTACCTTAGTTCGTCAAAAAAGCTTTCACTCATACACTTTTTTCCGCGCGGGTGGCCTCCAGCGGAGGGACGGGCTAAACCATGGAAGCATGTCCCTATCCCCGAGCCCATGACCGAACCGCCGCGCCCCTTCGACGAAATTCGCCTTCTCCTCGCCAACCTGCCTGGTCCCGACAAAGACAGCGTCGCGGCGGCGCGGGCGCGCGACGCGCTGCTCACCAAGCCGCCGGGCGCGCTCGGGCGTCTCGAAGAGCTGGTCGAATGGCTGGCGGCCTGGCAGGGCAGGGCGGAACCGCGCATCGAACGGCCGCTGGTCGCGGTCTTCGCTGGCAATCATGGCGTTGTCGCGCAGGGGGTCTCGGCCTTTCCGGCTGAGGTCACGGCGCAGATGGTGGCGAATTTCACTGCTGGCGGCGCGGCGATCAACCAGATCTGCAAAACGCAGGGGATCGGCCTCAAGGTGTTCGAACTGGCGCTGGAGAAGCCGACGCGCGATTTCACGCGGGAGCCCGCGATGGACGAGCGCGAGGCGGCGGCGACCTTCGCCTATGGTTTCGAGGCTCTCGCCGATGGCGTCGATCTCTTCGCGCCGGGCGAGATGGGCATCGGCAACACCACCAGCGCCGCCGCGATCTACGCCGCGCTCTATGGCGGGCCGGCGGCGCGCTGGACAGGTCGGGGAACGGGCGTCGACGACGCCGGCCTCGCGCGCAAGAACGCCGTCATCAACGCCGCACTGGCCCTGCATGGCGCGGCGCTCAATGATCCACTGGAAGTTTTGCGACGCCTGGGCGGTCGCGAAATCGCCGCCATGGCGGGCGCGATTATCGCCGCGCGGGTGAACCACGCGCCGGTCGTGCTCGACGGCTATGTCGCCTGCGCGGCGGCGGCTGTGTTGCACGCGCTCGATCCGCTAGCCATCGATCATTGTGTCGCGGGGCATGTGTCGGCCGAAGGCGCGCATCGAATGGTGCTTGAAAAACTCGGCAAGCGCCCGTTGCTCGACCTCGACATGCGGCTTGGGGAAGGCTCCGGCGCGGCGCTGGCGATCGGCCTGATCCGCACGGCGCTCGCCTGCCATCGCGATATGGCGACGTTCGATAGCGCCGGCGTTTCTGGCAAGCCGGATTAAGAGCGCGCACGCCCATATGAGCCCGGATATATTGCCCGCGAAACTATCGATCGCCATCATTGCCGCGCTTGTCGCCGCCCTTGCGATTCTCGTGGCGTACGGGAGGAGAGCGAAATTATCCAATGAGACGATATGGGCCTTCGCGGCGTTGGGCCTTATCGCTTTTTGCGGCGAATCCGCAGCTCGCGCCGACTTGGTTAATCACACGGCCGTCACATGGGCGTATTTAATGGCGGCGACATACTTTTCGGGAGTTCATTTCTTGCGTCGAGATAACATTCCCGTCTGGCCATCGCTCATGGTCCTGCTGGCGATAGCCTATCTTTTCGCGCCGCAGACATATTGGCGTTCGTCGTTGACGCTGTTGCTGTTTCTCTGGAGCCTTTTCGTCGCCATCGATTTTGCGCGCGGCAGGGAGCCAGATACGATCGACGATCCACGCTTTCCTGCGCGTTTGCCGTTGCGGCGTCCCAAGCGCATTCGGGGCGCGCGCGAGGTTGCGCTCGCCGCCGCGGCCGGGGCGCTGGCGCTGATCTTCGGGGTTCATCTCTTCCGGCCAGACCCGCCGCCTGAAGTGGCGCAACCGGCGCAGGAAGAAAGCGCTGTGTCCGAGCAGACGTCCGAAGCGCCGGCGGAAAGCCCCGAAACGGGCGAGGCGCCAGTCGTTGAACCTGAAACTTTCACAGCGCGCGCCGGCGATACGTTCAAAAGCATCGCCAAACGCGTTTATGGCGACGCCTCAAGGGCTCCCGATATCGCCCGCGCCAACCCGGGCGTGAAGCCGAACGCAAGATTGCGCGCCGGGCGGAAGATCAATCTGCCAAAACCATCAAAACCATCGGGCGATTAAGCGATCTCGATGCGTTCGCGCTCGGTCAGAAAATAATCGAGCCGCTGGTCATGTGGTTCGGTCGGCACATGGTCGACTTCCTGAAACGAATAGGCGACTCCAATGGCGATAACGGATTTTTTCGCGCGCAACTCTGATAGCGTCGCGTCGTAGATTCCGCCGCCGTATCCGAGCCGATAACCGCGTCGATCAAAGGCTGACAGCGGCGAAAACACAATGTCGGGATCGCGCGCCGGGCGTTCTTCAGAGGGTTCGGAGAGGCCGTAGGGTCCCTTGACCAGGTCGTCGCCGGGCGTGAAATCGCGAAACGTCAGAGGATGACGAACTTTGCGCATCACCGGCAACGTTACCCGATAGCCCTTGTCGGCCAGGGCGTCGATCAGCGGGCGCGTGTTAAGTTCACTGCGGATCGGCCAGTAAACCGACACCTCCGGCGCGACACATTGCAGACGGGCGGCGGCTTCGGCGACAAGCGCGAGTCCGTCGCGAGACAGGGCGAGAGCGGCCGCATGCGCTTCCTGCGGACTCACCAGATCGCGTTTCGCGAGCGTGTTACGACGGATTTCAGTTTTTATATCGGTCATGATCGACAGCCCTGCGCCAGGCGGGACGTGCGAGCGACAGGTGCGGGCCACATGAGCCGTGGGACATCGATCCCGGGAAACCTACAACGTAGGTGGGCGCCATATGACCAAGCCCACGGGCAAGATCAGGGACAGCTCCCGTTAGGATCGATAAGGCCCCGGGGAATAATAGTCCTGCACG
>CAIQCB010000031.1 GCA_903870245.1 uncultured Methylocystaceae bacterium
CCCTCGCGCCGGCAGATCTCGGCGATGCTCTCCTCGCTGCGCAGAAGAACATGAACAATTCGGATTTACTCTTCAGCCGAGAAATGTCGACGGGTCGCGCGACGAATATCCTGGATTAAAACCTACACCGTTAGCTTAACCAGCGCGGCTTTCTGTTTCATCTTCGCTCCTTGAGGGCTACGATGAACCAGAAAGCCTCATTCCTCAATTACAAATTTTGTCCCAAGGGCGCTGAACCGGGACATAATATTATCTGATTAAATTAAGGTGTTTTGGTTTCAATAACATTGTATTATTGAGAAATCATGCTGCTTTATCCTTCGGCTATTGAAATATTTTATCTATATTTGTCAGCACTAGTTAGTTTTTTCTTGGCTGCAATAATTTTTATTATAATTACAAAAAACAAAAATCTAAGCTGTAATCATCAATTTGACTGGTGGCACAGTGGATACCTAAAAGTTGATCTGAGCTATTTATTTTTTACACCTTGTTTTAAAGTGTTATTGCGCTATATACCTGCTGTAATAATATACGCTTTTTTATTGCTCTTTAATACTCCCGAACAAATATATGATAATCTTAGAAACGGAGTTGGGCCTCTTGCAAGTTATCCATTCATATTGCAAATATTTTCATATATAATTATTTCTGATTTTTTTCATTACTGGAATCACAGACTTTTTCACTCACCGATACTATGGCCAATCCATGCTGTACATCATAGTCCTAGACAAGTGGATTGGACTACAGCATATCGTTTCCATCCGCTCAATCTTGCATTGGGCCCATGGCTGATCCCACCGATAATTATATTTCTTGGTGTATCACCATTGAACGTTATTTATATAGCTCCTGTAGAGGCTGTAATGGCATATTTTGTACATGCTAATTTGAATATAACGTTAGGTCCATTAAGATATATAATCGCAACGCCAGTTTTTCATCGCTGGCATCATACCTTTCAATCTGATGGCGGTGGAAAAAATTATGGTGGAACTTTCGCTTTTTGGGATGTTTTATTTGGAACATTTTATTTTCCTGAAAATCAATTACCGGAACGGTATGGTATAAATGACGAGGAAATAGAAGAGGACTATTTAATTCATCTTTTTTATCCATTTATCACATGGCATAAATATATTTATAAATACTTCAGACATCGATAAGCTTATTTAAATGAAATTAATCAAATTTTGTTACATATCTTTATCAAATATAAATCCGTAAAATGTCAGTATGGCAGCAACCGTCAATAACGAATATAAGCTTTAAGTAGATTCAAATTTTATGAAATTGATATATATTAGAACTAGAATATATATTCAATTTGATTAATTATTTAATAACAACTCTTGTTATTGGGCATTAATAATCTATTTTTAGTCAATAAGAAGGTCAGACGCTGATAAAATGCTTTTGTTGATGTTTCAATCGTACGTTTTTCCGCAAGAATTTAGCCGCTTCATATTTTTAATGCTTAATTATATGACCCAGGAACAATTGCAATAATTAATAGTGTTTTCTGCTCCATAAATAATTATAATTCTCAAGGCTTGAAGGACTAAAAATAAGATATGTTATCACCTAAATCGATTAAATTTACTCTTCAATTATTTGACATTGCTCTAGCGATATTCGCTCCAATTTTGGCATGGATTGCCCGTAATTTATTTGTAGGAAATCATAGTATACCTTATGGATTTCACTTTTATTCTATTGTAGCCTCTATTTCTACCCTAGCATTTATTCGCATAACGGGCGCTTCTCATAGTGCTTGGAGGTTTTTTTCAGTACCCGACGCCATAGCTTCCGGAGCGGGGATATCAATTGGTTTAATAATAGCAGCCGTTGCATCATTCATCTTTGATCGTTTGGAAAGCGTGCCACGCTCATTGTTATTAATTCATGCATTCATACAGATATCTGGTTTTGTAGGGATCCGATTTATCCTTAAAAGATATACTGATTCTTATATTCCTGTTCGTCGCAGGCCAGCTTACGTTTTACTGGTTGGGTGCAATCAAGTATCTTATGTTTATGCGCGAGCTGTTGAAAGCATATCATTTGGATCTTTGAAAATCATCGCAGCACTGACTCATGACCCTTCAATGATTGGTCATCGCATTAGAGGTATTCATATTGTCTCTGTTTTTAATAAAATTGAGGATGTTTTGGGCCAGTATAAAATAAGAGGTATTGATATTAACAGAATAGTTGTAGCCGCGAATGAAAATGAGATTTCAACAAAGAATCTCGATCACATATATGACGTAGCGCGTAGATATCAAGTTGCTATATCGGATATACATTTACTTTTTACTGAAGTTGCTGGTTCAATAGGAAACGATGATGATTTCGAAATTGATGAAATAAAGCTGCGGGGCGCTTTTTGGGGATTTAAAAGAGTGCTGGATATCGGCGCAGCACTTTCTTTGCTTCTCCTATTGTTTCCCGTTTATGCTATAACCGCCTTTCTAGTCTGGCAGGATGTAGGCAAGCCTCTATTTTTTTGGCAAGAACGTCCGGGACGTCACGGTAAAATGATTAGAGTATATAAGTTTCGTTCAATGAAAGATGCAGTCGCTCCAGATGGTGTTCCTGTACCTGATAATATGAGAACATCAAAAACAGGATTGTTACTTCGCAAACTGCGTCTAGACGAGTTACCTCAATTGTGGAATATTGTGATTGGTGATATGTCCTTTGTAGGACCAAGGCCGTTGCTATTTATCGATCAACCTGAGGAAATGTCCCAACGACTTGCTGTTCGTCCCGGTATTTCTGGATGGGCGCAAGTGAACGGTGGTAAACTTGTAAGCCCTGAACAGAAGAGGGCCCTGGATCTATGGTATATTTCACATGCTTCTCTATTACTGGAAATTAAGATTATCATTCTTACAATATTAGTGATGTTTCGTGGTGATATTGAACGCCCTAAAGCTGTGAACGAAGCCGTCAAATGGCTACGTGAACAGGAGAATTCAATTTTGCTTGAATAAAATATCACATACACAATAAATACAATTTTTACGCAATGTAATTAATTAAATTTCTAACATAAATAATTAATTTTTTTACTCAATAAATAGTTAATCATCAAAAAATATTTAGGATACTGATTTCCGTGTATTAGTCACAAACATTACGAACATATTCAAGTTTAGACGACTATCTAGAGTTTTTATTGGTAGTATCTCGGGGATTTACTTTATGGCTATCCGTTCGACTGCCTAGCTGGGTTAGAGGGTCGAAGACCGTCCAGAGCAGAAAATCTAAGGAAATAAACTCATTCGGTGATCGCCATTTTTTCATTACTCATTTGATCCTTGTCGTGCAAGTGTTTCTCATGGCACGAATGGTTGCTTCAATGGTGTAAGACAACCTGATGCCAACTCATCACCATGTGCGTCTCAGACACGAGTTCGTGGGCGGAAGGGAGGATCTCCTATTATTCGAAACAGCACCATAGCCGTCAATTAAAAATTATTCACCTATTTGCATTTGTTACAAAAAGCTATCTAAATTTTCTTATTGAGCATTAGGTCTATGAGTTAGAATTTTGTGAAATGGCTTTCATGTTTTTTATTTAATATCCTCGGTTTTACATGTTGCGCCGACTTATCCCTCTATCATCTATCACAGGACTTTGCTTAGTCGGTGTTTGATAAATGATGCGATGGAACTCACAGGTTATGGTTTCGATAATAGAAAAATACTGACATAAGTAGTCTTATTTTAATTTCAACTTATCTGCGTAGCCAGGGCTTGGTTTGGCTATTTAAATGTCGGCAGGTGAAGCTTATACGGATAAATCCTGAAATCAGGCGCTAGTCTGAACGTACTTGAGCAATCTTTGATAGATTGGTTTCAAAGCTGCCTTATCAACATTTACACTAGTCGCACGCCCATGATGACGGCATCAAATCCAGAATCCTTGAACTGCAGGTGTGTAACCCGATCCAGTTCTTCGATCTTGATCTGAAGACGTTTCATGTCGAATGCCGCCTCCTCAAGTTACCTCGTCACCTACCCCAATACGCCCAGCGCGCCTTCTCTCAACTTTCCTTTCCCATGGCTAATGTGGTCAGGAATGTCATGAAATTCCAACGCCGGTTAGGTCGGTGTATTCTCGCCCTTGCTCGTGACAAAAGCTACTTTAATTATAATTTAGTGGAATTCTCATGGCGATCCAGTTTGTTTGTTCTATAATCCTTGAACGCGAGGCTATTCCTCTCCGGTGTCTGACATAGACTCCTCTTAATTTGCTATCAAAATTTCCAGAGCTAGACTTTATTGTAACATTTGACGTATCGATGATTTTTACAGACATTAAGTCATGCGCTGGTGTCTGCTAAGCTAGATCATATCTATGTGCCGTCACATCGAGAACTCAAAGACATCGTCACTGTATTTTTTTGTCTTTCCTATCGTAGAAAGCGCCAATCTTCGCCTGATAATTTACAGGATAATTTTTTCGTTCAGACAAGGTTTCTTCTGATGAAGACTAAGTAAATATCAAAAAAAAGTTATTAAATTCTTCAATAAATTCACTTAAATTGCATTAATGTGAAGAATTAAATATACAAAATGAATATAAAATTAAAGACTCTTGTAACAGGCGGATCGGGATTTATCGGTAAAGCCTTGTCAATTCAATTAAGTAATATGAAAGTTGATTTTGATTCTCCAAGTCGTCAAGCTCTTGATTTAAGATCAAAAGATGAAATCGCTACCAAGTATAAAAATGGAACTTTTGATCTAATATTTCATCTAGCTTCATCTGGAGTTTTTGCTGACCCTGATGATATTTCAATTATTGAAAATGAACTCAATATGGTCAAATCATTGCTTCCATTAGTAAAGACAGGAGGTAAGTTTCTATATGCAGGCAGTATGGCTGAATATGGTTCATCAGGCATTCTATGTGAAAAGGACATTTGCACTCCTGTATTGGCGTATCAAAGGGCCAAGTATGATGCAGGAAAATGGATCTATAAAGAAGCCCAAAATTATGGAGTCACACCAATTGTTACACGTATATTTGGAGTATATGGGCCCGGTGAGTCCTCGAAGAGACTATTGCCCTCCGTATTATCTTCATTACGGTGTCATAACAAAGTTATGTTAAGTGATTGCTTGCAAATACGAGATTTTATCCATGTATCAGATGTAGCAAAAACAATGATTACTCTCATGGAAAAGGTTGAAACGCCAATCTGCGTGAATATAGGCACTGGCGTAGGCCTCTCTATTCGAAAAGTATTGTTAAGTTTATGTGATGAAATAGGTCAAGATCCTGCTTTACTGCTGTTTGGGGCAAGAAAGCGCTCTCCTTTGGATCAATCAATACTGATAGCCGATACATCTCTTCTGAAAGAAACAATCGGTAATGTCCCTCCACAGCGACTTCTTGACAAAGAAAATTATATTTCATTAATCGAAAACAGGTCATTTATATAAAAGAAGAAAATCAAATAACTGTTTATAGAATCCGTCAATTCAAATATGGAGATACAAATATGAAAGTAGTTATACTGTGCGGGGGACAAGGCACGAGGCTTGGTGAGCTTACTGGAAATCTAATCCCTAAGCCAATGGTAAAAATTGGCGATCTTCCAATATTAGTTCATATTATGAGATACTACAGACACTTTGGTCATCGTGAGTTTATCTTGTGTGCCGGTCATTTGAGTTGGACAATCAAGAGTTACTTTATCAATTATTATCAAACTAATGACGATATTACTATTGATTTAATGGAAGGCGCAGTGAAAACGCTTAAACAACGGCGTTCAGATGATTGGTCAATTACTATTGCTGAAACTGGTGCGTCAACGATGACGGCTGGCAGGGTAAAAAAAGTTCTAGACTATCTTAATGATGACGATTCATTCATGCTTACTTACGGAGATGGCTTATCGAACGTAGATATTAATGGCCTAATCGACTTTCACAACCATCATGGTAAAGGAGTTACACTGACTGGCGTCATTCCTCCCGGCCGATTTGGTGAACTTGATTTACATAATAATCAAGTTTTCAATTGGGCTGAAAAACCGACAGTGACTGATCGTTATATTAATGGCGGATTTATGGTTATGCGAAAAAAATTCGCTGATAGATTCATCGCACAATGTAATGACGACATAATGCTTGAACGAGAACCCTTTGAGCAGGCCGCTAAAGAGGGAGAAATGATGGTATATCGCCATGATGGTTTTTGGCAATGTATGGATACGATGAGGGATTGGGAAATGTTAAACAAAATTTGGTCCAATGGAAAAGCTCCGTGGACATTTTGATCTTGCTAGACACATTAAATAAATATACGCGTAAAACTTTATTGTTTATGAAATATATCAATTACAACACATAATGTGTTTGACTAAATATTTTCTTAATATTTATTATCATTCTATGAAATCACCTCAGTGCCTGACTTTGACGAATTGCCCATTCGATCAGAGACTTTTACTTACTATATTTTAGAAATCAGATCATATTGAACCAGTTCGCTATTACCACATTAGTTTTTTTAATTTACCGCTACATTTTTCGAATCTAATCATTTAAGACATTTTACTAGCATGGATCCATTCATTGCAATGCGCAGCAGGATTATAGTCAAAGTAAAATCTAATAATCTTAACCAGCTAAAAAATAAATAAAAAAATTATTAGAAAATATCAATTATATTCAAAAAAATTACTTAATTTTAAATAAAAAAGGAGATTAAAGAATGTTGTCTTGATATATTTGCGTTGCTTTAAGGTTAATCGTCTCGGGACAAAGGGGAAAAAATATGTCTTATCTTGATTTTTACAAAGATAAAAAAGTTTTAGTTACAGGCCACACGGGTTTCAAGGGTGGCTGGTTAACAATGTGGTTAAATGAACTTGGAGCTCAAGTCACTGGACTTTCAATTGATATACCTACGAATCCATCATTTTTTGAGCTTACCAAATTAAATACTATTTGTAATCATAACTTTGGAGATATTAATGATTTTGAATATCTAAAGAAATTTGTTTTGGAAGGAAATTTTGATGTTGTTTTCCATTTAGCAGCCCAGCCACTGGTCAGATACTCATACCAAAACCCTATAGAAACAGCTCAAACGAATATTATGGGCACAGCTAATCTACTTGAGGCTGTTAGAATGGCAGGCCATAAATGTATTATTATAGCAATTACATCGGATAAATGTTACGCAAACAATGGTTCATTTTGGGGTTTTCGAGAATCAGATCCTATGGGGGGCGGCGATCCGTATAGTATGAGCAAAGGGGCCGCTGAGTTACTAATTGACAGTTGGAGATATAGCTATTGGTCTTCTGATAACAGTCCGGTTAAACTCTGCAGCGCAAGGGCCGGAAACGTTATAGGAGGCGGCGACTGGGCAAAAGATCGAATTGTGCCTGATCTGGTTCTTTCCCTAATAAATGGAAAACCGCTTGAGGTAAGGAATCCTGATGCGATTCGTCCTTGGCAGCATGTGAATGAACCCTTATCCGGATATCTTTGGCTTGGCGCTGTTATGGGTGCAGGTTGGAAAAATGATAAATTTGATTGCGCGTGGAATTTCGGGCCGAATATAGAAGATATAAAATCTGTTCATAACCTGATTGATACTTTCTTCAGTTTTTATGGCAAAGGAGATTATGTTCAAAAAGTCGACCCTGCGTCACCCAAGGAAGCGAAATCTCTGATATTAAATTGCGAGAAGGCTTTGCGGATACTTGATTGGAAGCCTGTGTGGGGATTCAAAAAATCTGTCCAAGAAACAGCTGCATGGTATAAATACTATATTGATGGAAGATCGGACGAACTCCCGGCTTTTACATTGCAGCAGATCAGACAATATATAATTGATGCGCAGTCAAAAAACTTGACGTGGTCAATATAGTAAGTTTAATTTACTCTGTGTCAGCTGGATGCTCATAAAGTTTTATACCTCATCTTTAGCATTGTTAAAGCCCGGCTCAAGCTCTACTCATTTTTTTAGACTACTGAGGGAATATTCTTTTTTTAATAAATATATTCCCTTTGCATATCAAATAGTGTTCTTATTTGGATTCTTGTTTTATCATTGAATAAACTCGCTGAAGCTCAATAGGACAAATCCTTAGCATTATGGTCATATTTTTTTCTGATGTTTATGAACAGACTGAATTTAGTAGATATCGATTGTAAATTTGACGCTGCTATTCTTGCGTGTCTGACCTGTCTTTAATCCACTTTTGTCGGAGTTTGATTTTGTCCCAATAATTTGTGTATATGGAATTCCTCTATTTTTCATCTAAAATTGATTTCTTATCCTGAGGCTTAAAACACTCCCTCTCTGAGATTTACTCTTATGTAAAATATACACATCCTATTTTTTAATAAAACCCAGTTAAGCAGTCGTGCTTAGACCAAAGATAATTAATTGGCTATAGTATCTTACTCTGTACAATTTTGGTATTTTATCAATATAATCTCATATCAAGAACTTTTTAAAAAGGTTGGAGCGACAGAATGAACATCCTTCTTGTGAGTGGAAGCATGAGTATATACTCTGGCGGTCCTCCAAGAGTCGTCGCCGGGACCGCAGAAGCTTTAGCCAAACGTGGACATACTGTTACTGTAGCTACGTTAAAGGAAAATACTGAATCGGCAGAAACAATTATTAATGAATTTCCTAGGTTAAATCATAAAAATATTACTCTCATGCCTTTTAAAACAAGCTTCCCGGGCTTTCTTAGAAGAAGTAATAGCCTCCTGAGAAGAATGAGAAGCCAGATTCATAAGTATGATATTGTTCATGTTCACGGTGTCTGGGAAGGTTGCATGGGTGAGATTTTCTTACTAAGCCGACGCAATAAAATCCCTTTTTTTATATCATCTCATGGTTTGTTTGATCCATGGTCTCTGAAACAATCTAGCTGGAAGAAGAAACTTTCAATAAATCTGTTGCCTACCGGTAGAATGATTGATGAGGCCAATGCGATCATTTACGCAACGCATGATGAAATGGACGAAGGAAAAAAAATTCTGAAAACCGTTTCGTGCGTTCTCCCTAATGGAATTGATATCAGCTCGTTAAATAGGGATAATCTTCCCGATGATCTTGCGCTGAGACAGATTTACCCGCAATTGAATGAATGGGATCGAACTTTTCTTTTTTATAGTCGAATACACCCAAAGAAAGGTTTGCATCTCCTCCTTCAAGCCTTCTTATCATTGGATCATACTGACACGTCAGCTGGCCTGTTAATAGTAGGAATACCACAGGATAAGGATTATGAGATTGAATTAAGGTCTCTAATTGCCAATTCTCCTCATGGTGACAAGATTTTATTTATAACGAATTTAGTCGGTAGAGATTCGCAGGTTGCTCTCAGATGCGGCGATGTATTCGTTTTACCTTCCTATCAGGAAGGGTTTTCTATGGCTATATTGGAGGCAATGGCTTGTGAATTGCCTGTTTTGATCAGCGATAAATGCCATTTTCCGGAAGTTGAATCAGAATGGGGTGCTGGCCTCGTTGTATCGCCAGAACTTATAAGTTTGAGAAATGGCCTTTTATCGCTCCTCTCATTGCCCAAAAAAGAGCTAAGCGAAATGGGAGCGCGAGGACGTGAAGCAATCGCTCGAAACTTCGACTGGAGTTCAGTCGCCGAACGCTTGGAAAAAATCTATCTTGGCCAAAATTATGTTTGATTATTTTTTTAGTCTGCTTGGCAATCAAACTTGGTAATTTCTATTAAGGTCAGACGATTGTGATATGATGCTATAGTCCGCAGCCGAAGTCTTTTCAGTGCGGTTTCAGGTGTGAGACGGACTCCGCCGCCCTCACGTGCGTTTCTGCGAAATTGATGTGTTATCGCGTATCAATCGAATGATCTTTTTTTCTTTAATTCATAATATTTTGATTTCATCTACCTGCTTTGCAGGTTCTCATCCATAAGACTTAATTAATCATAGCGCATCTTTCTGTGAACAGCGCTCTATGATCGGTCTGTTAGCAGATCAATACGCCCCCCCCCAAAAAAATCGTCACTTGCCGATCATAGCGGTCGATCAGGCTCCAAAAAAGTTATCCCAGGAAATATCTAGCGGATGCGCCAATCCTGGGGCGCATATCTCAAACGATCAATTAGTGCCGCGCCGCTCTCGCCACTCGCCAGAGTGAACGTTCGGCCTCCATGCGCGCGCTGGCGGCGTGCGCGCGAGCGCGTGTCTGTGCCTCACGTAATGGATCGATCAACGCGCCGGCGCGCGCTGATGTCCATGAGCGCAGTTGTGCTTCGATCAGCGCGCGATGCATCATGTATCCGAAACCGGCGCGCAGCATCATCGTCATGCCTGGATCGAGGCGTCCGCCCTCGCGCTCCATGGCGAGGCGCGCACGATGCAGCGTGATGACATAGCGGAGCGCGCCAACCAACAGCGTTGTCGCGTCTCCGCCTTGAGCGAAATAGGCGTCCATGGTTGCTGCCGCATCGCCCGCGAACGCAGCGGCGACCACCCGATCCGAGGCGATTCGAGCGGCATGCGCGACAATGGCCTCGACATCCTCGGCGCTGATACGTTCGCGGCCATGCATGTAGAGCGCGAGTTTGGCGAGCTCGGCGCGGCTCATCAGTCGATCCTCGCCAAGCGCTTCGACCAGCAGGGCGCGCGCTTCTGGACTTGCGACCAGTCCAGCCTCGCGAAGACTACGATCAATCAGTGCGTTAAGGTCTTGATCGCTATCCGCTTCGCATTCTATGGCGACGGCGCCTTTCGCGCTTTCTACAATTTTACGCAGTGGCGAATCTTTACGCAAAGCGCCGGCGCTGAGCACAATCGTGCAATCTTCAGGGGGCGCTGCGATAAGCGTGGTGAGCGCGGTCAGGATGGATCTGGAGCCCGTCTCGACCAGCAAGGCGCGCCGACCGCCAAAGAGCGGCCGTGTATTGGCTTCATCCAGCAGCATGAGTGGATCGGCGGCGACTTCATCGCCGCTCATCTCGACAAACTGAAAAGGATCATGGCGGTCGTCTATGCGCTTGCCGACCAGAGTCAGGGCGCGTTCGCGAACCATGCCGGCGTCAGGTCCGTAGACCAGAAACAGAAAAATACCTTCTGGCGGCGCGGCGACATATTTCTCTGCGTCGCCGCTTTTCACGACGCCCATTCGCTCATGTCCTAATGTCGATTGGCCAGATCGATCGCGATGCGGGTGCGGATCGAATCAGCGATGACTTTGGCATTGCGAATCTCGGCGTCACGCGCGGCGCGGATATTTGTGAAACGCGCCGTGAATCGATCATAGCTGGCGAGCGCCTGGGCTATGCCCTTGGCGATCTCGACATTGTCTGGCAGCGTCATCAGCGAGTAATTTGCGTCCACCACCACGGTGGCGGAGGTCGAGAAGGACGTCGTCGTATTATAAATCGGCGTTTGGACGCGCTCGGTGAGCTTCACCTTTAGTCGGTAGCGAGGCGTCACTTGTGAACCCGTGCCGTTGAAGCCCTGGATCAATTCGTTGCGGACATAATGGCCGACCCGATCGGGGATCTCGTCGACCTCGACCGCCTGAAGCTCCGTCACCGTCGATACGCCGTCCATATTTGGGCCGTAAAGCGGCTGGATGCAGCCGGCGAGGGGCGCGGCCAGAGTGACGGCGGAGAGGGCGGCGATCATCCGCCATGAGGACCTAAACGACGACATTGACGATCCTCTTGGGAACAAGAATGAATTTCTTCAGCGGTTTGCCTTCCATGGCCCGCACGACCGCATCTTGCCCCAGAGACTCTTTGCGAATCGTTTCCTCGTCCGCGTCGTGCGGCACGAGAATTTCGGCGCGCTTCTTGCCGTTAACCTGCACCGGCAGGCTGATCATGTCCTGGGCCACCAGCGCCGGGTCGGCGACCGGCCAGTCCGCTTCAGCCACCAAGCCGTCATGGCCAAGATCGGCCCAGCACGCCTCGGCGACATGCGGCGTCATCGGCGCCGTCAGCCGCGCCAGAGAGTCGGCCGCCTCGCGGAAAGCGTAAGCGAGATCGGCATTAACGCCTGCTTCAGTCACGGCGTCGAGCGCCGTGGTTAAATCGTTGACGAATTCGCGAATGCGGGCGATTGCGCTGTTAAATCGCAGTCGCTCGATATTCTCGCTTACCTGGGCGATGGTGCGGTGCGTCACCTGACGCAGGGCCAGCGCCTGCGGGCCGACGGCGTCCGGCGCCAGGGTTCCGGCCGGAGCGGCGACGCGGCCCAGTTCGCCGGTAATCCGCCACAGGCGCTGGATGAAACGCCAGGCGCCCTGGGCCCCCTCGTCTGACCAGATGACGTCGCGATCCGGCGGGCTGTCTGAAAGGACGAACAGACGGGCGGTGTCGGCCCCGTAGCTCGCGACAATCTCGTCGGGGTCGACGGTGTTTTTCTTTGACTTCGACATTTTCTCGATCGGGCCGATCTCTACCGCCGCGCCCCCGTCGATCTGAAATGCGCGCCGTCCCCCGTCGCCGGTCTCGATTCGGACTGCGGCGGGCGAAAGCCAGGCCCCGTCCGGTCCTTTGTAGGTCTCATGCACCACCATGCCCTGCGTAAACAGGCCGGCGAAGGGCTCGGCCGCCGTCGCATGGCCGGAGTCGCGCATGGCGCGAGCGAAGAAGCGCGAATAGAGCAGATGAAGGATCGCGTGTTCGATGCCGCCGATATACTGATCCACTGGCAGCCAGCGTTGAAGCGCCGGGGCTGAGGCAGGCTCCGCCATGTTGTGTGGATCGGTGAACCGCGCGTAATACCAGGAAGAGTCGACGAAGGTGTCCATCGTGTCGGTCTCGCGCCGGGATGGCGCGCCGCAGGACGGGCAGGCGACATGCTTCCATGTCGGATGTCGGTCGAGCGGATTGCCGGGCTGATCGAAGGTCACATCCTCTGGCAGCTTCACTGGCAGATCTTCGTTGGGCACGGGTACGGCGCCGCAGCTCTCGCAGTGAATGATCGGGATCGGACAGCCCCAGTAGCGCTGGCGCGAGACGCCCCAGTCCCGCAATTTGAAATTCACCTTGCGCGCGCCCTGCGGCGCATTGAACAGCGCCGTTGTCTCGAGTCGGTTGGCGACTTCGTTTTTTGCCTGCTCCACCGTCATGCCGTCGAGGAACTGCGAATTGATCAGTCGTCCCTCGCCATCGAAGGCGGCGTCGGCGATCGTGAGATCTGCCGGATTGACGCCCTCAGGGCAGACGACGACTGTCGCTCCCAGTCCGTATTTGTTGGCGAAATCGAGATCGCGTTGGTCATGCGCCGGGCAGCCGAAAATCGCGCCCGTGCCATAGTCCATCAGAATGAAATTCGCGACATAGACTGGCAGAGTCCAGTCTGGATCGAAGGGGTGAACGACTCTTAAACCCGTGTCGAAGCCCTGCTTCTCCGCCGTTTCGATTGCTTCGGCCGAGGTTCCGCCGCGCCGGCAGTCCTCGCAAAAGGCCGCGAGGTCCGGGTTCTGCGCAGCAATGGCCTTCGCCAGCGGATGATCAGGGGCAAGCGCGAGGAATTTCGCGCCAAACAAAGTATCGGCGCGGGTGGTGAACACTTCGATCTCGCGTGTGTCGCCGAAAGGCGACGCCAGCGCGAAACGCGCCAATACGCCTTCGGAGCGGCCGATCCAGTTGCGCTGCATCAGTCGGACTTTTTCCGGCCAGCGCTCCAGCGTTTCAAGCGCCGTGAGCAATTCCTCTGAATAACATGTGATGCGCAGGAACCATTGCGTCAGTTCGCGCTGCTCGACCAGCGCGCCGGAACGCCATCCGCGCCCGTCGATGACCTGCTCGTTGGCGAGAACGGTCATGTCCACCGGGTCCCAGTTCACCTTTGATTTCTTGCGGTCGACGATGCCGGCTCTGAGAAAATCCAGAAACAGCCCTTGCTGGTGTTTGTAATATTCCGGATCGCAGGTCGCGATCTCGCGTGACCAGTCGAGGGAGAGCCCCAGCGTTTTAAGCTGGGCGCGCATGGCGGCGATGTTGGCGTAAGTCCATTTTGCGGGATGCGCGCCCGTCTGGGCCGCGGCGTTCTCGGCGGGCAGGCCGAAGGCGTCCCAGCCCATGGGGTGGAGAACGTCGTAACCACGCGCCCGCATGAACCGGGCGATAACGTCCCCCATCGAGTAATTGCGTACATGGCCCATGTGGAGGCGCCCTGAGGGATAGGGGAACATCTCCAGCACGTAATATTTGGGCGCGGACGCCCGGGTTCCGGCCCTAAAGATCTGTTTTTCTTCCCAGATCTTCTGCCAGTGCGGTTCGGCCTCGGCGAAATTATAGCGGTCGGGTCTCATTGTGTGCGCTGGGTCCGGGCGGGGTACGACGTTCGCTCCTAAATGCCGGTCGGATCGGGGGATGTCAAAGGCCTGTTGGGCTGAGCGTTGCGGATCGCGGCGTTGCGCGATAACCACCTCACATGACAATCCTTGATCGTTACGCCGCCGCCCAATCCGCCATCGGCCGCGCCGCAATCGATTGCGGCCGCGATCCGGCCGCCGTGACGCTGGTCTGCGTCACCAAGACCTTTCCCGGCGAGGATGTCTTGCCGTTGCTTGAGGCCGGCCATCGCGTTTACGGCGAAAATCGCGTGCAGGAGGCGATGAGCAAATGGCCGGCGTTGCGCGAGCGCTATCCCGATATCGAACTCCATCTGATCGGCCCGTTACAATCTAACAAGACGCGGGAGGCGGTCGAAACCTTCGACGTCATCCAGAGCGTCGATCGCGAGAAGATCGCCGGGGCGCTGGCGGAAGAGATCGCGCGCAGCGGCAAACGCCCGCGTCTTTTCGTGCAGGTCAACACCGGCGCCGAACCGCAGAAGGCAGGCATTTTGCCCCAGGACGCAGATGCGTTTCTGGCGTTGTGTCGTGATCGCTACCGGCTGGAGATTGAAGGACTGATGTGCGTGCCGCCGGTTGACGAGCAGGCGTCGCCGCATTTCGCCCTGCTGGCGGACATTGCCGCCCGCAACGACCTTCGACAATTATCCATGGGCATGAGTTCGGATTACGAGTTGGCTATTCAACTCGGCGCCACCTTTGTGCGCGTGGGGTCAGCGATCATGGGCGCGCGCGATTACCCCGTGCAGGGATAGAGCCGCGCTCACGACACGATAATCGTCGCCCCGCGCGCCAGGCGCGGCAGAAGCCGCGCCATGTCTTGCGGGCGCAAGGCCACGCAGCCGGCGGTGGGGCCGAGATCATCTGTGGCGAGGTGAAAGAAGATCGCGCTGCCGCGTCCGCGCCGTGCGGGCGTGATGTTGTAATCCATCACGCCGACGACGTCGTATAGCCTGTCCTTCCGCCACATCTCCTCGTGATTGAGGCGAGTCGGCGCGCGGAGAGGTCGGTTATAGAGAAAGCTGTGCGGATCGTCGCACCAGATATCGTCGCGTCGCGTCGGACGCCAGGGCGCCAGTAATCGCTTGGCTCTTCTGAGGTAAAAAAACAGCAGCGCATGGCGGCCAGAAGGGGTCGCCCCGTCGCCCTCGCGTTTGGCGTGGGTGACCCCGCTGCGGCCGATGGCGCAGGGCATAACCACAGCGCCGGCATGCAGCCGCGCTTCATGCGATCGCCCCCCGATCCGGCGGGCGACCCGCACAAGCATAAGGCGTCCCGAGGCGTTGTTTCTGCGCATGAGCAAACCTGCTAGTTCCTTCGTCCCCGGCCGTAAAGCGTGGCGTCGACCCGATGAACACCGTTTCCAGCAACGCCCGCATCGCCATCGTCGCCGGGCCCGCATTGTCTATGGCTCTGAGCGAGCATTTTAACGCCCGAGCGGACTGGGACTGTTATCTGGCGCCGTCCCTGGAGGGGCTGCCAAATCCGGAAAGTCCGCCGCCTGATCTGCTGATACTCGATGCTTTCGTGTGCGCCGACGCCGCCAGCGGCGATCTTGAAGGGCTTCGGGCTTTGGGATGTCCGATTATACTGATTGGCGTGAGCGATAAAGCTTCCTCGGTGGACGCCCTGGCGCATCTGCCCCGTCCGTTCCGATTGACCGAGCTTCTCGATTGCGTTCAGACGGCGTTGCGCCCGACGCCGTTGGCGTCGCCATCGCTGAGATCGGCAAGTTTGCGGCTCACCGAAAAAGAACAGGCGATTTTCGCTCGTCTTGCTGTCGCCGGCGGAACGGTGGTGGCCCGCACGCAGCTTTTATCCGGGATCTGGGGTTACGGCCCTGGCGTTTCGACCCGAACGCTGGAGACGCATGTTGGCCGTTTGCGGCGCAAGCTTGCCGCCTCAGAGTCCCCCTGGCGAGTGTTGTCGGCGTCGGGAGGCTATCGACTTGTGGATAGCTTCGGCGAAACTGCGGAAAAATCGGGCGATGGCGAGCGGAACCCGCTAGAGTGCGGTACTCTCCACTGGGTCCAACATGACATTCGCCGACGAACTCGATAACCTTTCCCGAATTCCGCTGTTCGCCCTTTTCGACGCCGCCTCCCTGAACGCGCTTGCCTTCCGTTCGGAAACCCGCGTGCTCAGAACCGGCGATACGCTGTTCCGGCGAGACGACGTATGTGATGGCGGCTTCATCCTGACGGCGGGAGCTATCGAACTTTACACGCATGAGGACTCCGCTCCGTCGTTGGTTGCGCGTCCATGGACGCTGATTGGCGAAATGGCTCTGATGGTCGAGTCGACGCGTCCGGTCACGGCGATCGCCGCCGAACCGTCCACCGTGTTGAAGATATCCCGGATGCAATTTCTCGATCTGCTGGCGCGGCATCCCGAGACCGCAATTCGGGTTCAGGCGCTTTTGTGCGATCGTCTGCGCGAAGTCGCCGAGGCAATGTCCGCCTATGCCGAGGCGGTGTGATCTGCGACCCGTTGGCGCCTGTTTCGCGGGGCTCTCATTATAAACTCTTCAGCGGTCTGCGCCGTTTGTCGCCCGCGCTGATTTACCGAGACGCGGAATGATCAAGACAATTACGACGATTCCCTACCTGGACCAGCAGCCCGGCACCTCCGGCTTGCGCAAAAAAACTACGGTTTTTCAACAGGTTCATTACATCGAGAATTTTATTCAATCGATCTTCGACTCTCTCTCCGGCTATGCTGGACAAACATTGGTCGTTGGCGGCGATGGCCGTTTCTTGAATCGTTCGGCGATCCAGACGATTTTGAAGATTGCCGCTGCTAATGGTTTTGGTCGAACGCTGGTTGGTTGCGGCGGAATTCTCTCGACCCCCGCAGTCTCGGCGCTTATTCGTTCGCGCAAGGCTTTTGGCGGCGTGGTGCTCTCGGCAAGCCATAACCCGGGGGGGCCGAACGGAGATTTCGGCATCAAATATAACATTGGCAATGGCGGTCCTGCGCCGGAGAAAATCACGGAGGCAATATTTACGCGCACGCGCACGATCGACGCCTTTCGCATAGTCGACGATCCGGATGTCGATATCGACCGGATCGGTGAAACCAGCCTTGGCGATATGATGGTCGAGGTTGTCGATAGCGTCGAGAATTACGATGCCTTGATGCAGTCGATTTTCGATTTCGATTTGATCCGAGCCGCGTTTCATGAGGGGCTGACCATGCGCTTCGACGCCATGTCGGCAGTGACCGGTCCTTACGCGCATGTCATCCTTGAAAACCTGCTGGGCGCGGCGAAAGGCACCGTCATCAATGGCTCTCCCTTGCCGGATTTCGGCGGGCATCATCCCGATCCCAATCTCTTGCACGCCAGACATCTCTACGATCTGGCGATGTCGGACGCTGCGCCCGATCTTTGCGCCGCTTCTGATGGCGATGGCGATCGTAATCTCGTGATTGGTCGTGGCCGCTTCGTCACGCCCTCGGACAGTCTTGCCATTCTCGCCGCCAACGCCCACCTCGCGCCGGGGTATAAAAACGGCCTTGCCGGCATCGCCCGCTCAATGCCGACCAGCGCCGCCGCCGACCGTGTCGCCGCCAAACTGGGCGTGCCTCTCTACGAAACGCCCACGGGCTGGAAGTTTTTCGGTAATTTACTCGATGCCGGACTGGCGACAATCTGCGGCGAGGAGAGCGCTGGGGCAGGCTCCGATCACCTTCGCGAAAAGGATGGCCTCTGGGCGATCCTGCTGTGGTTGAACATCATTGCCGCGCGCAAGGAGAGTGTCGATGTCATCGTTCGTCGTCACTGGGCCGATTATGGCCGTAATTATTATTCCCGTCACGATTATGAAGAGATCGACAGCGACGGGGCAAACGCCCTGATCGCCGCGCTGCGCGAAAGTTTGCCACGCCTCAAGGGAAAAAAATATCGCGCAATCGACGTTCTCGACGCCGACGATTTCGCCTATCGCGATCCGGTCGATGGTTCCGAGACTAGCCGGCAGGGAGTGCGCATCCTGCTTGGCGATGGCGCGCGCCTCGTTTATCGTTTGTCAGGAACAGGAACCGCCGGCGCTACGCTGCGTGTCTATATCGAGCGTTACGAGCCGGAGCCCTCGCGCCAATATATGGAGACACAGACTGCTCTCGCTGATCTTGTCGCATTGTCGCGAGAGTTGGCGGGGATTGAAAGATTCACCGGACGCAATGCGCCTAGCGTGATTACCTGAGAAACATCAGCTGCCATGACGGTTTCAGACAACTCTCTCATAACGAGGGCCCCATTCCCGGAGCATGAGTCGCGTGCGACGATCCTGTCCGAATTGCATGCGCGCCCCTTTTTGCCTTTGGAGGCGCCACGCCGCATCTATCATTTCGCTTTCGCGACTAATCATACGGAAGCCGTCGCTGATCGCGCAGCTCTGGAAAGTCTGGCGCGAGAGCGAGTGGTGGAGCCGCCGCCGCCCGCAGCAAAATTTCATTATTTCAAGCTGGGTGCTTGGCGTCTGCGCTGGGAGCAACATACCGAGTTCACCACCTATACCTGGTCGACAGGAGAGGACGCTCTCGCGCCGTTTGATCGTCCCGATCCCGTCGCCTCCGGCGAGATCGTTTTTCGGCCTCCCGGACGTCTGATCGTGGCAACGCATATCGCTGTTGTCGATCGGTCGCAACAGATCGAAGATCTGGCGACTACGTTTAATTTGCAGAGCCTTTGCGTCATTCGGGCGGATAAAAACGCAGCGAATGTGATCACGGATTTTGCGCCTGATCAATGTGGCTACACGCGTTTTGTTCTTCGCCTGATCGATGCTCGGCCGCTAGAGGCTGGCCGCCTTGCGCAACGGCTCATGGAGATCGAGACCTATCGCACGATGGCCTTGCTGGGGTTGCCGCTGGCGCGCGAGGTTTCGCCTGAATTACGCGCCATGGAGCAGGAGCTTTCGGACATCACCCAAGCCTTGCGCACCGCTCATGATTCTGACGAAAGCCATGAAATACTGAAACGTCTATCCGCCCTGCTGGCGACCAGCGAAGCTCTTTCGAACCGAACTGCGTTTCGTTTCGGCGCCAGCCGCGCCTATCATGCACTGGTCAAAAATCGTCTCGAATTGCTGAATGAGTCCAAAGAGGGAGTCTATTCCTCTCTGTCGAATTTTCTCAGCGCGCGTTTCGATCCGGCGATCGACACCTGCAACGCTGTTGAGGCGCGGCAATTAAGATTGTCGAACAACGTCGAGCGCGCCACCAACATGATGCGTACGGGAGTAACGCTGGAGATGGAGCGCCAGAATGGCGCTTTGCTCGATGATATGAATCGTCGTAATCGACTGCAAATGCGTCTTAACCGTATGGTTCAGGGCATTTCGCTCGCTGGCCTTGCATATTATCTGGCCGGCTTTTTCTCTTATATTTCCCACGGCATGAAAGAACTGGGTTTTCTGCCGCAGAATATTTCCGCCGAGGCGGCCTCAGCCTTCGCTCTGCCGGCGGCTCTGTTGTGCGCATGGGCTTATATGACGCGCGTCAAGGTTTTATCCCGCCGGGCGATGCAGGAAGAACAGATCGATTAATCTGGGCGTGGCGTTTTGATGACCGTAATCGCCAGCGTCAAGCGTCAGCCTGCATGCAGAGGACCGGCAATGCGCAGATCCTCCACAATCCGACCCTCGGCAAGATGTTGCGCGATAATCCTGTCGAGATTTTCAGGCGTGCAATTTCTATACCAAACCCCATCCGGATAAACGACGGCGATTGGGCCTTCCGCGCAAATGCGCAGGCAATCCGCCTTTGTGCGTTGAACGCCACCATGTTCGCTCAGTCCCGATTGCTGCAGGCGTTTCTTGAGATGCTCCCAACTCGCTGCTGCTATATCCGGGACGCAGCAACTCTGTTTACCATTCCGCACGCACAGAAAGATATGTCGACGGGTTTCCGCCAGCCCGAGTTTTTCGATGGCCAGGGCGGTTTGTTCGCTTGTGTTTTGAGCCTTCATGAGGCGGCGCTTACCCGGTTGCTGGATGGTTGTATCTTCATTAACGCAGGTTAGTTTTTGCTTTTGGGTCCATTGGACGACGGCGTCTGCGACGATAATTTTTTAGAGCTCTTCGGTGGCGCTGGCTTTGTCTTCGCCGCAGGGCTCGTCGTTGAGGCGGTGTTTGTCGTTAGTGCAGGGGTCGATTTCGATTTTGCGGCGTTTGTCGCCGCGACGGGTTTGTTTCTTGTGCTTGCTGCGTTTGCGCGCGCGAAGCCGGAGGAGTCAAGCGGCGGGGAAGCAAGTTCTGGCTGCGATTTGGCGGGAAGGTCTTTTGGTTCTGTCGTCCTGGACATAGACCCGCGGGCGCCGCGCGGCGGCGCTTCGCTTATGGTGGCGACAAGCATCGACGGTCGCCGTGGCGGGCTGGGCGCTTTGACCTCATCATTGGACGACGTCTCGTCGCCGCTCTCTGGAGGGGACTGGGTCTCCTCCATGTTCTGTAGAGACGCCAGGGCCGCCGGTCGGGCGGGCGGGCGTGGAGCCCGCACGAGTTTACGTGCATGGTTATCTTCGGGGAGAGCCTCCCCGCTTTGTTCCGGCGCAACAGCGTCGGTGATTGGCGCCTCCCCGGGGGCCGAGAGAGTAGTCTCGCCTTTTGGCAGATCGGACTGCGCGCGGGCGATTTCGTTTTGCGCTTTCGTGTTAACCGTTTCGCCGCCGCCTTCTTCACCGCCGTCTGCGTCGTTTGCGACGCCACGTCGTTTGCGCGCTGCGAGCGCCCATTGCTTGCGTGTGCCTGGCGCTGGCGCCGCAACTTCGCTGTCGTCTTCCTCAGCGCCGCCGCCAAACAGCATAGCGAAAAAACCGCCGAATGGGTTGCGTGGCGCCGTCACGAAGGCGCCGTCGCCGCGCGCTTCAATCTCGGCGCGGGCCTGTTCGTAGCCCGGCAAAGGTTGACCATTTGTCGGCAGATGCACTGTTTTGCCGTCCGGGAACAGGCGCGAGAGCTGATCATAGCTCATGCGCGGCCACGAACGAACATTGCCGACATCCAGATGCACGAAGGGAGTGTTGGCGGTCGGGTAGTAGCCCACGCCGCCACGCTGCATTCGCATGCCGATTTCGCGAATATGCGACATCGGCATGCCAGGCATGGTCGTATCCATCGCCTTGCCGAGCATGTGTTGCGAGTATTTCGCAACCGCGCGCGACCGTGAGCGCAGCATCGCGTTTGTTTCGGGCGAACGATAGGCCGAGACCACATTGATCACCTGATTGCCGGCGCCGGCGCCGCGATAGGCTTCCCAAACGACATCGAAGAGGCGCGGATCCATATTCGTGGGTTCGTCGCGGCGCCAGTCTCGCAGAAACCAGTTAAGTTGCTTGAGGACATTGCTGTCATACTGACCGCTGACGAGGTAGGTTGCGGCAATGTCCTCGCCCGTATGCGCGTGATGCAGGTAAATTGTGCGCGTATCCCCGTTCGCCACAGCGTTTTCGGTGAGACTTGGGGCCAGCGCGAGCAGGAAAGCTGTCAGCGCCGCCAATGCGCGCGCATGGCGCGAAAAGGGCAAGGCGCGAGTAAGCGACGTCTGCAAGCAGTGCTCCCCAATTGCGCTCCGGTTGATCCGGTTCATGCCCGCGCGCTTCAGCGGCGAGGGCGCAGTATGGCGCTCATTTGGTCAGGAAGCTACCTCGTCATCGTGGCGAAAACTTGCCCCGTCCCGAAAACGCTTTTTTGGCCTATCGGGCCATAGCGCGGCCGGAGAACTGTGTGTCCGCAAGAACTGGCTGGGCGCCGTCGATCAACCGTTGATCCGTAGGGAGTCCCGGGTCTTGAGGGCGTTCTATGTCTTGCCTCGTAAAGGCGAGCGAGGGCGGTCGGCGCGGGGGCAAGGGGGGCGGAGAATTCATTGTCTGGGTCGGCGCCGAAGCGATTTCCTGACGATCGGCCACCGCAATCCGGATCGGCGTCGGGTTGCTTTGCCCCTGGCCTGAGAACGCCGTCGTAACGGCCGCCTGCACCTTTCGGGCGAGGTCCCCCCAGGGGTTAGGATTGTATGCGGAGCTTGCGCTGGAGATTTCCGTTGCGGCCGGCGTTTTTGATCTGGCGCCAGCGATCATGGTTGCGCCCGGAGCGTTGCAGTTCCGCATCCCGAGGCCGATCAATTCCGCGCCGCTGAGAACCCGGTATTCGCGGGTCAAATATCCCAGCCGGGCCTGAACGGCTAGGGGGTAAGAAGCGAAAAGCTTCGACGATACGCCCAGGTCGGCTTCGCGCGTAATTTCATTATAGGCTTGATGAAATTTGACTTGCGCGTCCGGATAAACGCAGACGTTGGGCAGGCTCAGGGCAAGAGTGCAGGCCGAGCGGCATTCGTGAAGGCGAACCTCGCGATTTTCCCGGCGGTATTGTTCGGTTTGCGCCTCGTAATCCGAGACCAGGCCCCCGACGTCTTTGTAGACAATCACGGGCGCTGGCGCGGGGGGCGGAGTCAGGTAGCCCAAAACGCACCTCTACGCTCGCTGGCTTGCGAACGGAAACATTCACCATGTCAGGGTGAAAATAATATTAAAGGCGCAGGATCAGCCCTTTATCCCGACTCGCAAACCAAACGTCGGTCGCTCTAGCAAAACATTGCGGCGAAAGTTGAACAACGCCGCCGGTCTGCCGCCGGTCTTGTGAGAAACGTCGCCGGTGGGCTCCAGAATGTCGGCGCTCTCAAGCAAACGGCGGAAATTCTGTTTGTGTACATGACGGCCCGAGATCGCCTCAGCCGTGCGTTGCAGTTCCGTCAGGGTGAACACCGGAGGCATCAATTCAAAAATAACCGGCCGATATTTGAGTTTCGCCCGCAGTCGGCTCATCGCCGTCGCCAGAATGCGGCGGTGATCATGGCGCATCGGTTGCCCAAGGGCGTCGAGACGCCCTCGACGTTGCGCTGTTTCTCGTCCATCCCGCAGGGCTTCGGCAAGAAGGCCGGCCTCATAAAGCAACTCGTAGCGTTCGAGCGCGTTTTCCTCGTTGTAGTTGCGTCCGGCGGCTCCAAAAAGCAGGCTTACCCGTTGGCGGCGGGTCAGACCGGAGGAAGAGACAGCCTCCGGCGCTTCCGCAAGCCAACTGGCAAGACCCGGCGCGATTACGTTGTCGATGATCTCCGGGCGTCCGTCGCGCCAGTCCTCCCAGGGAAAAAAATCGTGCCAGTTCCGCCACCCGGCCGCCTGGGAAGATGCGTCGTCGACGATTCGGGTCAGGGCGAGATAACCTACAGAGACTACATGAGGGTCTCGATCGCCTGCGCGCGCATGCCGGCCTCGATCGCCAAAAGTGTATAGTTGCTCGACATAGCCCAGAGGGGCTCCGGTTTGCTCCGAGACCCACTCACGCAGGCCGATCTCGAATGTACGGTGCCGGATCGGATCAAAAGGTCCCGAGGGCAAAGCGGCGACGGTCTCGTTATCCTGCGACCGCGCCGTGAGTATCTGGGGCTCATCATCGCGAACGGAGATTATCGCCGCGGTCAGGCCAATTTCGACTGGCGGCGAACGCAATTTATCCATTTCGTGGACGTCGGCGCTGGTCAGGCCAGGTCGAGCGCGAAGGGCGCTCCCTCATAACATTCGGCGCCGCGTCCGATGGCGGCGATGGCCGCCGTCATGCGTCCTTGACGACCCAGTTGACCGTCGGCCAGGGCGACCAGTCGCCGGTTAGGAGTCGCGGTAGGCGACGCGCGCCTCAATTCATGCGCCAGTTCCATTTCGCAGCGGCGCGGCGAGAGCGCGCAGGCGGCCACATAGGCAGCCGCTGGCGATCGACTGACGCCTGCGTAGCAATGAATCACCAGTGGCGTCTCGCGATCCCAGTCCTCCAGAAAGGCGAGCAACCTGTCGACATGCGCCACGGCAGGCAAGACATGTCCGTCGCGGGGCTCATCGATATCGGAAATCGTCATTTGCAAGTGACGTTCAGGCAATATTTCTCTTGGCCGCACCAGAGAGGCGCCTGCCGTTAAAATTGTGATCAATGAACGTGCGCCGCTCTCTCGCACTGTATCCACAACCCGGGTCATCGAGCACACATGAATGCGGCTGCTGTTCATCACGCTTCTTCCTGTCCGGTAGGATCCTGACAGACGCCTTGATCGATTATCTGGAAACGCTGAAGAAATCTCGCCTGACTAGCTTCTATGCTCGATGGGGCCAATTCCCGATCAAAAAGATGCGCCGGAATCGATGGACGTCCAAAGATGCGCTCCGCCTCCGTGCGTGTAAAGCCCGCAAGAGCGACCGCTTCGAAAAACGCCGCCATCCGGTCGGCGCGTTTGGCGAGGCGCGCGATCGACGGCTGCGGCGTCGAGGGTAGCGCGTAACGTAGCAGAATCGCGGCAAGGATACGATTTTCCACAGCCTTGTAGGCTTCGCCGATCGTCGCCTTGAAGGGGGAGATCATATCGCCGATGACATATTCCGGCGCATCGTGGAGCAGCATGAATAATCGCGCCGGACGGTCAATCGCCGGATCGAGCGTGGCGGCGATTTTTTCGACCAGCAGACTGTGTTGCGCGACAGAAAAAATATGCGGTCCAACGGTCTGGCCATTCCAGCGGGCGACGCGTGCGAGACCGTGAGCAATGTCCATGATTTCGATATCGAGCGGCGAGGGATTGAGCAAATCGAGGCGGCGACCCGACAGCATCCGTTGCCATGCGCGGGGCGGCTTGTCAGTTCTGGACTCGCGGGTCATCGCGCGATTACCAGCCATGTTCACGGACCTCCAACTTTGCTGCGACAGTGGCAGTCGACAAGATGATCATCGACCATGCCGACCGCCTGCATGAAGGCGTAAACAATGGTAGGGCCGCAGAAGCGGAAGCCGCGAGTCTTGAGATCGTTTGCCATCATTACGGAGAGCGGCGTCTGTGTCGGTGTCTCCGACATGCGCCGAAAAGCGTTGACGATTGGCTCGTTATCCACGAACTCCCATAAGTAGTTCGAAAACCCGACGGCCTTTTCAACCTCGATCCAGGCGCGCGCCGATAAGATCGCGCCTTCTATTTTCGCCCTGTTGCGAACAATTCCATCATTTCGCATCAGTTTTTCGACTCGCCTGTGGTCGAAGCTCGCGATGCGCTGGGGATCAAAATTGTCGAAGGCGTCGCGAAAAGCGTCGCGCTTGCGCAGGATCGTGATCCAAGAAAGACCGGCCTGAAATCCGTCAAGCACAAGCTTTTCGAACAGGGCCCGCCCATCGCGCTCCGGCTTGCCCCATTCATTGTCGTGATAAGCGACATAAAGAGGATCCTGACCCGTCCATGGACAGCGCGCCCGTCCGTCCGGGTGCGACATGACAGCTTCGCCCCAGCTTTTCGGTTGTGGCCGTTCTCTGGGCAATGTCATTGCGTCCGCGCTCTTTCCCTGATCTACCGGCTCCCTTGTCTACGGAAGGGGCTACAGAGGTTTTATCGCGCGTTCAGTTTGCGTTCACAACCGGTTGCGGAGTATTGATAAGCTTCCGCTAACGATTGGCCCGCCGTGTGCATGCTCGTGTCGCCCGCCAAATCGCACGATCGCGGAAACAGGCGCCGCAGAAGATGCGGCTTTTTTAAGGGGGTTATGAATGGTGATCCGTTTAACCGTTACGCGCGCCGCAGCAGGTTTTTTCCTTGCCGGAACCGGAGTCCTGGCATCCGGACAGGCCATTGCGCAGGCGAATGTGCTGAAGGAATGCGGAACCCAGTATCAGGCGGCCAAGGCGGCAAATGAACTGGGCGGGCAGGGCTGGCAGGACTTTCTGAAATCCTGCCGCACCCGTTTGAAGGAGGCTGTCCCAGCTGCCGACGCCAAGCCTGCGGAAGCCGCCAAGCCTGTCGAAACCGCCAAGCCTGTTGAGGCTGCGCCGGCTCAAACCAAGCCCGCCGCCGCAGAGACGAAACCGGTTGAGGCCGCCCCTGCCGCCGAAGCGCCAGCGGCGAATCCGCTCAAGCCGGCGACCACGGAGGCCGGAACGCCGGCCAAGGAGACTCGGCAAACGACTCAGGCGCGTCAGAAGAAATGCGCCGCCGAGTGGAAGGCCAACAAGAAAGCGCTCGTCAAGGAAAACGCCAAACTGACCTGGCCGAAATACTGGAGCGAGTGCAACAAGAAATTGAAGGAAGCTGGCGAGTAAGCCACCGCACTTTTCCTTCGAGCGTAAGTCGCCCGGCCAGGTCGCCGGGCGATTTTGTGTTCACCACAATTTATGTTCGCCACATGTAGCTAAATCGTCGCAATGCTTGCCCCTACGGCGGGATCGTGGCACAGGGACAAGATGCGCGCAGGAGGCGATTTTGGACAAGATTGAACTAAAGAAATTGCAGGCCTTCCTGCGTCGTTCGCTCGGCTCCGACGATCTGCGCGTCGTTCCGAATCCCAAAAAGCCCGATGACGCAGAGGTGCATCTGGGCGAGCGCAACATCGCCTCGATTTCTGTTGATGACGAAGATGGCGACCGTTCCTTCGCCTTCGAAATGAAAATCCCGGTCGGTCGCGAAGTGCTGCAATCTTATCTCAGAAAACTCTTCGAGAACGATCGCCTGACGATTGCGGCGCGCGCCCGAAAGACTGACTCAGTTGAACTGAACATGGATGGCGAGTTCCTCGGCGTGATATCCGCCGATGATCCGAAGTTGCAAAGCTTCACTTTGCAAATCGCCATTCTCGATTTCGATCTTGAGGAAGAGTGATCGCGCGACGACTCAGTTCGTGACGCGCCAGGCTCCGTTGTCCTGACAGGCGCGGCCTTTGGCTTCCTGTGGCCGCCCGTTAATAAAAATGCGGTGAGTGTATTCACGACAGCCAGCCGTCTCCGGTCCCGGCGTAATAAAGCCATATGAGCCATGGCCGCCCCGCCAACTTCTCCGGTTGCCCGTAGAGACCGCCTCCTGTTGCGCGGCGACCGCTGTAGTTCGGTCCGTATCGTCCAGGGTTTGACCGATGGCGGCGCCGATCACGCCTGGGGCCGGCGGCGCGGGGATCGCCTGGGCTCCGGCAGAATTGCCGGGCGGCGGCGCGTCGACGCTTCGACAGCCTACAAGCAGCGGCGCGGTGGCGAATGCCAGACAGTAAATCCATAACCGTCCTGAGCGCATTTCCCAAGATCTCCAGTTTCGGCTCGTCATGACGGATTGTCCGGGCGCTGTCAAAAACCCGGCACGCGCAGACTGGCCCGTAAGCCGCCCGCTGAATTTTTCTCCAGCTTCAACGCGCCGCCATAGGCAGCGGCAAGGTCGACGACAATCGACAGGCCAAGCCCCGAGCCCGGTTTGGTTTCGTCGAGGCGACGTCCGCGCTGGGTCGCCTCGCGGATCTGGTCCGGCGTGAGACCGGGGCCATCATCATCGATGGTGATGTGCAGAAACGGACGCGCCTCGGCGCTCACCGGCGTTTCCGCGACGATGGCTATGACAACCTGCCGCTTCGCCCATTTGCCGGCGTTATCGAGAAGATTGCCAATCATTTCCTCGAGATCCTGCCGTTCACCAAGAAACCGGAATTCGGGAGAGGCTTCGCTGGTGAAAATGACTTCCCTTTCGGCGTAGATCTTGCGGAAAGCGCGCAGCAGGCTGTCGAGACAGGGCGCGACTTGCGTCGCGGCGCCGAGAACGCCTGCGCGCGCCGCGGCGCGGGCGCGGTCGAGATAAAATCCTATCTGTTCGCGCATGATCGTTGCTTGTTCGTTGACCTTTTCGGCCAGCGGCGAGGGAGAGGAATCGGCCTCGTTAACGATGACGCTGAGTGGCGTTTTGAGCGCATGTGCGAGGTTGCCGACCTGCGTACGCGCACGTTCCAGAATGTCGTGATTGGCGTCGATCAGCAAATTGAGTTCTTCTGCGAGCGGCGCGATTTCGCTCGGATAGACGCCGCCGATACGCTCGTCCTCCCCACGCCGAATGGCGACCAGTTCTGATTGCAATTGTCGCAGCGGCCTCAGGCCAAATCGCACCTGAAACATTGCGACAACGGCGAGAGCGATCGCCAGCATCGTGAAAGCGATCATCAGTTCATAGTCAATACGCTCAATCTGTTGTTCCATATCCTCGACGCTTGCGGCAACCTGCACGAGGTAGACCCCGTAATCGTCGACATCAATGATCCGTTCGATAATACGTAAACGTCGCCCGTCCGGTCCATCGACAAAACCGCGCCGAAAGCCGCCAATCTCTGTGGCGACCCCGCGATCCGACAGTTGCGGCAACCGATTTGCGAACAACGATCGCGATGCTTTGATCTCCGGGTTTGCTTCACCCATGCGGGTGATTTGCCAATACCAGCCTGAGCTGGGAAGTTCGAACTGCGGTTCACCCAGTCGACCCGGATCTGTGCGGCCTTCTTCTCCCGATCTCGCGACATCTGCGACAAGGGTGCGAAGATAAACTTCAAGACGTCGCTCAAAGACTCCCTCGGTTTCCCGACGATAATAGGTGGTGAAAAACTGGCTGGCGATCAAAAGAACGAAAAAGCTGGAGGCGGCCGCAGTCAGGAAAAGTCGCGTCGCTATAGAGTTTTCGGGTAGTCTCGGGAGGCGCATTGCCTAGCGTTTTCCGTTGGTCTTTTCAGGAGGCGGAGCAGCCATGTAACCGAGGCCCCGAACGGTCTGGATCAGGTCAACGCCAAGTTTTTTGCGCAAGCGGCCGACAAAAACTTCAATCGTGTTCGAGTCGCGGTCGAAATCCTGATCATAGAGATGTTCGATGATTTCCGTCCGTGACACGATGCGGTCACGATGATGCATAAGATAGGCGAGCAGGCGATATTCGTGCGAGGTGAGTTTGATCGCCGCGCCATCTACGACGACGCGTCCGGATTTGGTGTCGAGTCGGACGGCTCCGCAGACGAGTTCGTTCGTGGCGTGGCCGGTCGCGCGTCGCAACAAGGCCCGGATGCGCGCCAGCAACTCCTCCATGTGAAAGGGCTTAGAGACATAATCATCGGCGCCCGCGTCGAAGCCCTGCACTTTTTCGCTCCAGCGATCGCGGGCGGTCAAAATCAGCACCGGCATTGTGTGTCCGGCGGTGCGCCAAGCCTCGAGGATGGCGATGCCGTCCTTTTTCGGCAGGCCAATGTCAAGGACGACCGCGTCGTAGGGTTCGGTGTCGCCGAGATAATGACCTTCCTCGCCATCAAGCGCGTGATCGACAGCATAACCAGCGTGCTCAAGCGCCGTGACGATTTGACGATTTAAATCCTTGTCATCTTCGATGACCAGCAGGCGCACGGTTTGGACTCCGAATAAGGTTGGGTGATGTCAGTCGCTTTTGCGGAGGGAGAGCGCCTGGCCGGTCGCGGCGTCGTAAAGCAATTTAACGACACGACCATCCTGTCGAACGAGGCTGATCTCGTAAATAAAATTGTCGCCTTTCCGGCAGAGGCGGGCATTGAGCGCCTCTCCTTTGACGCGTGTTTCGGCGGCGCGCATGGAGACGAAAGGATCGCCCAGTTTTTGCCCGGAGATTTTGTCTCGTGTCTCGGCGGTCGTGAAACATTGCGTTGCAACCGCATTTTCCTCGGCGAAGACGCCAGAGACGCCCAACGCCGCAAACAGGACGAGCGCGCCGTTAAGGCGAAGAGAGGGAGTGAGGTTAGCAGTCATATCGCGCCTATTGAGCGGCTCAGGCCTGAATGCGCCCTGAATAGTCCGCAACGTAAAGATATTCTGACCGGCTTTCGGGGAGCCCGCAATAATCGAGTTATGTGTCGGTCATCAAGCTAGAAAATCTCCAAAATCAGCGCCAGCCCGGCTCCTCCGGCCCCGCCTGCGCCCCCACTCCCGCCATTTCGCAATGCGCCGCCGCCGCCGCCGCCGCCGCCGGGAAATCCGCCTTCGCCGCCCCCGCCCGCCGTAAGGGCGCCCGAAGCCCCGCCCGCGCCGCCGCCGCCGGCCTGTTCCAGCGCGCCCTCAATCGCCGCACGGGCGAAACCAGCCTGTCCGCCGCCCCCATTCGCGCCGCCTGTCGCGCTGGTCGCGCCGCCAGCGAGATATAGAATGCCGCCTGCGCCGCCATTGGCGATCGCGTTGGCGGTGGTAAGACCGCCTCCCGCGCCGCCACCCGAGGCTCCGTCGAGCGCGGCCCCGCCGCCTCCGCCTGCCGCGCCGGTCGCCGGCGCGCCGCCTCCGCCTCCGCCACAGCGCGCGCTTGTCGAGGCTGACGCTGGTCCGCCCGCGCCGCCGGCGTTCAGAGCGAGAGGCGTCGCGCCCGGCGTCGATCCGGCGCCATTGCCGCCAGCGAAATACTGGGCTCCACCGGCGCCTCCGCCGGAAGCCGCGCCGATTTGTCCTCCTCCTCCTCCGCCGCCGCCAAAAGCTGCGAGCAGATCGCCGAAACGACTGACGCCGCCCGCCCCACCCGCCGCGCCTACCGCCCCATTTGTCGTTTGCGCGGCCCCGCCGGCTCCGCCCGCGCCGATCGTCACGCTGACCGGCGTCGCAAGCTGCGTTGCAGAGAACAAACCGCGCGCCCTTCCACCGCCGCCGCCGCCCGCGCCGCCTGAGGCCGCCGTGGCCGTTGCGGTGCGCGAACCTGCGCCGCCGCCGCCGCCGCCGCCAAAAAGCAGCACATCGACCAATCGTGCGCCCGGTGTCGGCGTGTAGAGGCCGGAGACTGAAAAAACGCGCAGTTTCGTTGGTCCGCCGCTCGGGAAGGCGACCGCGCCGCTGGCGGCGTCGATGATCAGGGCCTCTTTCCAGTCACCGCCGTCGGCGGAGACCTTCACATGGAAATTGTTATCGCCAGTCAGGCCGGTTTCTGCCCGTCCGACGTAATTTGATTGATAGAGTTGCGAGACAGTATTTGTCGTCTTTTCCTTGTTGAGCGTAAAACGCAAATCGCCCGAGCCGTTTTCGGATGGGCCTTTCGCAGTGAACAGCGCGGCGTTCAGTTTTATGGCGAGCGGCGTCGTTGCGTCTGCAGAGGTTCCAACGCCGAGCCTTGTCACGTTCTGTAATTCACGCACCAGAGATTCGGCGTCGATCCAGTCGGCGCCAGTGTAAATCGCCAGTCGCTTCTCACCGGCGATAAAACAGCGCCAGCCGACTTTTGGCGTCAGAAATGTCCAGGCGCCGGCCAGAAATATTGCGATGGCTCCCGCCTTTCCGGCAAAGACGCCGGTCGCATTGACGCCGATCAGCAAGCGATCGCCCTCGCTGGGCGAAGCCGGCGGCGTTATGACATTGCGCGCTATGACGCTCAATTGACTCATCGCATCGAGCAGAAACAGCGCCTCATTGTGCGGCACGTGTTTTTGGGCCTGAGCGGCGTCGATCAGCGGAAGACCCAGTTGAGGGGTGGACATCTGTGTTTAATCCTGTTCGATGGTCAGTGTCAGGCTCAAGGGAAAGCCGCGTCCGGCGATCTCACTGATTTGGTAAATCGATACCTTCAACTGACTTTGAGTTACGCCAAAATCGGCGATTTCCTGAGCGGTCGGGTAGATAAAAAGGGTTGTCGCCGATGCGAGACGGCGACTTCCCGCCGGTGTGGCGAACTCGGCTTCAAACAACGAAATCGTTTCGTCGAGCGGCGTCTCGGCGATGTCCCAGGCTTCGCCATGAATGCGGGCCTGACGAATAAATGTAATCTCCACGCCTTGCTGCGTGCGTCGCGCGCGCGCATGCGTTGGCGCATAAGGGCGCAATGAGAGATTGGTCGCTGACGCTGTCAGTCGCACATAGAGCGGATCGTCGAAGAAGAGGTCAGCGGGTCCGATGGCGTAGTCCTGCGGCGCGCCGATCTCTTCTATGCTCGTCGCCAGAGGTCTCAGCGCATCGTCAAGCAGCACGGCGACCGCACCGGCGGGCTTTTCGCGCGCCGCGAGATGTGATGCGCCGCCTAGTCCGCGTAGCAGGCGAGAGAGACGATAGGTCGACGTCCCGATCAATTCGGCGTGGGTAAAGGCGATTATCTCCCACGCGCCTTCGACGCCTTGGATCGCCATCAACGAGCGACCTGCGAGGGCGGCGGCGTCGCTCACCGAGACAAGTTGCCCGACGCCGAATTTGATCGTCACGCTTGAGCCATTGTCGAAACGGCCAACAGGCCCGGCGGCCAATATATCGAGCGTCTCGCCGATCAAGGCGCGCTTCGTAAGAGTCGTCAGCGGATCGGACCATTGGCCATTGGCGATCTTGTAAACCGACAGAGCGCCGGGCCAGGGTTCGGCGAAAGCGGCGATGTAGGAGAGAGCTGGCGTATCCCGCACAAACGCCAGATCAAGCGTTACAACATGTGCGGGACCTCGAATTTTCGGACTTGCAAATACTGGCGCCGTAAGCAATGGCGGCGTTGGGTCGTCGCCTTGTCGGTCAATCGCCCTAGCGCTGACGCGCCGCGCCGCGCCATCGACGATCCGGCGAATTTGGAATAAACGTCCATCGCCTCCGGCGTCGAGTCGTACGACGTCTCCGGGTTCCAGAGCAATCAAGCCGGGCCTGAGAGTAAATTCCGCCGTCTCGCGTCCCGCCCATAGATTTTGGAGCCAGATGTCGGCCAGCATTTGCGCGTTGGCGCGATGCGTCATCACCGCCGCCTGCGCCTCGCTTTGTCGTGCGGAGCGACCTTCGAGGCGACGCGATGAGACTCTCGCGATCTGAAAATTATTTTCGGAGTCCGCGAAAGTGAGGGCGATTTCATTTGGCAGATCGCTCTCCTGGGCGCGGGTAAGCGTGACGAGCGATGGCTCCTTCCCGATAACCAGATCGTCAAGGGCGACGGTATGGGTTGGTAAAGGGCGCCGACCGACGAATGTCAGCCGGCCGCCGCCTGTCACCGCGTCGAAACCAAATAGCGCAGCAAGCGGGTCGATAGCGTCCCGCGGCGACATGGGTCGATCGAGCACATAACCGTCCACAAAGCCGTCGATTTTTGGATGTTCGAGCGTAAGTCCAGGCGCTTCGACGGCGTTCAGGAGCGCTAAAACCAGATGATCGAGCGGCGCGCCTTCCATGCGGCCATTAAGCCAGTGACCGGTCGACCAGTTGCCGCCGTCGCTCCACACTGAACCGAGCGCCGGAAAGGCCGGGTAAGGCCGTGCGTCCCAACACCAGACATGAATACGCGCCGGATCGACCATGTGTGCGCCGTAAATCGGCGATAGTGGGTTCGCGGTTTCGCCGCCGGCGCGTGACGGATCAAAATGCGCCAGCGTTGCTTCAAGAAATCGCGTCTGGATCAAATCGTCACGAAATCCGCGTGAAAAAAAAGGTTTGCCGCCTTCAGCCGAACGGGTGTCCGGAAAAACATTGGGCGCGTTGGCGCCGCGATCAACAGCGGGACAGCCAGTTTCGATGATCCAGATGGGTTTTGATTTCGCAATCCAGGGCGTCGATTGCGGCAGCTCGACGCTATTGACCCGTTCGATATGCGCGTTCGACCACCAGGATAAAATATCCTTTTGCCGGTAGATCCATGGCTTGCCCAATCCGTCTGCGATCGGCGTGCGTTTTTGCGCCGCGCGCGCATTCGCATCTGCGTAATACCAGTCGTAGCCTTCGCCAGAGGCGAACTGCCCCTTCAGATAATCGATATCATAAATAGTGGCGGCGATTTGCGCATCAGCGTGCCCATCGCCGTCGCGCCAGTCTGAAAGCGGCCAGTAGGCGTCGAGACCGATAAAATCGATCGCCGCCGAAGCCCAGAGCGGATCGAGCGGAAAACGCAATTCTCCGCCGGGCAGACTATGCGCGCCATACTCGGTCCAGTCTGCGGCATAGGATATTTTCGTTCCGACGCCGAGGAGATCTTTTACCTCCTGCGCAAGCCCCGCGAGCGCCGTCGTCATCGGGTAAACGCCCGGCGCGCTACGCAAGCGCGTAAGACCGATCATCTCCGAACCTATAAGAAAAGCGTCGACGCCGCCGCAGGATTGGCAGAGACGCGCATAGTGCAGGATGAAATGGCGATAGCCAGCAAAAAAGGCGCTGATCTGCGCCGCAGCCTCCCCCTTTCCATCGGGCGAATCCGTTACTCCCGGGGCCGGATCGCAGGTAATGCGGCCGCGCCATGGAAATGCAGCTTGTCCGCTCTTGCCAGTGTAGGGATCGGGCCGCCCGTTGCCCGGCGGGATATCCATCATCAAGAACGGATAGAAGACCACCGACAGACCACGCGCCTCGAGGTCGGCGATCGCTGCCTGCACCGAGGCGTCGCTGGGCGTGCCGCCATAGACGGCGCGTCCGTCGATCATCGAGACAAGCCGCGCGACGTCACGCGTTTGACCGGCCACCGACCAGTCCGACGGCCAGACTGGACCATAAAGGTAATTAAATTGACCAATCGTTTTGAAACGCGAGTCGACGCCCGGGGCGATCATGCAATGCGCGGCGCGCAGGTCATCGCCGAACCACGCGACGACCAGGGCGACGCTCTTCAAATTTGGGCACAGCGCCTGCAAGGCGTCGAGAGAAGCTATCCAGTCCGTTGAGGCCGTCAACTGATGTCGGTTTTCCGCTTCTGAAGCGCCGGGCCAGTAGAAATTAAGTTTCAACCCCGGCAAATAACCAGCTTCCGTAGCGCCAGGGATGAGATCAATCCCCAGGATTTTCTCGCCCAAACCGGATACGGGTTTCACCACCTCGAAAGTCAATTGCGGGATGCGATTGCCGTAAGGGGCGAGCGGCAGATCGTCGAAGACGACATAAGCGACGCCGCGATAGGCGGGCGTTTGCGCTGCGCCTTCCTTGGCGACGATTAAAGGATCCGGCGTCTGGCTTTCGTCTCCTCTGTAAATTCGTATCGGCAGGCGCGTCATGTCGAGTTCGACGCCATCCGCCCAGATACGGCGGATAAATGCAATGGGCCCCTCGCAAATCGCAATCGCGAAATTCGCCGAATAGGAATAAGTGATATTGACTGTGGTCGCTCCGCCGTTTTTCCCGCTTCCCTGTTGATATCGCCAGCCGGAGTTGGCGCGTTCGAGAAAGCGCGTCGCCCAGATCATTTGTCCACCCAGTCGCGCCCGTCCATATACACGCGGCAGGCCGGCGCCTTCGGATGAGGCGATCCCATCCATCACTTTCAGACGCGGTCCGATGGCGTAGCGAGGCGGCGCATGAGGCTGCATCGCCTGATCGATGGCGCCGCCGCCAATTATACCCGCAAGTTTGCCAGCGGCAGCGCCGAAAGGACCCGCGACAGCGCCGCCGACAACAGAACCGATGGTTTGTAAAACCAGCGTCGCCATAGAAATCGCTTTCTTTCGGATTTAGTCGTTCACGCCGGGAAACATGAAGGCGTCGGCCAAGCGCTTGCGCCAGGGTTCTCCAATCGCCGTTTCGGTTACGCAGGCCCCGCTATGAGCATGAACCATGTGGGTAATTGATGTCGCGACGCCGAGATGGGTCGCTGGACCATACGGCCGAAAACAAAACAACAAAACATCGCCAGCGCGGTAATCCAGGCGACTGATGGGATGTAAATGTCGCGCCAGAGCGTCTCTCAAATAATCCCCGGCTTCTGCAGCAGCCCAGTCCAGACCATAGGGCGGCGTCGTCTCAGGTTCGGGACCAATGACTTCCCGCCAAACTCCACGCACCAAGCCCAGACAATCGCAGCCTATCTGAAATAAGGAAGCCTGATGGTGAAAAGGCGTGCCGATCCAGCGTCGCGACGACGCAACAATTGTTGAGCGCGCAAGCTTCATCTAAAAAGGCTCCCGCCGTCCATCGAGATATCCTGCGAGCCTGGGGTAGCGATCACGCGATCATTACCGGGCATGTGAGGAAATCCGCGAAAATTGACGATATTGCCGAACTTCCCCTGACAGGTTTCCGGTCGCTTGTCGCATCCTGCCGTGAGCATCACTCTGTCGCCCGGTTGGGCGCAAACGCCGGTTGGCGTCCAGAGGGCGATGACAGTGTTTCCGTCGTCCTGACGATGCGAGCGAATGGCGAACACAGCACCGACGTTGACGCCAGTCTCGAAGCGTGCTGCTCCGCCGGTGAAAAAACCGCTCTCCACATCGAGATCCAGAGTCGTCGTCAACACATCAGTTTGTGCGGAGACAATAATCGCCCGGCGAGAATAAGCCGGCGCCCCGGGATCAATCTTGCATTGAGAATCGCCAATATGCGCCGAGCAATCACGCTGAATGGCGCGACCGCGCTGTTGATCGAAGACATGCGCCGCAGAGCGCAGCTCAGCCGTAAATGTAAACTCGTCGTGACTCACTTCTCCGATCGTTGCAAAATCCAGAAGCAGACGATCATCAGGTTCGGCCCAGTCAACCAGCCATGTTTCGACACTGGCGTTGTCGTAAAGACCGTTTCGCAGGTCCGTTTCATTCAGACTTTCCCCCGTGAGGGCTCCGGCGGCTTCACGCACTGCAGCCGCCAGACTGGCGTTATTCTCCACCTCCGACGCTTTGAGGCCAGCGCTGGCGCGATAGGTAACGCCGCCGAAAGTCAGATCGCCATCATGATCGGTGAAGCCGATCACATGCCCGTCGCGTCTGGTCAGTTTCCAGCAGTGACAGAACGTCGTGGTGATCTGATCTAATTTTGACTGCAGCTTATGGGAAATGGACAGCATCAGAGCCTCACGACAAGATTTCAATAATCGGAATTTTTGGAATCACTCCGGCCGTTAAGGCTTCCATGTCGACTTCGAGATAGTCGATATCGAAACGCGCAGGCGTATCGAACAGAAAGCCTGCGGAGATGACAGCGCCATTTGGCGGCGCGGAAAGGAAAGTCACGAGGCCGGATGTCGAGTTAAGCGTGACCTGATCTGTCATTTCGACGCCGTTGACAGCGATTCGAACGCTCTTCGCTACCGGCTTCATGATCTGACGTACGTAAGGCGCGAAGGAGCCGCCATAGGTCTTGGTTAAAGTAAAAGACCGTTTAGCGCCGTCGCCGTCGCCGATGTGCTGATCGAAGGGCGTTGGCGTCTCTCCCGGCGAGCACGAAGCGTGGTCAAGACGATCGCGCCAACGAAAGCCAAAGAGTCGACCGCGACGCTCTTCAAAAAATTCAATTACCTTCGCTAGTTGCGCCAGGTTTTTGACGCCGTAGCCAGCTTCATAGCGACGTCGTGACTGGGCCCAGCGCGCATTACGGCTTTCCCGATTGGAGCCAAGCGTGACAATCTCGGTTCGCCGTTCCGGTCCGCCTCGTCCATGCAAGGAGACATCGAGAGGAAAGAGGGCCTCGTGAAAGTCTGTCATAGGTCAGCCAGCCTGAATTAGATAAAACGCTGGCCACGGGCAACGGCGCGTGCCAGCGCGGCAGTCACTTGCGCTTCGGAGCGTCGAAAACTATCAACATCAGTCGCTGAGATATTGATTGTGACGGCGCCGGGACGAGGGTTGCCGCTCTGGGCGATGACGCCCAGTCGACCATCGGAGCCGCGGGCCAGCGGCATAATTGCCTCGGCGCCGCGTTCGCCCATCAGGCCGATGGAACCGCCATTAGCGAAATATGTTGGGCTGGCGATAATTCCGCCATCAGCGTGGCGATTGATTTGCGGGGCGCTTGAAGTTGTCTCGCCATAAACATTAGCGAACAGTCCAGCCAATTGATGCGTCAAGGTTTGCGTCGCCATCTTTACGCTGTCCTGTAGAGCGAGACGGGCGAGGCTTTGTCCAATGCTTGAGAGTGTTTCATTGAAACTCTTGCCACTGACAATCGCCGCGCCAAAACCTTTCGACAATGTGTTTGCGACGCGTGTCCCAGAGAGATTAATCTGTTCAAGCAAAGTTTGTGTGGATTGAAGTTCGGCGTTTGAAGCGCTTCCAGACAGGATTGACTGGTCCAGAACTGGCGTATCGAAGGAATTCATCATATTATCTCCGTATCCGGAAATCTCGTGATAAGGGTTTCAAGTATGGCGCGCGAGGGCGCGACATCCGCCCGCCCGTAAACTCCTTCCGCTGCACAGAGGAGTTCTCGGGGCGTCATCGACCAGAAATCATTAGGTGCAAGCCGCAGGACGCCAAACCCGAAGGCCATAGCGCGCAAAAAGGGAAACGGTGGACGCGGGGAGGGAGCGTCCGTCGTTTTCTTTTGCGGGCTGGTCAGGCGTCCTGCGGCGTCGGAGGGTTTGCCAGGTCACGCGCTTCCGGTTCGTCACCGAATGTCGCGGCGAGGAGGAGAGCCGCGATGCGAACATAGCCGGCAAACCCATCCGAAACTTTCATATTTGCCACTTTTGCATCGTCGATATTGTGTCCGCCGCCACGCAGTCCACAGCCGATGAGGAGAAGAATATCGCGCGCCGAAATTCGATTGTCGCTAAGTCTTTCAGCCATAGCGACAAGATCATTGGCTTCAAGGCGCTGTTCGAGTTCGGCGAGGGCTCCGAGCGTCAGGCAGAGTTTGTAAGCTTGGCCATCGAGAATTGCCTCGATCTCGCCACGATAGGGATTGCTCATCTAATGACCTAATTTGCAACGAATGTCAGTGCGCCGGCGGAGTCGAGCGAGATGTCGAAGGTCACTTCTCCCGCATATTCTCCTCGGTAATCCAGATTGGAAATCTGGAATGGACCGCTCAGCACGCCGAGCCCGGGGATAATCATCTGAAAATCACGCAAAACGCCGTCGAAAAAGACCTGTCGTAGCAGTGCGTCAGAAGCTTGATCCTTGAAAATGCCCGCACCGGAAATACTTGCGCGACGCACGCCGGCGCCCGCGAGCAATTCTCGCCATCGACCGGTCGATTCCGTATCTGTTACATCGATAGCGTCGGCGTTGAGCGCAAGACGGCGGGTTCGCAGTCCGGCCACTGTGATATAGTTGCCGACGCCGTCACTTATTTTGAGTAGAAGATCGCGACCTTTTTGCGCGCTCATTTTCCATCTCCGCGTGAATTAAAGATATTCGCTGGTTGCTCGATAGCGCAGATTTACTTTCGCGAAACGCCCGGCAGCATCGCGTTTTGTTTCTATCGCAAGACATGACAGATCAATCAGACGATGGCCCGATATCTCCGGCGGCGTTGTCGTAAGTCGCTCATGAAGTTGATGCGATAACGACAGCGCCAGCGCCATGCCATGATGCGTCGTAATCACCGACAATGTGAAAAACTGTTCGGCTCCGCACAAGATATCGCAGGACCAGTCGCGTAGTTGGGATTCGCCGAATAGGATATGAGGCGTTGGCGTCTGGCGCGGCGGTTCATCAAAGATTGTACGACCGCCAAGCGCCTCCATGAGCGCAAGATCTGCAGATACGACGGCGCGAATCCCTTGACGCAGGGCGATTATCGGGGATGTCTTCATGTGAACTCCTCGCATACGCAAGTGAGAGACCGTCGTTTCCCATCTGTGTCTCTCACGGTATGGATGAAAAGTATGCGATCACGAAACACCAGTCGCATTCCTGCGGCGATGTCGCCGCGCCAGCGAAGATCAACCTGAAAACTGGTCGATTGTTCAAATCTTTGCTCGATGAATTGCGAACTTGCGTCTATGGGGCTGACCATCGCCCAAATATGAGCGATTGTCTGATAGCTTCGTGCGAAACCCCCGACGCCATCACTGACATCGACTGGCGCTTGAAGGCGAAGACGATGTCGTAAGTCGCCAATCGACGCCCAACTCACGAAAGTCGCTCGCGACGATAGGGTGCGCATAGCGTCAGAGCTGAGGGAGGAAATGTCATCAGAGCGTTTTCATCGCCGCGGTGCTCACGCCAGTGCGTGACGAGTAGTAAAATGGCGCGGCGTAGCGGCTCAGGGATTTGTTGGGGTGTTGATCCATAACCAACCGTAAAATCGATTTCCAGGCCATTGATCGCGCGTCCCGGGGGCGGCGGGGCGGATTTAAACAAGACTCGACCAGCCTGATCGTCAAACCCGCTACAATAGCTTTCGGGGCTGAGAATAGTGGCGATATCATTGCTGTCATAAACACGAATCGCCGTGACCCCGAGAAACGGCGCAAAGGCGATATTGATTGTTTGGGATCTGCCCTTTGGCGAGGGCCAGCTATCGCACAAAAGGCGCCAACCTTGAGTGATGAAGAAACGTCGCGTCCAGGCCTCCAGTGTCAGGCGCGCCGAAACAATCAAGGTCTGTATCAATTGATCTTCGTCGGCATTATCTTCTCGCAACCATGCTTTGGCTTCTGCGAGCGAGACGGGTTCAACTGCTGGTTCCGCGATCAACATGGGTCGCATCATTATTTCTCCAGAAAATAAAAAACGCGGCGTGTTGGCGCCGCGTAATTGAAATCCTGATGTATAGAAAATCAAGATACGGAAAATTTTAACAGTTTAATCGCCTCAAAATTCTGTAACCCGCCGCCAACTCGCTTTGTGGTGTAGAACAGCACATAGGGCTTGGCGGAATAGGGATCGCGCAATACACGAATGCCAATACGATCAACAACGATATAGGCGCGCTCGAAATCTCCAAATGCGATGGATAGGCTGTTAGCCGCTGGGTCAGGCATGTCCTCGGCCTCGACAATCGGAAAATTCATCAGCGTTGCGGGTGCGTCGGCGCTGGTCGGCGGAGCCCAGAGATACTGGCCTGTTGTTGTTTTAAACAGTCGAACCAGCGATTGCGCCTTTCGCCCCATGACGAATTTGCCGTTTTGACGATAGCCGGAACGTAGCGCATAAACGAGATTGAAGAGCGTGTCGGATGGATTGGTCGTCGCAAATGCGCCCGCCACTCCGGTGGCGACATAGCCGACATTACCCCATGTCCAGCTGGAGTCCGCCACTGTCGTATATGCCAGAAAACCTTTGGGTTTGTTGACGCCATCACCGGAGACGAAGGCCGCGCCTTCCTGTTCGGCGAAAGCAACCTGAACCTCATCGGCGATCCATTGCTCAATATCGACGGCGGCGTCGTCGAGCAGTGATTGCGTCGCTGCCGGCATGGCGTATAACTCCATTGCCGGAAAGTTCATGTCGGCGATCTGCTGATTGTTGGTTTGCGGACGCGGATCAGCTTCCGCCACCCAACCGGCAGCCGGACCTGTCGTCGAATAGGCGCGTCGCAGCGATTGCGTTGATATTGCGCGAACGCTGGCGATGGCGCGGATCGGCGAGAGTTTCGCCAGGCGCCGTAGAATTTCCCGCTCGGCTGGAACCGGCACGAGATAGCCGCCATCCGGTCCCGAAGCGCGCGACATGGCCTTGGCTTCCAGCGCCTTGAGCCCGGACGCTTCGCCCGTTTGCATATAATGACAGAAGACTGATTTATGTTCGCGTCCATGTGGCGAGTCAAGTTCTCCGCCCAGCCGTGGCCGTGCAAAATCAAGAGATAAACGGTCGAGGCGGCTTTTGGTTTCATCGAGCGCCAGATCGATCCGGGAGAGCTTTTCCTCTGTCAGCGTATCGACGCCAAGGCGAGTTTCGATCTGCGCGAGGCGTTCGTCATTAGCTTCACGAAACGCGGCGAAGGCCTGGTGGAGATCGGCGATCATTGAGTCATTGGCGATTTTAGTCTCAAGATGTGTCATTTCTCTAACCTTTAACAAGAGTGAGCGAAGGAGCGCTTTTTTATCGAACTGACGGCGTACGCGGCGAGACTTCTGTGAAATAGCCTTGCGGCATCCTGCGCCCTGGCGCAGTTTTGTTTCATGACGAGTTCGCGTTGCATGATATCGGCATCGCGCGAAGAGCAGAGCTTAACGCCTGTAATGCGCGCCTCGGCTAACATGGGAAAAGTTACGATGGAGATTTCCCACAGATCCAGCTCCAGTAGCCGGCGCCCCCCGAGGGCTTTTTCGTTTTGTGCACGAAGTGTGCGAAAACCGATTGATAGCCCATCAACCGCCCCGCCCTTTAATAGGGAAAACACTTCACGCGCGCGCATCACCTTTAAATCGAGACGGCCGACTACTTTCAGTCCACGTGTATCCTCGACAAGAGATGTCCAGACGCCGATCGGCTCCTCTGCGCGATGTTGCCAGAGCATTTTTACGCCGCTCTGGCGGCGTCGGCGCAGTGAGCGCGTAAAGGCCCCAGCCATCACAATGTCGCCGCCTGAGTCGCGAACGCCAAAAAGACTCGCGTAGCCCTCGATCAGGCCTGTTGATTGCGTAATCTGCAAGGGAATATATGCGCGCTTCATTTCATGCAGTTGCGAGGCGTTTTGGCGCAAATGCATTATGGTTTGTCCAGCATAGTTGCGCTCCTCATCTTCGACGAGAGGCTCTGGGCGCGCATCTTCTCCAGACGACCCACAAAGATGCGAAAAATATCAGCAGCGTTATCGCGCTGTCGTCGTGGTGCACGTCGACGGCTTCGCATTAAAGACAGAGACCATTTGTGTTTCATTTGTCATTTCCACAGCGGCGATTAAAACGTGCGAGTTCGCGTACAAAGGCGTCGAGGCGCCGCGTCGCCTCACTCATTTCGCGCAACGCGATGTGGGCCTGTATCGAGGCGACGCAGGCCCACAGAAAGAGAGCGAGATGCGCGAGATCGCCGCGCTCCAGAATTGCGTTCAATATGTCTGACATCAGGCGCTTTCATTGGCGCCGGAGCTACACGGCGATTTGAATGAATAGACCAGCGCGCCGGAGGGACGCGCGGAATTATCGAGCAGTGCCTTGTTCCAGAAGCTTGCGGCGTTATGCGTATCGAGCGCCATTTGCGCGGCGGCGAGCGGCGCGAGGCCGTAGTAATCGTCGAAGGGGTTGAAGAGACGAATGTGCAACACCGGTTCGAGGCCGTCGCCGCGCAGGTCG
>CAIQCB010000032.1 GCA_903870245.1 uncultured Methylocystaceae bacterium
ACAGGGAATCACGTTCTAAGCTCAAGATCAATTTGCAAGGAAAGGGCGACGTCCAACACACTTTCTTGCAGATATGAATACTTACAAGTGATGGCATAGAAAATAGGATCAGTGGCTTATGTATAGTTCACGGGCGACTAATTATGTGCTGTTAGTTCAAAGGAGGTCACTATGACCAAACTTTTGACTGACCCGGAAAACGTCTCATAGCGCGAGACGACACGGCCTCCGGGCTAGTTCAGCTAGATAGGGGCTGAAAGGCAATTGAGCTATGGCTCCGTGTTTCGCGGCAAGGCAAAGCGTGGTGCGCCTGCCTATCAGGTGATGCACTCCAAGGTGACGGCTCATCCTATCCCGACCGAGCACCTTATAGCCCCAACCAGTGGTTGGGGCTTTTTCTTTTTTTCACCAGCCAGAGAATTTCAGAAACGGTTTCATGTCAGCAAATCCTGAAATTCATATGCAAATAATAAATAACTATAATCAGATAACATAGTTGTAAATTAGCGATAAAGAAAAAGCGACGCCCTACATAACTGTAAAATTCGCTTTTAATAATTTGGCCATTTTGATATCAAGCCGACCCTTAGACAAGAATTACCTGTCATTTAGTTATTTGCATAATCGAATTTTCAAGCTCGGTTACTAAATTATGTATTTCTGAATCCCCATCAAAGCGAGACTGCGACGATTTTGCAATTTCTAGAACTTGGATTAGCGAATAAAGGTTTGTAGATGCAAATGGATTTTTTGCTGCTTGAATTATAGCTACGAGCGCATGGTATGCAATGAAAGGTTGCTCTTTCTGCAATCGCATTGCAAGCCAATCTAACATATCATAATCAGGCGATATTTGTAACGAAGCAATCGCTTGGAGTCGCATTCCGGGTGCCAACGATGCCGCAAGTTCGTATCTATATGGATAGATAGCACGCCCGAGAGCTCGCATTCTTGCAACTATAATCTCCATTTTACGCGTTCGTTGAACACCTTTGGGCATTGAGGCGCGCAAATGGTCATATTCTTGCGCGAGAATTTGAGCCTCTTTTTTTATTAACGCCGGTTCTCTGTCAAAAATAATTCCAATATTTTCTGCTTGAGCTTGTTCGGCCTCTGTCGGTTGAGTAGAGGGAGCGTTCCGCTTTGACGCTTCCTCATCTACCTTTTCAAGTTCTCGCTGAAGACGCTTAAACTTTGCCCCGACAATTTCAATTTCAGTGGCATTCGAGATGAAAATTATGATTTGTTTGTGATAGACATACACTAGGACCAAAAGAGTTAATGGCCATGCTACAGCTCCTATCGCGCTTGCTAAAGCTTGGATACGTTCAGAAGACCACCACTCATCAGATTTCGGGGTAGAACCTGAAGCTTTAACAAGCTCTGCGAGCGCTTTGAGCACCTCCGGCGATACACCCAGAGATGATGGGTCAGCAGAAGGTGACGAAGCGGCATATAAACTCATTAAGCAATTAAACAATAATGCCATATTATAATCTCCTTTTTAACGAGAGATTTTCAAATCAGAGCTATGCTCTATACAAATCAAAAATCTATAACTTTTTATCTTCAAGCTCAAGTTGCCCGTTCTCATTGGTTACATCAAAGATCTAAGCTTATTTTAACTATAGGAAGCAATCATTAGTCTTGAGAGCAAATCGTTTAATGGGCTTGCCAGTATATAAAATTCTACTATAGTTCCAATAATTATATAACTGAGAAGCCTCGATGTTGATCCAATGGTGCCTTAAAGGCATCCCTGAGCAGAATAATTTTTCTGATCGCGAAGCAACAAATGCTCTTAATTTTAATGGCTTATCTTCGTCCTGGCTTCGGAACCAAAACGCAGGGGCAAGTCAGTTTTCATCACTTGCCCACCCTGTTCTATCGCAAGTTGCTCTTGACGCTCACGTCAACGGCTTCGGCGCCGCAGCTGCCAACACTCCCTATATGTCTCTTACCGCAGGCTGCGTAGAACTTGATCCAACGATTAACAGTATTTCTGTTTTCAGTGCCATGCGAACAGCTTTAGATTTTGCAACCAAAGGTGGGCAATGTAGAGGATATGTATTTCGGATGTGGGTTATAGTCTCTCCTAAGCCTGCGCCAGAACTACCAGGATTTGCTGAAGAAGTGCGCGAACTCAATCTATTTCAGCAGTTCTGCTTGTACCATCGTGAGGGGGAGGTTGCTGCAAAATTATTTGTGCCAGCCAGACAAATCCAAAAGGTAATGATATTCGACCGCGACCTTATTCATGTTAATACTCATGTAAATCCAGGGTTTGTTCCCCCTGAACGGATATCTAACGTAATGGATGTGTTGTAATGCCCTGGTTGCCGCTGCTTGAGCAGGATGAATTTTCTAATGCTGCTGATGTGCGATTAAATTTCCTCGATAAATTCTCTAAACAAGCAGAAAATTTAATTAAAGAAGAGCAATTTTTATCTGATGACCTCGTAAACAAAAAACTATGGCTACTCCCTTCAGTAGCTGCTCTGACAGAGGCTGCAGAGATCGCATTCGCCACAAATAATACCGAACGTGGTCTGCAATTTACACGGGATGCATTATCAAAAATTATGAATGAGAAAACAAACGTTAGTTCCTTTGCCAGAATGTCATCGCTTTCAGCCATTTTGGGAGGATCCCAAACTATTCTTGATGAAGATGGACCTATCCTTCGGATTCCTCCTTCATCCCGGCGCCAACAGTTTTCTTGGGAAGCGTCAAGTCCTGTAATGAGAGCTGCATCAGGAACGCTTGTTGCAGCAGCATTAGCCTCGGATAAACCAAGGAGTAATTTCAAGCTCCTATCAAGAAGGGAAGAATCTGGGGAAAATACAAAGCTGGCTAGAATAGCAGTTACATTAGCGTCCGAAACTGCCACTCTACCTCTCTTCGAGATGTCGCGAGACGATGATGGTTTTTTGAGAACTGATAGTCCGAAAAAAGAAGATAAGATTTTTGCTGCCATGTCTTTTTTGTCTCTGCATGAGAGATATGCTGCAAGCCTGAGACTCAACATGAGCGATAAGCTACGCTGGAGAGAATTACGTTGTCGTGCCCCTTTAATCGACTGGCCATTGCTATTGCTGCATCTGGCTATTCGACGACAAAAGTTAGAGCCTTATTTTTATGATCTCCCAATTTTTATGTATTTTAAGCCTATTTTTAATTTAAAGTTTGAGAATGCTGGGCTCGCTGGTCGTCTCTTCATATTCTTGAAGTCTCTGGCTGAAGCTATTGACAAGCAAACTTCTCGATAATTGCCATGGCTTTGAAACATATGATCTTCCAGAAACACTAAATTCCAAACACCCGCCCCACCTGCTCCGCCCACGGCAGACTGGCTGCCTTGGCCAGCTCGTTCACCGTGACCGACGGCGCCACGCGCCAGATCACTAGCCGCTCGAGAACGTCGGGCGAGAGATACGCCAAACGGATGATCCGGCTGACAAATCGGTCCGACACCTTCTCAGCCGTGGCGATGTCCTGAATGGTGGCCACCTCGCCACTCTCCAGCCGCCGCCGCCAAGCCCACGCGCGGCCGATGGCGCGAAGAACGAGCGGATCCTGACGCCGCTCGGCCTGCCTCTCGACATGGTCCGGCGGCAGTATTTTCGGCCGGCCGTTGCGCTTCTTGAAGGTCAGCGGAATGAACACACGGATCGTCTCCGGTTCGTTGGTCATGCGGTTGCTTCCTTTCCTGATGGTGTCAGCATCTCGCGAACGAGGGCGCCGACGCCGTGATGGCGCGGATCGACAGCGATGCCGGCAAGCTCCACAGCGCGTGTGTTGAACAGCGGCGGCACGATCCGCGCCTGTTCGGCGGGAAACTGGGGCATCCCGCAGTTCGTTGACCCGCTGCGGGGCCAGGACACGGGCGGCCTCGTCCAACCGGACGCGTCCTTGGCGTCGTTAGCCATCACCCGCGCCGCGTCGCCCGACCGGGTCCCCTTGAAACCCCGGCTGTGATCTCACCCGCCGGCCCAGGGATTCATATCATTCTCCCGACGCTGTCCTGATCCGGATGGGGCAAAGGGCGGTGAAATTGATTTTTCTATTTTATGACAAGAATGTGTGAAATATTTTTCGGTTCGATGACGATCTTATTTTGGAGGATCGAATGGACCGCATTCCGTTTGTTGACGTCCGCCAGGGAGGCCCGGTGGCTCACGTCAAGAAGCGCGCGCATGTCGCCTATGCGTTAAGGGACGCCTGTCTGGCGCCATTGCCCAATTGGTTGCATGGCGCGCTCTCGCCGATTGACGGCCTTGCCGGCAGATGGCTGCGACGTTCTGCGTCCCATTATCGCGAGGAACTCGAACATATCGTCGATTACCTTGGATTTCCCGGCGCAATGACGATGAATCTGTCCTATCTTTTCGCCTGTTCGACGGCCGCGGATGTGGATTCGCGCAATCGGCCGCGTATTCGGCGCAGTCTGGACTGGCCGTTTCATGGTCTGGGCAAATGTGTCGAAGTCGCTTGGCAAGCTGGCCCGGCGGGAGACTATTATAATATCACCTGGCCCGGGTCCGTGGGTGTTTTGAGCGCTGTGGCTCCCGGCAGATTCGCTGCGGTCATCAATGCGGCGCCAATGAAGCGACGAACGCTCAGCCTCATGGGCTTGCCCTATGACATCGCCCTGAATATCAGGCAGGCGTTGACCAGCGCTAACGACTGGCCGCCCGATCACCTGCTGCGTTACGCCTTCGAACATTCTGCGCATTTCGAAGAGGCCATTGAAACTTTGCTCACGCAGCCGGTGGCGCGCCCCGCGTTATTCACCATTACAGGCGTTCGACCAGATGAAATTGCTGTTGTCGAGCGTACGGAGCGTGGGGGAAGAGTTATTCGTGGCGCGGTGACGGTGGCGAATGATTGGCAAAAACCGGAGCCGGGTTGGAAAGCCAGAATGGGACATGAGAATAATGTCGCCCGCCGTGCCGTCTTTGACTCCGTGAGCGTTGACGCAGAGCCATTTAGTTGGGTCAAGGCTCCTGTGCTCAACAATTTAACCCGGCTTGTCGTGGAGATGTCCGCAACAGATGACGGCGATCTTCTGGTGCGCGGCTATGAGGCGCGTTCGTGGAGATCGACGCCAACCCCGGCGACACACGATTTATGTCTGGCTCATCGAACCTCGAACACACTGGCCGCCTAAAGGGTTTACAGAGCCGCCCGGAGCATTTCCCGATCCGATTACATCCGACCGGGACTCTGGTCTTTCATTTTGTTACGCCTTGCTTCGCTGAAACGGTTGCCGCCTCGGTGGAAAGAGCTCTGGGGCAAGACGCTTCTTGGCGGCAAGAATAATGTGCTTTTCAAAGCAAATCTTGCCTTTCTGGCGGAGGCGGCTCCCGGGCCCGGGAGCAATTTGCGCCCATGCCTATGGTCCCATGCCTATGCGCCCATGCCAATCCGCCGATGCCTCTGAGCCTATGCCTTGTAGAGGGCGCCTGTTCGCGCCTGTCTGGTTTCGTCTCTTGATCGGCGCGAATAACGGCTTCGTCAGATTGGTCTTTGGCGCGTAAAGAGTTTACTTTTATCTCTTGCGCCTGATGCGCAAAACTGCGTCTTCCGGCAATGAAGAGACGGTCAGCGGGTCTGGCGTGACCTGCAACCCTGCTTTCTTTACTTATTTAACGATGAAAATATTGAATGCGCTCTATCCGCTGCGTCGGGATTGTCGTGATGTCACGACAGAGCTCCCGAAGGCTTCAATTTCAAACAGGAATTGCGCTAAATCACTGCAAGCGTAACTTCTATATCGAGGCGATCAGCAGGTCGACGAGAGAAACTTTTCAGCCGGCGCCATAGCCAGCGTCACCATTAAAACGAAACCGCGATTAGTTCCTGATCCGACGCCAGCCAGCGCAATCGTTTGCGACTCAATAGAATTCTCGCGCCCCGGGATTTCTTTATTGATCATGGCGAACAAATCTTCGTCGATTTGCTCCTGCGTTAAAAATTTTACTAAAAGTCCAGCCTTGATGGTCTTGGGTTTCACGATACGCCAATACGATCCCCCAATCAGGGCTTCCGTGGAGATCACGTCCTTCAGTTTTCGTTCAAAACATCCAAGATGAAGATGAAGTTGATCCTGATTTCTGGTCAGTTTTGAATTGACCGCCAGTACGATGTCGTCCCATGCAATATCATGATGAGCGGCGTCGCTTAGCAGGTCTCTGGACATCCAGCCAGCTTTCCAGAGGTTTGGCGACGTTTCATGCAATCGGGAAAGGCTTTCTATCCCCTCGATATAAAAAGTAGGCGCGATGATGAAATCCAGACTTGATCGCGACGGCGCTCTCAGGATGGCGTATCGTTCGGCGCGATCAACCTTGACGCAGGGAAAGGACGCTCCGACATAGCTTGCGGGCAGGCAGAGCGTTCGAATGACGCTCCACAACGCCTGTCGATCCGACGGTCTTTCCTCTCCATTTGCGATTTCATCCGGACATGGCAAATGAGGATCGACAATCTGTTTTATCTTATGGCAGATCAGATTGACGTAATCTTTCGACCTTAGCTCTTTATCCGGCAAGCCAAACATCAGGACGATAGCCACAAGGCCGGCAATCGATCCGGCGATGACGACGCTCTTCCTTGTGAGACTGAAACTGTCGGTGGACGTTTTTCTCACGGCGACGATGCTACCCTGTCAATATTTTCGGGCCGAATGGTTTCCTGACTTGCTGAAGACTACGGTCCGGTTTTGACTATGTCTGAGATAAAACTCTAATCGCGACCATAATGATACGACCGAGACGGGATATTTCGAAGGCGCGTTTCGACAGTTAATGCGCCATCCCGCAACATTTCTTGTGTTTCTTGCCCGAGCCGCAGGGACAGGGATCGTTGCGCCCTGGTTGAGCGCCCTTGACGATCGGTGCGCTTTTACGATTGGCCTCCTCGACGAAATACCAGCGACCGTCAGCATCGTCATGCCGGAACAGCGAGCGTTCACGATGCGCCATGCGCTCGCCCTCATTGATGAAATGCGCGATAAATTCAACGTAGCCGGTTTTGTCGCCGACCTGCCCGGCTTCTGTCGCGAGGATATCGAGCCCGATCCATTGGGAGTTCCTCGCCCAATGCGCAATTGCTTTTCGATCAAAATCGTGACGCGCTTCCGGCGCCAGGGTGCGCTCAAGATAATCGATATTTGCGACGGCAAAGGCGCTGTAGCGCGAGCGCATCAAAGCTTCAGCGGTCGGCGCGGTCGCATCCTGCTCGATGAATGGCGCGCAGCAGGAATTGTATGCGCGCTTGTCGTCGGCGGTCTGGCGGCAGGGGCAAATCGTATCGTTCATCCGGTCGTCTGCTCAGGCGGCGGTCGAAACGGCGGGCAATCGCTTGATGGCCTCGATCGCGAAGGGTTCCAGGCCAGCGCCGCCGTGCGCGACATGATCGATGATTTCAGCGCGCATCCGAGGCTCCCAAAACTTCGTCAGATGCTCAGCCATGCCGGCGACGGGATCGCCGCTTTTCTGGGCGCAGAAGAAACTGGCGATCTGATTGGCCATTTTGACAAGCTTGTCGACGGAATTATGCGACATGAGCGGAAACCTGTTCGAGAAGACGTTCGGGATGGGTGAAAACTTCAAAGTCACGGCCGCGCATCACTGCGATGAGCGTCATGCCGCAGATTTCAGCGTTGCGAACCGCAAGGGCCGTTGGCGCCGAAACGGCGGCGATGACCGGCGCGCCGATCCGCGCTGCTTTTTGCACAAGCTCGACGGAAACGCGACTCGTCATCAACACGACGCCCTGCGACGCGGTGACGCCCTGCCGCATCAGCGCCCCGGCGAGCTTGTCGAGAGCGTTGTGGCGGCCGACATCCTCTCTAACGATGAGATCGCCGGTCGCAGGCCGCCAGAAACCGGCGGCGTGAACGGCGCGTGTCTCCTGGTTCAGCTTTTGTCCGCCGGGCAATCGCTCCATCGCCTCAATCAACGCTTCGGGGCGGATGGCAAGGCGATTATCGATCTGAGGAAGCTGGCGTGTAGCAGACTGGAGACTTTCAATCCCGCAAAGACCGCACCCTGTTGGTCCGGCCATTGAGCGGCGACGCAGAGCATAGGCTTCCTGACGGCCGCCGCCCAGCCAGGCGCGGAGTTCGATCCCGACATCGGAGACGATTGTTTCGACTTCGCCCGCATCCTCAAGCCTGTCGATCAGACCTTCGGTCAGGGCGAACCCCAGCGCAAAATCTTCGAGATCGGCAGGCGTTGCCATCATCACCGCATGAGTAGAGCCGCCATAGGTGAAAGCGACCGGCGTCTCTTCGGGGATTACGCGCGAAGAGCGCGCCGTCACATCGTGACGGCGCGCCAGGCATTCTACCCGTACGGTTGGCGATGGCGCGTTGGTCATTCCGCCGCGTCGATGACGGTAGCGATTCGTCGCGCCGACTCCGACAGCTCGCGATATTTCTCCTGCCACTCGGTCGGACCATTGCTGACGGAGATCTGAACTGCGGTGACCTTGTATTCGGGACAGTTGGTCGCCCAGTCGGAGTTATCAGTGGTCACAACGTTCGCCTGAGTCATCGGATGGTGGAAGGTCGTATAAACGACGCCAGTCGCGACACGCTCGGTCACGACCGCCTTCAGCGTGGTCTCGCCGGCGCGGCTCTGAACTTTCACCCAGTCACCGTCGCGAACACCGCGCTCCTCTGCATCATGCGGATGGATCTCAAGAACATCCTCCTCATGCCAGCGGCTGTTCTCGGTGCGCCGCGTCTGCGCGCCGACGTTGTACTGCGACAGGATACGACCGGTGGTGAGAAGCAGAGGGAAGCGTGGCCCAACTTTCTCGTCGGTGGCGACATATTCGGTGATGACGAATTTGCCCTTGCCGCGAGCGAAGCCGTTGATATGCATGATTGGCATACCGTCGGGCGCATCGTCGTTGCAGGGCCATTGCACCGAACCATCGCGATCCAGCTTCTCGTAAGACACTCCAGCGAAGGACGGTGTCAGACGCGCAATCTCGTCCATGATCTCGGACGGGTTAACGTAGGACCAGTTCATGCCGAGCTTGTTAGCGAGCAACTGCGTGATTTCCCAGTCGCCATAGCCGTTCTTCGGGCTCATCACCTTGCGGATGCGCTGGATACGGCGCTCGGCGTTGGTGAAGGTGCCATCCTTCTCAAGGAAGGAGCATCCCGGCAGGAACACATGCGCATAATGGGCTGTCTCGACCAGGAAGAGATCCTGCACGATCACCAGCTCCATATTGGCTAGCGCAGCAGACACATGGCGCGTGTCGGGGTCAGACTGGAGAATGTCCTCGCCCTGTACGTAAAGGCCCTTGAACAAGCCCTCAATCGCCGAGTCAAACATGTTCGGAATGCGCAGACCCGGCTCGCTGTCGATCTTGACGCCCCAGTCCTTTTCGAACACCTCGCGCGCCTTTTCGCCGGAGATGTGCTGGTAGCCCGGCAATTCATGCGGAAACGAACCCATGTCGCAGGAGCCCTGGACATTGTTCTGTCCGCGCAGCGGATTCACGCCGACGCCGCGACGGCCGAGATTGCCGGTCGCCATGGCGAGGTTGGCGATACCCATTACGGCGGTTGACCCCTGCGCATGCTCGGTGACGCCAAGACCGTAGTAGATCGCCGCATTACCGCCGGTAGCGTAGAGCCGCGCCGCGGCGCGGATATCGGCCGCCGGCACGCCGAGCACGGATTCAAGCGCCTCGGGGCTGTTGCGGTCCTGCGCAACGAAGTCCGCCCAGTCGCGGAACTCGTCCTGATCGCAGCGCTCGCGAACGAAAGCTTCGTTCACGAGGCCTTCCTTAACGATCACATGCGCCAGGGCTGTCACCATCGCGACATTTGTGCCGGGCTTGAGGGGCAAATGATAATCCGCCTCGACATGCGGCGAGCGCACCAGATCGATGCGACGCGGATCAACGACGATCAGTTTCGCGCCCTCGCGAAGACGCTTTTTCATACGCGAGCCGAACACCGGATGGGCGTCGGTCGGGTTGGCGCCGATCACGAGTATGACGTCCGAATCGTCGACAGAGTCGAAGTCCTGCGTGCCGGCCGAGGTGCCGAACGCCTGATTGAGTCCGTAGCCGGTCGGCGAATGACAAACGCGGGCGCAGGTGTCGACGTTGTTATTGCCGAAACCGGCGCGCACCAGTTTCTGGACGAGATAGGTCTCTTCATTCGAGCAGCGCGACGAGGTGATCGCGCCAACGGAATTCTTGCCGTATTTTGCCTGGATCGCCTTCAACCGGTCAGCGGCGAAGGTCAGGGCCTCATCCCAGGATACTTCGCGCCAGGGCTCATGGATGGATTCGCGCACCATGGGATTCAGGATGCGGTCGCCGTGATGGGCGTAGCCATAGGCGAAACGGCCCTTGATGCAACTATGGCCATGGTTGGCCTTGCCGTCCTTCCATGGCACCATGCGCACGACTTCCTCTCCGCGCATTTCGGCCTTGAACGTACATCCGACTCCGCAATAGGCGCAGGTGGTGATCTCCGAATGCTCCGGCTGACCGATCTCGATCACCGATTTCTCGGTGAGGGTCGCCGTCGGGCAGGCTTGCACGCAGGCGCCGCAGGAAACGCATTCGGACTCGAAAAACGCTTCATCCATGCCGGGCGAAACGCGGCTGTCGAAACCTCGACCCGAGATCGTCAGCGCAAATGTTCCCTGAACTTCCTCGCAGGCCCGCACACAACGGTTGCAAACGATGCATTTGGACGGATCGTAGGCAAAATAGGGGTTCGACTCGTCTTTGGGCTTCCAGTCAAAATTGATCTCGCCGCTGTTGCGGGCGAAGACGTGATTGGCGCCATCGTAGCCATACCGCACATCGCGCAGGCCAACCGCGCCAGCCATGTCCTGCAACTCGCAATCGCCGTTGGCGGCGCAAGTCAGACAGTCGAGCGGATGGTCGGAGATATAAAGCTCCATGACGCCGCGACGGATCGCGGCGAGGCGCGGTGTCTGCGTCTTGACCGAAATGCCGGGCGCGACCGGCGTCGTGCAGGAAGCCGGCGTGCCGTTGCGGCCTTCGACCTCAATCACGCAAAGCCGGCAAGAGCCGAAAGCTTTGACGCTATCTGTGGCGCAAAGCTTCGGAATCTCGGTTCCGGCTTCCATGGCGGCGCGCATGATCGACGTGCCTTCCGGAACCGTCACGGTTTTGCCGTCGATGGTCAGGGTGATCATCTTCTCGGATTTGGACTCGGGGGTGCCGAAATCGATTTCTTTAATCAGCGTCATGACGGATGCCTCACTCAGCGGCTTCAAGGGCCGGCTTGCGGAAGTCCTCAGGGAAGTGACGAAGCGCGCTTTCTACCGGGTAGGGAGCAAAGCCGCCCAGCGCGCAGAGCGAGCCAAACTTCATCGTGTGACACAAATCCTTGAGCAGTTCGATATTCGCCGCAACATTCTCACCGCGACGAATTTTGTCGATCGTTTCGACGCCTCTGGTCGAACCGATGCGGCAGGGCGTGCATTTGCCGCAGCTTTCTATAGCACAGAACTCCATGCCGAACCGCGCCATCCACGCCATGTCGACCGTATCGTCGAACACCACCAGACCGCCATGGCCGATCAGACTGTCCTTAGCGGCGAAGGCTTCGTAATCGATCGGCAAGTCGAAGAGAGACACCGGCAGATAGGCGCCCAACGGACCGCCGACCTGAACAGCGCGCACCGGACGTCCGGAGCGCGTGCCTCCCGCGATATCGTTAACGATGTCTCCAAGCGGAATGCCGAAGTCGGTTTCAAACAGTCCGCCGTATTTTACGTTGCCGGCGATTTGCAATGGCATGGTGCCGCGCGAGCGACCCACGCCGAGATCGGCGTAATGCTGGGCGCCCTTTTCGAGGATCATCGGCACTGTACCCATCGACAGGACATTATTGACGACGGTTGGTTTGCCAAAGAGACCTTCATGCGCCGGCAGCGGCGGCTTGGCGCGCACGATGCCGCGCTTGCCCTCAAGGCTTTCGAGTAACGAGGTCTCCTCGCCACAGACATAGGCGCCGGCGCCGATGCGCAATTCGATATCGAACTTAAATCCGGAGCCGCGCACGTTGTCGCCGAGCCAGCCGGCCTGACGCGCCGCATCAATGGCCCCTTGAAAGACTATTGCCGCCTGCGGATATTCCGAACGCAGGTAGACATAACCCTTCGACCCGTTGATAGCGTATCCGCATATGATCATGCCCTCGATCAGCGATAGCGGATCGCCTTCCATGAGCATGCGGTCGGCGAAGGTGCCGGAATCGCCCTCGTCAGCATTGACGACGACATAGCGCCGGTCGGCCGGCGCATCGGCGACGGTTTTCCATTTGATTCCCGTCGGAAACCCAGCGCCGCCGCGTCCGCGCAGCCCGGACTTCGTTACTTCCTCAATGGTGGCCGCTGGACCAAGCTGCAGAGCGCGCGCCAGACCGGCGCCGCCGCCATGCGTCTCATATTCGGCGATCGAGAGGGGATCGATTACGCCAACGCGGGCGAAAGTTATGCGATTTTGACGACGCATCCAGGGATGATCGTCAACCTTGCCGATCGACAACGGATGAGCCCCTCCGGAGAGGAAACCAGCGTCGAACAGGGCGGCAACGTCCTTGACCCTGACCGGACCGTATCCGACGCGGCCCGACGCGGTCTCGACCTCGACCAGAGGCTCAAGCCACAACATGCCCCGTGAGCCATTACGGACGATCTGAACCGTTTCGCCACGCGAAGCGGCCTCTTTTTCAATCGCGGCGACAAGACGGTCTGCGCCCATAGCGACCGCAGCCATGTCGAGAGGAACATAGATCTTCGTCATCAGCTTTTGGCCTCCGCCACGATCCCGTCGAGCGTCTCCATGTCGATGCAGCCCACAGGCTCGTCGTCGATCAGAGCGGAAGGGCTATGAGCGCACAGACCGAGACAATAAGCCGCCTCGACGGTCAGCGCGCCGTCAGGGGTCGTCTCGCCCCATTTGAGCTTAAGCTTGGCGAGGAAATCGTTCGCCAGCTTCTCCACGCCCATTGATTGGCAGGACTCCGCCCGGCAAATTTTCAGGGTGTGACGTCCATGCGGCTCACGATGAAAATCGTGATAGAAAGTCACCACGCCATGCATTTCGGCGCGACTGACGTTCAGCGCCTCGGCCATCTCCTTGACAGCGGCGTCCGGCACATGTCCGAATTCTTCCATGAATGCATGCAAAATGGGCAAAGCCGGGCCTTCAAGTCCCAGATGAGACTTGATGATTTCCCGCGCCCGCTCGTCATTATACGGAGCAGCGCCAGCCATTTCTTCCCTTCCCGGGCGTTCAGCCTCCGGCCCGCCCTTTTCGCCTTTTTGTAGCTATTCCGAAGAGATTGCCGGAAAATCTTTGCAGGATCAATAGCGAGCTTTCGTTGCGCGATAGGGCTAGGCTATCAATCGGAGAAGGCCCCGCCCTCCGCCAGCGTCCTCGCCTCGGCCACAAGCGCCGCAACTGAGGGCGTTACCGGCTCCCGCTGCGGCCATACCAGTCCGATTTCGTAGACGGCGTCTGGACCCACAATCGGAATTGCGCGGAGCGGGGGCTCGACGCCAAGTGTTTTCGCAAGTTTCTCAGGCATGACCGTCGCCCAGCGGCCTGATTTCACATGATCGAAAAGCAGAATGGCGGAATTGGACTCGAGGATCGGGGCGGGTTCCGCGCCGGCGTTTCGAATCAATTGCTCGATAATTCGGCGGTTTTGCATGTCCGGGGTCAGAAGGCAGAGGTCGATCTTGCCAATGTCAGCCCAGGTGACCCGCTCGCGATCGCCCAACGGCTGATTGGCGCATGTCAGCAGACGATAGCGCTCGGCGCACAGGAACATAGTCCTGACGCGACCCAGGGGCTCATTGTTAAGATAGGTGACGCCTGCATCGATCTCGAGATTTTCGAGCATGGCCTGAACATCCGCCGAGGAGGCGGACAATACAGTGAAGCCGACGTTCGGATGTTTGACCCGATAGGCTTCCGTGAGTTTCGTAACGATCCCGAGCGCAGTCGGGATAACGGCAAGCCGAAGCTTTCCCGACAGTCCTTCCCTGAGCGAGCGCACTTCCTGACGCATGGCGCGAGTGTCGCCGACAATACGCTTAGCCCATTCCAGCACCCGCTCCCCTTCCGGCGTCAGGCCATGGAAGCGGGACGAGCGATTGACGAGCAGCACGCCAAGCGTGTCCTCGAGCTGTTTGATGCCCGCCGACAGGGTCGGCTGGGTGACGCCGCAGAGCTCAGCCGCCCGCGAAAAGCTCTTTTCGCTGGCGACGGTGATCAAAAATTCCAGCTTATCGATCAAGAAGGCGGTTCCCTGTCTAGGCCTGCGCCCGAACGCGGACAGACCTGCCGGAGCGGCTAACTTGCCGGATCAAGCGTTACATAGTCGCCTGAGTCCTAACTATCACGTTAGCAAACTCTGCGCCTCACTATTTAAGCCGCGGGACGACGGCCTGCGCGTGCTTGATGATCCCGGCCCGACCGCCCGGGGCATGCGGCCCGCGTCGGCCTGGCGGCGGCGACCCGAAGACCAACTGCGGCCACATTTCCGCGCAATTACAGACCTTCGTTCAGCGGCCGCGATTTGGCGGCGACCCTTCGAGCGGGCGCGATCGGGAGGATAGGGATGGTTCTCGGCTTCAAACATCGTCGTGTCGGCGCGCTGGCGACACTACTGTGTTGCATCCTGAGCGCGACCAGCACGCTCGCAACGCCGTCGCTGGTGGTGGACGTTTCCTCGGGTCAGGTTCTTTCGCAGGAAGAGGCGACAGCCTCGTGGTATCCCGCCTCGCTAACCAAACTGATGACCACCTATGTCGCGCTGGACGCCGTGCGTTCCGGACGCATGACCATGGATACGCCGCTAACGGTCTCCCCGCGCGCGACCAGAATGGCCCCCTCCAAGATGGGGTTTCGCGCTGGCTCCGAGGTGACGCTGGGCAATGCGCTGGTCATGTTGATGGTGAAGTCCGCGAACGATATCGCCGTGACGATCGCCGAGGGCGTCGGCGGCTCGGTCGAGGGCTTCGCCGAGGAGATGAACCGCGCCTCAGCCTCGCTGGGCATGACCCAATCGCATTGGGTGAACCCCAATGGTCTGCCGGACAAACGGCAAGTGACCTCGGCGCGCGATCTGGCGATCCTCGGACGCGCCCTGCTGACGCATTTTCCGGAATACGCCTATCTCTATAACATTGGCGCGATGCAGCTTGGCAGCCGGATCACCCCCACGCATAATGGTCTTCTCGGCCGTTATCCGGGCGCCGATGGCATGAAGACGGGATTCACCTGCCCGGCGGGCTTTAACCTCGTCGCCTCCGCCTCGCGCGGCGGCCAAAGGCTCATCGCCGTCATCCTTGGCGCGCCATCCGCCAGCGCCCGCACCGCCAAGGCGGCGGCCCTGCTCGATCGCGGCTTCCAGACGGGTCAGGCGCAAGGCGCGCTCGCCGGCATCGAGGCCGGCGGCCCCGGCGCCGCGCCCGACATGCGAGAGAAGGTCTGTCACAACCGCGGCGCGGCAACCGCCGAATTCATGACCGAAGTTGACGGCCTGCAAGCCTCCAGCGGCGGGGTCTCTCCTGCGCTCGGCCTGTTCAGCGCTTTGTCCGGCGATCAACAAATGAACCCCAGGGACGTCGCCCACCTGCCCCGCCCGCATTTTCAGCCGGTGCAGGTTTATGTCGGCCGCACGCCCGGCGCTCCGGGAAGTGACGGCGAAAGCGCCCTGAGCGACAACGACAGCCCTGCCGCCGAGCCGGCGGACGTCGCCGGGAACGGATCGTCCCGTCGCAAGACGGCGGAAAGCGGCGCCAGAAAACGCCTCGCCAACGCCGGTCGGGTGCAAACCGCGTCAGCGGCTCCCACGCCCGGCAAATCGAGCAGCAAGACCGCTGGCAAATCCAAAACCTCCAGGGCATTGACGCCCGGCGCGGCACAATGACGGACGGCGCCACGTCGGTCGCGCGCCGACCGCCGCCGCCGATTCCGCTGACTATAATCACTGGCTTTCTGGGCGCCGGCAAAACCACCTTGCTCAATCGTTTGCTCACAGCGCCGGAGCTCGCCGACACGCTAGTCCTGATCAATGAATTCGGCGATGTCGGCCTGGATCATCTCTTTATTGAGAAGATCGACGGCGACATGGTGCTGATGAATTCTGGCTGCGTCTGTTGCACGATCCGCGGCGACCTGGTGAACACGCTAGAGGATCTGCTGCGAAAGCTCGACAATGGCAGGATTAAACCCTTCAGCCGCGTGATTCTGGAGACGACAGGCCTCGCCGATCCGGCGCCGATCCTGCACGCGATCATGTATCATCCCTATCTGCTGCTGCGCTTTCGTCTCGACGGCGTTGTCACCGTGATCGACGCCGTCAATGGCGACGCGACCCTCGATGCGCAGGAGGAGGCGGTGAAACAGGCGGCGGTCGCCGACCGCCTCGTGATGACGAAAACAGATTTGCCGGAAGGCGCCGAGCGCGTCGCGGCGCTGACCGAGCGGCTCGCCGTGCTCAATCCCGGCGCACGCATCCTGAATACGGCGAAGGGTGAAGCGACGCCCGCCGCCCTGCTGGAGTGCGGTCTTTTTGATCCCGAAACGAAAACGCCGCGCGTGAAAGAGTGGCTCAACGCCGAAGCCGTCGCAGCGGCGCACGATCGCGGGCGGGACCACGAGCATGACCACGGTCATCGTCATGACGATCCCGATCATCACGATCATGATCATCCTCATTCGCAGGATCACAACCGTCACGACGCGCATATCCGCGCCTTCTGCCTGACCGGGGACAAGCCTTTCGCGCCCTCGAGCTTCGAGGCCTTCATCGAATTGCTGCGCGGCACGCACGGTCCGCGACTATTGCGCGTCAAGGGCATTGTCGCACTGGCCGACGATGAACGCCGTCCGGTGGTTATTCACGGCGTCCAGCATGTCTTTCATCCGCCGCAGCGCCTTGACGCCTGGCCCGACGACGACCATCGCACCCGCATCGTCTTCATCCTGAAGGACCTCGACGAACGCTTTATCGAGTCTCTCTACGCCTCGCTCGTCGACTGGCCGGGCGTCGGAGAAGCGGACGCGGCGGCGATAACGCAAAATCCGCTGGCGCCGAAAGCCGGCGGCCTTCTTGGATGAGTGCGGCCAGGGCCGCGCTTCGTCGCCTCGTCGATCTGGCGAAAAGCGCTGGCGACGGTCTGCTCGATACAATCTACCCGCCCGGCTGTCTGGTCTGCCGCCGCGCCATCGCCGAACAGGGTGGTCTGTGTCCGGCGTGCTGGAGCCAGATCGCCTTCATCGACCGGCCGTTTTGCGAACGCCTAGGCGTTCCCTTCGACCGCGATCTCGGCCAGCCGGGTCTGATTTCGCTGGAGGCCGCCGCAAACCCGCCTGTGTTCGCCCGCGCCCGCGCCGTAGCGCGTTTTGACAGCGACGGCGCAAGGGCGTTGGCCTACAGGCTGAAATACCGCGACCGTCTCGAACTGGCCGAGCCGATCGGCCGCTGGATGACCCGGGCCGGCGCCGAACTGCTCGCCGAGGCCGATCTGATCGCGCCCGTGCCGCTGCACCGTCGCCGCCTCATCACCCGTCAATTCAACCAGTCGGCGGCGCTGGCCAGAGTGATCGCGCGAGAAAGCGGCGTGCCCCAGGACCCCTTCGCGCTGCAGCGGATCAAGGCGACGACGCCGCAGGTCGGCCTCTCGCGCGTTCAGCGCGCCGCTAATCTCGCCGGCGCCTTCAAGGTGGCGCCGGAACAGGCGGCGGCGGTGCGCGACCGCCGCATCGTGCTCGTCGACGACGTCTTGACCACCGGGGCGACCGCAAACGCCGCCGCACGCGCCCTGTTGCGGGCGGGGGCGGCGCAGGTCGATCTGCTGGTTTTCGCCCGGGCGGTGACAGGCGCCTGATCATGGGCTTATAAGCGCGGCGAGCAAATGGAACGGCCATGGCCCATATCGAGATCTACACCACCGCGACCTGCCCTTACTGCATAAGGGCCAAGTCTCTGCTTGCGCGCAAGGGCGCGACCTTCACGGAAATCCCCGTCGACGGCGATCCGGCCGCGCGCGCGGCGATGACCGAACGCGCCGGCGGGGCCCGCACGGTGCCGCAAATCTTCATCGACGGTCGTCACATCGGAGGCAGTGACGATCTCCATGCCCTCAACGCCAAAGGCGGCCTCGATCCGCTGCTCGCCGCCGGAGCCGCTTCATGATCCATTACCGCCTGATCTGCGACGCAGGCCATGATTTCGAAAGCTGGTTTCGCGACAGCGACAGTTTCGACGCACAGGCGGCGCAAGGTTTAATCCATTGCCCCTTCTGCCAGTCGACGAAAATCTCGCGCGGGGTTATGGCGCCGCATGTCGCGCGCGGACACGATCCCGAAGCGGCGAAACTGCGCGAGGCGCTCGACGCCCTGCGCGAGCAAATCGTCGAAAACACCGAGGACGTGGGCGACAATTTTCCCGACGAGGCGCGGCGCATCGAGGACGGCGCGGCGCAACGGCGCGCGATCCGCGGCCGCGCCAGTTTCGAGGAAGCGCGCGCCCTGCTCGAAGACGGCATCGAGATTTTCCCGCTTCCCGGCGGCGCGCGCGAGGGGCATTGAGGCTCCGCCCGCTAGAATTCCGTCAATGCTCGGCGTAACCGTCCGCCACATGGAATACGCTTTTCCCATTAATGCGACCCGAGAGCTGAGACACAGTATATTTCGGCGCTATCACGATCATCACGTGTAATTCATCTGGCGGCGTTATAAAGCTGATGCTGTGATGCGTTGCGCCGTCGCTCAATCCTTCGGCGGCTCCTGCCGCGCGCAGCTTATCGCCTCCAGAGCGGCGCGGGCGCGCGGCGTATCCGACAAGCGTTTGGCGAGCGCGCGCAAGACGACAAAGCCCCGCTTCATCGGCGCGACGACACGCACCTCCAGCGGTTTGGCGCCTTCCGCATCAGCGTTGTTGACGCTCTCAATCTGGCGCTCGTCGCCGATGAGCAGATCGATTTTTCCCCTGATCGCCGAACGATCGGTGAGCGCATGAAAAATACGACCGCTGCGCGCATGCAGTGAGAGCGCGAGATAATCCTCGCCGTTCACCGGGCCGGCGACGCGCAGCAAGCCTTTCGTGAGATCATAAACGCAGACGCCAACGACGACGCTCGCATCCTCATAGGGCAGGACGGCGGCGCCGGGCGCCGGCGCCGGCAACACGAAGAGTTTTTCATCCGCCTTCGCCGCCGTCGCATAGGCCGAGAGGCGCGCAAAGGCGTCGCGCGGCGCGAGCGTCGGCATCAGCAAGATCGAGACGACATGCACGATGGCTGCGATCAGCAGCGTCGCGATCGCCCAGGGGAGATAAACAAGGAAGCGGTCCGGGATTGTCACGCGCAGCCCCGCCGCAGGATTTTCGGAAAGACCTCCGCATCCGGTCGCGCCGCCGCGTCGAGACCGACGTCGTAGAGTCGCAGCACGACAGCGAAGCGCCGCGCCGCGCCGGGCGACAGCCAGTTGCCTGGCCGCGTCTCTCTGGAGACGGCGATCTCGAAAGCGCCGTTCTCGCGCCGCAACACATCAACCGAGCTGTAACCGCGACGACCGCCCGGCCAATCGATCGCGCCGCCATCCGGCGCAGCGAGATCGATCGTCCAGAACCGCGTCGGCGGCGTCGGATCCGTGATGGTATAGTCGCAATCTCCATCCAGCGTCGCTCCAGTCGAGTCGACGCGGGCGACAAATACGAGCCCCTGCTCCTTGGCCAATGGCGCCTCGCCAGAGCGCGCGATCACCGCCCGCGCATAGGGATCGACGTCCGGACCGCCGATGTCCGGCCACGCCACCCAGGGGCCGACCTCAAGCGGGTTAAATCCGTAGCCGGAGCGCAAGGCGGCCAGCGTCAGGGCGAAGCCGAGTGACATGCCGATCAACACGACAAGTCCGGCGCGCAGATAATTGGCGTAGGGTTCAAGAGTCGGCATGTCTGTCCGTCACGGCGTCGCGCCCGCCGCGACGGCGGCCGGGAGCGGGGCAGCGCCCTGTTTTTGCAACGCGCCCGGCCCCGCCGGTTTGGGGTCGAGGGCGCGCAGTTTCACCTGAATGGCTTCAATCGCCTGCAAGGCCGCTCTCGACAACATGCCAGAGCGAGGAGTCTGTCCGGACGGGGCGTTGACGGCGGCGGACGGCGCGCCGGCGTTCGACGCCGCCGGACGCAGGCCGACGATGGGTGTCGACGGCACGCCCTGTAGCGCGTAGGCGATGACGTCATGCCAGGTGCCGGCCGGCAAGGCGCCGCCGGTCATATTGTTCATCGGCTCGTTATCATCGTTGCCATACCAGACGCAGCCGCCCATGACGCCGGTGTAGCCGCAAAACCATGCGTCCTTGTAGCCGTTGGTCGTGCCGGTTTTTCCGATCACGTCGATCCCCGGCAGTTGCGCGCGTTTGGCGGTGCCCTCGTCGACGACCCTCTTCATCATTGTCGCCAGTTCGACGACCTTGTCCTGCGGCAGAACCTGCGCCGGTTTTGGGCCATCGCGATCATGGGTGTAAATCGTCTCTCCCCGGCTGTTGCGGATTTCGATAGCGGCATGGGAGTAGGCGCGTTTGCCGCCATTGGCGAAAGACGCATAGGCGGCGGCATGCTCCATCAGATACACGCCGCTTTGGCCGACCGGCAAGGACGGGGTGTCTTCAAGCGGGGTGGAGATGCCGAGTTTGCGGCAGGTTTCGATGATTTTCGCCCGTCCGGCGCGCGAGTCGCCATTACCGATGGCGATCGACAGTTTGATCGCAATAGTGTTGAGAGATTTCGCCAGCGCCAGCGACAGAGGCAGGGAGCCGGCATAGCCGCCGCTGTAATTTCGCACGCAATAATCGCCGATACAGACGGGCGAGTCGGTGACGACTGTCGTCGGTTTATATTTGCCCGTCATCAACGCGGTAAGATACACATAGGGCTTGAACGACGATCCGGGCTGACGGATTGCATCGGTGGCGCGGTTGAACTGGCTCGCGCCATAATCCCGCCCGCCGACGATGGCGCGCACGGCTCCGTCGGTCTCCATCGCCACCATGGCGCTCTGCTTGACGCGATAGCCGCGCCCCTGCTCGCGCAGATTTTTCTCGATGACCTCCTCAGCCTGTTTTTGCACATTCGGATCAAGCGCAGTGCGCACGATCAATACGCGATGGTCGCCAAGCGCGCCGCTTGAGGCGAGCTTGCGGATCTCGGTGTAGGCGTAATCAAGGTACCAGTCGCCGCTGTTTTCGGCCGGCCGCATGATGGGCGTCGCCGGACTGCGCAGTGCGGGCGTGATCTGGCTCTCGGTCATGAAGCCGGCGGCGACGAGGTTGCGTAACACGTCGTTGGCGCGCGCGCGCGCGGCAGGCAAATTCTTGTGCGGCGCATATTTGGTCGGCGCCTTGAAGAGACCGGCGAGCATCGCCGCCTCGGACAGGGATACGTCCCGGATCGACTTGCCGAAATAAAATTCCGCCGCCGCCTGAATGCCAAAGGCTCCGCCGCCCATGTAGGCGCGGTCGAGATAGAGCTGGAGGATTTCCCGCTTGGTCAGATGATGCTCCAGCCAAAGAGCGAGATAGGCCTCGTTGATCTTGCGGGTATAGGTTCGTTCGCTGGAGAGGAACAGATTTTTTGCGAGTTGCTGCGTGAGCGATGAGCCGCCCTGCACAACGCCGGTGGAGCGGGCGTTCACCGTCAACGCGCGCAACGTGCCAATGACATCGATGCCAAAGTGTTCGTAGAAGCGACGGTCCTCGGTGGCGAGCACCGCCTTGACGACATAATCGGGATATTGATCGATCGGCACAGCGTCGTCGTGGCGGATGCCGCGCCGCCCGACTTCGTTGCCGTAGCGATCCAGAAATGTGATTGCGAGATCGGCCTGCTTCAACCAGTCTTCGTTTTGCGTCATTTTGAAGGCTGAACCCGCGAGCACAAGCATGAACACAAGGCCAAAGAAACCGAGAGTCAGCGTTTCGCAAGCCAGCTCGACGCCCAGTCGGGCGACGCCCGAGACATGGAAACGCTCCATGAACAGCACGAAATCCTCGTAGATTTCGCCGGCGCGGCGCGCCATGTCGTAAACGGTTGAGTCGAAGCGCGCGTCAACGGCCAGCAGGATGCGCCGCAGTCGTTTCTGTAAGGGCTGTTCGCTCAAAGGTTCCGACGCCTTTTCATTGTTCGCGCGACTGGCCCGCCCTCGCGCCCCGCCGCCGGGCAAGACGGATTTTAATCCCCCCATCGCGATTTGTGAGCCCCTTTTTTACAATAGCTTGACGAGGGGCGTCGCAATGACGGATGGCGAAAGGATTGCGGTTAGCACGGGCGTCGACGCGGCGGGAGCCATGACAGAAAAAAAAGCCACAGGGAAACAGCTCTCGCCTCCGTTCTGGGAAAAGCCGCTCGACGCGCTGACCCGCGCGGAATGGGAAAAATTGTGCGACGGCTGCGGACGCTGCTGTCTGATCAAGCTCGAAGACGAGGACACCGGCGGGATCTATCCGACAAGCGTCTGTTGTAAGTTGCTCGACCGGGAGAGTTGCCGCTGTCAGGATTACCGCCATCGCCGCGACCATGTGCCGGATTGTATCCGGCTGACCCTTAAGAAGCTGCAAAATATCAGCTGGCTCCCCCCGACCTGCGCCTATGTGCTGCGCGGCGCTGGCAAACCTCTGCCGGCCTGGCATCCCCTGCTCACGGGCGATCCCGACAGCGTGCACCGCGCCGGCGTCTCCGTGCGCGGTCGCGTAGAGGCCGACGAGACGGAAATCGCCGAAGAGGACCTGCCGGACTTTATCCGTCAGTGGCCGAAGCGCTGGCCGCCAAAAATGAGAAAATGAATAATTTCCATGGTTAAGATTTTTTTCCTTGACGCCGTTACGATCTTCGCGTATACATTCTTCATGCTCCGAAATTGCGCTTTTGAGCGGATTGCTTTCCTTCTTAATCGCGCGTCGGAGCACATGACCGAATTCGCGGAAAAGCAACGCCCACCGCGACTATGGCCGGCGTGAGGAGACGCCGGTCCGTTCCAGAAGGCCCGCGCCCATGACCCAATCAATGACCCAGTCTACGAACCAGGTAAAAACCAGAATCGTCGCCCCCTCTTCCGAAAAAGTCGCGCAAGCGCGTCTGCTTTACGACTCCGGCCTGACGCCGGTTTCGGAAATCCGTGCGCTGCTCGGCATGAGCGCCCACAGGTTTCACGCATTCCGCGTTCAAAACGGCTGGCCGCTCCGACCAAGGTTCGGCCGACCGGCCGACAACGCCGCAACGGAGACGGCGGCGCGCGACGCCCCCGCCGCCCCGCCGCGAAACGACACCAATGTTCGGCCAATAAGGCCGGAACGGCTACGCGAGGTTCAAATGATGATCATGCGGCTGGAGGACGCCGTCACGCGCGAATTTGTTCGCGCCGAAACGGCGCTCGCCCGGCAAACGCCGAAAAACGCCGAAACCAGCGCCCGAACGCTTTCGAGCCTCGTCAAGACGCTGGTCGAACTCAAGAAAATGCCGCCGCCCGCAGCGGCGGCTCCGGTGGACGAAGAAGAGGAAGAGGATGACGATCCGCCGCCCCGCGACATCGACGAGCTGCGCGCCGAACTTGCGCGACGGCTTGAGCGCCTGGAACGCGAAAAATCGTCTCAATGAGCTTCTCGACGGTTTCACCGCGCGCGAAGTGGCGCGACTGCTCGACGACTGGACGTTCACCGCCCGCGGCGATCAGTGGCCGCCGCCAAAAGGCGACGGCGCGCCCTGGCGGGTGTGGCTGATGCTAGGCGGTCGCGGCGCGGGCAAAACCCGCGCCGGGGCCGAATGGGTAAAAGGGCTGGCCCTCGGCCAGCCCGAGTTCGCGCCACGCCCGTTATCGCGGATCGCGCTGATCGGCGAAACCGCCGCCGATGTGCGCGAGGTGATGGTCGAGGGCGTCTCAGGCCTGCGGGCCATTCACAAAAAGACTGATCGACCGCGCTGGGAAGCCACGCGGCGCCGGCTGGTCTGGGACAATGGCGCGATCGCGCAGGCCTTTTCGGCGGAAGACCCGGAAAGCCTGCGCGGTCCGCAATTTCACGCCGCCTGGTGCGACGAGCTGGCGAAATGGCGCTACGCAAGGGAGACGTGGGACATGTTGCAATTCGGATTGCGACTGGGCGACTGGCCGCGTCAGATGGTGACGACGACGCCGCGCCCGACGCCGCTGGTCAAGGAATTGATCTCCGCTCCGGCGACGGCGCTGACCCGGGCGCTGACGCGCGACAACGCCGCCAATCTCGCGCCCGGCTTTCTCGAAACCATTGTCGCCCATTACGCCGGCACAAGGCTCGGACGACAGGAACTGGACGGCGAACTGATCGACGAGCGCCGCGACGCGCTCTGGACCCGCGACATGCTCGAAGCGGCGCGAGCGCCGCAGGCGCCGGCGCTAACGCGCGTTGTCGTCGCCGTCGATCCGCCGGCGAGCGCCTCGAAACGCGCCGATCGTTGCGGCGTCGTCGCCGCCGGCGTCGACTCCGGCGGAACCGTTCATGTGCTCGCCGACGCCTCGCTCGGCCCGGCGCGCCCGGCGCAATGGGCGCGCGCGGCCATCGCGCTCTATCACAGGCTCAAGGCCGATGCGCTGGTCGCCGAAGTCAACCAGGGCGGCGAGATGGTGCGCGCCGTTTTGCACGAGGCCGATCCCGCCGCGCCGGTGACCATGGTGCGGGCGACGCGCGGCAAATATCTGCGCGCCGCGCCTGTGGCGCAGCTCTACGAACAACGCCGGGTGAAACATGTCGGCGCCTTTCCGGCGCTGGAGGACGAAATGTGCGACTTCGGACCTGACGGACTTTCCTCCGGACGCAGCCCCGACCGGCTCGACGCGCTCGTCTGGGCGGTGACGGCGCTGGCCCTGACGCCGCGCGCCGCGCCGCCGCGCGTGCGCCGCATCTAGCCCAGCGGGAACATTCACGCGCGCCCAGCGCGCTGCGAACACGCCCCTCCCTTTTTTTACAGGTCTCTCATGCCCTCATTGATGACGCGGCTGCGGCAAGCGTTTACGCCTGCGCACGAGCACAAAACCTCGCGCGCCGGGCAATTGCTCGCCCTGCAAGCCTTCGGCCAGCCGCACTGGACCTCGCGCAACGACAGCGCCCTCGCCCGCGAAGGCTACGAACGCAACGCCATTTGCCATCGCTGCGTGCGGATGATCGCGGAGGCCGCCGCCGCCATTCCCTGGCTGATTTACGAGGGGGAGGATGAGGCGGCGGATCATCCGTTGCATGATCTTCTGGCGCGGCCCAATCCTTTCGACAGCGGCGTCGGCTTTATCGAAACGCTCTGCGCCAATCTGATGCTCTACGGCAACGCCTATGTCGAGGCGGCGACGCTCGACGGCGTTTTGCGCGAGTTCTACGCCCTGCGGCCCGACCGCATGAGCGTCGTTCCCGGCCGCAACGGCTGGCCGGCGGCTTTTGTTTATCGCGCCGGCGCCGACGAAACCCGCTACGACCTGCGCGGCGACGGCCTCGAACCGGTGTTGCACATTCGTCTCTTCAACCCCTTCGACGATTACTACGGCCTCGCGCCGCTCGCCGCCGCGCAAATGGCGCTCGATACGCATAAC